>CAZQIX010000026.1:0-46346 GCA_964593855.1 uncultured Desulfobacula sp. | reverse complement strand
GAAAAGCTGGACGGCAAATATCTGCTGAGCACCAGTGACAAGAGCCTGTCTGCTGAGGATGTCGCCTTGGGGTATAAACAGCTCATGGAGGTAGAAAGGGCCTTCCGGACCCTGAAGACGACCCTGTCCCTCAGACCGGTGTACCACACGAAATCCGAGCGCATCCGCGCCCATGTCACCCTCTGTTGGCTTGCCCTGCTCCTGGTCCGGCTGACAGAACTGGAGACCGGCATGACCTGGCCTAAGGTCCGGGCCGAGCTGGAACGTCTTCATCTGGGAAAATTTTCGCATAAAGATGGACATATACTACAATACACCGAACCGACTCATACCCAACGCAATATCCTGAAAAAATTGAAAATATCTATTCCAAAGAGAGTGAAGTCCTTCACCGGTACCCTTTAAAACCCCCAAATTTTGTGGGCACTACGCCATTTTTTGGGATTGCTGTATCCCCCTATTGACAGGTGTTTTGGAATTTCACGAACCCACGACTGTCGAACACAGGATAAATATATTGGGTAGCATTACTGGCCTCCTCTTGGGGTTTTCTATGGGAAAATCCTCCATGTTCCGAGATACTATATGTTGTGCCATCAGGAGTAAAGTGCATAGCCCCGTTATAAAAATCGTTCAATTTAGATCAGAAAGTTGAGTTGTGATTATGCCGGGGCTTGAACAATGCCAGAGAATTGCCGGCCACTACCAGCACCAGACCCATGGAAGCGGAAATGTTCCAGGCGTATCCTTCGAAAGCCGAAGAAAGGATCAGGGCCACCACAGGGACGACCATGATGGCGTAAGACGCCTTGTCCGCACCGATGGACCCGATCAGGGTCAGGTAAGTGTAAAAGGCGATGATGGATCCGAATACGGACAGATAAAAAAGAGACCCCACATAGGGAAGAGAAAAGGTGAAAGTGAATTCTTTTCCCGCGAACAGGGCGATGAGCATCAGCAGAATGGCCCCGTAACCCATGCCGAAGGCGTTGGCCTGGATGACCGGGATATGGTGTCTGGTATTCCGGGCCGAGGTGATATTGCCGAAAGAGGCCAGGAGGACACTGATAAATCCGATGAAAATACCCATCAGCCCTTTGTCGGCAAGATCAAAGGATTGAACTTCAGGCATGAAAATGACCGTGATTCCGATGATCCCCAGGATGGCCCCGGCCACCATTTTCCGTTCAATGACCATGCCCAGGAAAATCGACCCATTGGCCATGTTCAAAAAAACGATGGACGAAAAAAGAACCGCGACCAGGCCGGAGGTCAGGTAGATTTCAGCCACGTACACAAGCCAGTAGTTCACGGAAAACAGCAGCGAACCCAGAAGCGCCATGTACAGATGCTCTTTCAGGGAAAATTTCAGATTAAGCCCCTTGACGCGACAGAACAGCATCAGCAGAACGGAAGACAGAGCAAAACGATAGACCACCGATACCATGGGATCCACTGAACCCAGCTGATATTTGATGGCCAGCCAGGTCGAACCCCAGATAAGGATGGTAACGATATAAAGAACAATGGTTTCCATAGTCGTCCTTTTATTCGGATCCGCGACACTTTTTTCCGGCATCCGTGAATGCTTTGACCGACAAGTGAATATCCCCGGCCGTGGTCGCCCATGAACAGATGCTGACCCGAATGGCCGGCCTGATCTTCCATGTCGTTCCGCCGCACCGACAGCTCCCGCCGGTATCTCGGTTCATGAGATCATCCTGAGGATCATGTAATAAATGAGAGGAAGAAAAACCGCCGGCAGCATGTTGCCCACTTTGAGTTTCTTTTCCCGCATCATGTTCAGACCGATGCCGATGATGAGTAGGCCGCCGGTGGCCGACATCTGGCTGACCACGGCCGGAATCAGCAAGGGTTTCAAAAGTCCGGCCGCCAGTGTGATGGCGCCCTGGTAGATCAGCACCGAAACGGCTGAAAACATGACGCCGATACCCATGGAAGAGCTCAGGATCACGGACACGATGCCGTCAATGGTGGATTTTGCGAACAGGGTGGCATGGTTGCCTGCCAATCCGCTTTCAAGGGACCCGACAATGGCCATGGAGCCCACACAATACATCAGGGAAGCGGTCACGAACCCGGCGGAAAAACCACCGGCCGAACTTGAGAGCTTTGATTGGAGAAATTTTCCGATTTTTTCCAGATAGTGCTCGATACCTATCCATTCACCTATCAAGGCGCCCAGTGCGCAGCTGACGATGATAATGAGAAGATCATCCGAGCCCAGTGCCCCTTTAATGCCGATAAGCAGAACACAGAGTCCCAGCACCTGCATGACGGTCTGATTGTATTTTTCAGGGATGCCGTTTCTGAACAAAAGGCCGGCCAAGCTGCCGACAATGATCGCCAGACTGTTAACAATGGTACCGAGCATGATCTCCTCAGATGAATGAACGTCTCAAGTCTGTCCGCCGCTGTTAAAAACCGGATGTCAGGATGTGATCCACCGCATTTTTGAAAAGACGGACGCCGGCGGTCATCTCCTCTTTCAAGGATTTTCCCTGACGTTTGAGGATTTCCTCCCGGCGGGGCCAGTCAGGATGGTTGGTGAAATGGATATAGGCTTCAGGATGGGGCATCAGGCCGAAGATGCAGCCTGTCGGATCACATATGCCCGCGATATCGGCCATGGCGCCGTTGGGATTCAAAGGGAAGCGCCCATTGGCCGGGTTCCCTTGGTGATCCGCATATTGAAGCACCACCTGGTTTCGGGCCAGGAGCTGCTCGACGATTTCCGGATCGGCAATCACCTTTCCTTCTCCGTGACGGACCGGGAAATCGGCCTGAGTCATTCCTTTTGTGAACACACAGGGGCTATGGGGGTTGACGGCCAGGTGTACCCACTGGTCCCGGAAATTTCCGCAGTCATTAAAAGTGATGGACACGGTTCTTTGCGTGTAATCCTTGTCCAGACCCGGCAGCAGACCGAGGTTGACCAGGGCCTGGAACCCGTTGCATATCCCGATGATGAGCTTGCCCTGATCCACAAAGGACAAAAGGTCTCCGCCCACATGGTTTTTCAGCTTCAGGGCCTGAATGACGCCGGCGCCGTGGTCGTCCCCCCAGGAAAATCCGCCGCCGAAAGCGAGAATCTGAAATCCGTCCAGCCGGACCCTTCCGGATACCAGGGCGTTGATATGGACTTTATGTGGGACGGCACCGGCCGACTTGAACGCATGGGCGGTCTCCTCATCGCAGTTCAATCCGAAACCGGTCAATATCAGTGCGTTCACCTTTTTCATAGCATGTCTCCGAAGGTCTTTTGAAATGCGGTTTCAATGGATGAGACGGGCAGATCCACTAATTTTAGGTGGTTTTTGCCCTTGATGATCAAAGGCTGGTGCTGATCGAGAACCTGACCGATGCATCCCAAGGCGATGCCTTTACACAGCTTTTCAAAAACCGCTCTGTTTTGAGGCGCCAGGGTCACGATCAGTCGACCGGCCGATTCTGAAAACAATAGGGTTTCCGGATATAGGGGCCCTCGATCCGTATTCACCGGCAGAGCGGTCAGGTCCACCTCCATACCCATACCCCCGGCCATGGCCGAATAGGCCAGATGAACGCCAAGCCCTCCCCTGGACACAGCATGGCACGAAGCCACCAGATCATTTTCCACGGCAATCTGCAAGGCTTTATAAACCACATTGAAGCGATCGAAATCCACCCTGGGCACATTGGCGCCGACCTGGCCGAACATTTCGTAATATTCGGAGGCTCCCATTTCATTGGCGGTTTCACCCAAAACATAGATCAGGTCGCCGGGTGCCTTGGGATCCATTGTCACACATCGGGAAACATCTCGGATGACGGACGTGGCCGAAAACTGGACGGTTTCCAGAGCCGAGACCTTGATCCGCTCTCCAAAGGCCCCTTCCAGATAACCGTCCACGTACATGCTGTCCTTGCCGGACAACAAGGGAATGCCGTATTTCTCACAGGCATCTTTCAAGGCTCGACAGGCACGCACCAGTTGCGCCGCCTTGAATTTCCCGTCCGGATTTTTCCGGGGATCATACTGGATATTGGGCCAGCAGAAATTATCCACTCCGCCGATATGATCCAGATCTGCACCCACGGCCAGAAGCCGTCGAACTGCTTCATCGATGGTGCAGGCCATCATGTGATAGGCGTCGATTCGTGAATACCAGGGCAGAAGGCTCTGAGCGAAAGCCACACCCCGTTGGGAGGACAGTATGGGACGGGTCACGCAGGCGTCGGACGGAATATTGTGTTTGACCCCCACCAGCGGTTTGATCACGGATCCGCCCTGAACTTCGTGATCATACTGCCGGATGATCCATTCCTTGGAAGCGATATTGGGCCTTTCCAGCATATTGAGCAGAAGTGCGTTAAAATCCGACGGAGTGCTGATCACCGGCTCCGTCATCCCCCTCATTTCCGGAGAAATCCAGATTGCGTCAAATTCCCAGGCCGGAAATCCTTTGTCCAGAAGGTCCATGTCCACATAGGCACAGGTCCTGTCTTTGTATGTGATGTGCAGCTTTCCGGTATTCGTGTACTCCCCGATGACCGTACTTTCCACCTCATGCTCGGCGGACAGTGCCATGAATCGTTCCAGGTGTTCAGGCCGGATCGCGATGGTCATTCGTTCCTGGGACTCCGACACCCAGATTTCCCACATATCCAGCCCCTCGTATTTCAAGGGGACCTTGTCCAGACGGACCACGCAGCCGTTGGACAGTCGCGCGGACTCGCCGATGGAAGAGGACAGCCCGCCGCCGCCGTTATCCGTAATGTACCGGATCAACCCCTCGTCCCGACAGATGAGCAGGAAATCATGCATTTTTTTCTGGGTATAAGGATCCCCGATCTGAACATGGCCGGCCGGCGTATTTTCGGAATAGCTTTCCGAAGAGGCGGTTACGCCGTGAATCCCGTCTTTCCCGACCCTTCCCCCGCTCATGATGATCAGATCTCCCGGGGATGTCGTCTTTTCATGGCTGGGCCGTCCCATCACCCGGTCGGGCATGATGCCCAGGGCCGTCACGAACACCAGGCTCTTTCCCATATATCCGGAATGAAACAGCGTCTGTCCGAAAGTGGTGGGAACGCCGCTCTTGTTGCCCCCGTCTCTGACGCCTTCGATAACGCCGTCCAGAAGCCGCCGGGGATGCAGAGGCGGCTTGAGAGGACCGTCATAGTTCAGATCCCCCACGCAGAAACCGAAACTGCCCATGAACAGCCGGGATCCCAGACCCGTCCCCATTGGATCGCGGTAAACTCCCACGATGCCGGTTATGGCGCCGCCGTAGGCTTCCATATTGGAAGGGGAATTGTGAGTTTCCCCGGTAATAACATAATTGTTGCCTTCATCGAATCGGCCGATCCCGGCGTTATCCCATAGAACCGACACCACCCAGTCCTTTTGATCCTTGAGCTTCAGGGTGGGTTCCTGGATATAGGTTCGGAAAAGACTGTTTTCAATGGTTTCTTCTCCGGAAGAAGCATCCGTGTATCGGAAGATCCCCCTGAAAGTATTGTGATTGCAATGATCGCTCCGGGCCTGGGAAATATATTCCAGCTCAAGATCCGTGGGCTTGGACAACCCGACCGTTTTTCTGGACAAGAGGACTTCTTCGGAAAGAAAATAGGCCCGGATAACGGGAATGTCTCTCGGATTCAAGGCCAGGTTCCGCTCGTCGGATATGGCTGCCAGGGTCCGGTCGGAATCGATGTCAATCAGACTCAAACAGGGGGCATGATCAAGGATGACCCGAGCCGGCTTGACATCCGCTCCCCGGATTTTGTCCCATTGATCGGCGGAGAATATCCGGTACTGCTGTATGATGCTGTTTGCCAAAAACTCAGACGCCAGTTTTTCGACATCCGTCCGCGTCAGGTTTTCAGCTTTCAGACAGTACCGACGAGAGGTATAGACACCCTCACTTGGCTTGAACATCTTCCCGATGTGGTCTTGAACGGCTTCCATGGCCGTGGCGCCTGGGTTATCCCGGACCCCGGGCCGAAAACCGACCCAGATGCACCAGTCAAAGGCGATATCCAGCGGTGAAAGGCTGGACACCTGGGTGACGGGGTTGGTCAGAATTTCATCTTTCACGCGCTGGAGCTGTTCAGGGTCGAGATCGGATTCGATGGTCACGATATGAATGCATCGTACATCCTGAATGGTCATACCGAAATAAGATCCGGCCTTTCTGATCAGGGCCTGGCCTTCGGCATCCCTGAGCTCCTTTTTAAGGGCTGTTTCAATACAGGCAATCATATCATCATCCACCATTGAACATTCTGACAATGTCGTTATAGAAAACAAATACCATCAATGCCACCAGAACGGCCACACCGAACCGGATCAGAGTTTCACGCATTTTTTCACTGACCGGTTTTCCGGTAATCCCCTCAACGGCAAAAAACAGAAGGTGGCCACCGTCCAGCACCGGAATGGGGAAAAGGTTGATGATCCCCAGATTGACCGACAGAAGCGCGATAAACCAGGCGAAGTTCATGATCCCGGCCCTGGCCTGCTCTCCCGCCATCTGGGCGATCATGATGGGACCGCCCAGGTTGTTGGCGGAAATGGTTCCCTTGATCATTTTCACGATGGACAGCAGAGTGAGCTCGATCAATCCCCATGTATCGCCGACGGCACGCCCCATGGCCTGAAACGGGTTGAGGGGGACATTGTAAACCTCTCCACTTCCCACAATCCCGATGACGTATTTTTCAACACTTTCTCCAAACAAATTCTTGCCGGGGGACAGAACCGGCGTCAGGCGGATCTCCATTATTTCACCCCGGCGTTCGAAAAGAATGTTCAGGATTTGGCCCTTACCCGAAGTGATGATCTCTGACACGTCTTCAAAAGATTCAACCCGGGTACGGTTGATTTCCCGGATGATATCCCCCGGTTTCAAACCGGCCGCGGCCGCCGGAGTGTCTTCCACAATTTGTCCCACTATGGGGCGGGACAAATAAAGGCCGGAGAACTGGTAAAGTACGTAAAACAGGAAAATGGCCAGAAAAAAATTAAAAAACGGCCCGGCCGCCACAATCAGACTTTTTCTGATCAGGTTTTTATGCGTGAAGGACAAATGTCGATCTTCAGAAGCCAGATCCGCCCCCGGCTCTTCACCCACCATTTTGACATACCCCCCCAAAGGAATGGCGGACAGGCAATACTGGGTGCGCCCCACTTTTTTTTTCAGGAGCTTGGGACCGAATCCCAGAGAAAACACGTCCACACCCACTCCGAAACATCGTGCAGCGATAAAGTGCCCGAATTCATGGATAAAAACAAGGATACCGATTACAATAATAAACGCAATGAGAGAATGTCCCATAAAACCTCTTTTTAAATCAGGGAGTTCGCTTTGTCCCGGGCCCAGTTGTCCGCTTCAATAATACTAGATAGGTCGGGATTGTCAATCCGTGTATGATGTTCCATTGTCCTGGAAATCAGCCTGAAAATATCCTCAAAACCTATCTTTTCTTCCAGAAAAGCGTTCACCGCAACTTCATTGGCGGCATTCAGGACGGTCGGCAACGTTCCTTTCCGGCGGCAGGCTTCGAAAGAGAATAATAGGGAGGGAAATTTGTCTGTATCCGGTTTTTCAAAAATCAGAGAACCGATGGTGCTGAAATCCGGAAAATCCATTTTCAGGGCCATTCGCTCAGGACCTGATAAAGCGTAGGCGATGGCGCCTTTCATATCCGGCCGGCCCATCTGTGCCATGACGGTACCGTCCTTGAATCCGACCATGGAATGAACGATGCTCTGGGGATGGATGACCACCTCGATGGCATCAGGGGAAACGCCGAAAAGGTGATGGGCTTCGATGATCTCAAGGCCTTTGTTCATTAATGTGGCTGAATCGATGGTGATCTTCCGCCCCATGGACCAGGTGGGATGGTCCAAGGCCTCTTTCAATGAAATTGTTTTGAATTCATGAATGTTTTTTTTTCTGAAAGGTCCGCCCGAAGCGGTCAGAAACAGTCTGCTGACATCTTTTTTCCGGTTTCCTTGCAGACATTGGAAAATGGCGCTGTGCTCGCTGTCCACAGGTCGGATGGAAACGCCTTTGTCCCTGGCCCTTGACATGATTATTTCGCCTGCCATAACAAGGGTTTCCTTGTTGGCCAGGGCGATTGTTTTGCCCGCATCAATGGCGGCAAGTGCCGGTTTGAGACCGGCCGCCCCCACCATGGACAGAAGCACCGTATCCGTATTGTTGAGAGATGCGATCTCGATATAGCCTTGTTCACCGAACCAAATCTCGGGACGATACCCGTTTTTGAGCGACCGGGACAATTCATGAGCTTTGCCCTCGTCGATCACCGCGACCGTCTCAGGCTTGAATTCCCGGATCTGGTCGGCAAGCAGCCTCGTGTTGGTAGCCGCCGTCATGGCTTTTACCGTAAAGCGGTCCGGATGCATCCTGACGATATCAAGGGCGCTGGTACCGATGGATCCGGTCGACCCGAGAATGGATAAAGTCTTCATAGGACAAATGCCAGATAGGCGTACAAAACGGGAATGGCCGGGAGCAACCCATCGATCCGGTCCAGCATTCCGCCGTGACCGGGGAGAATCCTTCCGGAATCCTTGATGTGCGAAACCCGTTTCATGGCCGATTCGAACAAATCCCCGATCTGGCCGGCAACGGCCAGCATCAAGGCACCGGGTACAGCCAGAAACGAAAGAAACGGATCCTGGAAAAAAATGCGGCAAAAAATGAATCCGGCCGTCATGGATACAATGATGCCGCCGACAGAGCCCTCGATGGTTTTTTTCGGGCTGATGTTGGGCGCCAGAAACCGTTTCCCGAAAAATTTGCCGCTGTAAAAGGCCCCGGTGTCATTGGCGAAAATGACGATCAGCAGCCAGATGATCCAAAGGGTCCCGCCCGGGATTTGCCGAATTAAAACCAGCAGACTAAGCGGCATCGGGATATAGACAACCCCGAGGACTTGTCTGGAGATGGTGTCGAAAACAGAAGGATCTGAAGGGAAACGGGCCACCACGAATATGGACAAAGCGATGAGACTAAGGGGCGGAATCAGAAACAGAACTTCCCAGGATCCCATGCAGGCGGCCACTATCAGAATGACCGATATGACATGGGATATGATAGAGATGGTTTTAGAGACCGGTTTCTGAGGATCGGCAAAAACGATTCTCAGATATTCCCGCATGGACAGAAAGGCGACAACGGCCAGCAGGATTCCCACCAGCACGATATTGCCCTTGATCAAAATCCACAAAAGCAACGGGCCCAGAAAAAGGGCGGTTACCCATCGCTTGATGTGCTGCATGACACCCTGCCGAACCGGCGATCCCTGTTTTGATACTGGATCAGGATTTGAATGAATTCGTCCTTTGTAAAATCCGGCCACAGAGTTGGAGAAATATACAATTCAGAATATGCGGCCTGCCAGAGAAGAAAATTACTGAGGCGGTACTCACCGCTGGTCCGGATGATTAAATCCGGATCCGGCATCTGCCGTGTGTAAAGATGGTCGGAAATCAAATCTTCCGTCACGTCCTCGGGGGAGATGGCCCTGGACGCTATTTTTTCAGCGATCCCACGCATGGCCATCGTCAACTCCTGACGCGCTCCGTAACTCAGGGCCAGATTCAGGATCATCCGTTCGTTGTGCCGGGTCATGGCAAGTGTGGCCTCGATCTCCTGTTGGACATCAGCGGGCAGTTTGTGAATCTGACCGATCACATTCAGGCGTATTCTGTTCTGATGAAGTTCGTCCCGTTCATTGACGATAAATTTTTTCAGGAGCATCATCAGGGCTTTGACCTCTGATTCGGGCCTGGCCCAGTTTTCAGTTGAAAAGGCATACAAAGTCAGTATGGGGACACCCATCTCTCCGGCGACCTTAACGATTTCCCGAACGATACGGGATCCCTGCTCATGCCCTTTCACCCGGTTCAGCAATCGCTGTCTGGCCCACCGGCCATTGCCGTCCATTATGATGGCGACATGGGAGGGAAGCGTCTTCGAATCAATCGACGCTTCCTTTGCTAAGTCAGACTTCAAGGATTTCCTTTTCTTTTCGGGCAAAAATGTCGTCTAACTTTTTGATATGCGCATCCGTGGCGTCCTGGATCAGTTTCTGGGCCTTGAAGCTTTCATCCTCTGAAATATCGCCTTCTTTCTGAAGATCTTTGATCATTTCATTGGAATCCCGGCGGATATTTCGAATAGCGACTTTGTATTCTTCACAGATCTTTGCCGCGCTTTTAGCGATTTCCCTTCTGCGCTCTTCGGTAAGCGGGGGAATGGAAATCCGGATGATTTTACCGTCGTTGGCGGGTGTCAGTCCGAGGTTTGCCTTAAGTATCGCTTTTTCCACCTCGTTGATCACGCTCACATCCCAAGGTTTCACGGTAATCATGCGGCTTTCGGGAATGGACACGGTGGCCATTTGGGGCAAAGGAGTCAGCGTGCCGTAATAATCCACTTTCACGCCATCCATCATGTTCTGGGAAGCCCTTCCGGTTCTCACTTTTGACAGTTCTTTTTCAAAAGCCTTTTCAGATTTTAGCATCCTTTCTTTGTTGTCTTCTAGTACTTCATTAATCATAACAATTATGTCCTTACACTAAACGGTTGCCTATTTGTTATAAATCCGAGTACCGATATTTTCCAACCCCAATACAGCCTTGTAAATATTGTCTTTTCTGTGCAAGTCAAAAACCTGAAGCGGCAGATCCTGTTCCATGGCAAGGGAAATGGCCGTCATATCCATGACGTGGAGCTGCTTTTCGATCACCCGCATGTAGGAGATTTCATCAAACATGACCGCATCATCGTGCACCACCGGATCTTTGTCATACACACCGTCCACCTGGGTCGCCTTGAACAGGATATCCGCTTTTATTTCATGAGCTCTTAAAACCGCTGCCGTATCGGTCGTGAAATAAGGATTTCCTGTTCCAGCGGCGAAGATGACCACTCGGCCTTTCTCCAGATGACGAATGGCTTTTCTTCGGATAAACGGCTCAGCGATCTGGTCCATACGGATGGCCGACTGAACCCGAGTGGGCACACCCCGTTTTTCAAGGGCGTCACACAAAGCCAGGCTGTTGATCACGGTTGCCAGCATCCCCATGTTATCCGCGGATGACCGATCCATTCCGGCCGAACTGCCGGCGACCCCTCTGAAAATATTGCCGCCGCCCACGACAATGGCGATTTCGACATTCAGGCGATAAACCTTGGCAATTTCCTCAGCCACATACTGGATCATTTCAGGCGTAATGCCGAAGCCCTGATTTCCCATCAGGGCCTCTCCACTCAGCTTGATCAAAATCCGTTTGAATTCCGGATCGTTGCTCAAGGCATTATTCTCCTATCTTGAAGCGGGCAAAGCGTTTGATCTGGATATTTTCACCGATCTTGCCGATGGTTTCCTTCAACACATCACTGATGGTCATCTGAGGATCCTTTACATACTGCTGACTCATCAGGCAAACGTCCTTGTAAAACTTTTCCACTTTCCCTTCAACGATCTTGTCGATGATGTTGGCGGGTTTTCCCTCTTCAAGCATCTGGGCCCGATAAATTTCACGTTCTTTTTCGACAATTTTCGGATCCACGTCTTCAGGGTTCAAACCGGCTGGATTAGCTGCCGCAATGTGCATGGCAATGTTCTTGGCAAAATTCTGAAAATCCTCTGTTTTTGCCACGAAATCGGATTCGCAGTTCACCTCGACCAGAACGCCCAGCTTGGCCCCGGTATGGATATAGGAGCAGATCATACCTTCGGATGTCGATCGGCCTGCCCTTTTGGCCGCCTTGGCCAGGCCTTTTTTTCTCAAAAGATCCACGGCCTTGTCCATATCTCCGTCTGCCTCGGCAAGGACTCTTTTGCAGTCCATAATACCCGAACCGGTAGCTTCACGAAGTTCTTTCACCATCTCTGCGGAAATTTGCGCCATTTTTTTACTCCTTATCCTTACTCCATTTCATCCAATGTTTCTTCGACTGAAGCGGTTCTTCGTTTAATTTTTTCAACTACAGGACCATCCGTTCCATCCGAAAGCACCTCGATCCCTACCTTTTCTCCCGCGAAGCCCTTGTCGTCTTCCATTCCGGTTTTGTCGGAGCCGGCACGGATCTTTTCATCATAAAGTGCCCGCCCCTCGATATAGGCATCGGCAATGCGGGAAGTGAAAAGCCTGATAGATCTGATGGCGTCATCATTTCCCGGGATAACATAATCAATATCATCGGGATCGCAGTTGGTATCCACAACCGCTACAATGGGAATACCGAGCCGCTTGCCTTCTTTGACGGCAATGGCTTCGTTTTTGGGGTCGATGATGAAAATGGCGCCTGGAAGTTTTTTCATTTCACTGATTCCGCCAATCGCGAATTCCAGTTTGTCCTTTTCCTTGAGCATCTTGGCCTGCTCTTTTTTCGGATAATTTTCAAGGGTCCCGTCATTTTCAATGGAGTTGTAAAAATGATACCGTGAAATATTGTTTTTGATGGTTTGAAAATTGGTCAGCATCCCTCCCAGCCAACGGTTCTGAACATAAAACTGTCCTGCGCGGCCCGCTTCTTCATAAATAGCTTCAGAGGCCTGCTTTTTGGTTCCCACGAAGAGCAGATCCTGACCATCTGCGGCCATATCCCTGACAAAATCATGGGCTTTTTTGAACATTTTTACGGTCTGCTGAAGATCAATAATGTAAATGCCGTTTCTTGCTCCGAAAATATATTTTTTCATTTTCGGATTCCATCGTTTGGTCTGGTGTCCGAAGTGGACACCCGCTTCCAGAAGTTCTCGGATTGTAATGTAAGCCATGAATTCTCCAATTCGTTAATGGTTTATTCCACCATTCAGATCCACCCCGGAACTCGACTTTACCGTATTAAAGCACCTGATTTCCAGGTCCCTGAATGTGTGTTTTTCCTGCTTAAAAAACCTGGTTTATATATCAGACCCTCTTATTTTTATCAATTGATTTTTTAATCTTCACCACCCGGTCATGGCCGGATAGATCCTTTATGAAATCAATAGATTCATACTCAGGACAAGACCGGAATAGAGTCTCGATCCCCGCCCGCTGATCAAACCCCATTTCCAGCAGAATGGTTCCGCCCGATGACAGTCGGCTGTGGGCATTACCCAGTATGTCCCGGAAACAGTCCAGCCCGTCCCGGCCGCCGTCAAGAGCGAGTATCGGTTCATGCGATTTGACCTCCGGTTCAAGGGTCTGAATATCCTCGGCTGGGATATACGGCGGGTTCGAAACAATCAGATCGAATGCCGATCCGCTTTTCAATGGGGAAAACCAATCGCCTACGAAAAAATGGATTTTGCCTCCGGCAATCCGGGCATCATTTCCAGCGGCTACAGTCAGAGCTGCGAATGAAATATCGCCTGCCACATAGCAATGATGCGGCTCAGCTTTTGCCAGAGAAACGACAATGGCGCCGGAACCAGTCCCCAACTCCAGGACCTTCAGCGGTCCGGCGGTTTCAGTTTCAGACGCCGAACGTAACGTCCGCAATGCCGTTTCAACCAGAATTTCCGTTTCCGGTCGGGGAATCAATACATTGGGGCCCACTTTAAAATCCGATTCAAAAAACCCTTTTTGACCGGTAATATAGGCCACGGGCTCACGAAACCGTCTTCTGCGGATCAGTTTTTTAAACGCCGCAAGTTCGTTTTGCTGGAGGGGGCGATCGTAATTGAGATACAAGTCCAGCCGCTTCAGGTTGAGAGAGTGCGCCAGCAGAATCTCAGCCGTCAAGCGTGGACTGTCAATGGAATGGTCTTTGAAGTGGGATTGCGTCCAGGCGAGCACCTTATGGATGGTCCAATCAGTCAATTTCCTTTAATGCCTGGGCCTGGTAATACGTTTTCAGCTCGTCGATGATATCCTGGATGTCACCTTCCATAATGCTGTCCAACTTGTAGAGGGTCAGCCCGATACGATGGTCCGTCATCCGCCCCTGGGGAAAATTATAGGTCCGAATACGGCCGCTCCGGTCGCCGGTCCCCACCTGTCCTTTTCTGTCGGCCGCCCGTTTTTCCTCTTCTTCCCTGATTTTTGCGTCCAAGAGCCTGGCTTTAAGCACATTCATCGCTTTTGCCTTGTTTTTATGCTGGGATTTTTCGTCCTGACAGGTCGCGACCACACCGGTGGGAACATGAGTCACCCGAACGGCCGAATCCGTTGTATTGACCGACTGCCCCCCGGGTCCTGAAGACCGGAAAACATCCACTTTTATATCAGCCGGATTGATATCGATATCGATATCTTCGGCTTCGGGAAGAACGGCAACCGTCACTGCCGATGTATGAATCCGGCCTTGGGCTTCGGTTTCCGGGACCCTCTGGACCCGATGGGTTCCACTTTCATACTTGAAACAACTGAAAGCCCCTTTCCCTTTGACAAGAGAAACGACCTCCTTGAACCCGCCGGAACTGGAATCCGTTTTTTCAATCACTTCCATGCCCCAGTTTCTTCCTTCGGCATATCTTGAATACATTCTGAACAGATCACCGGCGAATATACCCGCTTCTTCCCCGCCGGTTCCGGCCCTGATTTCAAGAATGACGTTTTTGTCATCCCGGGGATCTTTGGGCATGAGCAGAAGATTTATCCTGGTTTTGTATTCCGCGATTTTGTCCTCAAGTTCCGGGATTTCTTCCCTTGCCATGGATCGGATTTCGGGATCGGCATCCTTAAGCAGATCTTTGGCCTCTTTGAGCTGACGCAGAAAATCCTCATATTCCCTGAACACCGGGACAATCTTGTTGAGCTCACCGTGTTCGATCAGGTATTCCTGATATTTTTTCTGGTCACGGATGACGGCGGGGTCGCTTAAAAGCTGTTCAACCTTTATGTAGCGCTCTTCAATGCCTTTTAATTTTTCTATCATAACCTGGAACTCAAAAGGGGTTCTTTATGAAAAGACCCCTTTTTTAAATGTGCGGATAGTTGGGAAGCGCTATATCATTTTCGCCGCGTCAAACCCTGCATATTTCTTTTTAAATCGATCGATCCTTCCCGCAGAGTCAACCAGTTTCTGTTTTCCGGTAAAAAAGGGATGGCACTGGGAACAGATTTCCACTTTTATATTCTCTCTTGTGGAACCGATTTCAAAAGTTGCGCCGCAGGCACAGGAGGCTGTTGTCTTTTTATAATCCGGATGGATTTCTTTTTTCATTTCCTTTAAAACTCCTTTTTTGTGGCCCGAATTCAGGCCTGCCATCATTTTGTTCTATGAATTCATCATATCAAGAAACTCTTTATTATCCTTTGTTCCTTGCATTTTTTCAAGTAAAAACTGCATACTGTCTACAGAATTTAAACTGGACAGTAGTTTTCTTAAAATCCATACCCGGTTCAGAACCATTGGTTCAAGCAGCAACTCTTCTTTCCGGGTGCCGGATTTATTGATATCAATGGCCGGGAAAATTCTTTTGTCCGCCAGTTTTCTGTCCAGGACCAATTCCATGTTGCCAGTCCCCTTGAATTCCTCGAATATGACTTCATCCATTCGACTGCCCGTATCCACCAGAGCTGTCGCAATAATGGTAAGGCTTCCGCCTTCTTCAATGTTTCTGGCGGCTCCGAAAAACCGTTTGGGGCGGTCCAGGGCGTTGGAATCCACACCACCGGACAGAATTTTGCCCGACGGCGGCATCACCGAGTTGTAAGCTCTTGCCAGACGCGTAATGCTGTCCAGCAGAATCACCACATCATGGCCCTGCTCCACGATTCGTTTGGCTTTTTCAATAACCATTTCAGCGACCTGGACATGGCGCTCGGCCGGTTCGTCAAAGGTCGAACTGATAACTTCCGCCTTGACCGACCGCATCATGTCGGTCACTTCCTCCGGCCGCTCGTCGATGAGAACGATCATGGGAATGATGTCTTTGTGAGCTTTGATCATGCTGTTGGCGATATTCTGAAGCAGCATGGTTTTGCCGGCTTTGGGCGGAGAGACGATCAGGCCGCGCTGCCCGAATCCGATGGGGGACATGAGATCGATGACCCGCATGGAATAGTTGTCGGATTCACATTCGAGATTCATTTTGCGATCCGGATAAAGCGGCAGAAGGTTGTCAAAAAGAATGGTTTCAGCAGCCAGTTCGGGATTTTTGAAATTGACGGCCTCGACTTTCAGCAGGGCGAAATACCTTTCGGAATCTTTCGGCTGCCGTACCAGGCCGGAAATGGTGTCCCCGGTTCGGAGATTGAATCGCCTGATCTGAGACGGTGACACATAAATATCATCGGGGCCGGGCAGATAATTATAACCGGGTGCTCTCAAAAAACCGAATCCGTCCGGGAGAATTTCAAGCGTGCCTTCGCCGTAAATTTGACCACTTTCTTCAATATTGGCCTGGAGCAGGGCGAAAATTAATTCCTGTTTCTTAAGTCCGCCGATGCCCTGTATATTGTACTCTTTGGCAAGCTTGGTCAGTTCACTGATCTTCATCTTATTCAATTCTACAAGATTCATTCATTCTCCCGAGTTTTTATGGATTGTCCTTACAGGCTGAAATCTACTTTGAAATGCACCTTTTTGAAGTCCGAAAGCCAAAAATGATATGGAATTACAGACGGATAGTTGAAAAAAGGGTTAACGGTTTCTGATAAATAAGGCAAAAGCCTCAGGTTGTCAAGAATTCTTTTTGGATTTCAGCAAAGGCCAGATCCACCGCTTTTGATAGCTCCGGCAGACTTCCGTTGTTAAAAATCACATGGTCGGCCCGGCTCATTTTTTCCGCCTGGGTCATCTGAAGAGCCAGCATTTTCCCGGCATCGTTTTCAGACACGCCGTCCCGTCGGGAAACCCTTTCCACAAGCGCCTGATTCTCGGCCACGACCGCCAGGGTCACATCAAAATAGGCATCCATACCGGATTCAAACAAAAGGGGCACTTCCACGGCAACCGCCTTCAGACTCCCATAATCCGCAGAGTCTATAGCGAGGTTCATCCGTTCCAGAATTTTCGGATGTAGAACGCTTTCGATTTTTTTTCGCGCACCCGGATCATTTAACAGAATATTTCGCAACCGCGCCCTGTCCAGACCACCCTGATCCGACAGAACCCGGCTGCCGAACAGGCCCACAATATCTTTGAACCCGGCCTCTCCCGGTTCCACCACCTGCCGCGCAATGATATCACAATCCAGGGTAACAAGCCCCAACTCCCCAAGTCTTTTACAGACAAGACTTTTCCCTGAACCGGCCGAACCCGTTACGCCTATTTTCAGAATTTTCATACAACTTGCAGCTTTCATTTTTTTAACCGATCGATGGTCCTCATTTGGACGCATCTTGACTTATAATATGCATCCATGATAGTTTTCAAGCCCGTTTTCAATATTATTAACTGAAAGGATAAAGGCTATGGAAAGAACATTGTCGATCATCAAGCCCGACGGGGTTGTAAAAAATGTCATCGGTGAAGTCATCCGGCGATTTGAAGCCAATGGGATTCGAATCGCCGCCATGAAAATGATTCATTTATCCAAAGTTCAGGCTCAGGGGTTTTACGCGGTTCACAAAGAACGCCCCTTTTTCGACAGCCTGACGGATTTCATGTCATCCGGTCCCATTGTGGTCATGGTTCTGGAAGGAGACGACGTCATCGCAAAGAACAGGGAGCTGATGGGCGCCACCAATTTCAAAGACGCCAAAGAAGGCACAATCCGGAGAGACTATGCCACCGACATTGAAAAAAATGTCGTTCATGGATCGGACGCCCCTGAAACAGCCGCTTTTGAAATCAAATATTTTTTCAACGACCTGGAAATTCAAAACCGATAATCCAACCAGACACCGAATCGAAGGCCGCTTTCGCTTGGCTGGCGACTGCGGCTTTCGCCCAGGTATTCCGCCCATGGAGATGCGGGCGGACATCCCACCGCCATCCGCCGTCATCCTCCCGTTCGGTAACCGTCCGGATCCACTTTGACCGAATCGAATCCCATTTCCATCAGAGCGGATACTATCCGCTTCGCGATATCGCCCGATTGAAGCAGGAGCAACTGATCCGGATCCACCTGCATAATGGCGCCGGTCCCGTCGCACCTCACCCGCACCTGAAAAAAACCCAGGCTCTTGACAAAGGTTTCCGCCCGTTCCACTCGAATGAGGTCCCGGGCATCGATGCGTCTGTTATGGGGGATCCGGGTGGCAAGGCAGGATTGGGACGGTTTGTTCCAGGTCTCCAGTTCAAGCGCACGCGAAACTTCCCGGATATCTTTCTTGGTCCATCCGTCATCCGCCAGAGGCGACAGAAAACCCAATTCTTCGGCGGCTTTCAGCCCCGGCCGAAACTCATTCAGATCGTCCCGGTTCACCCCATGCAGCAAGAATCGGATACCGAATTCCGCCGCTCTTTCCCTGATGAGTGAAAACATCTGATATTTACAATGATAGCAACGATCTTCGGCATTCCGAACCACGCGTTCATGGCTGAGGATATCCACCTTCAGGCAGATATGATGCACGTCAAGTGCCTTTGCAAGCGATTCAGCCTGTATCCGTTCCGTTTCCGGAATCAAAACAGAATCCACCGTAAAAGCGATCAGCTTCTCGGGCCGGATCCGTTTAGCCGCCGCCAGGAGGAAGTGACTGTCAACACCTCCGGAAAATGCAAGACCCATGGACGGCCATGCTTCAAGCCGCTTTTCTAGTGATGATAATTTCAGTTGTTTTTCCGTACTCATCAGCTCCATACGCATAAATCCGCAGTCCCTTTAACACCAGAATAATCCTTGACTAAATGCCGGTCTTGATATATAAGCCATCCATCATTTCACCGACCGGCTTGCTGGGTGATCGTCCAACGGCAGGACTACGGACTCTGACTCCGTCAATCTAGGTTCGAATCCTAGTCACCCAGCCAACAGCATCAAGGGGTTTCGGCTTCACCTGAAAATCCTTTTTCCATTTTATGGTTCCGTGTACTTCCCCTGAACCAAACTCGACGACACTCAAGCAGGTGAACGCCGCCGGAGCGGTTCAATCCATTTAGTATAAAACTGTTGGCCGGTCAATGGGTATCCACCTGCACAATTCATCATTGATTCCCGGCCGATCCGCTTCATCATGCCCCACGGCTTGATTTTCTTTAAAATTTTCTTTTCCTATTTATCTCTAAATGATAAGGAATTGAATCAAACTCCCAACAAAATGGATAGGCGTCATGATCAACACAGATTTGAAAAAAAAGAACCTGATCGCGCAATGGGCCTTTGATACCCGTCCCATACTCGGAAGACTCCATCTCTGGCTGGAAGATGTCCGAATTGAATGGATCAAAGGGCAATCGAATGACGAGCTGAATGATACCATTTCCTTTGTGGATCATCGCACCGAACGCATGCTGGCCATGACATCGGCGGTGACTGCACTGGGAACCAGACTTTTCGGCCGGTTCGGCGAAGGGGCCGGACTGGAGAAAAAAGAGCTCAACCAGGTGAAAAAAGACGCCGACGCCATTTCCGCCTACGCCATGAGTGAAAGCCTCTGGTATCTGTCCAGGACCCTGCCTGAAAATCACGCCATCATGGTCTGCCTGGGCGAAGGTCTCATGCCCAAAGCCGGAGAAACCTCCGAAATGGGGGCCAACCCGCTTCTCGGATTCGGGCGGATCTACGCCCGACCCGGAGTGGCCCGGTTTCTGGAAAACTGTGTTCTCCGGCTGATCAATGACAAAACCTACACCTGGGACGATTTCCGCCATGCCATAGCCATCAAGGATATCACCGTCTGGGGAGCCGCCATCGACACGCTGGAAAACACTTCCCGGTTTGCCAAAGGTGAAAAGACCGGCCCCTTGACCGTACTCCACCTCTTTGACCAGCCCCTGGCCATCACCGATCAATATGAAGGATACATAGGCACCCTGGTCCTGCCCCGGGAAGTAGTGGATAAAGCGGCCGACGACTCCATTCTGATCTCTTATTTCACTCCCCGGGAAAAAATCATGGGTGCCATCCGGATGACCTATCCCGGGATCCGACCCGAGCACGTCCACGTATGGACCCTCAGGGGAAAAAGCAGAGAGACGAGGATCGGCAAAATATGGCAACAGTGGCGGGAATGCGGGGCTCATCTGGTGGATGAAACTTTCGTCCTTCCCACGGGATTTCATCCCTTCACCGATTCGGGAACCTACGCACCCACCTTTGCCGTCAAGACCTGGAAGGACGAACACGAAGACATCCACCTGTTCCTGGTGGACGGATATGCCGCATCGGCCGAAGCGATTCAGGCGGCGAGCCTGTCTCCGATCCTGGATATCGACGTGTCCATGGCCGTCCTGTCATCCCGGTTCGCCCTCACCTATGAAAAAGACGCCGCCAGCATGAAACTGGATCCCGACGCCGACAATTTTTCGCGTCGGATGAAAAAAGACATTCTGGAAGACGAGGCCGATGACGAGATCGTCGAATCCTACCGGGAAAGCATACTGATGGCCCGGAACGCAGGCATCCCGCTCAAAAAGAAAACCCTGTGCGCAGACGATCTGATCGCGGAAAAAAAATGGCGGGCCATTGCCACCTCGGGCTATATTCTCCCTGACCCCTATTCAGGACATCCCGGCGTCAGCCAGATCAATGACGAAACCTATGCGGTGACGGTCCGGATGACATCGGAAACCGCGGATAAAAAAATCACTTTCGAGCTTCGGCTCCTGGAAAAATTCGGGGAAAGCAAGCTTGTTTTCAGCCCGCTCCTGAACCGCTTTCTGAAGGGGGAGGATTTTAAAAACAGGCCCGTGAAAATCTCCGATTCCGGCCGTATCCGGAACGAACTTCAGACGCTCTGCGCCGATGCCCTGGAGTACTTCGGGACCAAGGTCTTCCTGGAATTCGGCAAAATACCGAAAGCCACCATTTCAGATCAGGAACAGAAGATGCTCAGAGAGATTCTCCTGTGGTACAAAAATCATCATCCCATCTGGTTCGAATGGCTCGAATTAAAGGACTGAAGGCTTTTTTCAGGCGTTCCCGATCAAAGGTTCCGGATATTTTTTTCCCGGTTCATTCTTTCGATACTGATGACGGCGTGACTGCGGACATTGGAAATATGCTGTTTCAAAATACTCACGGCCCCTTCCACATTGGCTCCGGATATATGGTCGTACAGTTGGATATGCTCCGAATCAACGGTTTCCATGGGTGTCACAAAAAGAATATTGCCCCGGTACTTGAGGTACAAGAGATCGAACAGCGCTTTTAGGGTGTTGATCTGAATGGCGCAACCGGAAAGCTCGGCCAGGGTCAGATGAAATTCCATGTCCTTGAGCAACCGATCCTTCAGATAGATATCTCTAACTGCCTGCAGGTGGTTATCAAGAGCCTTCTTAAGTGATTTCAGTCCTTTGCGGTTTATCCTGGATATGGTTCCGGGCAAAAGAGAGGTTTCGATCAATTCCCTGAAATCATAAATTTCCGTTATTTCTTTCAGGCTGATGGTTTCCGTGTAATATCCGCGATTGGGTTCATGACGCACCAACCCCTGGAATTCCAGTCGTTTCAACGCCTGAATCACAGGCGTGGTGCTCATGCCGAGGCGTTCGGCCAGATCCCGATAGGAAATCTTCTGTCCCGGAATGATCTCGTTCAGGAAAAACATCCGGCGAATCCCCATGTACGCCTCCTGGGTGAAATCCTCCCGGCTCTTCTTTTTTTTCGCGGTCAGGCCCATGAGCAGATTAAATATACCAAGGCGATGATAAAATCAATCCCAAAAGCAGGCTGATCAAGCATACCCCGGCCCTTTCCGTTGTTTCATTTTTCACTTGACCCGAGACTCGAATTCTGTAATGTACATCTGGACTTTTCCCTGCCCGGGAAACGGCCTCGGACAGGGAACGTTTTTACGGATCAATAACTCTGGTTATGTGAACTTCTTGGATACCTGAATATGACCTTGCATCCCAGTCCCCCTTGGAATATTGCTTTACGGGTTTTTCTTCCCTTTGCCTCCGGATATTTTCTCTCCTATCTGTTCCGGGTGGTCAACGCGGTCATCGCGCCGGATCTGGTGACGGATCTGAAAATCGATCCGGCCCAGCTCGGCCTTCTGACGTCCATCTATTTCATCGCCTTTGCCTCATCCCAATTACCTCTGGGCATTCTTCTGGACCGGTTCGGCCCCCGGATAACGGAGTCCCTGCTTTTGATCTTCGCCGGGATCGGAGCCTTTGTTTTTGCGACTTCCCGGAGCCTTGAAGGAGTCATCATCGGACGAGCCCTGATTGGCTTCGGCGTGTCGGCCTGTCTCATGGCCGCCTTCAAATCCTATGTTCTGTTTTTTCCCGAGCGATCCTGGCCCAGAATCAACGGGCTCCAGATGGCGGCCGGTGGTCTGGGGGCACTCTCCGCCACCGCTCCGGTGGAATGGATGCTGAAATTTACCGACTGGCGGGGTCTGTTTCTGATGCTGGCGGCCATGTCCCTCATCGTCGCCCTGGCCGTATTCTTCATTGTGCCGGAAAAAAAATCGAAGACGCAACCCGAGTCTTTTACAGCCCAGGCCGCGGGATTGAAACAGGTGTTCACAAGTTCCTTTTTCTGGCGGATAGCGCCGCTGACCACCCTTTCCCAATCGGTTATGCTGTCTTTACAGGGACTATGGGCCGGCCCTTGGATGAGGGACGTAGCCGGCCTGTCGCGCGCCGACATCGCCGGTGTTCTCTTTTGGACCGCCCTGGCCATGGTATCGGGGTATATCCTGATGGGATTCATGGCCGAAAGGCTTTCCAGAATCGGAATCAGTGTCTTGTCCACCTCCGTTGCCGGCATGACGGGATGCATGCTCATCCAGGGTCTGATCGCTTTCAAAGCACCGCTCCCCGCTCTTTTGACCTGGGTGCTGTTCGGGTTCCTGGGAACGTCGGGCATTCTCGCCTATGCGGCCCTTACTTCCGGCTTTTCCAGAACACTGTCCGGCCGCGTCACCACCAGCATCAATCTATTGGTCTTTGTAGCCGCTTTCATCCTTCAATGGGCCATCGGCGCGATCATCCAGCTATGGGAAATCGGCGCCGACGGCGGCTACCACCCGTCCGGATACCGGGCGGCGTTTCTCAGTGCATTGTGTCTGCAGACAATCGGACTGATCTGGTTTTTGATATCCGGTTGCCGGAAAACAACCGGAAACACCCCGCCACCTGGAAATATCCGGATCAAGAATTAAGAATTCAATATTTTCTTGGCGCTTTCATTGTTTATGTCCGTGACATGGGGAATGCCTGTTTCATGGGCCGTTTCCCGGTTGCCGGCAAAGATTTCCTGACGGGTGATCCGGTTCAGAGAAAACTTTCTGGCCCCGGCCATGAGCTGCTGAAGTCCGCACCCCAGTTTGTCGGCCAGTGTATAAAAAGCGATGGCTCCATAGGGAATGTTTTTCATTTCTTCTTTTCCCAGCCGCTTTTCAAGGTCATGGTACCCTGCAAAAATTTCGTCCACGCTTTTCCCCACTTCCAGAACCGTTTTGGGCAACTCGTTCCAGTTACCGTTCACTTTGGCTCTGCGTTCCGGATAAATGGCTCCTTCGATATTGGCTCCCAGAAATCCCGGAATCATGACGGCCCGCCCCATGCAGACCATCTTGGTATAAGGTGCGCCCAGGGCAAGAGCCTTGAAAATATGGTCTTCCAGAGCAAATCCGCCGGCAAACGACATATCCACGACATTTCTGCCTTTAGCCGACAGGATGCTCGCGTACTCGTGAGCCTTGGCGTGAAGAAAAATGGACGGGACCCCCCAGCTCTGCATCATATTCCATGGGCTCATTCCCGTTCCACCGCCGGAACCGTCGATGGTCAGCAGATCCAGTTCGGCATCCGTGGCGAATTTAATGGCCATGGCCAATTCTTCCATCCCATAGGATCCCGTTTTAAGGGTTACACGGTCAAAACCGATCCCACGGAGGTATTCCACCGTACTCATGAAATCCTCCTGAACCTTGCTGACCGTATCCAGATGGGTGGCGCCCAGGCGGCTGTGGCGGGCGAAAGACTTGATGGCGCCCAGCTCAAACCCATGCTGCACCTCCGGCAGGGTGGGATCCGGATCCACCACATAGCCACGTTCTTTCAGGAACTTGGCATATTCGATGCTCCGAACCTGGATTTCGCCCCCGATATTTTTGGCGCCCTGGCCCCATTTCAATTCGATGATACATTTATCGCCGTATTTATCCACCACATATTCCGCCACCCCGTTCCGGGTATCCTCGACATTGAGCTGAACGATAATGGCGCCGAACCCGTCAAAATATCTCAGATAGGTTTCGATGCGCCGATCCAGCTCTGGCGCCTTGATGATTTTTCCCTTTTTGTCCACCTGGGGTTTGATTTCCGAATTCCGGTCCACGCCCACGACATTTTCACCGATCACAACGGGGATGCCGATGAGCGCCCCCCCGATGGCAAACGAATTCCAGTATTTTTCAGCGATAAAGGTGGACCCCATGGCGCCGGTCATCATCGGCATCCGGACCTGGGTCTTCCGCCTTTTACCAAAACTCGTTTCCAGACTGACATTGGGGAAAATGCAGTCATCCGGATTGTTGGTCAACCCATCGCTCAATCCGAAGGAGCCATAAGCATAGCCTTGAATTCTCAGTGAATTGTAAGACACGCCGATATGAGTAGTGTTGTTGGCTCCGGCCGTTACCAGTCCGAAACTCCTGGGATAGAGCAGTTTTCTTCCCACCATGCTCGATTGCCAGGTTTCACAGTGGCCTTTGCAGTCCGCCCGGCAGAGCGAGCAAAGACTGGATTCACATATATCTCCCCGGTTTTTTGTTCCCAGAGCGTCGTTTCCTTTTGAAAATCGCATTTCCATTTTTTTGGTCTCCTTCTTGAATCCTATGGTTACGGGATCATTTCCCTGTTGACGTCATTGTCTGCCCGAAAACAAAAAAAGGCGCCCTGCCGGGGGGTAACCCGGCCTGACGCCTTTGTCATCTTTTTTATCGTTATTTTTACGCCGTTGTAAAAATAAACTTCCGGATGAATTATAGCGAATCGGAATTCATGTCAACTTAATTTTTAAAACAGCTTCCTCAAGAAGGGGTAAGATATCTG
Organism: uncultured Desulfobacula sp.; assembly: GCA_964593855.1. Taxonomy (GTDB): domain Bacteria; phylum Desulfobacterota; class Desulfobacteria; order Desulfobacterales; family Desulfobacteraceae; genus Desulfobacula. Next base: position 21,243 of record CAZQIX010000026.1, on the reverse strand, counting down.
AAAACATTCAAGGGCATAAACCCGAATCCCGGCCTCACACCACCAGTTTTCTCAATATCGGTGTTTTGAGGCGGATAGCGCTTTCCGGGCAGATTTCCTGACAGCAGTAACATTTTATACACTGGTCGTAATTGTATACCGGGGGGACGGATCGATCCTCGCCTCTGAAAAAAATTGCATTGGGCCGGGCCGGACAGATTTGGACACAAAGCCCGCATCGTACGCATTTTTCAGCCTGAATACAGGGGCGGGGCACAATCCAGTGGTCCAGAAAACGGGATATCCATCCACGACGCACGCTCCTGACGGGTCTTCGCCGGACATTGAAATCAGGAACCTCGAAGCTTTTACAGTCATCTCCCACCAGTTCGATATCGTCGTTCAGATAAGTGCCCAGGCCGGCCCTCATGCCCCAGGTAATGGTGGGAACATGTTCCGGATCCAGATGTATCAGACGGCAGACTGTTGCATCCAGGGCGATGGGATCGGATGAGAACAGAAGGACATCCATTTTCCTGGGCTTCCCTCCCCTCGGACCGTTGCCTTCCATTCCCCGGATCCCATCCATGATAAAAAGCTTGGGCCGTATCAGCACATTCAGATCCACCAGCATTTTGGCAAATTCTTCAGCATCGGGGAGTTTGAGGTGAAATTCGCCCTTCAGCATTCCTGGAATACATCCAAACTGATTTTTGACGGCGCCGGTCATACGCTCCAGACCGTGGGTCTTCAATTTGGGCAGACTGATAACCCCGTCATGATCGTACACGGCTTTGGCAAGAATGAACCGCCTGGGCTGAAGCCCTTTGTCAAAAAACACATCCATGCCGGTCTTGAAGTCGGCCAATTCGATCCCAAGCTCATCGGCGACCCTGGCCAATCCCGCCTTTCGGGCCACACTCAGGGTTTTCCCCACTGCCGGAGAATCACCATAGGACAAGTGCACACCGATTTGGATCAGACGTTCGGCCACAGCCTGAAACACGGCGGGATGGGTGGTGACACATTTCTCAGGCGGATCTCCCACCAGAAGATTGGGTTTGAGAAGGATTCGCTCCGTTTCCCGAAAAAACGCAGACAATCCGCCCACAAGCGAAAGCCCTCGGCCGACCGCATCCCTCACCTCATCGAGATCGTACGATTCACACCTTATCAAAGCGACCCTGGCGTTCATCTCTCAATCCTTTTTCCAGACAGAGCGGACCCACCCCAGCAACCCTTTGCCGGATCGGCCGGGCTGTTTCGATCCGGTTTTTCCGGATCGGTCCGCCGATCTTGGCGGTTGACGTCTTGACACCCGCGCTCCGGACGTTTCAGTAGGCGCATGTCCGGATTTCGCTTTCACCGAATTCACGATTTCCCGAACCAGGGCTTCCTGGATTTCCGGGTTTGCCAGCTTGCTATTGGACCGACGCCCGAGAAAAGTATCCGACGGTTCCATCCGGATATTTTCGCCGTTGGACCCGATTCCTGATTTTTCCGCAATGGCGCAGGCAAACTGCGTAAGGCCCGCCGCAAGTCTGTATTCGGGCGGTGCCAGTTCAGGAAAGGCATAATAAGCAACCCCTTCACTGACCACGGCCGGAAGTTTCCATACTTGAAGGATTCTGGACGCCACAAGCCCGTCCATGGTCCCGAACACGTCCTTTTCCAGCTGACACAGCGGTTGATTGAATTTTCCGGCCTTTTGAACACATTGGCTGAATTCATTGGGAAAGTGAACGGCCAGAAGCAGTTTCCCCAGACCATGAAGCATCCCGGCCATGTAGAGGTCGCCCGGCAGAAGGTCCATTCCCAGCTCGGGATGCCCCAGACGCCGGTTGGCAACGGCACAGACCCAGGAATAAGACCAGAAATCATTATAGGAGAACCCTTGGATATCAGGAAATTTAGGAAGTATTTTCTGAAAGAAATACAGGCAGACCGTGTTGACTGTTTCCACCAGGCCGATACGGGTAATGGCCGCCCGCAGGCTCACGATCCGGTCCATTTCACTGTAATAAAAAGAATTGGACAACTGCAGGATCTGCATTAAAAGACCGGGATCGGACTCCACCAGCTTGACGAAGTCGGGTATGTCGATCTGATCTTCCGGCATCCGGGCTATCTCCATTATCTTTATTCCATTGTCGGGAATGGTCGGGATCTTCACACTCGTAGACAGAATCTCCTGCGCAATGCTGAAGGCAACCGTTTTTTCACCAGCCAATTCAGATGCCATCTTCAATCTCTCCTTTTCATCAATCTGTTGATTGTGCTGATATAATCGATATTCCGGCAGGGCTTGGACAAATGATCGATAAAAAGGTCTTTTCCCTTGAGTTCCCGGATGGATTCCAGAAACTCCAGATTGCCGGAAACAAAAAGTACGGGAAGGGTTTCGCTGATTTTCCGGATCTGATGATAAACATCCATCCCGTTTATTTTCCCCGGCAGAACATAATCCAGGCTGACCAGATCATAATCCTGTCGTCGAAACAGATCCAAGGCCGCCTGCCCGTTTTCCGCGATATCCACATGATGTCGGCAGGGAACGTCGCTCAGAATCCGGCACAACACCTCCGAAATGGCCGGTTCGTCCTCCACCAGCAAAATCCGCCTTTCAGAACATCCCGTATCCGGTTCGACAGCCTTGATTTCTTCCTCGGTGAGATGTTTTCTGAAAACGGGAAAGGCAAGGGTAATCCGGGTTCCTCGACGGACCTCGGAATGGATTGCAATGGTTCCCTTGTGCAGGTCCACATATTTTTTCACGTTGCACATGCCGTAGCCTGTGCCCTTTATCCCTTCTTTATAGGCTCCGATCCGGTCCCGGCTGCCCTTGAGCGTGAACGACGGTTCAAACACAGAATCCAGGTATTCGGCCGGAATACCGCATCCGTTGTCTTCGATCTCCAGATCGATCATCACCTCTCGAAAACAGGTCCGAATGATGATTTCAGGATTCTCGACGCGGCCGACGGCATGAATCGAATTCTGGATCAGATTGAGAAGCGCATGTTCGATCATGCCCGGATCTGCCAGGAGGTCCGGGATACCGTCATCGTATTCACGGATCACATGAATGCCCTCCAGATCTTTTTTAAGCAGGCTCAAGATCAAATCCATTTTTTCATTGATCGAGAAAAATTCCTGTCGGGGTTCCTGGTCTTTGGCAAAGGCCACCAGGTTGCGGGTCAGGTTTTTCCCGCGCAGGGTCTGTTCCAGAATCAATTCCAGGGTTTTTCTGGTTTCAGAATGGGGGCAATCGAGCAGCGCCAGTTCGGAATTGCCCATGATGGCTCCCAGAATATTATTGAAATCATGGGCCATTTTTCCGGCGATACGACCTACCAGCGCATAATTTTTATGCTCTACGGCGGTCTGCAGCGCTTCCATTTTCTCCTTTTCCGCCTGCCGCTGATCCGTGATGTCCCGCCCGACCCCGATGATTTCCCGAACATTGCCCTCATCATCCAGGATCGCTGTGTCCATCCATCCCAGCCAACGCCACCCGTCGCGGGTCAGGGCCCTTTGTTCCAGATAAACGCTGTAGGGCGGCTGAAACAGTTTTTCCATTTTCCGGGCCGTTTTTTCCCGGTCCTCTTCATGCACCAACGGCATGAACTGTCGGCCGAGGAGATCTTCTTCTCTTTTTCCGAACATTTTGCAATAGGAAGGGCTGACAAATAAAAAACGGCCTTCGAGATCCACTTTGACGATCATGTCGGTCTGATTTTCAACCATGAGCCTGTATAGTTCCTGGCTCTTGAAAAGAGCGTCCCTGGCCCTGCTGTGCTCATTTATCTCTTGCCGAAGGGAGGCGTTCAGATCGGACAGCTCCCGGGTTCTTCGAGCAACCCGGTCTTCAAGGGCCTCTTTGGCATGAAGCAGCCGGACGTTGAGCTGCAGGATGGCATAAACCAGCATCAGGATCGCCAGAACGGTCAGTTCGCCGTAAATCGTATGGCAACGCCAGACCGCCTGGATGGTTCCTATGGCGCCGCCTTCATAAACGATGGGCGCGCTCAGATGTACATGGGGCACAAGTCCGAGAGCTGTCAACACTTTCTCCATCCGGCCGGGGATCGCTCCTTCGGCTCTTTGGAACGGTTTTCCGTCCGTATCCGTCACTTCCACAAACTGATAATGCTGGGAGAGGCAGGCCAGGCGCAAATATTCCGAAGCCCCCTGCGGGTTGAAATTCCACAGCGCATTGGCGATCACGCGCCCGTGGTTTTCAATATGAGACTGGGCTTGCCGATAGGCGTCATGCTCATAGGCAGCCACAAACACGCAAAATATCATCCATAGAACAACCGCGCTGGCGGCTGTTAAGTTTCGATCGCTCAAATCTGAAATCTCATGTCATCCTCAGATTCAGGACGGATCCTGCATACCTCTGCGCAGGGCATCGTTGACTTTTTCAATCACTTCGGTCTCCACCTTCCGGCTGAACAGCAGGTATCGGTAATTGCCTTCGGGCATATCCGAAAAGGTTACGAGTTGAAAATCCGTATCCAGCAGCCCGGAAGAATAAACCAGGTCCCTTGCTTCTTCTTCCGAGATCAGAAAATAATCGGCCCGAACGGAATGGATCATCTCCAGCATTCCCAGGTTCTCGGAGTTTGTCGTCTGCTGAGCGGGGTTGAACCGGGCGATGGCTGAATCCACGAAAGGCCCGTAAGAATAACCATCCTTTCGCAGCAGGATCAGATCAGGGTTGGTCATGGTTTCCGCCAGAGGGCGACCCGAGCGTATGTCCGGATTATCCGCCCGGGCCAGAGCGACAATGGGTCCATCTCGATAAATAGAATGGGAATATCGAGCGAATTTTTCCCGTTCAGGATTTTTAAACCAGCCGATGAGGCAATCCCTTGATTGGCCGGCCTTCAGAATGTCCAGTTGACGGGATGCCGGGGTTCTGGTCCATTGAATGGGGATTCCGGCATCCTTGAAGGCCTGTTTGGCCGGATTCACACAAAGGCCGTACACGCCGAGAGGGCCGGTCATATAATAGGGTGGTCTTTCATGATAATGCACCGTAATGGTCCCGGCCGACGCCTGGGTCATGGACTCCGCCCCGTTCGTCCCGGGGGCTGCCGCAGCCCCGAAAGGTAGCAGTATCCTGCCATAAAGAACCGCCAGGGCCGCGATGAAACACAGAAAAGGAATCAGTGCATGTTTTATCTGTCTCATTGATTAGCGATAATCGATTTACATTGAACAGTCAAGCAGGAAAAAATCCGACGATCGGCTCAGGCTGAACGGTTTTCAATCAATCGATGGATTCTCTCGATGTATTTTGCATTGGTGCAGGGCTTGGATACATGGTCCACATAAGGGTCACTGTTTTTGAGCATTTTTACCGACTCCAGAAATTCCAGGTTTCCGGATGCAAAAAGGATGGGCACAACAGGATCCGTCTTTCTGATGTAATGATAGATGTCCATTCCGTTCATCTCTCCGGGGAGTACATAGTCAAGGCTGACGGCATCATATTTGCCTGCAGCGAACAGATCCATCGCGGCGCTGCCGTCGGTGGCGACATCCACTTCGTGATGGAAAGGGAACTGAGTCAACATGGACTTCTGGACATCCACGATGGCTGGTTCGTCTTCCACCATCAGTATCCGACTGCCGCAAACCGCGCTTCCATGCGTCGGCTTTTCTTCAGCTTTCCGGGCCGGCACCTGTCGGCCCAGCGGCAGCGTTATCAGGATCCGGGTGCCTTTGCCGAGCTCCGAATCAAGGGAGACCTCTCCCTTGTGCAGATCAATATACTTTTTTACATTGGACATGCCGTAACCCGTTCCCTTGATACCGGGCCGATACATGCCGAACCTGTCTCGACCACCCTTGAGGGTAAACGCCGGCGCAAACACATCTTCAAGATGTTCCCGGGGGATGCCGCACCCGTTGTCCTCGATCTCCAGACCGATCCTGCCCTCCCGGTGAAATGTCCGGATCGTGATGACGGGGTTTTCAATGAGACTCAACGCATGGATCGAATTTTGAATCAGGTTGATCATTGCGTGCTCAATCATCCCAGGATCTGCCGGAAGATCGGGCAGACCCTTTTCGTATTGGCGGATCACGCGGATTTTTTCCAGGTCTTTTCCCAGCAAAGTCAGAATCATATCCATTTTTTCATTTACCGGAAGATATTCCTGTTGGGGCTCCTGATCTTTTGCAAAAGCCACCAGGTTCCGAGTCAGGTTTCTTCCACGGATGGTCTGCACCAGGATCAAGTCAAGGATTCTTTTAATTTTCGGGTCCGCGCAACTCAACATGGCCAACTCCGAATTGCCCATGATCACACCCAGCACATTGTTAAAATCATGGGCCATTTTACCGGCAATGCGGCCGACCAGAGCGAGTTTTTCATGTTCCGCGGCCTTCTGAACGGCTTTGATCCTTTCCTGCTCAGCCAGTTTATACTCCGTTATATCAATGGCCATCTCATATCTTACAATCCGCCCGTCGGGCCAATGCAGGGCCCTGTCGATACACCGAAACCATTTTCGGGTCACTTGATTATGAAATTCCCAGGTATGGGTTTTGCCAAAATTATCACCGGTGATGAAGGCATTGGTGCAGAATGGACATGGCTTGTCGCTGCTCTGAAGCAACTCGTGGCACTTTTTCCCGCCCGGGGACCCAAACAGCCTTCTCATGACCGAATTCATGTAAATGATGTCATAGGTGCTTGGGTCGGAAACGTACACAGGTTCTTCCATGGCCTCGAAGATCGTCGTCAGGCGGGCCTCGCTGATTCGCAGAGACATTTCGGCCCTTTTGCGTTCAATGGCTCCCCCGATGATTTCCGAGGCCGTGCGCAGCGGGATCAGATCTTCTCTGGTCCAGGATCGGCTTGAAGAAATATCATCAAATCCCAGAAATCCGGCCAGTTTATTTTCAATCCGCAAAGGCACCACAAGCACGGACTTGATATTCTGAGCCTCCAGAATATTCCTCTCCACATCGGCTTCAGGCGGCAGATCCGCGACATTCTCCAGGTGAATGGTTTTGCCTTCCCTCAATTGCGCCATCCACCAGGGAAACGCGGTTACAGGCAGATTCCGGAGATTGTGAATTTCCGCCTGAACGCCTTCGGAGCACCATTCATGGGTGTTGCTCATAACAAGCCCGTCGGTTCCGAACTGGAAAAGATAGGACCGGCCCGCCCCGCAGAAACGCCCCATGTCTTCAAGGCACACATTGATGGACGCATCAAGGTCGGACAGATTCTGAAACCGGTGGGATATTTTCGCGATAAGGGCTTCCAGGGCCGCCCGGCTAGCCAGCGCCGACTCCCTTTGCTTTCTTTCGGTGATATCCCTTCCCACACCAATGATTTCCCGGACTTCGCCGTCGGTGTCCGGAACGGTTGTGTACACCCATTCCAGCCACAAGCATCCTTCCCGGGTCGGGATCCTCTGCTCGGCATACAGCGCAGGGGACGAAACGAACATGGCTTTAAGGTCTTCAATTCCCGATTCCGGATCTTTTCCCGGAAAAAAGGGCCGGTATTTTTCCCCGATGAGATCCTGCTCTCTTTTTCCCGCCAGCCTGCCGTAAGAAGGACTGACAAATGTCAGACACCCCCGGCAATCCATTTTTATCACCATGTCGGTACGGCTTCCAGACATCAGGGTATAACCCTTTCCTGATTTCAGGGAATCGGTTTCAAACGAGCGTTTCCGCCGCCATGCCTCATTTGTCGGATCAGCTTCCGGTTTTTCGGTCATTGTCTTTCTTCTCTCAAAAAATTACGGCAAATCAGCAAAGATCTTCTATGCTGCCCTGTCAACGATTGATGATAGCAGATTGTGATGAACAATGACACTATTTCCATATACCCCGCATTTTTTAAATTTAGACCTTTACACCCGCCCATTTTCCTGATAATAAAGACGGGTCTGAAACATTGACCATGTCGAGATCGGGCGGTTAACTCAGCGGGAGAGTGCTACCTTCACACGGTAGAAGTCACAAGTTCAATCCTTGTACCGCCCACCATCATTTCCTGATTTTCCAAAATTTTCCTATCCATACCATCCCGTTATCTGAAAAAGATATTGGACATTTTATCCGGGATCTGTGAAAGTGATCCAATACCTATCGAAAATAAAAGAGGCATCCCATGGAACCCCCCCATCCGGCTTACACCAGACTCCAACGCCATCTGAACACGCAGGCGGTAGGATTCCCCGCCACAAAATCAGGTGATGAAATCAGAATCCTCCAGCATATTTTTTCTCCCGGCCAGGCCCAACTGGCAACCTGCCTGACCTATCAACCCGAGTCCATCGAAACAATATTTAAACGGGCACGACATTTGGTTGATTCTCAGGAAAATTTAATCGAAGAACTTGACGATATGCAAAAAAAGGGAGGGGTTGAATACAGGATAGACAAAGAGAAAAAGCTCTATTGTATCACGCCTCTTGTCATCGGTATGTATGAATACCAGACCAATCGATTGACACCCGATTTTATTGAGGCTTTTGACCGATATACCGCACACAAGTCCTTCGGCATCGAATTTCTGAGTACGAAATTGCCGCAAATGAGAACCATCCCCATCAACCAAAGCATTCAAGATCAAACCGCTGTAAGTACATTTGATGAAGTGACACATTTGTTAGATATTTCCGGAGGCCCATTTGTAATCCTAGACTGCATTTGCCGGAAAAAAAGAAGCCTCATAGGAAAGCCCTGCAAAAAGACCGACCGGAAGGAAACCTGCCTTGCAGTGGGCAACATGGCATTAATGGCCCTGTCAGCCGATATCGGCAGAAAACTGTCTAAAGAAGAAGCCGTTTCAATTCTTGAAAAAAATCAGGAGGAAGGATTGATTCTGCAACCATCCAATACTGAAAAAGCTGAATTTATATGTTCCTGCTGCGGATGCTGCTGCGGTATGTTGAGAATGCACAAAACCCTTCCCAGGCCGGTTGATTTCTGGGCTTCCAATTTTCACGCAGCCGTCAATACCGAAAAATGCAATGGATGCGGGGTTTGTGTGGAAAGATGCCAAGTGGGTGCCATGACCGTTTCTCGGAAACACCGATATTCAGAGGTGGATCTGAACCGGTGCATTGGATGCGGGCTCTGTGTGCCCACCTGCAAGACCGGCGCCCTGTCCCTTCAGAAAAAATCGACACAGATACGGCCCCCGGAAACCAAAGACGAGCTTTACAATATCATCATGGCAAACAAAAAAGGGAGGCTGGGAAAACTGAAAGTCATAGGCAAATTAATTGCCGATGCCGTTCGGACAAAACAGACCCGTTTGCTGAAATAATCTTGGAACTCCTTTATAGCGCGGCCCTGAATCAAAAAAAAGCAGGAGCGATTCTTCGCGCTTGTTATAGAAAAAGTATCGGTGTCGGTTTTCGACAGGTGTCAAATTATTTTCCAAACTGATAAAAACCTGATGAATGGATCATGGGGATGATCATTTTTTGATGCCGCAGGCGCTGGAACAGACAGGTTTCTTTTTTTGAACAATTACTCATCTTTTTGGGAACAGCATCATAATCAGCGCTTCGGACCGGACCGGGATCTTGAACCATGAAGTCGGTTCGAATCGATTCCACGCCGATAAAAACAGTTTCCTGGCATGCTTAATGCTATCTTGATCTTTATGAACATGCTGTTTTCAGAGTGATTTTTTTTCGTATATGTTATGGAACAGGAGGTGGGTATGTATAAGAACATCTTGGTGCCTTTGGATGGATCGTCACGTGCTGGATCTATCTTACCCCATGTAGAATCCATCGCCAAAAATTTCAAGGCCACGGTCCATTTGTTAAGAGTGCTGGATTTCCCTTTGATGCTGGAACGTGATGAAGTTATTGATTTTTCAAAAACCCATCTGGAATTTGAAAAAAAGAAAGAGAGTGTTGCCGCCTATCTCGAGCAGAAAAAACAAGATTGCCGGAAAGATGGCGTTCAAGCAGAAACCCGCATGGTTTTGGGTTCAGTAGTAGAAACCATTTTGAGAGTTGCCGAAGAGATCAACGCCGATCTTATTGCCATGGCAAGCCACGGATTCGGAGGATCCCAGCGGGCATTCTACGGTAGCGTCGCCGCCGGCGTCCTGCACCGAATCGATCGGCCTCTGTTGATTATAAGGACCGGACGAAATTCATAACCGATTGATCCGAAGGTGACAGCAATGATTAAAGACAAAGAGTTCGTTCTCTGGTTTGACCGGATCGGGATCGACGATATCCCGATAGTCGGGGGGAAAAATGCGTCGCTGGGAGAAATGATCCAGGAGCTTTCAGAAAAGGGGGTTAAGATTCCTGACGGCTTTGCCGTGACCGCTTATGCCTACAGGTATCTTCTGGAGAAGACCGAAACAAAGGAGAAGATCGTTCAGATCCTTTCGGACCTCGACACGGAAGACCTATTCAATCTCCAGGAAAGGGGCGAAAAGGTCAGGAACATCATCCGCAATCTGCAATTTCCACCTGAATTGAGGAATGCTGTCATCCAGGCCTACAAAAAACTGGAAGAAAAATACGGGGTTGATGTTGATGTCGCCGTCAGGAGCAGTGCAACGGCGGAAGACCTTCCAGATGCAAGTTTCGCAGGACAGCAGGAGACCTACCTGAATGTCAAGGGCTACGAAAATGTGATCAATGCCTGCAGAAAATGTTTTTCTTCACTGTTCACAAACCGGGCGATCAGTTATCGCCAGGACAAGGGTTTCGACCATTTCTCCGTTGCATTGTCGATTGCGGTTCAGAGAATGGTCCGTTCGGACACGGCATGTTCCGGTGTCATGTTTTCCATTGACACCGAATCAGGTTTCAAAGATGCGATCTTTATAACCGGAGCCTACGGACTTGGGGAGAATGTGGTACAGGGGGCAGTGAACCCTGATGAATTCTATGTCCATAAACCGACCCTCAAGAAAGGATTCCGGCCGATCATCATGAAAAAAGTCGGAGAAAAGAAAATCAAGATGATCTATACAAAAGACCATAAACAGCCCACAAAAAATGTGATTGTTGCCGCAGAGGACAGGAGGAAATACTGCATCAGCAGTGATGAGGTCCTTGAACTGGCCAGGATGGCCCAGGTGATCGAGGAGCACTACAGTGCCAAAGCAGGCTATTTCAAACCCATGGACATGGAGTGGGCGAAAGACGGCAGGAGCGGCGAGCTGTTTATTGTTCAGGCGAGGCCGGAGACGGTTCAGTCTTTGAAAGACCGGAACGTATTAAAGGAATATCTGCTTCAACAGAAAGGCGAGATCATCATACAGGGAAATTCCGTCGGCAGTCTGATCGGAAGAGGCTCGGCCAACATCATCAAGGATGTCCAGAACATACATGATTTCAAACGGGGAGAAGTCCTGGTGACGGACATGACAGATCCCGACTGGGAACCGGTCATGAAGTCCGCCGCAGGAATCGTCACGAACAGAGGCGGGCGGACGTGCCATGCAGCCATTATTTCAAGGGAACTTGGGATTCCATGTATTGTAGGAACAAACAATGCTACCGAGAGCATCCTGCACGGCGAAGGAATCACCGTCGACTGTTCCCATGGCGCAATCGGCAGAGTCTACAGAGGGCTTCTTGACTATGAAGTCAAAGAAACCAGGCTGGATTCCCTTCCAAAGACCAGGACCAAAATCATGATGAACCTGGGCACCCCTGAGCAGGCTTTCGAGAACAGTTTTATTCCCAACGACGGTGTCGGCCTGGCCAGAGAAGAATTTGTGATCAACAGCTACATCAAGGTCCATCCATTGGCGCTTCTCAATTTTGATGCGTTGGAAGACCAAAGGCAGAAAGAGCTCATCGCCGATATTACGTATGGATACGATGACAAATCCCTCTACTTTATTGACAAACTGGCAGAAGGAGCCGGAATGATCGCCGCCGCATTTTATCCCAAGCCGGTGATCTTGAGGCTTTCTGATTTCAAATCAAATGAATATGCCAATCTGGTGGGTGGAAAGCAGTTTGAACCGGTCGAGGATAACCCCATGATCGGCTGGCGGGGTGCCAGCAGGTATTATTCCGAAAAATACAGGCAGGCTTTCGGACTGGAATGCAAGGCGATACGAAAAGCCAGAAATGTCATGGGATTTACAAACCTCGAGGTGATGATTCCGTTCCCAAGGACGGTTGAAGAAGCAAAAAATGTCGTCGCCACCATGGCTGAGTTCGGGTTGAAGCAGGGCGAGAACGGGCTCAGGATCATCGGCATGTGCGAAATCCCTTCCAATGTCATCCTGGCCGAAGAGTTCCTTGAAGTATTTGACGGATTTTCAATAGGCACCAATGATCTGACACAGCTCATCTTGGGTGTTGACCGTGATTCGGAACTTGTAGCCCATGTCTATGACGAGCGGAACGAGGCTGTCAAGCGAATGGTCAAATCGGTTATCGAGGTGACAAACCGCATGGGTAAATATATCGGTATCTGCGGACAGGCCCCCAGCGATCATATTGAATTTGCAGAATTCGTGGTCGAATGCGGTATCCAGAGCATGAGCCTGAATCCCGATACGGTTATGAAAACAACGCTGGCCGTTGCGGAACTGGAAAAGAAAATGGGCATCAGCCCCCAATAGCATCGCGCCCCTTCGCGGCAAGACCCTCACAAAAAATATTGAACGGTCGTCGTTCGTCACGGTAAAGATCCGTTCAAATTCTTTGGTTGCAATTTCTGACAAATGCGCTATCAATAATTTCCAGGTGTGGGCATGCGGCTGTTCCTGGTGCCCCCCCGCCCAAAAAAACATCTTACTTTTCAGGACCTGCTTTTTTTCAGTCAATCATGGAACGTAGGATTTTCTGCTCATTTTCAGGTCAAAAAGGCGGGAATTGGCAATTATGCAAATAGAGCGTTTGCGTGAGCTCATCGACATTCTGTCGGTCCGACGCTATCCCATCAAATTCCGGGATCTGCTTGCCCGAGTGGACTATTCCGAAGCAACACTGAAACGTTACATCAGACGTCTTCGGGACGATGGAGCTCCCCTTGTCTACGATTCCAGTGCCCAAGGGTATATCCTGGATAAAACCGATGATGCGGCCCTGCAACTGCCAGGATTCTGGTTCAACATTTCTGAACTTCATTCCCTGCTTGCCATTAATCAACTCATCCATCAACTGACGCCAGGGCTTCTCAAGGCTGAACTTGTTCCCATCAGCAGGCGTATAGAAGCCCTTCTCGCAGCCCGTGGCGAATCAACCGGGGAACTCACCCGCCGGATTCGGTTCATCGGTATGGGCATCCGCATGTGCTGCCCCATGGCCTTCAGCACGGTAGCCACTGCTTTGATCCGGCGAACCCGGTTAAAACTTTGCTATCACAGCCGGGGGGAGAACAAAAAACTAAATCGAACTGTTTCCCCTCAGCGACTTTACCATTACCGGGGCAACTGGTATCTGGCCGCCTTTTGTCACAACCGGCGCGCCCTTCGCACACTGGCCCTTGAGCGCATGAGCCACGTAAACCGGATTGAAGCCGCATGCCTTGAGGTGGATGAGCAACAATTAAACGACTATTTTTTCTCATCCTTCGGCATATTTTCAGGCCGTCCCATAGCAGAAGCGGTACTGCGTTTTTCACGGGAGGCGGCCCGCTGGGTGGCCGAAGAAAAGTGGCATCCCGACCAGAAAGGTCACTTTCTTCCAGACGGAAACTATGAGCTGCACCTGCCCTTTGCCGATCAAAGGGAACTGGTCATGGAGATCCTGCGCTATGGGCCGGATGTCAAGGTCATGGCCCCTGAAAGCCTGAAGCAGGCAGTGCGCGCCCAGCTTGAGCAGGCCCTGAAACAATATGAAACCAAACCGAATAAAAAAATTTAAAAAATATTTTCCAGGATCACTGTATGATCCTGGGGCATGGTATGCTTATGCTGTCGCATCAAAGATGCGTCAGACCCCTGAACAGGTCACCTTATATTCCGGAGGTTAAGGACATGTCTTTTTTTCATTATTTCCAAAGTGTTACGGATCGTGTCGGCAGACCCAGAGCTTCAGATTTATCCGCACCGCATGGCATAAATGCCACCGGCGCCGGGATAGAAGATTTGTCCCGGCACGGCCTCATGGTAAACCGGCGGAAATTTCTTGGCGCGCTGGCGGCAGTATCGACGGCGATGCTGCCGTGGCGAAGGCTGAATGCGGCCGGAGGGGCATCCCAGGCCGTTATTCTGTGCCGTTGTTTTATTGCCGGGTTCCAGTTCCATGAAGGACCGGCCGTTCTCCCAGGGCTTGCTGCAGGACAACAGCTTATCCTGAAACGGGAACCCGCAAACCTCTACGACCCGCTGGCCATTGCTGTTCATACCGCTTCCGGAAGCAAGATCGGCTACCTGCCAAGACGGCTCAATGAAATCCCCTCCACCCTCATGGACAGCGGCCGTCCCCTGACAGCGGTCATCGCCGGTGTGGCCCCCAGCGCCTCCCCTTGGGAAATGGTGGAAATGGAGATTAATCTTGGGTGAGAGATAGCAGGAAATACTCCGAACCATCCAACCCTATATACAGAGGTCAAACAAAAATGAAATTTGCCGAATTATTTTTGGAAGCCACAGGAAAAGAGCCCTTCCCGTGGCAGCAGTGCCTTTATGATCAATTTACTGATGGGGATTATCCATCTGCCGCTAATATTCCCACTGGACTTGGCAAAACCTCCGTGGTTGTTATTTGGCTCATAGCACTGGCTTTGCATCCGGAGAAAACACCACGCCGCCTGGTTTATGTTGTTAACCGTCGAACTGTCGTTGATCAAACGACTGCCGAAGTGGAAAAAATACGCAACGCTCTGGTTGTTAAACCAAAACTTAAAAAAATTGCTGACAGCCTATACGATCTATGCGCCCTGCCTTTGCCCAGCCCTGATTCTTCTCCACTTGCCATCAGCACTTTGCGGGGCCAACATGCCGACAACCGTGAATGGGCGGCCGATCCCACCCGTCCGGCAGTAATTATAGGCACAGTTGACATGATCGGCAGTGGTCTGTTGTTTTCCCGATATGCCGTTGGATTCAAACTCCGGCCGCACCACGCTGCCTTTCTCGGGCAGGATGCATTGCTTGTTCACGACGAAGCCCATCTTGAACCGGCCTTCCAGATATTGCTTGAAACTGTCACAGATGAACAGAATAAATCCAATGATCAACGAAAGCTGCGGATCATGCAGCTTTCTGCTACAACCCGCTCGGGAGAATCTGTTTCTTCCTTTAAGCTAACTGAAAATGACCTGAAAACCGAATATGTTCGGAAACGACTTCATGCCGTCAAAAAACTCACACTCATGCAACTTGAAGAAAACGAAAAAGAGCAGGATCGAATTATTCAATTGGCTTCGAATATGGAGGATGCTGCCCGGGCAGTTCTTATTTTTGTACGTTCAGTGGATTCTGCGTTGAAGATAGCTGAACAGCTAAAGAAAAAGGTGGAGAAAAAAGACGGCCCCGACAGAGTTCTTGCGCTTACCGGCACCATGCGCGGACAAGAGCGGGATCAACTCGTCACCAAACCAGTCTTTCATCGCTTTTTACAACAAGGGGAAAATATTTCCGTTGAAGAAACTGTGTGGCTGGTCGCCACCAGTGCTGGCGAAGTAGGCATAAACATTTCCGGATTTGATTTGATTTGTGATGTCTCAACCTTTGAAAGCATGGCGCAACGTTTTGGTCGCGTCAACCGTTTCGGTGATCTTACCGATAGCACGGTCACGGTTGTACATCCTCAGTTTTTCGGGAAGAAAAACAAACAAGGAGAAATAACACAAACCGACATGGAAATTGCCTGTGAACGGACGCTGAATTTACTACGACAGCTTCAAGAAAAAGGTCATGGCGTAAACCCTACCGAACTTGAAAAACTGTCCGTGTCCGAACGGGCGGCTGCTTTTTCGCCACTACCAAAGATCCGCACTGCCACCGCCATTCAATTCGACTCTTGGGCGCTCTCCTCCATTCGCAAACCCATGGCCGCCCGTCCACCCGTTGCGCCATATCTGCATGGGGAAACTGAATGGCAGCCTCCGGAAACCCATGTTGCATGGCGTCAAGAGCTTGACTTTATTTACGGGGATGTCATGACCGCAGCCTTTCCACCGGAAGACTTGCTTGACGACTATCCTCTGAAGCCGCATGAGCTTTTACGTGATACCTCTGAACGTATTGCAGAAACCCTTTCTGCACGAGTTGAAGCTTTATGCTGTGAACAGCAAGAAGATCATCCTGCCGGTGTACTACCCCCTGCCTGGCTTATTGGAGAAAGTGGTGAGGTTCAAATCCTGAAGCTGGCTTCAGAAGAACTTTATTCCGCTTATAAAAAAGGCAAATACCGGAATCAGCGAGAAAAAGATGCCATCAAACAGCATAAAAAAAATCTTAAAACCCTGCTCGAAGATTCCACCATCATTCTTCCTGCATCTCTTGGCGGAATCGATACCAGTAGTGGTTTGATTTCCGCAGGCGCAAAAAGCACCAAGAACGACACCGATGTGTCTACGATAAAGGATACACGGTGCCGGCTGTTTAACTCTTCTCCTGAAATCCCTGAACAACTTAGTTCCAAGTGGCGTCTTATCCGGATCATAGATACTGAAGCCGGGAAAGATGATCCATCTTCGTCATCAAATCGTTATTGGCTGTGGCTTGAGGCTAAAAAGAGTGTCAATGGAGGAAAACGCTCCGCATGGGAACCGGAAATATTATCGGCCCACTCCGAAGCAGTAGATCGAAATATTTGTGCTATAGCCGGAAAGATTTTTCCAGCGGTTTCCGAAGATGAAGGCATTAATTGGTTAGCCTGCCTTCGGACTGCAGCCCTTGGGCATGATGCAGGAAAAAATCGTCTTCAGTGGCAGTTGGGTATAGGCAATACCGGCTATGATCCAGGTAGGCCGGAAACTATCTTGGCCAAATCCGGCGGTTCAATGCGTCCGCGTACTATTTCCCGGCATTACAGGCATGAATTTGGTGCCATCAACACAATGATTAAGAGCCCATCTGATGGTAACGAAAGGAATGGGTTTGCCGCCTTTTCCGAGCTGGAGAGGGATATCATTCTGCACCTTATCTCAGCCCACCATGGCCGTGCCCGACCCCACTTTCCTGCCAAAGAAATTATAGATTATGATACTTCCCCTGATGAGAATAACGCACTTGCCTTGGAAATTCCACGCCGTTTTGCCTGGCTCCAGAATCATTTTGGCCGATGGGGACTGGCCTGGCTCGAATCCATTCTTCGATCAGCCGATTATGCCGCCAGCGCAGGTATTGTAGCTGATAACTCAATACCACAGCCGTTAACAAAAAATACCTTACCCGTTCTTGCTAAGGAAAATCAGCCATCAAACACAAAATCCATTGAATTTTATGTTGATGTTACAAATCCAGGCCAATATTTTTCCTGTTGCGGTTTGTTAGAGTTGGCTGTCCGTTTGATGCCAGAGGTATTGGGACATTTTGAACAAGACGCTGATACTGGGCAATGGCGTTTCGTTCTGTCCCAATGCGAAGCGAAGCAAAGTGGGATTTTCCCCTCTTTAAAAGCCATCCTCAATCAGATTACAAATGCTGAAATATCAGCCATTGAACCGGATGATAAACCGAAGACAGCGTTAATGATCGGGCCGCCATTTAACGTGCTCATAGATTGGTGGCGTTATGAAGGAGGAACGACAGGCAAGCTCAAGACTTGGGCGGGGCAAATGAGCGTTTGTGCTATAGCCAAAGACATGCAACAAGCCATGCGGAAAGCAATTAAACAGCAAAATGGAACGTTGGATAACCTATTGTTTTTATCTTCTGTTGCCAATAAAGGGCAGCCGTATTATTTCGACGCCAATTACGCAGTAAACGCACAGGCTCAAGATGTTGGTTTTTCCATCGACAAACTTGGAAAAGGAGGAGTGAAGATAAAGACAGTCACGATGCCTGTTGTTGAATTTTTTTGTCTTTTCGGTCTCCAGCGAGCCCGCCCTGTACTCGCGGTCTATGAGAAAGGCAGGGAGCGGTTGTACGACTATCGTTTATGGAATGTCCCTCTACCAGCCATGCTTGTTCCTGCAGCAATCGAGGGCCTTTTACCCCTGAAATATCATCATCTTCGATTTTCAAACCCAACACGGGCAAAGGACTATCGTGCTTTTATGCCAGCTGTTTTTTTATAAAATTAACCCAATATGAACCACTTAGTGGCAGAAAGGAAAATTTATGAACGACACAATCAAAGAATTTGACAAATACCTGGATTCTGAGGGGCCTGCGGCTTTGGTCATACGGGAATATCTGATGCCGGCCGAAGGACAGGACGGCATTTTCTTCCCATCGACATTCGCAGATATTGGCTACAATATTGATTATGAGAATCCAAAGGAAAAGAGCGGTCGCAACATTGCCTTGATAGACAGTGTCGGCTCCCAGGCAAACCGTATTGAGCCGATGTTTGCCGAAGAAGAATATGCCGGCCTGATCCCTCAAATCACCATTAAAGCTGGTGAAAAAAAAGTTAATCTGCTTGAAGCAGGCCACCGTGCAGGGGACGCTCTTGTACGGTGCTCCGCCCTGAAAGGGAAACTGAATAATGCATTCAAGGAGGTTATTAAAGGCAATGCCCTTCCCCTTGCCAGAATCGCACCAACTTCCCTGGTATTTGGTGTCTGGGATTCCCGCGATACTCAGGCTAAACTGCCGCGTCTGATTGCTTCAACTATCCGGGCATATGATGTTCGTAAACTCACCCGTTCAGCCACCTATTTTGCGCCGGTGGATTATGCCGCTGAAAATCTCTTCACGGAAGAAGAAAAACAGAAGGCTGAAGGCGACTCTAAAAACCCGCTTTCCCAGCGGGGTTTTGTCAACGCGCTTTCTATTGGCACCCATGGCGGTGTGATTGCAGAAAGCGGCATCCGGAGAGATGCTGTACTGGCGCTTTCTGCTTTGAAATTGTTAAAGGCTGGAAACGAGGAGGAGAAGAAGGAGACCCAAAAACTGCAACGCTATATCCTTGGACTTGCGCTTGTTGCCTTTACCAAGCTACCGATAGGGTACTATCGTCAAGGCACGATCCTTGTTCTTGATCCGGAAAAGAAAAAGGAATTTTGTGAGGTTGCTTTAAATGGAGAGAAAACACCCTGCACCATAAGCCATAAAGCAGCTCTGGCGTTTGCTAAAGAAGCGGCCAAAAATTTTGTTGTGGGGGAAAGCAGGGAAGTGAATTTTGATGAGAACCTGGCCAAAAATGACATCAAAGACCAAAATAACAACAAAGCTGGAAAAAAGAAAAAAGGCAAGGAGTAAACGATGCCCAACTATCTTTGTATCAGCATCCGCTTTCTCGGCGATACATTTCATGGTCGTGGCGACCAGGGGCTGCCCGAATGGCCCCCGTCCCCGTTCCGTCTCATCCAGGCGCTTGTTGCCGCGGCGGCCAGGATCGGGGATATCAAGGCAGAAGAGGTCATTGTGTGGCTCACCCAGCAATGCCCTCCGATTGTGATCACCCCTCAACGGTCTGCCGTGCAGCCAAGGGGATATAAAACATATGTTCCCAATAATGAGACGGATCTGCTGGCAAAGTCCTGGCTGGAAAAAGGGGATATGGATATTTCAAGCTCCCGCTCTGAAAAATATATTTGCCCGATCCGCCTTGAGATCAATGGAAACTGTCCAGGGCTGCATTATCTTTGGGAGTTGGAAGAAGAGACTGCAATCCCCGGCTACCAAGAACTCATTACCGCCATTCGTGCTGTCTCCCGATTCGGCTGGGGCATTGATCTCGTGGTCGCAGATGCTGCAATTTTATCCCTACAGGAAACAAATCAGCTCTGTGGAGAACGATGGTTGCCGACAGACACTTCCGGCGGCTCTGAAATCCGTGTTCCTGTGGACGGTTCCCTCTCAGATTTAAAGCAGCGGCACAATGCATTTTTGAGCCGTATCAGTATTGATGACAAGGTTTTCAAGCCTGTTCCCCCGCTCTCCCGATTTGCTGTGGCCACTTACCGCCGGGATTCTGATCTCAGCAGCCCGCCATATGCGGTCTTTGCCCTGCGAAGACCCGATGATAGCGCATTTGCATCATTTTCACCAACCCGGCGCGGGCTGCATCTCATGGGTATGATGCGTCACTTAGCCAGCCAACCTGATTTTGCTTTTCCTCTTGGCTGGGATGACGCTAAAGTTGCCTCCTTTGTACTGGGGCATGGTGAAGTAAAAGGTGAAGGGGCTCACCAGCCTGTCAATGATGCCCGTCTGGTTTTTATCCCTCTCCCTTCAATGGAGTATCACGGTCATAAGAGAGGCAACTGTGTAGGGGCTGTTCGCCGTGTTCTGGTTACCGTCAGGGGGAGAGTTACCAATAAAGACTTTAATCATCTCGTTGGACATCTTGAAGGCAGAGAGTTAATTGATGAAAAAACAGGGAAGGTGGTCGCCTTTCTTCGTTCACAACCCACAAATGATCGAGCAATACAGAATTATTTCACCAGATCAAGCGAATGGATTTCTGTAACACCGGTAATTCTTCCCGGTTATGACGATCCTGGGAGACTGCGCAGAAAATTGAATGCCGGCCAGTTAACCAAAGAGGAAAAAGCAGGTATTATTTTCAAATTGGAAAAGCGGATTGATTATTTGCTCCGCAAGGCAATGCTGCAGGCCGGCTACTCTGAAAATTTATCCCGGGATGCGCAAATACAATTCCGTGGAGCAGGCTTTATGCCGGGAGTCGATTTGGCAGCAAACTATGCTGTCTCTAATCAGCACCGTCGGTTTCGCCGTCTGCATGTTCGTATTGTCTGGTGCAACCGAAATGGGGATCCGATTAAAACAACAGGACCGGTCTGCCTTGGAGGAGGGCGCTTTACCGGTTTAGGCCTGTTCGCCCCGGCGCCTGATGGCTCAACACCCGTGAAAGGCAACGTATGAGTACCGTACTCCCCCAGCGCGAAGGTATATCCCTTGAGTATAAAGAAGCGGCGGGCAGTCTGCCGAAAACCTTTTTTGAAACCGTGTGCGCCTTTCTCAACCGGGATGGCGGCCTTATTGTCCTTGGCGTTGCCGATAACGGGATGGTTACCGGCGTGAATCCCGGCACCGTCGGGCGCATTATGGCCGAGATTGCCAATCTGTCCAACAATCCCCAAAAATTAGATCCGCCCTATCTGCTCTTTCCCCTGAAGGAAACCATTGATGGCAAGCAGATCATTCGGGTTCAGGTGCCGTGCAGCTCGCGGGTGCATCGCTGTAACGGCGAG
>CAZQIX010000025.1:0-48305 GCA_964593855.1 uncultured Desulfobacula sp. | reverse complement strand
AATAAACTTTACTTTTATCTTCCCATGCTTACTGTTTCAGGCACTGGATGAGATGGTACCAATCCCGAGGAGCATGTCAAAACCTATGAAAAACGGCCAGTCAACAGTGGTCCGGCCCGACGCCGAGAAAGAAGCCGCCGTATCCGGATCGGCTTCCAGAGAGCTGGACCGGATCATTGTGCGCGGCGCGAGGGAACATAATCTCAAAAATATCGACATCGACATCCCCAAGAAAAAAATGGTGGTGTTCACGGGGGTGTCCGGCTCCGGCAAATCCAGCCTGGCTTTTGACACGATTTTCGCTGAAGGTCAGCGCCGCTACGTGGAATCCCTCTCCGCCTACGCCCGGCAATTCATCGGTCAGATGGAAAAACCCCGGTACGACACCATCCGGGGCCTGTCTCCCACCATTGCCATCGAGCAGAAGGCCGCCAGCAAAAATCCCCGGTCCACGGTGGGAACCATCACGGAGATTTACGATTACCTGCGGGTCCTGTTCGCCCGGGTCGGCGTTCAGACCTGCTGTCGGTGCCGGCGGGAAGTGGGTCGAGGCCATGCCCAGGGCATGGTGTCCCAGATAACGACCCTGCCGGAAGACACCAGGATCATGATTCTGGCGCCTCTGGTGGAAGACCGCAAAGGGGAACATAGAGAAAAATTCGAAGATCTGAAAAAAGCGGGGTATGCAAGGGTCCGGGTGGACGGCGTGGTTCAGGACCTTGAAAATGTTCAGGCCTTGGCCAAAAACAAAAAACACCGGATCGAGGCCGTGGTGGACCGGCTGGTGGTGAAAAACAGCCCGGGATTTGCCGAGCGGCTTACGGACTCGGTCGAGACCGCCCTGAAACTGGGAAACGGGCAGATCATCGTGCATGTCATGGGCAAGGAAGACATCCGGATGAGCGAGGCCCGCTCCTGCTGTGGGATGTCCTATCCGGAACTCACCCCTCAGCTTTTTTCCTTTAACGCCCCCCAGGGCATGTGCCCTGAATGCAATGGGATCGGCACGCTTCTGGCCATGGATCCGGACAAAATCGTTCCGGACCCGTCCCTGAGCATCCGGCAGGGAGCGGTTGTGCCCTGGAAGCATTATTTCATGAAAAAACCGCGCTTTCACCATGACCATTCCTGGGGCATGAGTCAGCTTTCGGCCATGGAACGGCAGTGGGGCATTGATTTTGACCTGCCCTGGAAAGATCTGCCGGAAAAGCACAAACACATTCTGCTGTACGGTTCTCAGGACCGCGAAATGACGGTGAGCTGGAACTCGGCCCGGATTCAGGCGGAAATTACACGGACCCATGAAGGCCTGATCCATACCCTGATGCGCCGTTATCGGGAAACCCAGTCCGAAAGCCAGAAAAAATATTATTCCGATTTCATGTCGTCCTCTCCCTGCCCGTCCTGTAAGGGGAAAAGACTGAAAGAAGAAGTGCTTCACGTGCATATAGACGGCCGTTCCATCATGGACGTGACCTCCATGACCGTGCTCGAAGCCCATGACTTTATCCGGGGGCTTCAACTGGAGGGCAACAGCCGGCTCATCGCCGAAGAACTGGTCAAGGAGATTTCAAGCCGCCTGGGATTTCTGGTGAACGTGGGCCTGGGGTATCTGTCCCTGGACCGGGGGGGGCCCACCCTGTCCGGAGGGGAATCCCAGCGGATCCGTCTGGCCTCCCAGGTGGGGTCAGAGCTCACCGGTGTTCTGTATATCTTGGATGAGCCTTCCATCGGCCTGCACCAGCGGGACAATATCAAACTTTTATACACCCTGCACCACCTCAGGGATATCGGCAACTCCCTGATTGTGGTGGAGCATGACCATGAGACCATGGAGCAGTCCGACTGGATCGTGGATATCGGGCCGGGCGCGGGCCATTTGGGCGGCGAGGTCGTGGCCCAGGGAACCCCGGAACAGATCCGGAACCATCCGGATTCCATCACGGGCCGGTTTTTGAGCGGTCGGGAAACCATTCCAATTCCGCAGACGCGAAGACGGCCCGAAGACCACGGCAACAAGTGGGTCAGCATTGTCGGGGCCTCGGAAAACAATCTGCACAATATCACCGCCGATTTCCCCCTGGGGTTGCTGGTCGCCGTCACCGGGGTGTCCGGGGCAGGTAAATCCACCCTGGTCAACCAGATCCTTTTTCCGGCCCTGGCCCGGCATCTTCATAATTCACAACTGCCCGTGGGCCGGCATGACAAAATCCTCGGGCTCGAACACCTGGACAAGGTTATCAATATCGACCAGAAGCCTATCGGACGAACCCCCCGGAGCAACCCGGCCACTTACACCAAGGTATTCGACCCCATTCGGGACCTTTTCGCCCTGCTGCCGGAATCCCAGGCCCGGGGATACAAAAAGGGTCGCTATTCCTTCAATGTCAAGGGCGGTCGATGTGAAGCCTGTTCCGGGGACGGGTATATCAAGGTGGAAATGCATTTTCTGGCCGATGTGTATGTTCCCTGCGAGGTCTGCAACGGCCGCCGGTTCAATCAGGCCACCCTGGATATTCGTTACAGGGGGTATTCCATTGCCGATGTCCTCAGTCTGTCCGTGTCCCAGGCAAGGGATCTGTTCCGGAACCACCCTAAAATCACCCGCATCCTGGATACGCTTGTGGATGTCGGCCTGTCCTATATCCAGCTGGGTCAGGCGGCCACCACTCTTTCCGGCGGCGAGGCCCAGAGGATCAAGCTGGCCCGTGA
The DNA here is from genome assembly GCA_964593855.1 of uncultured Desulfobacula sp. Lineage (GTDB taxonomy): Bacteria > Desulfobacterota > Desulfobacteria > Desulfobacterales > Desulfobacteraceae > Desulfobacula. Next base: position 45,593 of record CAZQIX010000025.1, on the reverse strand, counting down.
ACTGGCCAAACGGGAAACCGGGGAGACCCTGTATATCCTGGACGAACCCACCACGGGACTGCATTTCCGGGATGTCCGGCTGTTGCTCGATGTCCTGTCCCGGCTGGTGGATGCCGGAAACACGGTGATCATCATCGAACACAATTTGGACGTGATCAAGACGGCGGACTGGGTGATCGATCTGGGGCCCGAAGGGGGCGGTGCAGGCGGAAACATCATTGCCCAAGGATCTCCGGAAACGGTTGCGGTCTGTCCGGAAAGTTATACCGGCCATTACCTTCAAAAGATTCTGGGCCGGGACGGCCTGTGAGGGGATTGAATGAATCTGTTCAGATGGGTCCTGCGTCCTTATCTACAACTCCAGTATCTGATGACCCGGATACGGAAAACAGGGCCTTTTGGCCCGGACCGGGCCGTGTATCTGGAAAGCCCTGCCGAGTGCACGGGAAACCCTCTGAAATGCGCCCTGTTCCGGTATCATGTCCGGCAATTTCACGAATCGTCCTGTTCAGTGGCCACCATGGCAACGGTGGTCAACGCGCTCCTGGACCATCAGGGGGCGCCTCCCATGCCACCGCTCATTCAGATGGACCTGCTGGAAAAGGTCCGGGCCGGCCACTGGAAAGAGCGTATGGGTCCCGATGGCTACAAGGGCCGAAGGGGGCTTCCCTTTTCGCTGCTGGGTGAGGTCGTCCGAAACACTCTGGCTGTCTACGGAATTGCCCACCGGGCCGTCGAAGTAGTGCAGGTGCCGGCCGGACCGGATGAAACAACGGCCTTTCGCAATGATCTCCGGTTCCATTTGGAGCAATTTGAATCCCATGGGAATGCGGTGATCATCGCCCATTTCGATCAGGGGGTGGTGCTACCCGAGCTGCATATTCCCCATATTTCCCCGGTGGGCGGGTTCGACCCCGCATCCGGAACCGTCACACTTCTGGATGTGGACAATTCCCAGCCCCATCCCTACCGGGTGCCTTTTGACCGGTTCTTCCAAAGTCTGGCCAGCTCTTACAATCCCATCTTCAGACGCCTGGGCTACGGCCGTGGCGGGTATGTCCGGATCCGGCTTTGAATTCGGCCGGAACGAATCCGGCATGAATATTGAATACTAAAAATATTCAGGATGCCGTGATCGGTCCCGTATCGGGGAAAGGAGGACCCATGCCGATGGATAAAAAAAACTGGGAAAAAACCTTTGACGCCATTGACGACTGGATCTGCATTATCGATCCGCAATCCGTCATTCTCCGATCCAACCGGACGGTTGAGAAATATTTCCATATCCGGGTCCAGGACAGTATCGGGTTGAAATGCTGCCGATTGGTTCATGGAACCGATATCCCGCAGAAAGAATGTCCCCTTCCTCTCATGATTCATACAAAGAAACGGGAAAGTATGGAGATCGAAATGCCCGACGGCAGGTGGATGTTGATCACCGTGGATCCCATTATGGATGAAGGCGGTAATATTCTGAGCGTGGTGCATATCGCCCGGGATATCACCCGGAGAATACACAGCCAGCAGGAAAAAGAAGCTCTGGTGGCGGATCTGCAAAAAGCACTGGGTGAAATCAAAACCCTGAGCGGGTTGCTTCCCATCTGCGCCCACTGCAAGAAAATCAGGGATGACCAGGGATACTGGGAGTTTCTGGAATCCTATATCGAAACCCATTCCGAGGCTTCGTTTTCCCACGGCCTCTGCCCTGACTGCATGGAGCGGCTCTACGGAAAGGAAGACTGGTATCGGGATATGAAGGCTCAGCCGAAAAAGATGAGAAAAAATTGAAATCCGGGGCGGATCTGCGAAATATCCTGATTCCAGCGATATTTCATGAATCTTGACACAATCCCGTCGCCGTAGGTCACAGGTAAGGGCCTCTCAAAAAAACCGGCCGGTTTTTCGGAAAGATCGAAAACCGGCCGGTCGGATTCAGCAAGAAGATCCGTTCGGATCAGAGCCGTTCAAAAACGGCGGCCGCACCCATGCCGCCACCGATGCACATGGACACGATCCCGTATTTCCCGTCGACCTCCCGAAGATTGGCCAGGCAGGTGGCGGTCAGTTTGGCGCCCGTGCACCCCAGGGGGTGGCCCAGGGCAATGGCGCCGCCGTGGATGTTGATCTTGTCCATGTGTTTTTCGAGTGCCAGCTCCCGGATGCAGTAAAGGGCCTGGGAAGCGAAGGCCTCGTTGATTTCATAAATGTCGATATCGTCTATTGTCAGGCCGGTCTGCGCCAGGACCTTGGGAATGGCGTACCGGGGACCTACGCCCATTTCATCGGATTTGCAGCCGATGGTGGCGTAGGAAACCAGCCGGGCCATGGGTTTGAGACCCAGTTCATCGCATTTTTCCCGGGAAGCGATGATGGTGGCCGCTGCCCCGTCCGTTGTCTGGGAGGAGTTTCCGGCCGTAACCGTGCCGTTGGCCTTGAAAACCGGTCGGAGTTTTGCCAGCCCTTCAACCGTGGATTCCCGGATTCCGTCATCATGTTTCACGATGAAGGTTTCTTTTTTATAAATGCCGTCCGCCTGGAGAACGTATTTTGCGGCCGGCGTGGGCACGATTTCCGTAAACAGACCGTTGTCTCTGGCCCTGGCGGCCTTGGCTTGGGAAGCGGCGGCGAATTTGTCCTGATCTTCCCGCGAAACATTATAGCGGGCGGCCACGTTTTCTGCCGTGATGCCCATGGAAACATACATTTCCGGATTGGTCCGGGAATATTCCGGGTGCGGGCGCGGAATGTTTCCGCCCATGGGAACAAAGGTCATGGATTCCAGGCCGGCACCCATGGTGATATCGGACCAGCCCATCTGTACCCGCATGGATGCCAGGGCGATGGCCTCCAGCCCGGAAGCGCAGAAACGGTTGACCGTGGCGCCGGATACCTTGTCCGGGAATCCGGCCATTTTGGCGGCCACCCGGCCGAGGTTCAGGCCCTGTTCGGCTTCGGGGAACGCGCATCCCAGCATGACGTCGTCCAGATGGTCCGGGGTCAGGTTGGCCGTCCTTTCCACAGCGGTTTTCATGATAAAGGTGATGAGCTCTTCGGGCCGGGTCTGGTTGAACAGACCCCTGTTCTGTTTGCAGCCCGGGGTCCTGATCGATTGTACGATATATGCGTCTTTCATGACAAAGGTCCTCCCTTAGTTTCTCAGCGGTTTGCCGGTTTTAAGCATGTGGTCGATCCGGGCCATGGTTTTTTCTTCTCGGCAGAAGTCTACAAAGGCCTCGCGTTCCAGTTTCAGAAGAGTGTCTTCGTCCACGGCCGATCCGGTCTTGACCTCTCCGCCGCTCATGACGTAGGCGATGCGCCGGGCCAGGAAGGCGTCGTATTCACTCAGAAAATTGCCGTTGAGCATGTTGTGGATTTCCGCGTTGACCATTCCCTGACCGGCGTCTCCCATGACGATGAGGGGCTGTTTCATGGGAGGGGCATACCCGTCGTCCACCATTTTCAGAACTTCTTTTTTGGCTTCGCCGATGAGGTTGTCTCGGTTGAACACGATCCGGTCGGCCTGGCCGAGAAAACCGTTTTCCCTGGCTTGGGCCGCGGACATGGAGACCGATGCCATGGCCACATTCATGAAGGCCGGCACGAAAAATTTGGCAAGATTGTTGTCTTTGGCTGTTTTGGCGGGCAGGGCCGTGATGAATTTTTTCCACAGGTTCATGGTGCCCCCGCCGGCGGGAAGCAGGCCCACTCCGATTTCCACAAGGCCCATGTAGAGTTCTGAATGGGCAACGATCCGGTCTGCGCCCAGGCAGGTTTCGCATCCCCCGCCCAGCACCATGCCGTAGGGCGCGGCCACTACCGGGAAGGCCGCATAACGGGTCCGCTGGATCCCGTCCTGGGCTTTTTTCAGGAAGGCTTCGATTTCAGCGTATTTTTTGTCGTGGCAGAGTTTTGATACAAAGGCCAGGTCCGCGCCCGCGGAAAACGCCCCCGGCATGCCGCCGGCTTCGTTGCCGATCACCAGACCGCAGCCGTTTTTGTCCACATAGTCCAGGGCTTCACCGATGGTGTCCACGATTTCGGCGTTGATGGCGTTCATTTTGGTGTGAAATTCCACGCAGAACACGTTGTCCCCGATATCCACCAGACTGGCGGACCGGTTCTTCAGAACGGTCTTGTTATTACCCTTGGCTGCAGCAATGGACACGGCGTTTCTGCCAGCCGGAACCGGTTTATAAGCGGCCGAGGCAAAATCGTAGAAATACCGCACCCCGTTTTCCAATTTGTAAAAACAGGCGTTGCCTTTTTCGAGCATGGCGGCGACATTGGCCGGTACGCCCAGACCTTCCTGTTTCATCCGGCCCGCTGCTTTTTCAACGCCGTAGGCATCCCAGAGCTCAAAGGGGCCCATTTCAAAATTGTATCCCCATTTCATGGCGTTGTCGATTTCCACGATGGTGTCCGCGATTTCGGGCACCCGATTGGCCGCGTATTGAAAGCTGTTGGCCGCCATTTTCCATGCGAATCGCCCGCCTTTATCCTCGCCGTTGAGCACGCAATCGATTTTTTCTTTGAGTGTGGCCTTTTTCCTGGCCTCGTCAATACAGGGGAAAGAGGGACGGGTCAGGTCTTCATAGGCCATGGTAGACGGGTTCAGCACTTTCCTTATTTTTTTCCATTCCGGGGTCAGTTCGGTTTTGTAGAACCCTCCCCGGGTTTTGTTGCCCAGCCATTTGTTTTCCATCATTTGATTGATGAATGCCGGGAGCACAAGAGCCTCCCGCTGCTCGTCGTCCGGACAGCGCTCATAGGAGTTTTTGCACACATGGATGACCGTGTCCAGACCTACCAGGTCAACGGTTTTGAAGATGGCTGTCTTGGGTCGGCCCAGGGCCTGGCCGAAAATGGCGTCCACTTCGGGAATGGTCAACCCGTCTTCCACCATGGCCCGGGCAATGGCGCCGATACCCTGGATCCCGATGCGGTTGCCCACGAAATTGGGGGTGTCTTTGGCCCAGACGATGCCCTTGCCCAGGTTTTTCTCACCAAAGGCGGCCACAAAGGACAGCACTTCGGGAAGGGTGTCCGCTCCGGGAATCAGTTCCAGCAGGTGCATGTAACGGACCGGGTTGAAGAAATGGGTGCCCATGAAATGCTGTTTGAATTCTTTGGAGAATCCGTCACTGATATCTTTCAAGGGAATACCGGAGGTGTTGGATGTGACGATGGCGTCCGGTTTGCGCACGGCTTCTATTTTTTTGAACAGATCTCTCTTGATGTCCAGGTTTTCCACCACCACTTCGATGATCCAGTCGCAGTCCGCCAGCTTCCGGATGTCGTCTTCGAGGTTGCCGATACTGATCCGGGCCGCATCCTTCTTGGTGAAAAACAGGGATGGGGATGATGCCAGAGCCGCGTCCAGACCGGCTTTGACCATTCGGTTGCGGGCCATGGGGTCGCTTTTCTCGTTGTCTTTCAAATCAAAGGGAACGATATCCAGGAGCAGCACGTTGACGCCGGCACCGGCCAGAAGGGCGGCGATTCCGCCTCCCATGATTCCTGATCCGATAACGGCGGCCTTTCTGACTTTTCTTATCATGATTTCCTCCTTAAAGGGTTGTTTCGCCGATTTATGAATGATCATTCAATCTGATTAGCAGATCCCAGTCTGGGTTGTCAAGAAAAATTATTACCCGTCCCATCCGTTGGTTAAAGGGAAAAAATATTTCAAATTCAATTTGTTACAGTTTATATGTCAATTTGTTCATTGATTTTGACAGCCCGGCTTTCAAAATATATCGGCTATGAATAATCATTCATGATTCTGCGACTTCAAAGCGCTTGTCAAATGAACAATGCTTTGATAAGTTAGGGCACCAATTTATCAAGGTATTTTTTCAACCGGAGAGGGTGGATGACACTGAAAGGCTCCAAACTCAATTTGCTCAATTCTCTGAACATTGACTCAGTGGTCGGATTTATTCAATCCCTTCAAAGGGAAAATGGGGACATCCCCTGGCATACGGAGGGCAAAACAGACCCCTGGGACCTGGTGGAAACCATCATGGGCCTGAACATCGGCGGGCGTACGGACGCTTCCCTGAGAGCCTTTGAATGGCTGGCGGGAACGCAGAACCCGGACGGATCCTGGTATTCATCCTACATCAACGGAGAGCCCGGCGACCGGACCCGTGAAACCCATATGGCGGCTTATATTGCCGCGGGCCTTTTTCATACCTGGATGATTCGTCCGGATATCGCCTTTTTGAAGCAGATGTGGACGGTCATGGAAAAAGCCGTGGACTATGCCCTCAGCCTGCAAACTCCCTCCGGAGAAATTTACTGGGCCAAAAGCCCTGGAGGCCGAGTGGATCCCATGGCCTTGCTGTCCGGGTCCAGTTCCATTTTTCTGAGTCTGAAATGCGCCCTTTCCGTCTCCCGTCTCCTCGGAAAAAATCGTTCCGACTGGGAGACGGCCTTTCATAGGCTGGGCCGGTCCATCCGTGAACATACCCATCTTTATAATATGAGCAAGTCCAGATTTTCCATGTACTGGTTCTATCCGGTCCTGAGCGGGGCCATGACCGGAGACAAGGCCGCGCTCCGCATCGAAAAATACTGGAACAAATACGTGATCGAAGGCCAGGGGGTCCGGTGTGTGTCCGACCAGCCATGGGTGACCATTGCCGAGACATCGGAGCTGGTTCTGACTCTTTTTGCCATGGGCCGCCTGAAAAAAGCCGATATCGTGTTTTCCTGGATCCTGGACCGGGTATACGAAGACAAGACTTTCTGGTGCGGATACACTTATCCGGACATGGTCATCTGGCCTGAAGAGAGGATTTCATGGACCAATGCCGTGGCGCTCATGGCAGCGGATGCTCTGTATGATCTGACCCCCGCATCCGCTCTGTTCAGCCACAGTGCCTGGGACGGGTTCCTTTTCAAGGATCTTTCCGTATGATCAAGGATTACCGTCCATATTACATCAAAAAAGCCTGGTATAGGCTTCAGCACCTTTATATCCGGCACAAGCTGGTCCCGCAGCTCACCTTTCTGGGCAGCCACCCGTTCATCGTCAAACCCTGGCATATCGAAGTCTTCGGAGGCCCCATCCGCATCGGCCGCCATGTCACCCTGCTGGGATGCGCGGATTTGAAAACGCGACTTACGGTCTGGTCGGATCGAAAAGACATTCCCGGCATCACCATCGGCGATCATGTGCTCATCTCTCCCGGGGTCCGAATCAGCGCGGCCCATCAGATCACCATAGGGGATTCCTGTATGCTGGCCAGCAAGGTGTATATCACGGATTCCGACTGGCACGGGATCTATGACCGGTCCCTTCCTCCAAAGGAAATCAGCCGTGTGACGCTGGCCGAAAATGTGTGGATCGGGGACAGCACCATCATCTGCAAAGGGGTGAGCATCGGTCGAAACAGCGTTGTGGGCGCCGGTTCCGTTGTCACCTGCGATATCCCGGCCGATGTGGTGGCCGCGGGCAATCCGGCCCGGATCATCCGGGGCCTGGATCCGAATCAGCCCATGGTAACCCGCAAAGACCGGTTTTCAGACACGGATCGCATGAACCGGGCCCTGGATGAGGCGGAAAGGCAATCTCTTCAGGGCAATACTTTTCTGGGATGGATCCGGTCCCTTTTTTTTCCGGAGCATCAGTAAGTCATCCCATCATCAGCACGGCCGACATCGACACAAAAGACAGCAGAGTGGTCATCACGACGGCGGTGGACGCCGTTTCCAGATCGCTTTCCATCCGGGCCGACAACACATAGATGGAAGTGGAGGTGGGAAGAGCAAAAAAAATCATCCCCACCTGGGCGGGAACGCCGGCGACAAGAAACCAACGGAGCGTCAAAGCGCCCACCAGGGGCAGAACCAGGAGTTTCAGCACAGAAGCGGTCAGTGCGGGCCCCATGTTGTGCTTCAAACCGGACAGGGTCAGGGAGCCGCCGATGGAAATCAAGGCCAGCGGCATGGTGACCGAGGTCATGAGGCTGAAGGTGGCGTTCACGAAAGCCGGGAAGCGAAGACCGGTTCCGGAAAACAAAAGGCCTGCCGCGCAACCCAGGATAAGCGGATTGGACAACAGAGTCCGGATCAGGTGCCGCCAGTGTTCCCGAAAGGATTTTTTACGGCCGGAATAGGCGATCAGGGTACCGACCGCTAGAATGTTGATGACGGGAATGGTGAATCCGATCAGGATGCCGAAATACTGGACGCCTTTTTCTCCGAGGGCCGCCATGACAACGGCCATCCCGATATAGGTGTTGAATCGGTAGCAGGCCTGGGAAAAAGCACCGGCCTTGAATCGGGCCAGACCCATCCATCGGATGACAATCAGGCTGAGGCCGTAAACCAGAACGACCGCCAGAATGGCGGCCAGGCAAAGTGCCGTTCCCGCACTTCGTGCCTGTGCCGCGCCTCCGATTTTCCAGAACAGCATGGCCGGAAAAAATATGTAATAGACCAGGCGGTCCGATGTTTTCAGAAACACCTCGCTGGTCATGCCGGTCCGCTTCAGGACAAACCCCAGGGCGAGCAAGGCGAATATGGGCAGCAGGGCATTGGCGATCATGGGCCCACGGTATGGAAATCTTAAAAATTTTGCAATCATATAATTCATGATTATTTTTAAACCTGGAAAAAGCCGTTCAATAAAGAGGCGAACCGACTAACCGTTTGATGCAAGGAAAATTTCAAGATGGAAACACAAACGCAAACTTTTCCGGTCACGGGCATGAGCTGTGCCAACTGCGCGGCCAACATCGAGCGGACCCTGAACAAGAAAAAAGACGGCATTGTCCAGGCCTCCGTGAATTTCGCTTCCGAGAGACTGACCGTCGTGTATGACCCATCGGTGGTTTCCGTATCGGACATTGTTTCAGAAGTCCGGAAAATAGGGTTTGACCTGGTTCTGGCCGAAGAAGGAAAGCAAGAGGATGCCGAAGCCATTGCCCGGCATACGGAAATCCGCGATCAGACCCGGAAATTCATAGTGGGCGCCGGATTCGCATTTCCGCTGTTTCTGATCAGCATGTCCCGGGATTTCGGCCTTTTGGGGGAATGGAGCCACGCTTCCTGGGTCAACTGGCTGTTTTTTGCGCTGGCCACTCCGGTCCAGTTTTATACCGGCCTGGATTATTACATCGGGGCCTTCAAATCCCTGAGAAACAAGACTGCCAACATGGATGTGCTCATCGCCCTGGGATCGTCCGTGGCGTATTTTTATTCCCTGGTTGTCCTGATTTTTCCCGGCGATCACGGTCATGTATATTTTGAAACATCGGCGGTCATCATCACCCTCATCAAATTCGGCAAGCTTCTGGAGGCCCGGACCAAAGGCAAGACCGGCAGCGCCATCAAAAATCTCATGGGGCTTCAGCCCAAGAGCGCCACAGTTCTGCGGGACGGCCGGGAACAGGAAATCCTCATTTCTCTGGTCGGGGTGGATGATTTGGTGGTGATTCGTCCCGGGGAGCGAATTCCGGTGGACGGGGTGATTCTGGAAGGGATGTCCTCGGTGGATGAATCCATGCTGACCGGAGAACCCTTGCCCGTTGATAAAACCGTAAACGACAAAGTTTTCGGCGGAACGGTGAATGGGTACGGCCTTTTGAAATTCAAGGCCACCCGGGTGGGCAGGGATACGGCCCTGGCACGGATCATCCGGCTGGTACAGGAGGCCCAGGGCAGCAAAGCGCCCATTCAGGCTCTGGCCGATCGGGTCGCGGCCGTTTTTGTGCCCGCCGTTATTCTTGTCGCCCTGGTGACCTTTGGTCTATGGTGGGGCATAACCGGCGAATTTGTGCCGTCCATGATCCGTATGGTGGCGGTCCTGGTGATTGCCTGTCCCTGCGCTCTGGGGCTGGCCACCCCGACGGCCATCATGGCCGGAACGGGCAAGGGGGCGGAAAACGGGATTCTGTTCAAACGCAGCGAAGCGCTTGAAACAGCGGCTCGGCTGGATATTGTCGTGCTGGATAAAACCGGCACCGTCACACAGGGAAAACCGGCGGTGGTGGATGTGATTCCTGCTCCGGACGCCGGTATATCAGCCGACGAGCTGCTGATTCTGGCGGCCTCCCTTGAAAAAGGCTCCGAACATCCCATCGGCAAGGCTATTGTGGCTTTTGCCCGGGAAAAGGGACTGATCCTGGAAGATCCCCGGCGATTCCGGGCCCACAGCGGTTTTGGAATCGAAGGTGAGCTCAGGGGAGATATTTTCCGGTTCGGCAAACCCGGCTGGTTTGGGGCCGACGCCGTCCGGTCCGGCGATCTGGCCCGGACGGTGCGGGATCTGCAGAGCATGGGACGGACCGTGATGGTGCTCATGAAACAGCAGGCAGCCATGGGGGTCATGGCCGTGGCCGACGTGATCAAGCCCGAGTCCAGGCAGGCCGTCGAACAGCTCCATGATGAAGGCCTCAAAGTGGTCATGCTCACCGGCGATCAACTGCAGACCGCGCAGATCATAGCGGCTGAGGCGGGGATCGATGAAGTGGCGGCTGAGGTGCGGCCGGAAGAAAAGGCCGACCGGGTGAAACAATTCCAGCGGGATCAGGCTCTGGTCGGGATGGTGGGGGACGGGATCAACGATGCTCCGGCACTGGCTCAGGCCGATGTGGGGTTCGCCATCGGAACGGGTACGGATGTGGCCATCGAGACCGGCGACATCATCCTTTCGGGCGGCAGCCTTGTCGGCATATCCCGTGCCATCCGCATCAGCCGGAAAACCATTGCTGCCATCCGCCAGAATCTGTTTCTGGCTTTTGTGTACAATATCGTGCTCATTCCCGTGGCTGCCGGCGTTCTGGCGCCGTTTGAATCTTTTCCGGATTTTCTGCGGCAGCTTCACCCCATATTGGCGGCCCTGGCCATGGCGGCCAGCAGTATTTCGGTTGTCACCAACAGCCTGAGGTTGTATAAAGCAGATATCGGCTGAATCCACAGGCCGATTCATTCAATGAAAAAGAGGTCCGATGAGTCCGCCAGAAAACGAATCCTTCCAGGGCAAAATCCCGGAAACGAAAAAATCAGCCCTTCAGTTGTATCAGGAAAGCCGCTTGGCCCAGAAACGGCTGAACACACTATTGACTTTTCTGCCGGACCCGGTGTTCGCTTTTACCCTGGACAATAAGGTGGAATATATCAATCCGGCTTTTGAAAGGGTTTTCGGCTGGACCCTGGAGGAAGTCCGGGGTAAAACCATCCGGTTCATTCCGGAGCATTTGATCGACGAAGCACGGAAAGGCATGAAGCAGCTCTTTCTGAACCGTTCCGTCCTTGATTTCGAAACCCAGCGCTACACAAAGGACGGCCGGATTCTGGACATCGTGATCAACGGTTCCATTCTTTACAACGAGCATGATGAGCCCATCGGCCAGGTCTTGATTCTAAGGGATCGCACCGTTGAAAAACGGATGGCCAAAACCAACCAGATCATGTTCAGGATATCGGAGGCCCTTCACAGTTATCAGGAGCTCGGGGATCTGATCGAGCGGATCAACCGGGAGATTCAGAATCTCATCGGGGTGGAGGGGGCTTTTATTCTTCTGGCCGATCAGGAAACCGACCAGTTGTATTTCCTTTCCGCCCAGTACCGGGACCGGGAATCTGAAAAAAAATTCAAGAAAATCAAGTTTCGGTCGGATCAGGGCGTGTCCGGACTTGTATACAAAACCGAACGGCCCCTGGTGATTCCGGATGTGTCCCAGTGCTCGTTTTTCCTTCGGCGGGTGGATGATGAGACCGGGATGGTCAGCCGCAACATGATGTCCGTGCCCATTCGACTCAAAGACCGGACCATCGGGGTGATTTCCGTGGTCAACAAGCTGCACGGCGGTTTCGACACCCAGGACGTGGATCTGTTGAGCATGGTGGCCAGCACCGTCGCTTTGCCCATCGAAAATACCCGGATCCATGAAGAACTTCGAAAATCATACCAGGATCTGAAAATTCTGAACCACGCCAAAGACAAGGTCATCAATCACCTTGCCCACGAGCTGAAAACCCCGGTTTCGGTTCTGGGGGCCTCCATGACCCTTTTGTCCCGCAAGCTCAAAGCCCTGGATGTCGACAGCGAACAGATGGACCGCATTGTTAAAAGAGGACAGCGGAACCTCCAGCGGATTCTGGATATCCAGTACGAAGTCGAAGACCTGTTGAAAGACAGGCATTTCAAGGCCTACCATGTACTCCGCAGGCTTCTGGATATATGTGTGGACGAGCTCGAATCCCTGATCGAACTGGAGACCGAAAACAGCGGATGGCCGGACCGGGTCCGCGAGACCCTGGAGACACTCTTTCATCCCGAGGCGTTGAGCTCTCAAACCGTTTGCCTGAACACGTATCTGTCGGACCGATTGCGGCGGCTCGGAGCGAAATTTGCCCACCGGAACTGTATTCTCGATGTTCGGTTGGAAAAAACCAGCCCCGTTCACATACCGCTTGAAATCCTGGATATCCTGACCCGGGGTATCATTCGGAATGCCGTTGAATATACGCCGGACGGAGGCAGAATCGAGATCGTCCTCCAAACCGTGGATCAGCACCCGGAACTCGTGGTCCGGGATTACGGGATCGGCATGACCCGGGAAAAGCAACGGCTTTTATTTGAAAATTTTTTCAGCCCTCCGGATTCTCCGGATTATTCCACCAAAAAATCATATGATTTCAATGCCGGGGGCAGGGGATTCGATCTGCTGAGAATCAAGCTCTTTTCCGAAAGATATCCCTTTACCCTGCGGATCGAATCCGCCCGGTGCCCGGTCATCCCGGAAGACAGCGATGTCTGCCCGGGAAATATTCGTCTGTGTCCGGCCTGCCGGACCGCTGAAGACTGTTTCCGCTCGGGTGGAACAAGTGTCCATATTCGATTCGATTAGGCTGTCAAATATATGACGGAATGGCAGTTTCTTCCCTGTTTTTCCTTTCGCACGGGAAAGTTTTTTTTCATAACCAATTGATTTAAATATATTATTTTCTTAATCGTTCTTCCGGCACAGGTATTGCTTATATCCTTCCTAAACACTTGAAAGCGTTTGCATTGGGGGAAAAATGAAGCGTATCACCGGAAAAATACCCGGCCGATTGACCAGCCTGTTATCCATGATGTTCGCCACAGCCCGAAGGCAGGCCGACCATCAGAAGCTGACCCGCCATATCCTTGCCCTGAACCGGCACCAATCCCCATCGGACATCATCGGCGAGGTGGCCCTTTGTCTGAAAGATATCCTGAATTACCGGCTCTTTGCCTTTGTCATGCAAAAGGAAGGCGGGGTGGATGTCTGGCTGGACCCCAGGGTGTACCGAAGCGCCATCGAAAACATCATCCTGGCGGATTTCAGTTTGAAGGACAAGATGGAATTGAACTACCTCAACCAGGTATTTTACGATGATGATCCGGAGGTGGCGTGCCGGATAAAAGATCTCTCCTATTATGAAATCAATGAGGAAAATCTGACGCTCAGGTTGTATATAATGCCTCGAAAGGATTTGAGCGGCCATCATGACGATATCGTTCATCTGATTTTACAGGGGTGTGCCGTTGCCATTTCCCGACAACTAAAAATTGATCATCTGCGGGACGCGGCCTTGATCGACCCCCTTACCGGCTGCTACAACCGGCGGGAATTCGAAAACCAGTTGAAACGGATGATTGCGGCTTCTGTGCGGAATCGGTCCAGCCTGTCGGTGTTCATGTTCGATCTGGACCATTTCAAGCGGATCAACGACACCTGGGGCCATCCGGCGGGCGATCAGGTGCTCCGGGAAGTTTCGGACCTTGTCCGAAAAAACATGCGGACCGGAGATGTTCTGGCCCGCTATGGCGGAGAGGAATTCATCGCTGTCCTGCCGGAGACCGACAAGGCAAAAGCCATGGAACTGGCAGAGCGGTTGAGGATTCAGATTGCCCGGACAGTCGTTCTTTACGGCGGTGAAACCCTGAAAATAACGGCCAGCTTCGGCGTGGCCCAGATGGACCGGCACACGGACATGGCCCGTCTGATAGAGGATGCGGACGCCATGCTGTACAAAGCCAAACTGAACGGCCGCAATACGGTCATGCCCGGAATCATGAAAATTGTCCCCGGCAACGGTCCGGACCAGGTCAGGAAAAGAGTCTGACCCGACATCAGATCCGGAATTTTTCCGTCATGGCTTTGAGCTGGCGCATGACTTCGTCCAGGATCATGGCCTTTTCCTTGACGGCGGAGGACAGGCTGTTGATTTCCTGGGAGGCCGTGAGCACGTCGCTGATTTCCCTTGCCACCTGTCCGGACACTTCGGAACTCTGATTGACGTTGACGTTGACCTCGTGGATACCCAGGGAAACCTGGCTGATGTTTTCCGCAATCGCACCGGTGGTGGTGGATTGAAGTTCGATGGCTGACGCGGCTTCGTTGACGAACCCGTTGATCTGGTTGATGATCTCCGAGATTTCCTGAATTTCCGTTACAGCCCCGCCGATCTGATCCTGGATGTCCTGAATGTTGCGCGCGATGTCTTCCGTAGCCCGGGCGGTTTGGCCGGCAAGCTCCTTGATTTCGTTGGCGACCACCGCGAATCCTTTTCCGGCTTCGCCGGCGCGGGCCGCTTCAATGGTGGCGTTCAGGGCCAGCAGGTTGGTCTGGGAGGAAATGCTGTTGATGGTATCGGTGACTTTGTTGATGGCCTCGGCGGCCCGGCCCAGGTCGCTGACCCGTTTAGAGGTCTGGTGGGCTTTTTCGACGGCTTTGTTGGTGATTTCCCGGGTATGGTTGGAATTCTGGGCCACTTTTTCGATGTTCCGGCTCATGTCCGTGGTGCCGTTGGCCACCACTTCCACGTTGGTGCTGGCCTGTTCCATGGCGGCGGCCACGGAATCCATGTTCACACTCATCTCTTCGGCGGCCGAGGCGACGGTGTTGACTTTGGAAACCGTCAATTCCGACCCCTGGCTCATTTTGTCGGAGATCCGGTTCAGTTCTCCCGAGGCCGAGCTCAGGGTGTCCACCCCGGAATTCAACTCCCTGACCATCTGGGCCAGGCCTTTGACCATGGCGTTCATGGAGTCCACTGATTCCTTGACGGCGTCTTTGGCTTCATAGGTGAAGGAATGCTGAAAATTGCCTCTGGCCACTTCCTTGGCCAGGGTGGCCATCCCGGTCATGCTTTTCATGAGCTGCCGGTTCATGATCCAGATGATGAAAATTCCGATGATCAGGGCGATAACCCCGCTGACGACCGCGCTGGTTAAGATCTGACGGTTGACGCCGGTCATGAGAGCATCTTCCGATACAGCCACCGTAAAATACAGGTCCCAGGGTTCGAAATAATGGACATAGGCATAATAGAATCGGCCGTTGTGGCCGTAAGTGAAAAAATCGGATTTCCCGGCCATCATTTTGTCGCCGTCCTTGAAATCCTGGACTTTGCGTGACAAATAATCCGGCTCCGGATGAATCAGGATGTCGCCTTGAGAATTACTGACAAAGGAGTATCCGTACCCGCCTACATTGACCCGGTGCACCAGATCGACCAGGTCCCGGGTCAGGATTCTGCTCGTGATGGAATAGGCCCCGATGATGTTTCCTTCCAGGGAGTCTTTAAACGGCTGAATGAACTGCATGGCTATTTCCGACCCTTTCCGGGTGATGAAGCGACAGGGTTTGTCGGCCAGGACGGACTGATATGCCTCCGTGTCCGACGTGAAATATTCGCCGATGAACCTGGTGTCATCCTGATTTTTAGAGCTGGAGGACACTTTGATCAGTTTGTTTTCATGGACCTGGTAAACGGCAACGTCCGACGTGCTGAACTGACCGATTTTGTCCACAGTGGTGAATTCGCCGGTTACAAACGCCATGCCGAAAATGATTTTGGGAAGGGTGACGGTCTCTTTCGAGCCGGATTTCATATCATGAATGTCCAGGTTTTCGGTCCTCGATGCCACCAGCATGATGTTGCCCCCGCTCTTGCTCTCGGCGACAAGGGCGGCCATGTCGGCGTTGATTTTTTCTTCCTGAAGGTTGTATTTGAGCTGAACGGTTTTCAGAAGGACATCGGAAACGTTTTGAATGCTTGTCTGCCCTTTGGCGAGGAAAGAGCTTTTGCTTTGATAAAAATTGACCATGGCGATGATGAGGATGGTGATGAAGATAATTCCGAGAGAACCGATGTAAAGTTTTTTATCAAAGCCGATGGCTGCCATTATCCACTCCTTTGTCTAAGTCAGAGGGCCGGCCCGGATGATCTCCATAACAGTCGGGCCGGCCTGGAAAAAACAAAAATCATCAGGAAAAACCGTTGCGTGTTCCAATCAGGAATATAATCCCGGATACCTTGTCCATACTAATCTTGAAAGCCCATAATTTCAAGAAAAAATACGTATTGTCTATATAGCCGTACGGATGGCGATTCCCCGATCGGCCAGATGGGATTTGACTTTCCGGATCGGCACTTCATTCCTGTGAAAAATCCCGGCGGCCAGGGCCGCATCCGCATCCGTGGCCTCGAACAGTTGTGCGAAATGCGCTTCGCAGCCCGCGCCGCTGGAGGCGATGACCGGTATGGAGACAGCCTGTTTGACGGCCTGGATGAGCTCCAGATCGAATCCGGCCCCGGTTCCGTCTCTGTCGATGCAGTTGAGCAGGATTTCTCCGGCTCCCAGATCCTCACAGGCTCTGGCCAGCGTCACGGCATCTATGTTCCGGCCTTCCCGTCCTCCGCTGACTGTGCATTGATACCAGCACCAGATCTGGTTTTCCGGTCCTGGAAAGCGGGTCTTGATGACATGGTGGGGCCGGGCGTCTTCAGGAGATGCCGCGTATACCCGTCGGGGGTCGATGGATACCACCACGGCCTGGTTGCCGTACACCCGGGATATCTGCTCGATGGAACTGTTACCTGTCTTTTTTCCGGTTCTCAGATAGTCTTCGGCGATCAGGACGGCATCACTGCCGATGGACACCTTGTCGGCCCCGGACCGGAAATACCGGGAGGCCACATCCAGGGCCGTGTACGTCCGGCCCCGGCTGTCGGTGTAATCCCGGATTCCGCCTCCGATGGTGAGGGGAACGAACACATTCCGGCTGGTTTCTTCAAGCACTTTCAGCATGGGCAGGTCCTTGAGGGGAAAATCCCTGAACCCGGTGATGTTCAGAAAGGTGATTTCGTCTGCACCCTCCCGGTAATAGCGTCCGGCTAACGCCACGGGTTTGCCGAGGTTGCGGACCTGGCCCTCCTGCCGCACGTCATACTGATCCCCTTTGGTGACCACGAGATCCCCCTGGTCGTTGGTGCGTACGTCCAGACAGGCGATGATCCGCTTTGAAAGCCCTTTTCCGCGGATGTTCAGGCTTCTGATCGGCTTCAAATCCGTGAGTCCCATGAAGTTTTCCAGCAGCCGGACACCGTGGGATCCGCTTTTTTCCGGGTGAAACTGAGTGCCGATGATGTTGCCCTGTTGTACACCGCTCACAAATTCATACCCGTAGTCCGTCGTCGTCAGGATCACGGACGGATCATCCGCCGTCACATGGTAAGAATGAACGAAATAGAACCTGGCTTCCGGCGGGATTTTGTTGAAAACAGGAGAATCTTTCCTGAGATGAACCCCGTTCCATCCGATATGAGGCACGGGCAGTCGGGTGTTGAACCGTTTGACCCTTCCTTTGAAAATCCCGATGCCGTCCAGCCCGGAAGAATTTTCTTCACTGCCTTCGAAAAGAGCCTGCATGCCCAGACAGATGCCGAAAAAAGGCCGGTCTTGGGAAAGATATTCCCTCAGCGGATCGATATACCCGTCCCTGTAAAGGCTCTGAATCATGTTTTCATAATTGCCGACACCCGGAAACAGAAGTCTGTCCGCCTCCAGGATATCCGAGGGCCGCCTGATCGGTTTGATGGCGCCGCCGAGTTTTTCCACCGCGTTCACGATGCTGCGGACGTTTCCGGCACCATAGTCCAGAAGACTGACTATCATTTGGGGTATCCTTCAAATGCCGGGAGCCGGAGCAGTTTTTCCTTGACGGCCCCTTCGAGTTTAATGGGTTTTCCGCCGGCATCGGCGATCACGAAGGTGATGTCCGCTTCAATGCAAAGGGCCTGGGTGGTTTTATTGAAGATTTGCTGACGGATAACTGCGCTTTTGTTGCCGATTTTTTCCAATCCCGACCGGACAAGGATGATATCCCCCACCCTGGCCTGGCTCTTATAAGAAATGTTGATGTTGACGACAAAAAAGAAAAAACCCTCACCCATGAAGGCATCAAGGTCCAGATGGTCTTCGAGAAGCTGCCAGCGGCCTTCTTCCAAAAATTCAAGGTACCGGGCATTGTTCACATGCTGGTACAGGTCTGTGTGATATCCTCTGATTTTGATTTCCGGTTCCATTTTCCGTTCCTTTATTTTCTGAAAGTCTCCGGCACGATGAAAGGGCCATTGGCCATAGCCGTGATCTAAAAATCGATGTTGCCGGGGGTTCTGGGAAAGGGGATGACGTCCCGGATATTACCGATGCCGGTGATCAGCATCAAAAACCGCTCGAACCCCATGCCGAACCCTGAATGGGGAACCGATCCGTATCTCCTGGAATCCAGGTACCACCAGTAGGGTTCCAGGGGCATGTCCATCCGCCGCATGCGCGCTTCTAGTCTGTCCAGTCGCTCTTCTCTCTGGCTTCCGCCGATCAACTCCCCGATGCCGGGCACCAGAAGGTCCACCGCGGCCACCGTTTTTTCATCCTCATTGACCCGCATGTAAAAGGGTTTGATGCCCATGGGATAATCGGTGATGAAAACCGGCTTTCGACAATACGTTTCGGCCAGATACCGTTCATGCTCGGATTGCAGGTCAATTCCGTATTCAACGGGAAATTCAAAGCTCTGACCGGATTTTTTCAGAATATCCACGGCCTCGGTATAGGTGAGCCGGGCAAATTCGGCGTTGAGAAGAATATCCAGCCTCCGGGAAAGAGTATTATCAACGAAGCGACTGAAAAGGGAAAGGTCTTCTTCGCAATTTTCCACGGCATGGCGGGTCAGGTATTTGACCAGCTCTTCACCGTGATCCATGTTGCCGTGCAGGTCGCAGAAGGCCATTTCCGGTTCGAGCATCCAGAATTCCGCCACATGGCGGCTGGTATTGGAGTTTTCCGCCCGGAAGGTGGGTCCGAAGGTGTACACGTCACCCAGGGCCAGGGCAAACATTTCGGCATTGAGCTGACCGGAGACGGTGAGGTTGGATTCCCGGCCGAAAAAATCCCTGCTGAAATCCATTTTTCCTGTTTTTTGGACCGTGTCCGGGTCCAGGCAGGTGACCCGGAACATTTCTCCGGCGCCTTCACAGTCCGATCCGGTGATCACGGGGGCGGTCAGGTAGTAAAACCCTTTTTCCCGGTAGAATTGATGGACGGCTTGGACCATTTCGGACCGAAGCCGGAAAACCGCGCCGTATTTATTGGTTCGGGGTCTCAAGTGGGCGATGGTCCTCAGAAATTCATCGGAATGCCGTTTTTTCTGAAGGGGATAGGATTCCGGGGCAAGGTTGAAAACATGGATATGGGATGCCTGGATTTCCCATTTCTGGCCTTTTCCCGGAGACGACGTCAGTTCCCCTGAAACAGATACCGAACTGCCTGTGGTAATGGCGGCGATCTCTGAATAATTGTCCAGGCGGCTGTCGGCAACGACTTGAATGTTGGACAGGCAGGAGCCGTCATTGATTTCCATAAAGGAAAAGGTTTTTGAATCCCGTTTGGTCCGGACCCAGCCGCTTACGGTCACGGGGCCGGGGGATTGATCGAGCCTGAGCAGGGCATTGATCCTGGTTCTTTTCATTGCATTATCCCGCAAAAAAGAGTAAATTAGGCAATTTTATGGTATCCGATTTCGAAACATTTAATTCATTTTTAACCAGATTCTTTTACCGAAAATCCCTATCATGCACAGACAAAATTATCAAGATATCCTTTCCCGGGTCCGGATGCCCACCCAGTACGCCGGCAACGAAATCAACACCATCCGGAAAGACCCGGAGCAGGTCAGGTTGACCTTTGCCCTGGTTTTCCCGGACCTTTACGAAATCGGGACCTCTCATTTCGGGCTCCAGATTCTGTATTCCATTCTGAACCGCCATGAAGACATTGCGGCCGAGCGGTTTTTCGTGCCTGCCCCGGATATGGAGGCCCTGCTCAGAAGCAATCGGATTCCCTGCCTTTCCATGGAATCCCGGAGGCCGCTGTCATCGTTTGACATCATCGGCGTCAGCCTGCTTTATGAACTCAATTTCACCAATATCCTGACCCTGTTCAGCGTGTCGAACATCCCATTTTATGCCGGTGAGCGGGAAAAAACTTTTCCGCTTGTCATCGGCGGAGGCCCCTGCGCCTTCAATCCCGAACCTCTGGCGGATTTTTTCGATGCCTTCGTGATTGGAGACGGAGAAGATGTCGTAGTGGAAATTGCGGATCTGGTCATGGCTTTCAAAGAAGAAGGGGACGGTCGAAAACAGACCCTTCTGAAGCTTCTGTCCAGGGTGCACGGGGTTTATGTGCCGTCTTTTTTCACGCCTTCCAATGATGTCCGCGGCTTTCAGACCCTCACGCCAATGTTTGACGATTATCGGACGGTCCGCCGGGCCTTTCTGCCCACCCTCACCCGGGAATCCTTTCCAACGGCTCCGATCCTCCCTTTTGCCAGGCCGGTGCATGACCGGCTGAGACTCGAGATTGCCCGGGGGTGTTCACGGGGATGCCGTTTCTGTCAGGCCGGCATGATCTACCGTCCGGTCCGCGAGCGCCCGTTGCAAGATCTCCTTGACATCACCCGGGAGTCTCTGGAAAAAACAGGTCATTCGGATATTTCCCTTCTATCTCTGAGTACCGGGGATTATTCCGGACTTTCGAACCTGATGACCTGTCTGCACGAGCTGGGTCGGGGGCATTGCAATGCCATTTCTCTGCCTTCCATCCGGGCTGAGAAACTGACTCCCGACCTGATGGAAATCATCCGGAAGGTCCGGAAAACAGGATTTACCATCGCACCAGAGGCAGGCTCCCAGGAGCTCAGAGACCGAATCAATAAAAATCTGACCGAAGAAAGCATTCTGAGCACGGTCGAGAACGCTTTCAAACTGGGGTGGAAAAACATCAAACTGTATTTCATGATGGGGCTGCCCTTTGAAACCCAGTCGGATATCGAGGCCATCGTAACCCTTTCCAGGCGGCTGGCATCCACTTACGCCAGGGGTAAAAAAACCGTGAACGTAAGCGTTGCCTGTTTCATCCCCAAAGCCCATACCCCTTTTCAGCGATGCGCCCAGATTTCCCTGGCCGAAGCCAGAGAAAAATTGCAGTACCTGAAAGACCACCTGCGGCATCCCAAGCTGAACCTTAAATGGCAGAATCCCGAAATGAGCCTGATCGAGGGGGTGTGGTCCAGGGGAGACAGGCGTTTGTCCGGACTTCTGGTATCGGCTTTTGAAAACGGCTGCCGCCTGGACGGGTGGAGCGATCAGTTCGATTTTTCAAAATGGGACCGGGCCTTTGAAAAGAGCGGCATCGATCCCTGGTTCTACACATCCCGGCCCAGGTCTGAAGAAGAACCCCTTGCCTGGGATCACATTGATTCCGGCCTGTCGCCGGAATTTCTGCGCCGGGAGTTTGAAAAAGCCCAATCCCTTTCCCAGACCCCGGATTGCCGGGATGGTGAGTGCAATAATTGCGGGGTTTGCGATTTTAAAACCATACAGCCGGATCTGTCCCCCGTCGTCAAAGGGGAGAGATCCGGTTCGGAAATCCGTATTCAGGAAGCAGAACCCTTGCCGGAAGAAGAGGATTTTAACCGATTTGCGATTTCTTTTTCCAAGCTTGAGGACGCCCGGTTTTTCGGACATCTGGAGCTGGCTACCATTGTTCAGCGGGCTGTGAAGCGAGCCGGGTTGAAAACCTCTTATTCCAAAGGGTTCAATCCCCTGATGCGGATTTCCTTTGAAAACGCTCTGCCTGTGGGCATGGAAAGTGAGGAGGAGCGGTTCTTCCTATATTTTGAAAAAAAACTGCCTCCGTCCGCCATTGAGTATTTGTTGAATCATCAGTTGCCCAGGGGATTGCGGGTCACCGGGTGCCGTCCGGCCGACGGCCTCGAAAACGATTCGGACGGCATCTCCCGATATCAGGTCCGGTTGTCGGAAGGCGTCTGGGACAAAGAAACGGTGAACCTGTTTCTTGAGGCCTCTGAATGGATGGTCCAGGATGTGAGCAAAAAAGGAAAACGCCGAGATACGGATTTGCGCAGAGCGGTTGAAAAAATTTCATTTATTGATTTACAGACCCTGGAAATGGTTTTAAAAAAATACAATGAACGGACTCTGAGGCCTATGGAAATACTGATTCATGGTTTTGGAATGGATGAAACAGCGCTGGCTTCGGTCAGGATCAGAAAAGTGAAACAGGGATGAGCCATGCTTAAGGAACTGGTTGTCAATGCAGCCCCCCATGAAACCAGGGTGGCCCTTCTGGAGAACGGCACCGTGGTAGAGGTGTTCATCGAACGCCAGGACGAGACCTCGATTGCGGGCAATATTTACAAAGGCAAGGTCCAACGTGTGCTTCCGGGGATGCAGGCCGCCTTCGTCGACATCGGGTTTGAGCAGGCGGCCTTTATTTATGTGGATGATGTGCTGGATACGGCCGACCCCGCAATGTACAGACAGTTTGAGCAGGGCAGCGAAGGGGAACCGGACCCGGGAGAAACCGAAGGGGAATCCCCGGATCTTACGGGAACCCTTCCCGCGTGGAAAGCCGCGGCTCATCAGGATTGTCATATCGAAGACCTTCTCACGGAAGGTCAGGAAATCCTGGTTCAGGTGGCCAAATCCGCCATCGGCACCAAAGGCCCCCGGATCACCACCCATATTTCGCTGGCCGGCCGCTACATGGTGCTGATGCCCACGGTGGACCATATAGGTATTTCCAAACGCATCGAAGCCGATGCCGAACGGACCCGTTTGAAAGACCTGCTGCTGGCGGTCCGGAAAAACAAGTACGGCTATATCCTCAGAACCCAGGCCGAAGGAATGGATGCCGAAACCATGACCCGGGAAATCGAATTTCTCACCAAAACCTGGGACGCCATTCTGATGAAAAGCCAGTCTGTGTCGGCCCCTACCTTGGTGTACAAGGATCTAACCGTCACCTTCCGGGCGGTCCGGGATCTTCTGGCCAATGAGGCCGACAAGCTCATCATCGATTCCCGGGAAGAATATGAAAACGTTTTGAATTTTTTGAAAAAATTGATGCCGGACGTGAAACTGTCCGTGGAGCTGTATGAGGGGCGGGAGTCTATTTTCGACGCCTACGACATCGAAGGCGATGTGGCCAGGGCTCTGAAAAAAAAAGTTTGGCTCAAGTCCGGCGGCTATATCGTGATCGAACAGACAGAGGCCCTGGTGGCCATCGATGTAAACACCGGCCGTTATGTGGGGAAACATAATTTCGACGAGACCATTCTGAAAACCAATCTGGAAGCGGTCAAGGAAATCGCTTACCAGATCCGTTTGCGCAATATCGGCGGTATCATCATCATTGATTTCATCGACATGAAAAAAGAGCATCACCGGGAAAAAGTCATGGCCCAGATGAACGAGGCCATGAAAAAAGACAAGAGCCAGACCCATATCCTGCCGTTGACCGAGCTGGGCCTGGTGCAGATGACCCGCAAACGCATACGCCGGAACCTGACCCGGACCCTTTGCGAGCCCTGCTTCTATTGCAATGGAGACGGCTATCTTTTGTCCGGCAAATCCATCTGCCATAAAATTTATCGTGACCTGGTCACCGAAGCCGGCGACATCATGGGTAACCGCTTTACCGTCAAGGTTCACCCGGAGATCGCCCAGCTTCTCCACGGCCGGGAGAAACATCTGATTTCATCCCTGGAAAGACAGTTTTCAAAACCCATCGTCATTTATCCGGAACCTCATTATCACATCGAGGAATATCACATTTTTGAATCCCTGATCAAATAACGGACCAATCCGGTAGCCGAAAAATATCGTTCAGGGAGCAACCCTTCCAACAAAGGAGAATCACATGCCCAGAATACAAATGAAAACCCCGCTGGTGGAACTGGACGGAGACGAGATGACCCGCGTCCTCTGGCCCATCATCAAGGAAAAACTCATTTTACCCTTCGTCGACCTGAAGACCGAATATTACGACCTCGGCATCCGAAACCGCGACGCAACCGATGACGCGGTTACCGTAGACGCGGCCGAGGCCATCAAAAAATACGGGGTGGGCGTGAAAAATGCCACCATCACGCCCAATCAGGAGCGAGTGGAAGAATACGACCTGAAAAAACAGTGGAAAAGCCCCAACGGAACCATCAGGGCCATGCTGGACGGCACGGTGTTTCGAAAACCCATTCTCGTGAAAAACATCCGGCCGGCGGTTCGATCCTGGAAAAAGCCCATCTCCATCGGTCGCCATGCCTACGGAGATGTTTACAAAAACGCTGAAATAAAGTCCCGAACCGCCGGTAAAGCCGAAATCGTGTTTACCGACAGCCAGGGAAGGGAAAGCCGGGAACTCATCATGGAGCTTTCCGGCCCGGGCGTAATCCAGGGCATTCACAACACGGAGGCGTCCATAGCCGGTTTTGCACGGGCCTGTTTTGAATATTCTCTGAGTGAAGGCATTGACTGCTGGTTTGCCACAAAAGACACCATTTCCAAAATTTATGACCAGACCTTCAAGCTGATTTTCGAAAATATTTATGAAAAAGAATACAAGGCAAAATTCGAGTCCGCCGGCATTTCATTTTTCTATACGCTCATCGACGATGTGGTGGCCCGGATCATGAAAACCGAGGGAGGCATCCTCTGGGCATGCAAAAATTATGACGGAGACGTGATGAGTGACATGGTGGCATCGGCTTTCGGGTCCCTGGCCATGATGTCTTCGGTCCTGGTTTCTCCCCATGGATATTATGAATACGAGGCAGCCCACGGAACGGTTCAGAGGCATTATTACCGGCATTTGAAAGGTGAAAAGACGTCCACCAACGCGGTGGCCCTTATTTTTGCCTGGACCGGGGCTCTGAAAAAACGCGCTGATCTGGACGGATTGCCCCGGTTGTCGGAATTTGCGGTACGACTCGAAACTGTGGTGGTTCAGACCATCGAGGACGGATACATGACCGGTGACCTGGCCGCCATTTGCGACCCTCCGGCCCGGAAAGTTCTGGATTCCATTCAATTTCTGGATGCCTTGGCCCAGCGGCTGCAATGAATATACAAGGGATAAACTTCAAAAATAAAAACAGGCATGGAACATTTCTTGACAATTTTGTTCAATAAGGGTAATATTCCATGTTTATTGTAGTTTGTATGACTATCGTAAACAAGTGGGCATTATTTCGTTTATTCTTTTAGTGTAAGGATGGATCGCTTATGAAACGGACATTTCAACCCAGCAACCGGAAAAGAGTGAGAAAGCACGGATTTCTTAAAAGAATGGCCACCGCCGGCGGCAGAAAAGTCATCAGCGCACGACGGGCCAAGGGAAGAAAACGGCTGACGGTCTGATAAAGGGTATTTTTTGGCAGACTTCTGTTTCCCGAAAAATGTACGTCTCCTGAAGAGAGTACAGTTTTTAACGCTTTCAGAACAAGGCAAAAGAGTATATGCGGACAGCTTTATCGCCATTGTGTGCAGGGGAACGTCTCAACACAACCGAATCGGCATTACGGTATCTCATAGGACAGGAAATGCAGTAGAGCGGAACAGGATAAAAAGAATTATCAGAGAATATTTCAGACACAACAAAGAAATTATTTCAGGACCAAAGGACATCAATGTCATTGCAAAAAAGGGTCTGGCCGCGCTATCCAATCAGTCGATGATTGAAAAACTTGATAAACTGTTTAAAAAAATAGCGTCGTGTGAACCATGAAAACGCTGTTGCTGATTATCATAAAATTTTATCAGTATGTTATATCGCCTTTGACCGGTCCGAACTGCCGTTTTTACCCGACCTGTTCAAACTACGCGGTTGAAGCGATTGAAAAATACGGTTGCCTGAAAGGCTCAATTTTATCGGCCAAAAGAATTCTGCGGTGCCATCCCTTCCATGCAGGAGGGTTTGATCCGGTCCCTTGATTTATCCCCCTACTCCCTGTGCATTTCCTCTTCTAACATGTGAAAGGCCCTATCATTAACAAAGGCTGGGCTTAGGAGAGAAAATGGATGAACAAAAACGATTAGTATTGGCCATTGTGCTTTCTGTGATTGTCCTTGTCGGGTATCAGGCTTTTTTTGTCAAAACCCCTGATCCGGCCGTCCGGCAGGCTCCGGAAGTCCCACACAGGCAGGTTGAAACGCCCGAGGTTCAACCGACCCGTCCTGTCCTCCAAACGTCGCACGAGACCCCGGCACATCCCAGAAAAGACGCCCGCACGATTACCGTTACCACGCCGCTCTACAAAATCGCTGTTTCAGAAGCCGGTGCGGCCGTCCAAAGTTTTGAGCTGAAAAATTACTTCCAGACCAATGAAAACAGCTCCGCTCTCAAGCAGCTGGTCCCGGAGGGTTTGGACGGCGGCATTCTGTTCGCCGATCTGGACGGACAGTCCCTGCCCGGATTGAAAGATGCCGTTTATACGGCCGGAACCTCGAATTCGGACATGGACTTCACCTCGGGAGAAAAGTCCCTTGAGCTGGTCTGGGAAGACGGTCGCGGAACTTCCGTGAAAAAGATTTTTACCTTTAAGGCCGATTCCTATCTCATTGATTGCGACATCGTTGTAAGCAACCAATCCGATCGGACCTTGGATGATGCCGTTGCGGTATCCATTCCCGGCATCTACGACGAAGAGGTCAAAAAGCGGTCCAGATTCGCGTTTGAAGGGCCGGTGGCCCGTATCAACAATGAATATGTTCAGATGGACCCGGATGACATTGATGAAAAAAACAGTTATCAGGGCAAAATAGACTGGATCGGTTATACGGATCGGTATTTTATCACCGCGCTGATGCCCAAAACCAATGACGGCTCCGATGCTCCGGATGCCAGGCTTCTGCTGTCCCGGGAGAATGAACGGGTGGTTCCCCGGTATGTTCAGAAAAAGACATCTCTGGCCCCGGGAATGGAATCCGTCAGCTCCTTCGTCATTTATATGGGTCCTAAAAGCCACAAGGTCCTGAGCAAATACGACAACTCCCTGAAAGAATCCGTCAATTTCGGATTTTTCAATGTCATCGCCAAACCTCTACTCATCGGGATGAATACCATTCATAACGTCATTCCCAATTACGGTGTGGCCATCATTTTGTTGACCATTATCATCAAACTGATTTTCTGGCCCCTGGGCACCAAAAGCTACAAGTCCATGAACAAAATGAAAAAAGTTCAGCCGCTGATGATGGAGCTCAGAGAAAAATACAAGAACGACAAGCAGAAAATGAATCAGGAAGTCATGGCCCTTTATAAGACCTACAAAGTCAATCCGGCCAGCGGCTGCCTGCCCATGCTGGTACAGATGCCTATTTTCTTCGCCCTTTACAAAATGCTGTATCAGGCTATCGAGTTGCGTCACGCACCGTTCGTCGGGTGGATAAAGGATCTGTCGGCTCCGGACCGGCTGTTTCACTTTGATTTTTCCATTCCGATGATGGATGCGCCTTATGGCATTCCGGTGTTGACGCTTCTGATGGGGGCATCTTTTCTTGTCCAGCAGAAAATGACGCCGACGGCCGGAGACCCAATGCAGGCAAGGATGATGATGCTTATGCCGGTCATCATGACGGTTCTGTTTATTAATTTCCCGGCCGGCCTGGTCCTTTACATGTTTGTGAACAACATCATTTCCATGGGACAGCAGTATTACATTCAAAAGAAATATGCATAATCAGGAGGTAGATTATCATTATGACACAGACTCAGGAATTCACTGGAAAAGATCTGGATATAGCCATCAAAAACGCATGTGCGGCCCTGTCGCTTTCCAAGGGGAATTTGAAATATGATGTGATTTCCGAAGGTACATCCGGTATTTTCGGCATTGTGGGCCGGAAAGATGCAAGGATAAGGGTTTTCCTTCCTGAACCCGATAAGGCCGAAGATATGGAAGGAGTTTTGTCCATCGTGGATGAGGCTTTTGGGAGGGATCGCCGGCCGAAAGCACGGTCGACCGCCGGATCTGAACCTGAAACCCGCAGTGAAGAAATTGATACCGATCCGCCGGCTGAAGGTGATATGGAAGACTACGATTCCGGAGAAGATGCACTGGAAGAAGGCGGCTCCGGAGAAGATGCCCCGGAAGAATACGGTCTGGAAGATTATGCCTCGGAAGACGACACCTATGACGCCGGCATGGAAGAGGATGGGTATGAAACCGATGCGGAGCCCGTGGATGTAACGGAGGAATCCGCCCGGCTAGGCGTGGAGACCCTTCAGAAAATGGCCGATTTGATCACGGAAGGCGCCAGAGTCACGGCTCATACCGAATCCGACCGGCTGACCCTCAGTATTGAAGGCGGAAACGCCGGCATCCTCATCGGCCGGAAAGGACAGACCCTGGATGCCATGCAGTTTCTGACCGATAAAATCATCAATCGAAAAAGCGAAGCAAGGGTCAGGGTCAGGGTGGATATCGAAGGCTACATGGAAACCCGTAAAGCCAATTTGAAACACCTGGCCTTCAAAATGGCCGACAAAGCCAAAAAAACCGGGCGACCGGCTACCATTAACCAGATGAGCGCCCAGGATCGCCGCATCGTCCATCTGGCTTTAAAGGACGATACAAAGGTTCGTACCCAGAGCATGGGAGAGGGATATTACCGTCGACTGGTGATTTTTCCCAAAAAAAAGACCGCTTTCAGAGGCAAAAGACGCCTGAAAAGATGATAATGCGCGATGAATGATACAATTGCCGCTATATCCACACCGTTTGGGAGCGGCGGAATTGGTGTCATACGGATTTCGGGGCCGGATGCGAAAAGACTGGCTCTGAAACTTTTTTCCATCAGAAAAGACCGGTTTCAATGCCTCGATTCCTTTCAATCCCATTGGGTCAGGCACGGTTATATTTTCGATGCCCAGGGGGCGGCGGTCATCGATGAAGTCCTGATTTTTTTCATGAAAGGACCGGCTTCCTATACGGCCGAGGATGTCGTGGAAATCCAGGCTCATGCCGGCATTTTTGTACTCAGGGCCATACTTGAGGCGGTTCTCTCTCTGGGAGCCAGGCTCGCAGACCCTGGTGAATTCACCAAACGGGCGTTTCTCAATCAGCGGATCGACCTGACCCAGGCAGAAGCCGTGGCGGACATCATAACGGCCAAGTCCGCCAACGCCCTTAAATTCGCCACCTCACAGGCCCTGGGGCAAATGGGCGAGGTGATCCGGGATCTCCGACAGAAACTGATCCGGTTCCTGTCCCTTGTTGAGGCCCGCATTGATTTTCCGGATGAAGTGGACCCTTTTGATCCTTCCGACGAAGATATCCAGGAGCTGAGAGCGGTTGCGACCCGTTGCAGGGAATATATCAAGCAGCACGATGATGCCTGTTTTCTGAGAGAAGGGATTCGGGTGACCATCTGCGGAGCCCCCAACGTCGGCAAATCCAGTCTCATGAACCGGCTTCTCGAAAAAGACCGTTCCATCATCACGGCCATCCCCGGAACCACTCGGGACCCCGTGGAAGAAGGGCTGAACATAGAGGGTGTCCCCTTTGTGATCACGGACACCGCCGGTATTCACCAGACCGACGACCTGGTGGAAATTATCGGCATTGAAAAGGCAAAAGACCATATCACCTCATCGGATCTGATTTTGTTCATGAAAGAACCTGGGAGCGGTTTTTCACCAAAGGAATTCGAAAAAATCGTGCCCGGAGGCAAAAAGGTGATATTCGTCGTCAACAAAATCGACATCAAGGATCGGGCCCTGCCCGAACTGCCGGAAAAATACCGGCATATTCCTACCGTCCGAATTTCAGCCCTCCTGAACAAAGGTATCCGGGAATTGAAACAGACCATTCTCGATATCTGCATGGCGGATCTGGATGTGGAAAATTCGTCCGTAATTCCCAATTTAAGACACAAAAAAGCCCTTGAAACAGCGGTCGCGAGTCTTGATGCCGCCTTGAAAGGCTTAAACACGGGCCAGTCCGAAGAGATTCTGGCCATCGACATCAAAAACAGCATTGACGCACTGGGTGGCATTACCGGGGAAACGGCGTCACTGGATATACTGGACACAGTTTTCAGGCAGTTCTGTATCGGTAAATAGCACTGAAAGGGTAAAAATATGGCATTGGATTTAAGGAAGCATTTCGTAAAGTATGAAGCCGTGGTTCAGATGGTGGACGGCGTATTCGAAAAGGTTCGCGCTGAATTTCCCAAAGAGGTTTTCTGCCGGGAAAAATGCAGTGATTGCTGTTATGCGATTTTCGATCTGACCCTGATCGAGGCCCTGTATTTGAAAGACCGCTTCCTGAAGACATTCAGCGGCAATGAAAAAAACAGGGTCATGGAACTGGCCGATAAGACCGATCGGGCATTGACCCGCATGAAGCGCAATGCCTATAAAAAAATCAGAGACGGAGCCGACGAACTTGAAATCGTCGGAGAAATGTCCATGGAAAGGGTCCGATGCCCTCTGCTCGGTCAAGACAACCTGTGTCTGATGTACGAGTTTCGCCCCATAACCTGCAGGGTCTACGGCATTCCGACATCAACGGCCGGCCGGAGCCATATCTGCGGGAGAACGGATTTCAAGCAGGGACAGCCCTATCCCACCTTGAACATGGATAAAATCTATACCCAGCTTCAGCTTCTTTCCGCCCAGCTCATCAAAGATATCCAGTCGGACAACATTCGCATGCACGAAATGCTGATCCCTGTTTCAATGGCCATTATGACCGATTTCAACGAGGACTTTCTCGGAGTCAGAAAGAAAGATGGATAAATTCACCCCCCAGCAGATCGAAGAAAAGAAAAAAGCCATATTTGACGCCATGGGAGAGCGAGGCCGGCGTCAGATTCTTAAAAAAGGATATGATCGGTGGGACCCTTTCCAGGAGCCCAAAGATCCCATCGATATCCGTAAAGACAAGACCAAGAGGACATCCCAGAGCCTGATCCGGGAATTTTTATCCGGCATCGACGCCGAAGAATATTCCAACACCTTTGCCCAGGGAGCATTTGAAATGTGTCTGGGCATCATCAACGGAGAAGAAAAGATCCGGGGCATGTATGAATTCTCTCTGTGGTATCAGGCCCTTCTGCAAAAAGAAGGATATGAGCCTCTTTGATCCAGATACCCTGTTAACCCTTCTTTCGCGGACCGGCGGGTATCCCACCGTTCAGGAAGGCCTCAAGCGAATACGGATACATTATGGTATTTCACGCACCCAGGCCGGGAAATGGATTCAGAATCTGGTGGAAGGTCAGCATCTGGAATACATTCAGCAGTTCGGATCTACCTGCCTGAAGCCCTGTTTTATGAAACCGGTCCGGATATCCGAGCATTTTATTCTAAAGCCCCCTGGATTTGGCGGTTCGTCCGATCTTGATCCCATAGAAATTGTTCTGGCACCGGGGATCTCCTTCGGATCAGGGGAACACCCCACCACCCAGCTCTGCCTCAAGGCCATTGACGCCTGTTTTTTCGGAGACCTTGATATCAAATTGCGGCCCGATGCCGTCGGCATCGATATCGGAACCGGTTCCGGTGTTCTGGCCATGGCCGTTTGTATGGCCGGGCTTGCCGCCTGTCTGGCCTATGAAATCGATCCGGTGGCTGTCCATGAAGCGCAGAAAAACATTGCTGCCAACAGACTGGAAGGCAGGATTCAGATGATTGAAGGGACCTTGGCCGTCTGCCGCCCCCATCGGTTTTCCATTATCTGCGCCAATCTGCGCTATCCGACATTGTCCGGGCTGGCGGGCCTCATCCGGGACGGGCTGGAGCAGGGTGGCGTGGCCGTGCTGTCCGGTGTCCGGGAATGGGAAAAGCAGGAGTTGCTGGCGGATTATAATGGGCAGGCCTTTGATCGGGTGTGGCAGATGGATATGAAGCAATGGTCGGCCTTCGTATTGGTAAGGAGATGATCGGTATTCAATCCATGAAGAACCGTTTTTTCAGTTTCGGAGTGATTTTTCTTTCAGGGTTTTTTCTTTTCGGCAACATATATTTCTGGACCGACGACGGGGGAGTCAAGCATTATTCAAATCTGATTCCGCCCCCGGATCGATACGTGGAAGAGCTGAAGGAAACCCAAAAGACCTTTGACCGTCTGACAGACGATGAAAGTCCGGTCCAGTCATTTAAGGTGTTGAAGGTCTTTGACGGAGATACTTTGAAAGTCGCCGCCATGAATATGGTCTTCACGATCCGGCTGGCGGGTATCGATGCGCCGGAAATCGGATATAAGGGTCAGAAGAGCCAGCCTTTCAGCCAAAAATCCCGAAAATATCTGGAGAGCCTTGTCCGGAATCGGTTTGTCAAACTGAAAGGCCATGGTTCGGGCGGATACAACCGGCAGTTGGCGGAAGTCTTTCTGGACGGTAAAAATATCAACCTTGAAATGATCCGTCAAGGGTTGGCGGAGGTGTATCCGGGCCGTCCGCCGAAAACGCTGGATTTGATCCCCTATCGCGAAGCAGAGAGTAAAGCCAGAAAAAGCGGAAAAGGTATGTGGCGTCAGGGGAAAACGTATCAGAGCCCCGGTCGCTGGCGCCGGGATCATCCAAGACCCTGACCCGGCTTTTCTCTTGACGGCCCGGACCGGAATCAGAATGGGATATCGTCATCCGGGACGGAATCCTGGCCTCTGCCGCCGGGGTAGGTCTGGTCCTGATAGGCGCCGCCCTGACCAGGATCCGGTTTTGGATATCCCCCGGACCCGCCTTTTTTCTCATCGGATTTACCGCCCAGAAATTGAAAATTGGAAGCCACAATCTCAGTTATGTAGTGTGTCTGACCGTCTTTTTCATAGCTCCGGGTCTGAAGGCGGCCTTCAATATAGATCGAACTACCCTTGGACAGATATTTTTCACAGATTTCCGCCTGTTTGCCGAACACGACAATTCGATGCCATTCTGTTTTTTCCTGCTTGTCGCCGCTGCCTTTGTCCGTCCATTGTTCACTGGTGGCCAGGGAGAAGTTCACCACTGCCAAACCCTGTTGTGAGTATCGGATCTCGGGATCTCTGCCAAGGTTTCCGATGAGCATTACTTTGTTCAGACTCGCCATATAGTTGTCTCCTGTAGAGGGGGATAAACACTTAAAATTCGGTTAAATATTTACCTGATTCAATCCCGCGTGTCAAAGAGTTAATTTCTTTTGTGGTTGACAGGAACACCCGGTGGGTTTATGTTGCTATTATGGTAGCAACATAAATTGAGAGTGGTATGAACACCGATGTCAATTTGAAAGAACTGGGTTTTTCGCAGTATGAAGCCGCCTGCTATATGGCCCTTGTGGAGTCGCACCCGCTCAACGGGTCACAATTGAGCAGGATTTCGGGCATTGCCCGATCCAGGATCTATGATGTTCTGAGAAGTCTGACGGCAAAAGGGTATGTCATGGAGATGCAGGCGGGCCAATACGCGCCCCTGCCCACCGATGAGCTGATCAGAAGGCTCA
Source organism: uncultured Desulfobacula sp. (assembly GCA_964593855.1). GTDB lineage: Bacteria > Desulfobacterota > Desulfobacteria > Desulfobacterales > Desulfobacteraceae > Desulfobacula. Next base: position 11,980 of record CAZQIX010000025.1, on the reverse strand, counting down.
AAAAGGATTTTGAAACCCATATTACCCGTTTTGAAACCCTTCTGTCTGCATCCAGGCAAAAAGACGATTTTGAATATGTCTGGTCTATTACGGGATACAGCCATGTCATGGAAAAAGCTCGGGAAATGATCCAGAAGGCCCGGGACGAAATTTATGTCCGCCTCTTTCCCAAATCCGATCGACACCTGGGACGATATCTGGTGGAGGCCCGGGACAGAGGGGTTAAAATAAGGTACGTCGCCATGGGTAAAATTCCCAGGCAGTTTGATGTCATGGTCATGCACCCGGACCATGAAAATCTGCGGCAGATTATCGGCGGTCGGTCCATCGAGGTGATCACGGATAAAAAAGAAGCCCTTGTCGGAGTGTTCGCTACCGGCCAAGAAGACAGTTCACCCATCAACTGGACCCGGAATCAGTGGTTTATCGTGGCCAACCGGGACAGTCTGAGACACGACTTCTATCACTGCTTTCTATCTAAGATGCTGGATCGGCAAGAGGAGCTGACCGAAGACGAAAAGCGGATTTATCATATCATCAAACACGACAATTGAAAGGAGGCATATATGACGGCAATGCGAAAAAAACACTATGCTGAAGGTTTTTCCAATGAAACCGATGAACGGATCGTTCATCTGGAAAAGGGATACGGAGCCCATCATTACGAACGGATTCCCCTGGTGGTCCGGCATGCCCGGGGCTGCTGGCTGACCGATGACAAGGGGAACCGATACCTGGATTGCCTGGCGGCCTATTCAGCAGCCAACCCGGGTCACCATCACCCGACCATCACCCGGGCGGTCATGGATGCCTTGGTCGGCAACTGGGCCTCGGTTCTGTCCAACGTGGTGTTCACTGATCCTTTGGGCGTTTTCCTGTCCGAAGTTTCCAGATTCGCGCCCCAGATGGGCCCCCGGTTCGGTCCGGGCGGCAACAAGGCCCTTCCCAAGAACGGCGGGGTGGAATCTGTTGAAACCGCCATCAAGACCATGCGGTATTATGGATTTAAACAAAAAGGAATACCGGACGGTCGGCAGGAAATCATCGTGTTTGACAATAATTTCCATGGCCGAACCATTTCCGTTGTGTCTTTTTCTTCCAGTTTGAAATACAGGAAAGGGTTTGGCCCCCTGACCCCCGGGTTCGTATCGGTTCCCTTCGGAGATCTCTCCGCCGTGGAAAAATCCATCACGGACCGAACCTGCGGCATTCTTGTGGAACCAATGCAGGGAGAAGGCGGCATGCGGATACCTCCCGATGGTTTTCTCAAGGGGCTTCGAAAGCTGGCCGACGATCATGACCTGTTGCTGGTATGTGACGAGATCCAGGTGGGTCTGGGCCGAACCGGCAAAAAATTCTGTTTTGAGTACGAAGGAATCGTGCCCGACGGGGTTGTCCTTGGGAAAGCCTTGTCCGGAGGCCTGATTCCCTTGTCGGTGTTCATCACCCACGCTAAAATCATGGACCTGGTATTTTCCAAGGGGTCCGACGGCTCCACTTTTGGTGGGTATCCCCTGGCCTGTGTCGCCGGAACGGCTTCTCTGAAGGTGTTTGAAACCGAGAGGCTGGATGAACAGTCGGCCCGGAAAGGCGAAGCCCTCAAGCGGCGGATTATGGATATCGCCGATCGATCGGAGCATGTCAAAGAGGTCCGGGGAAAAGGATTGTTCATCGGCATAGAAGTCAAGCAGGGCAACGCCATGGAATTCTGCAGAAAACTGTTCGATCTGGGTGTGGTCGTCAATGACAGCCATGGACATACGGTCCGGATTTCCCCTCCCCTGGTGATCAACGAGCAGGAGATGGATTTCCTGGTGGAGCGGCTCGAAAAGGTGCTGGTGGATTGAATCCTCTGATATGGCCTTGACGGGAAGCCGGACTGTCGGGAAATAGGGGACGTCTTTTCAGTCCCGCGAAATCGGTAAATATGTCTTGACAACCTTACAAGATTGGGTTAGGTTCTCTTATTTTTAACCAATTAGGATGAGGTTTGTCGTGCTCAATTCCCAATCTCCCCTGCCCTTGTACCATCAGCTGGCCGAAATCATCACGGAGCAGATCCGGTCCGGCGTGTACAGGCCCGGTGAGGCCATCCCTTCGGAAACCGCCATTGCCGGACAATACGGCATCGGGCGGCCCACCGTGCGTCAGGCTCTGGGATTACTGGTTCAAAGAGGCCTGTTGGAAAGAAAACGAGGATCGGGTACCTTTGTCCGGAAGAGAGAGGAGCTGGACCTTTTTTCCCTGACCGGCACGTCCCAGGCTTTTATGACCCGGGGTGTCGCATTTGAATCCAGACTCATTCAATCCCCCGCGCTTTTCGCCGTTGAAAAGGACGAAAACAATCCTTTTAACGGGGAAACCGTATTTTTTCTGTCACGCCTGACCCGGGTGGAAAACATTCCGATCCTGCTGGAAGACTTTTTTTTCCAGCCCCGGGTGTTCGCCGGCCTGGATCAAATTCCCCTGGACGGCCAATCCCTTTCCCGACTGGTGTCGGACCGATATGGCCTTCAACCTGAAACAGGCCGGCAGACCTTCCGAATCGCTTATCTGTCATCGGACAGGGCCCGTCTCCTGGATCTGGCCCCCGGCCATCCCATCCTGGAAGTGGAGCGGATCCTGGATTTTTCTGTAGCCGGGGCCGCCTTGTTCTCCAGGCTTTTCTGCCGAACCGAGCGGTTTGCCTTTTCCCAGACCCTTCACCTGACCTGATCCCTTATTTCAAAAAGGAAACACTACATGAAGCACAGAGGCTATTTCGGCCGCTATGGCGGCGCATTTCTTCCGGAAATTCTGGTACCCACATTTGACGAGCTGGCGGATGCCTTTTACGCCGTCAAGGCTGACCCGGGCTTCTGGAAATCTTTCACCGACCTCATGGCATCATTTTCCGGACGCCCCACCCCTCTGACCTTTGCCGCCAACCTGACCCGCGATCTGGGCGGCGCCCGCATCTACATCAAACGGGAAGATCTGAACCACACCGGGGCCCACAAGGCCAACAACGTCATGGGTCAGGGCCTTCTAACCAGGGCTATGGGGAAAAACCGCGTGATCGCGGAAACCGGCGCCGGTCAACATGGCGTGGCCACCGCCGCCATGGCCGCCCGGTTCGGTTTGGAATGCACCATCTATATGGGCGAAACGGATGTGTCCCGGCAGCGGCCCAACGTCTTCTGGATGGAACAACTCGGGGCACGGGTCGTTCCGGTCAAGGACGGAACCCGAACCTTGAAGGACGCCATCAACGAAGCCTTTCGCGATTGGGTCGCCAATATGGACACTACCCATTATGTCCTGGGTACGGCCTGTGGTCCCCATCCGTTTCCGGAAATGGTCCTGTTTTTTCAGTCGATCATAGGCAGAGAAGCACGATGTCAAATCCTTGAAGCGGTCGGTCGGCTGCCCGACCGGGTATATGCCTGTGTGGGCGGCGGCTCCAACGCCCTGGGCCTTTTTTCAGGATTCCTCAATGATCCGGTGGAGCTGGTGGGGGTGGAAGCCGGTGGACGGGGACTTGTCTCCGGCAGGCATGCCTCGCGGCTGTCTTCCCGGGATGCGGTTCCGGGCATTGCCCAGGGGTACAAATCCTATTTCCTTCAAGACGGCGACGGTCAGATGCGGCCGACCCATTCCATATCAGCCGGCCTGGATTATGTGGGCGTATCACCCATCCTGGCCGACATGCATGAAAAGGGACGGGCACGGTTTGAGATCGCTACCGATGCCGAGGTGACGGCGGCGATGAAACAGGTTATGCAAAAGGAAGGGCTGATCCCGGCCCTGGAATCGGCCCATGCCTTTGTCCAGGCCCTGAAAGAGGCGCCTCTTCTGAATTCGGACCAGGTGATCATCATCAATCAGAGCGGCCGGGGCGACAAGGACATTTTTACCGTGGCCGAAGCTCTGGAAGATGCAAAATGGAAATCGTTCATTATTGAAAAGGGCCTGAGCTATGAAACTTGAAACTTATATCCGAAATCAGCGTGAAAAAAAAGATATGCTTCTCATGACCCATATTGTCGTAGGATATCCCGATTTTGATTCCTCCCGGGAAATCGTTCAACAGATGGTATCGGCGGGAGTGGATCTGATGGAGCTTCAGATTCCATTTTCAGAGCCCCTGGCCGATGGTCCGGTCATTTTGAAAGCCAATCAGAAAGCCCTTGAAAAAGGAGCCACGGTCCGTCGTTGCCTATCCTTTGCCCGAGAGGTAGCTCAGGCGTATCCAATCGCTTTTGTGGTCATGACCTATGCCAACATCCTGTTTCGATACGGGATGGCCGGATTTGCACAGACCCTGGCCGACATCGGTGTCCACGGGGCCATTGTCCCGGACCTGCCTCCGGAAGAGGGACGGGACTATATCGAGGCCATGGGGCGGAACGCTTGCCATCCCATTTTCATCGTGTCCCCCAAAACAGGGGCGGATCGCCTCAAATATATCGCCTCCATGGCGTCGGGATTTGTCTACTGCCAGGCCAGAAAGGGTGTGACCGGTGATCCCACGGTGTTTTCCGAAGACCTTTCAGGTTATTTGTCGCGGTGTCGGGCCGTTACCCGGCTTCCCCTGGCCGTAGGGTTCGGCATCCGTGAAAAAAAAGAGGTGGATTTTCTGAAAGGCCGGGCCGACATGGCCGTGATCGGTTCCGAGACCATCCGGGTGGTCGATGCCTTCGGGCCGGCGGCCGTGGGAGAGTTTATCCGCAGTCTTCGATGAAAAGGACAAAATCCCGGCCCGGCGACTGAAGAAAATGATTAATAAAATTTGAAAGTTTTGTTATAACGAAACACCGATATTCGAACCGACCGTTATCAAACAAAAGGAGACTGAGACCATGATCCATTCACATGTCGGATTCAGGCTACAGATCGTTCTGTTGCTTACTGTGTCCCTGCTCATGGGGGGATGTACCACGGCTTACTATAAGACTATGGAACAATTCGGCGTTGAAAAGCGCCATATTCTGAAAGACCGGGTCAAAGATGTCCGTCAGAGCCAGACCAAGGCCCAGAGGGAATTCAAGGATGCCTTGACCACCATTAAAGAGCTATACGGTTTTCAGGGCGGAGACCTGGAACAGTTTTACAACACACTCAAGGGGCGTTACGATGCCTGTGAATCCAGGGCCAACCAGATTCAAAAACGAATCAACACCGTGGAAAGTGTGGCTGCGGATTTGTTCAAAGAGTGGGAAGCAGAGATCAACCAGATCCAGGATGCGGGTTTGAAGGAAACCAGCCGGCAGTCCCATGCCGATGCCGGAGAGCAGTACAGAAGCCTTCAAGCCGTGATGACGAAATCGGCCAAAAGCATGTATCCGGTTCTTGCCAGACTCAAGGACAATGTCTTGTATCTCAAGCACAACCTGAACGCAAAGGCCGTAGGCGTGATGGGCGGGGAGGTCGGTTCCATCGAGCAGGATGTGGAACGGCTGATTGCCGATATGACGGCTTCCATCGATGAAGCGGAAGTGTTTATCAACCGGTTTTAAAACCGTTCCGGAGGATATTTGGATGCAAACGGACAAAAAACGCCTGCGGCCGATCTGGCTGGACGAAGCGGCCCGGAAGGTTCAGGTCATCGATCAGCGATATCTCCCCCATGAATGGGTGGTCAAATCCCTGGCCGGGGTGGATGATACCATCGAGGCCATCAAACAGATGGTGGTGCGGGGCGCACCTCTCATCGGCGCGACCGGAGCCCTGGGCGTTTTTCTGAGCCTGGTTGAGGCGGGCGGGCAAAGAGATGATGAACGCCTGGCCGCAGACTGTCGGCGGCTGAAAGATGCCCGGCCCACGGCTGTGAATCTTGCCTGGGCCGTGGATCGAGTCATGACGGCCGCCCTGACTGTCGAAGATCCGGACGGAAGAATGAGGGTCGCTTTGGCTGAAGCACAGGCCATTATCGAAGAAGAGGCGGATAACGGGCGAAAAATAGGCGAATACGGAATGGGGCTTCTTCAGGATATCAGTCGCAAAAAAAACGGTGCGGCGGTCAATGTTCTGACCCATTGCAATGCCGGCTGGCTGGCCTGCATAGAGTACGGCACCGCCACCGCTCCGGTCTACCAGGCCTTTGACGCCGGCATCCCGGTCCATGTCTGGGTGGATGAGACCCGCCCCCTGAATCAGGGAGCCCGGCTTACCGCCTGGGAACTCAGGCAATACGGGGTTGCCCATACATTGATCGCCGACAATGCCGGCGGCCATCTCATGCAGCACGGGATGGTCGATATCGTTATCGTGGGTACGGATCGGACCACCCGAACAGGGGACGTGGCCAACAAGATCGGTACGTATTTAAAGGCCTTGGCGGCCAGGGACAACGGGGTTCCGTTTTATGTGGCCCTTCCGTCCTCCACTTTTGACTGGCGTTTGACCGACGGAGTGAAGCAGATCCCCATTGAAGAGCGTGATCCGGATGAAATCCGTTACATTCAGGGACTTAATCAGGGCAGTCGGGTGGAAAAAATATTGATTTCGCCACAGGATTGTCCGGCCGCCAATCCCGCCTTTGACGTGACCCCGGCGCGTCTGGTAACGGGCTTCATTACGGAAAGAGGGATCTGCCCGGCTTCGGAACAGGGCATTCGATCTCTGTTCCGGGAAAAAATACAAAAACAGAGGATAGACCAATGAAGCTTCATACTCTGGCCATTCACGAAGGCACCCTCAAAGACCGGGAGACCGGAGGCGTCAACACCCCTTTGTACACATCTTCGGCATGCAGTTATATTGATCGAAAAGAAGCGGTGTATCCACGGTATTTCAACTCCCCCAACCAGTCGGCGGTGGCAGCCAAACTGGCAACCCTGGAACATGCCGAATCCGCGCTGGTTTTCAGTTCGGGCATGGGCGCCATGTCGACGGCCATTCTGGCCTTTGCCGGAAGCTGCGACCATGTGGTCATGCTGGACGCCCTGTATGGTGGCACCCATCATTTTGCCACGGAATGGTTTTCCCACTTCGGCATAGACTGCGAGTTCGCCCTGACATCGGCTGAAGACGTGATCGGCCGGGTGACGCCCCGGACAACGGTGATCGTCATCGAATCCCCCACCAATCCCCTGCTGGCTGTTGTGGACATTGAAAAAATAGCCGGGTTCGCCCGGCAACACCCCAGAATCACCACCATCATCGACAATACCTTTGCCAGTCCGGTGAACCAGAATCCCATCGATCTGGGCATCGACATTGTGGTGCACAGCGGAACCAAATACCTGGGCGGGCACTCGGATATGTGTTGCGGCGCGGTGGCCTGTTCCAGGGAAAAAATGGACAGGATTCTCAGTCTGGCCCGGGTTCTCGGACCCAGCCTGGATCCCAGGATCTGCTCTCTTATGGAGCGCAGCATGAAGACCCTGGGCCTGCGGGTGAATGCCCAGACCCGGAACGCCATGGATCTTGCGCGGTTTCTGGACGGACACGCCCAAGTCGCCAAGGTTTATTATCCGGGACTGCCCCATTTTGAAGGGCATGACATCGCCCGGCGGCAGATGTCCGGCTTCGGCGCCATGCTGTCCTTCGAGATCCGCGGAAAGGATCCGGACGCATTCATCGATCGGCTCCGGCTCATCAGTCCGGCCGTCAGCCTCGGGGGAGTGGAGACGACCATCTGTCCGCCGGCCCGCACCTCCCATGTCCGCATGTCCGCAGAGGAGCGGGCCCGGGTCGGGGTGACGGACGCTCTTTTGCGGCTGTCAGTGGGTCTTGAGGACATCGAGGATCTGAAACAGGATCTGGATCAGGCTTTGGCGCCGGCGGCAAACGGTTTCTGACAACCCCTTTACACAAGAACGGGACACGACATCTTTATGCTTACAGATCTGGAAAAAAAAGTCATTTCTCTGCTTCAGGCCGATATCCCCGTGGTTGAACGGCCTTATCGCGAACTGGCCGAACGGATCGGTATCTCGGAGGCCGAATTTTTAGAAGTGGTGACGGCCTTGAACGATCGGGGCTTCATCCGTCGGTTCGGCGCCACTTTGAAACATCAGAAGTCCGGTTTCAAAGCCAATGCCATGGTGGCCTGGAATGTGGATGAAGACCGGGTCGAGGAAGTCGGAACCCTCATGGCCGAATTTCAGGAGATCACCCACTGTTATCGGAGAAATCCCGCGCCTGGATGGCCATACAACCTCTATACCATGGTTCATGCCGGAGATGCGGACGAATGCCGGGCCATTGTGAAAAAGATCGCCGGCGCGGCGGGTCAGTCCGATTACACGCTTCTGTTCAGCCAAAAGGAGTTGAAAAAAACCTCGATGACGTATTTTGAAGACTGATTCTTTCCATATTCTGTGCGTCAATCCCTGGATTCATGATTTCGCGGCCTTTGATTTCTGGGCCAGACCCTTGGGTTTGCTGTCTCTGGCAGCCCTGTTGCGGGAAAACGGACTGAAAGTCTCTTATATCGATTGCCTGGACCGGTTCCATCCAGAAGACCCCGACCCCGTGAGAATTTTGTGGGACGGCCGGGGACCTTTTCGTAAAACCCGGATACAACCCCCTGAAGACCTCGTTTCCAAGGATCGGAGCTTTTGCCGCTATGGCATTTCGCCCCAGTGGTTTGAAGCGGATTTAAGAATGGTGGGCGAGCCTGACCTCATTCTGGTGACCTCCATCATGACCTACTGGGCTTCGGGCGTTCGGGAAACCATCGAATGGATTCGAAAGGTTTACCCGGACGTGCCTCTGGTACTTGGCGGTATTTACGCCACACTCTGCCATGACCACGCCGTTGGTTACGCCGGTGCCGACCGAGTGATCAAAGGTCCCGGGGAAGCCTGTCTGGCCTCGGTTATCAAGCAGGAAACGGGGATTGCCCTGAATGACCCCAGACTGGGCGAAACCTCGGAAAATCTTGACCTGATGCCGTTTCCGGCTCTTGACCTTCAGCGGGCCATCCCATTCGCACCGATCCTGACGGCCAGGGGCTGCCCTTTTTCCTGTGCATACTGTGCCGCGTCCTTTCTGGAACCAGTTTTGAGGCGGCGTTCACCGGAGCATGTTTTCACTGAGATTTCTCACTGGCATAAAGCTTTCGGGGTCAGGAACTTCGCTTTTTACGACGATGCCCTGCTTCTGGATGCAGAGACCCATGCCATCCCTTTGCTGGAAAAGATCATCGGGTCTGAAATGGACGTTTTTTTTCATACCCCCAATGCTCTGCACATCCGGGCCATCACCGGAAAGACGGCGGATCTTATGTTCCGGGCCGGGTTCAGGACCATCCGCCTGGGATTGGAAACCACTGATTTTTCAAACAGAAGAGCCTATGACGCCAAGGTTGCGGAAAATGATTTTATAACGGCCGTCAATCACCTCAAGGCGGCCGGATTCCAGAAAAAACAGATCGGGGCCTATCTTTTATGTGGGTTGCCCGGACAGGATCTACGAGAAGTTGAAGCCTCCATTCGGTTTGTCCGAAAAAAAGGCATCATGCCTGTCCTTGCCTATTATTCACCCATTCCCCATACTCGTCTGTGGCCGAAAGCCGTGCGGCATTCTCGGTACGATCTGACCCAACATCCTGTTTTTACAAATAATACGCTTTTCCCTTGTGTGACCGAACCCATTGATTTAATAGGCATTTCACAATTGAAAAATTTGTCTGATTAATATATAACCCTGTTGCTTTGTTTGGATTCCGTTGGAATCGGGTTTTCAAAACATGGATCTTAACCCTAACCATGAGGACTGACATGTGAATTTAGCCGGTGTCATCATACAAACCTTCGGGGGACTCGGTCTATTCATTCTCGGCATGAAAATGATGACCGATGGCCTGCAGGCATCAGCCGGGCAGAAAATAAGGCGGATCCTGGAAGCCATTTCCTCCAACCGGATCATGGGATGTCTGACCGGAGCCGGGGTAACGGCCATCGTGCAATCTTCGTCGGCTACCACCGTTATGCTCATTGGGTTTGTGAGTGCGGGCATCATGTCTCTACAGCAGGCCGTGGGCGTTGTGATCGGGGCCAATGTGGGCACCACCATCACGGGTCAGCTTATCGCCTTCAAGCTGACCGAAGCCGCCCTTCCGGCCGTTGCGCTGGGCGTGGGATTGAAATATTTTTCCAAAAAGCGCAAATTCCGGTACATCGGTGACATCATTCTGGGGTTCGGTCTTCTGTTTTACGGCATGGAAGTTATGAAAGACGGGCTTTCCCCCATCAAATCAGATCCCCAGTTCATCGAGTTTTTCACCCGCTTCAATACGGGCACCCTCGGCGGCATTCTGTTGTGCGTATTCATGGGTGCCATCCTGACCGTGGCTGTGCAATCCTCTTCCGCCACCATCGGATTGACCATGGCCCTGGCCACATCCGGGCTGCTTTCTTTTCCCACCGCCATCGCCCTGGTTCTGGGCGAGAACATCGGCACCACCATCACGGCCCAGCTCTCCACCATCGGCTCCAACAGTCCGGAGGCCCACAGGACCGCCAATGCTCATACCATATTCAACGTGGTCGGGGTCGGTATTATTCTGCTGATATTTCCCTGGTTCATTGAAATTGTTGAAACCGTCACACTGAAAATAGGGACCGGTCCGGTTTCGGAAGCCGTGAACAATGAATATGTGCATGTCTCACGATATATTGCCAACGGGCATACTCTTTTCAACACCATCAACGCCGTTATTTTTTTGATTTTTTTGCCGAAACTGATTCAGCTGACCGTCCTCATCTCACCAAAACCCTCAAAATCAAAGGAATTATACAAACTCCCTCAATTTGATGCCAGCTACATTGATTCCACCATCGGGGCTCTGGCCAAGGTCCGTGGCGAAATCATCGAAATCCTTGAATTTACCCGCTCCAACTTGAAACGCACGTCCCGATGCCTGACCATACGGGACGACGATATCCTGGAAGACCGGGACGCCATTGAACAGCACTTGGACGATGCCCAGAAGCTCATTATCCGGTATCTGACCACCATTTATCAGGGAGAGGTAAACGAACCCGAGGCTCAGGAAATTTCGGAGTTGATGCGGATCACCAATAATATTGAACGGATCGGCGATTCCATGGAAAATGTGTCCAAGCTGCTCGAACGGATATATGACAACAAATTCGAGTTCAGCGAACAGGCCCGGCAGGACCTGGTGGACATTTCCGAGCAGGTGAACCGCTTCATGGATCTGATCGTTCAGGAGCTGCATGAAAAAACGGACGGTTTTTACCAAAAGGCCCTGGCTTTTGAAGATCTGATTGACCAGATGCGGGAAAACATGCGATATCAACATATCGAACGCTTGCGGGCGGGCCAGTGTTCGGTGGATGTAGGCGTTTACTTTATCGCCCTGGTCTCTCATTATGAAAAAATGGGGGATTATTGTTACAATATTGCGACAGGGGTCAACAGAATTCTGTAAATGATTGTATTTGATCTTGAATGCCTGAATGGGCACACCTTCGAAGGCTGGTTCGAAGACCGGGAAGACTTGAAAAAACAGCAGGAAAAGGGTCTTTTGACCTGCCCGGTCTGCGAGACCACCGAAGTCGCCCAGAAACTGCACGCCGTATCCATCCGAAAATCAGGTGGTCCTGTTTCCCAGAAAGCCCTCCAGGCCGGCCGGGAAGCCTTGATGGAATTCACAGAAAAAGTGGTTGACTATGTTGAAAAGCATTTTGAAAATGTGGGTACGGATTTTTCCAGACAGGCTCTGAAAATGCATTATGGCGCTGAAGCTTACCGCAACATCCGGGGCACCACAACGGCGGAGGAAGACAAAATTCTGGCCAGGGAAGGGGTTCCCGTATTCAAGGTCCCGGTTCTGAAAAAAGACACTGAGGATTTGAATTAAGACCATTGATCCGGCCCGACCTCATTTTCCCATGACGCTGACATTCACCCGACGTTTTCTGGGGCCATCGAACTCGCAGAAGTAAATTCCCTGCCAAGTCCCTAACACTAAGCGTCCGTTTTCCAGCGGAATGGTTTCCGACGGCCCGAACAGGCTGACCTT
>CAZQIX010000024.1:0-48711 GCA_964593855.1 uncultured Desulfobacula sp. | reverse complement strand
TTTCGGGATTGCCGTACACCACGCCGATCTTCATCCGGATCTGGTTGATGAAGATAATGGTGGTGCTGGTTTTTCCAATGGTTGCGGTCAGTTTCCGCAGGGCCTGGGACATGAGCCTGGCCTGGAGCCCCATGTGGGAATCCCCCATTTCGCCTTCGATTTCAGACCTAGGCACCAGGGCCGCCACGGAATCGACTACCATGATGTCGATACCGCCGCTTCGGACCAGCATGTCCGCTATCTCCAGGGCCTGTTCCCCGGTGTCGGGCTGGGAGACCAGAAGCTCGTCGCAGTCCACGCCCAGCCGCTTGGCATAGGCTACATCCAGGGCGTGCTCGGCGTCTATAAAAGCGGCAATGCCTCCGTTTTTCTGAGCTTCGGCCACGGCATGCAGGGCCAGCGTCGTTTTGCCTGAAGATTCCGGGCCATAGATTTCAATCACCCTGCCCCTGGGATATCCACCCACCCCCAGGGCCTTGTCCAGAGCCAGAGACCCGGTCCGGATCACCGGAACCGCTTCGATGGGTCGACCGCCCAGCTTCATGATGGACCCTTTGCCGAACTGGCGTTCAATCTGCGTCATGGCTGACTGCACAGCCTTGTCCTTTTCCGAATTTCTCTCCATCTTCATCTCTCCTATAATACCCCTGCTGAATACAGGATTTTCAGAACGACCGCCGCCCAGAAACCGGCCATCACATCATCCAGAACGATACCGGCGCCGCCCGGACAATTGTTTTCAAAATACCTGACCGGCCAGGGTTTGAAAATATCGAAACACCTGAACAGGACAAAGCCCGCCGCCAGGGTGGATACCTGGACCGGAACCAGGGACAGGGCCACTGTGTATCCGACCATTTCATCGATGACAATGCAACCCGGGTCTTTTTCCCCCAGGATCCGGGCCGCCCGGTTTGTCACCGCAACGGCCGCGAGAATAATCCCCAGACAGTAAAAAAGGTGAAACGACACCGGCAGAACCGTTAACACAAGGGCAAGGGGAATGCCGGCCAGGGTTCCGAAGGTGCCGGGTGCAAAAGGCATCCGACCCAGAAAAAAGCCGGTGGCCAGAAATAAAACTATGTTCGGATACCCCGTCATCCCTGCCTATCTATACGCTGAATCATTCCGTGTCAAGCATGTTGATGTCGGACAGAATCCGGGTGTAAGCCGTCTGAAAGGCAAGATTATGATCTTCGGCGGCTTTTCGGACGGATTCGTATTCCGGCACCTTCCGCGCACTTCCGTCGGGGTTGGTGATTTTCTTGATCTGAATCTCACCCAGGGACGTGGATTGGGTAATGATTTCCCGGGACAGGAAATAGCGGTCCCATTCACTCACCCGCACCCCGATGGTGGTGGTTTCGGAAAGCAGCAGCCGGACCAGGGACTGAAGGTGATTTTTTCGGCACAACACCTCGATCTGAAGTCCGGGCCTGTTTTTTTTCATCTGAACCGGTATAAACGCTACATCCAGGGCATGACCGGCCAGAAGCGTATCCATCAAAAACCCTGCGGTTTCAGGGCTCATGTCGTCGACATTGGTGCGGATCACCTGAATGGTTTCCTGCCGGATAAAATCCCTTGATTCGGAACCGTCGGATTCTGTTCCGCAATGATCCGGCTCTCCCAGAACAATCCGGATCAGATTGGGCAGGGCCGAACCGGTTGCACGTTTTCCAGCGCCGTATCCGGTTTTTCGGATGTGCATGGCCGGCATGGGACCGAAGGACGAGGCCAGGGTGGCGATGATGGCGGCGCCGGTGGGCGTTACGATCTCGGTTCGGGCATCCGAGGCCTGAACCGGAATGTCTTTCAGAATTTCCAGAACGGCCGGCACCGGAACCGGAAGAACGCCGTGGGAACACTCGACCCGACCCGATCCCAACGGAACCGGCGAGGCATAGACCTTGGTCACCCCCAGGTAATGGGCGCACAGAAAAGAACCCACAATGTCCACAACGGCATCCACCCCGCCGACCTCATGAAAATGAACTTCCTCCAGGTCATGGCCGTGGATGCCCGACTCGGCCCGGGCTATTTTTTCGAAGGCGGACAAACTGTTGCGCCGAACCTCTTCCGGCAGCCGGGAGTTCCGGATCAAGGCTCTGATATCTTTATAATTGCGGGATAGGGTTTCCGACGGGTTGACATCCACAGTCAGATCCGTGGCTTTTAGATGGTGCCGATAAACCGGAACGGATTTCAGGCAAAATCCTCTCAGCAGACCGGACAAATCTTTTTCGAGCCGGTCCGGGTCCACCCCCAGATCCATCCAGGCACCCAGCATCATGTCGCCGCTGATGCCGGAGAACATGTCAACATAGGCGATCATTTTACAAAGATGCTCCGGCGGCGTGAATTTTCAGGATTTCCAGGATCAGGTGGGCCGTGTTCTCCATGTCTTTGAGGGCAATGGATTCATTCACTGTATGGATGTCGGTCATACCCGTTCCCAGGACCCCGGCCACCAGGCCTTTGCCGAAAAACACATTGGCATCCGCGCCCCCTCCCGTGGTTCGGGAACCCAGAGGAATTCCCAGGTTGCCTGCGGCTTTCCGGGCCAGTCGAATCACTTTGTGATCTTCCGGAATCCGGGTGTTGGGAAAATCCTCTTCTATCATGGTTTCGACCCTTGCCGGAAGTCCGAGGGCCTTGAATTCTTCGATCACGGTCTCGAAAGTCCGGGTTATATTGCGGGAGACCATCTTCAATTTTTCCGGGTCATGGCTTCGGGCTTCCCCTTGCAGTTCCACTTTTTCCGGCACTATATTGGTGGCAACCCCGCCTTGAATGGTTCCGATGTTACAGGTGGTCTCTTCGTCAATGCGACCCAGATCCAGTCTTGAAACAGCCCTGGCCGCCACTGTGATGGCATTGATTCCTTTTTCCGGCGAAGACCCGGCGTGGGCTGATTTGCCGTAGACTTTGACCGTGATCTTGTTGGCGGCAGGAGCCCGCGTCACAATTCCTTCCATATCGGCTGAATCCAGAATATATCCGAACCGTGCGTCGATCAAAGAGTAATCAAGGTTTTTGGCTCCTTTCAGGCCGATCTCCTCACAGACCGTGAAAATCACTTCCACAGGCGGGTGATCCATCTTGTGTTCAAGCATTGTTTCCATCACTTCCAGAATGATGACCACGGCCGATTTGTCGTCCGCGCCCAGAACCGTGGTGCCGTCACTTCGAAACACGCCGTCGGCAAAAACGGCCCGAACGCCTTCGCCCGGTCCCACCGTATCCATATGGCCGCACAGAAAAATCGGTTCGACGTCCACCGTGCCCCTGAATCTGGCGATCATGTTGGAACAGTTGCCGCCCACTTTTTCACCGGCAAAATCATAGACCACTTCGGCTCCCAGGCCGGTCAGAATCTTTTCGATCGCCAGGGCCACATCCCGCTCTTTTCGGGAAAGAGAATCGATTTCAACCAGAGCTTTGAACCGCTGCGCCATCCGCTGTGCATTGATCATCCGATAGACCTTTCATACCTTCGGAAATCATTTCCGGAATTCAAGATAAAAAATATTCATATACTAAACTTCCGGAATTAATTCTATAAATAATTGACTTCTGAACCGGTGATTCTGGCTATATAGTTCCGGGTTTCCAGGGGCATCCGTTCCCGGTGCCGATCCAGATTTCCCATGCCCCAGTTATAGGCCGCCAGGGCCAGGGGGACACTGCCTTCATAGCGGTCCAGCAGTTTTTTCAGGTAGCGGGTACCGCCCATGATATTTTCGGACGGGTCCATGGGATCAGCTACCCCAAGCTCCTTGGCCGTTTCCGGCATGAGCTGCATCAGGCCCATGGCCCCTTTTGGAGAAACCGCATCCGGGTTGAAACCGCTTTCCGCTTCAATGACCCTAAGGATCAGGTCTGAATCCACTTCAAATGCCCGGGACGCTTTTTGAACGATGTCGTGAATATCCGAACCACCCTCCGGAGGGATGTCGGCTTTCAGATCCAGAGCGCTTGTCCCCTCTCCCTGATAAATTTCCGAACCATTCGGGATCGTTGGGTTTCCCGACAGTCCCTGTTGGATTGTTGACGCCGGCCGGTACGGAGGAATCTCCTTTGAAACGATTCCGTCAAGGTCGTCCAGGGCCGTTGCGGCGGATTCGGCGGCTTCTTTTTCGTCAGACAGAAGCCGAAGCAGGCTTTCGTTCATTTCGATGGTGATCCGCCGAACCAGCGCCAGCGCACTTTCGATGTCCCGGCTTTTCTGAAGCGCCGCGCTCTCGGCCAGCTGTTCACAGCCCTCTTCCCCCACCTGCCGCCGGTCCGAGATCCGGGTCAGCAGCCTTGAAAAAGAGTCTGAACCAAGGCCTTGTCTGTTCGGCATACTGCCGGACCCGCCTTTCATGATGCGCAAATCCGGTTCGGCTTTGATCAGGGCGGCCGGATGATCCCATTGAATCCCCATGATTGTCACCTCTATCTCAATTCCGTTATTTGATCGAACAATACGGAAAGCAAAAAACATACCGGATAAAAAACAGGAGAAATCGGCAGGACCCGTTTCAAATATCCATCAGGCATCCGTCTTTCATTTTAAAAATCCGGTCGGCCATACCGGCGATACTCATGTCATGGGTAACGACGAGAACCGTCATGGCCTGCTTTCGAGAGCGGTTCAGAATGGCGGCCATGATAAAAGCGGCGGTTTCGGAATCGACGCTGCCGGTAGGTTCGTCCGCCAGCAGGATGCCTGGTGTATTGATGAGGGCCCTGGCAACGGCAGCCCGCTGTCTTTCCCCTCCGGAGACCCGGGTAGGCAGGAATCCGGCCCGTTTTTCAAGACCCACCTCCGATAACAGCGTCATGGCCCGCTCCCGGGCAAGACTGCGGGACATGCCCGTCACCGCGTAAGCCGGCAGCTCCACATTTTCGACCAGGGTCAGGTTGGGAATCAGGTTGTGGAACTGGAACACGAAGCCCACCTGCCGGCTTCGGTAACGAGCCAGGGACAGGTTCCGGCTCAAGGATTGCCCATCCACCCGGATACTTCCGTGGGTGGGCCGGTCCAAAGCCCCGATCAGGTTCAGCAAAGTGCTTTTGCCGCATCCGGACGGCCCGGTGATGGAGCAGACCTCTCCTTTGGGAATTTCCAGGCAAACCCCGTTCAATGCTTTGACCAGGCCTTTGTCAAAATGTTTGTGCAGATCGATCACGCTGATCATGGGCATCATAAATTCCTCCGGGTCCGGGCGGAGATAATCCGGGTCGTTAGAACCGCCAAAATTGAGCCGGTCAGGTTGGAAATCATATCCATCATGTTGTTGTCATATCCTCCCACGCCGTTCGTTATCGCGGTCAGAGTCACCAGGTATTCGACCATCTCGATCATGGCGCCCAGTCCCAGGACCACCAGTATCAGATGAAAATCCTTGGCGGTGTTTTTCAGGCCAAGCGATTTGAAATACAGATGGTTCAAAATGGTGGTGCCGATGAAGGCGTTGAACAGATGGACGTATTTATCGTAGCGGACGCCCAAAATGATTTTATCGTACAACCGGCTTTCATGCCAGATGGCCAGTCCGCCGAGGAAATGAATCACGATGCCGACCTGGATCAATACCAGGATCCAGCTCGGCATCCGTATATGACGCGTTTTTTTCCAGGCCAAAAGAATCAAGACCAGTATAACTGCGGCATAAACAAAAAACTCCCACAGGTATCGATGCCCCCGATAATGGATGAACCGATCGTAATAAGCGGCGTAACACATGTAAAGGAAAAACAGGGTGTTCACCCCCGCGAAGATGTCCATGCCGGATATTTTGTCCAAGGATTTATTCATAGCGAAGGGCCGTGGCCGGAAATAAACGGGTTGCAAAAACAGCCGGATAAAGCGAACTGATGCCTGCAATGCCGACTGCCAGACCGACGGCGATCCAAAACAAGTCCAAACCCGGCACGGACGGGATCCATCCGGGTCCCATGGCCGGGAGCAACCGAAGGGCCTGGAGGGTCGGGAAAGCGGCCGCAAAACCGGCCAGTCCACCCAAGGCACCCATGAGCATGGCTTCGGTCACGATCAGTCGAATGATCATCCACCGGCTCCAGCCGATGGCCGCTAACACACCGATTTCACGGGTACGTTCCGAAATGGCCATCAGCAAGGTGTTTAATATCAAAATCCCGCTGATCAGCAAGGCAATGACGGATACGGCCATCACAAACCCGTCGATCATGGTGACGGCCCGGATCTGACCACGCAGGGAGCTTGCGGGCGTGATTTCCAGACTGGGAAAAGACTGGGAAAGCTCCCGGACAAGATCGTTGGTCGTCTGCTTGTCTCGGCCTTGGATTAGAATCATGTTGACGTACCCTTCCCGCTTTAAAAGGTCCTGGGACTCACTGATGTCCAGTATGGCGCCGCCGTCCAGAATTCCCTGACCCAGCCAGTAGATGCCCGCCACCTCGAATTCATGCCCGGCCCCCAGGATCAGGGTGTCGCCCACCTTTTTCTTGAGGGCCCGGGAAGCCGTCCTTCCTAAAAGGATCTGATTTTTCCCCGATTGGAACAGGGTACCGTCGATGATGCCGGCACCGAGCCATTCCATCACCGAAACATAGAGTTCCTGGTCGGACACGCCGAAAACGAACATATACGCCAGTCCCTTGGTCCGAATAGAACCGACGATCACGGACGCAACGGACCGGACCCCTTTATTGCGGGCAAGGGCAACGGCCGTTTCCTGGCTGACCCGGGAAGCCACCGGTGTGGCCGCCCCTTTTTCCTGAACAATCACATCGATTTGGCTTCGCTCAATGGTTTGGTCCAGTTGTTGTTTCAAATCGCTGCTGATGGCTGTCAGGGAGACAAAAAGGGCGATATTGCCGGCAATGCCCATAAGGGTCAGAATGGTTCTGATTTTAGACCGCCAGATGTTTCTAAACGCGAGCCGGACAAAAATAAATCCCACGAACCTCCTCTTTGATCTCTTGGGTTGACACCAAGCCGGAAAACAAATAGAAGACACTGTATCAAGGACTCAAGGAATTTTCAACGTGAGAATGGACCGAAACATAAAGATTGCCTTTGCCGTCTTTTCAATCCTTTTATCCGTTATCGGATTCAGCGGCTGCAGGCTGGACGAGGATCCTCCGGCCAAAAACGAACCATTTGAAATCGTAGTTCTGTCCGATATCCACACCCGTGTGCCGGGCAATCCCGATGATGGGGTCTATGACAGCCTGAAGAATCTGGCGAACCTGATGCTGGCTGTTGACTTGATCAATGAAAATCATGGGGACGCGGATTTCGTGGTCGTCACAGGCGATCTTGTGGGATGCCTTTTCAGCGAAGACCCTCTGGACTACATCGGCGGGACGGACACCCCTCCGGAATTGTTCAAATTTCAAATGGATCACCTGACCCTGCCCTATTATGTCGCCCTGGGCAACCATGATTACCAGATCGGTTTCGATCCGGTTCTGGGCGAACACCTTCCTTCCCTGAATCCGGACGCGGTTGAAGCCGTATGGAAAACCGTCCTGGATACCGAACCCTACCACGCCTTTGTTCACAAGGGCGTTCAAATGATCTTTCTCAACAGCAATCGGGGATCGACCCAATGGGAAGTGTGCGCTGGGCTGACGACGGAAACCCTGTGCATGGGATCATTTGACCGGGAGCAGATGGACTGGCTGGAAATCCGCCTGAATCGGCCTGAACCCAGCATTATTTTCTGCCATCATCCACCGTTCAGAAACCTTGGGGAGGATGTTTTTTTTCTGATCTCCTATTTGAACCGGACCATGACCATTGACAATGAAGACCGATTCTATGAGACTTTATCCTCCCATAAAGATAAAATACTTGCCATGTTTGTCGGCCACTGGCATTTGCGGCAGACATACACTCTGCTGGATTCCATTCCGGTGTATCATACCGGAGCGATCGGCGATCTTTTGGGGGCAGGAGACAATATTTCCGTCGTTCGAATCGATCCTCACCTTGAGACCGTTGAAGTAAGGCGTTATCCATTGGATTAGAACAGCCCGCAAGGACATTCCCGATCCGGTTTTAGACTTCTGTTGATCCCTCATTTAGAATGTGCTACGGTAATTTCCAGGCATTCACTTTTTCCCGGAGGTTCTTATGCAAATAGCGATCACATTCAAAAACATTGACTCCTCAGACGCTCTCAAATCCCACGTTCAGGAAAAACTAGAGAAACTGGACAAAATGATAGACGGCTCCTCGGAGGCCGATGTGGTTCTGTCCGTTGAAAAAATACGACAGATTGCCGAGATTCGGTTGAAAAGTGACAAATACCTGATCCAGGCCAGGGAAGAATCCGAAAACATGTATTCGTCCATAGATACCGCCGTTGACAAGGCCAGACTGCAGATCACCAAAAACAAGGAAAAAATCAAACGGCACCTGTCCGGAAACAAACAGAGTATAAAAAATGATTTGCCGGAATTCGTCCAGCCTGAAGAAATTGCCGAGTGACGCCTGGAAACTTGCCCTCGTCCTCGTTTTTGTCATCGTGTCATTCCCGGGGGAAGGGTTCGCCGGGAATGACAGGCTGTTCAGGATCGGGACAGGGGGAAAGACCGGAATTTACTACCCCGTCGGCCGTCTGATCGCCCTGGGGTTGACCCGGATTCCCGGTATCATCGGCGTGGCCCAGCATTCGGCCGGATCGGTGGAAAATATCCAGACCCTGGCGGCCGGAGACATCGAGGCCGGGTTTGTCCAGGCCGATGTGGCATCCATGGCAGTAAACACGAGTGGGCTCTTTTCCGGGCGGCCGGCATTCAGGGATATCCGTGCCGTGGCCAGCTTAT
The DNA here is from genome assembly GCA_964593855.1 of uncultured Desulfobacula sp. Lineage (GTDB taxonomy): Bacteria > Desulfobacterota > Desulfobacteria > Desulfobacterales > Desulfobacteraceae > Desulfobacula. Next base: position 39,903 of record CAZQIX010000024.1, on the reverse strand, counting down.
ATCCGGAACAGTTCCACCTGGTGGTGAGAAACGATGCGGGTATAAAGACCGTGAACGACCTGAAGGGAAAACGCGTTTCCCTGGATGAAGCCGGGTCCGGATCTCTGGCCGTGGCGCAGATTGTACTTGAAGCCCACGGGTTGAGCGAAAAGGACCTGCGTCCGATATACCTGAAGCCTGTTTTCACCGAAGAACGGATGATGAAAGGAGAGCTTCAGGGGTTTGTCTTAATGGCCGGTTCCCCCATGGAAGCGGTTCTGAAACTCGCTTCGGTGGGCATCGGCCTGGTTCCCGTCGACAGAGAGGTAGCCCGGAAAATCAACAAGTCTCATCCGTTTCTGGTTCCCGGGCGTATTCCGGCCTACGTTTATCCGGGGGTTCCGGAAACCCCCACCCTGGAAGTACACGCCCTCATGGTCGTCCGAAAAGATATGGACCCGGGTCTGGTGTACGATGTCACGGCCCGACTCTGGCATCCGGATACCCTCGAACTGCTGGGGCAAGGTCATCCCAAAGGGAAGGACATCCTTCTCGAAAATGCCTTAACCGGCCTTTCCATCCCCCTTCATGAAGGTTCTGAACGGTTTTACAGGGAGCAAGGCATGATCCCCACAGAAAAACCGGAACAATGAAAAAAAACTGGCCCTTTTCTCAAAATCTGCTGCTTGTTTCCATTTTTGTCACCATCGTCGCCGTGGCAGCCATCCTGGTCATCACCAATACCACTCTGCGCTCCATTGAAGAAAACCTTCCCAATACCCTGGTCCGGGAACTCACCTCCCTGGATATGGTTATCGACGATCTCTCGGAAGTGGTTTATGCGGCCGAGATGGCCGCCGCCCAGACCAGTCCGGAACGTATGAACCGTCTTCGAGACACGATCGACAAGGCCCGCATCGGCATCACCAACCTTCGGCAGACATATGTTTTCGACAACCTGATACAGGCCTCCGCCTTTCACGCGGTTGTGGCGCCGGCCATAGCCGATCTCAAAACATGGACCGACGAAGGGGTGTCCGGCTATTCCCCCGATTCCGAGACAACTGTGCTCATTATCCGATCGCGGATTACGGATGCCTATCACAAATCCAAGCATCTCATCCGGCAGTCCCGCACCATGGCCCAGAATCGACTCAACGAGGAAAGGAGAAGGCTGGACCGGTTTCTGCTCGGCGTCAACGCACTGTTTGTCCTCACTTTCCTGATCGCCCTGCTCGCCGTGATTCTGTTCATTCATCAACACCGGCTCAAGATTCGGGAAATCGAAGTCCTGAAAGACCTTCAGAACCAGAGGGATTTGCTCAATTCCCTGTTTGAAAACATCCCGCTGGGAGTCACACTGTGGAGCCGTGACGGACGGCTGCTTTACGCCAACCCGACCTTTACCGACGTGACCGGGTATTCACCCCACGATATTGACAATGTCCGGGACTGGCTGAATCTGGCCTATCCGGACCCGGCCATACGCCGGGAAGTGGTCCGCATCGTGAAAGATCACGACAATCTGTTGAGTTCGGTCCGTGAATTTAAAATCACCTGTCGGTCCGGAAAAATGAAACATATTGAATTCCGGGGTACCCGCCTGCGGGATGATCGGTCCCTGCTCACCCTGGCCGATATTTCCGAGCGCAAACAGGCGGCCCTGGACCTGCAGAAAAACGAACAGCTCATGAGGGCCATCCTGGAAGCCAATCCGGACCCCATGGTCATGTATGACCCATCAGGGTTTCCCCAGTTCATCAACCCGGCCTTTACCGAAGTGTTCGGATGGACCCTGGAGGAAGTTCAGGGCAAAACCATTCCTTTTGTTCCCGGGGATCAGAAATCCATTACCCAGGATAAAATAAAAGAAATCTACGATACCGGCAAATTCATTCGCATCACCACCCGCCGCTTTACCAAAGACGGCCGGACCCTGGATATTTTTCTGAGCGCGGCTGTAACCAAGGATGACGACGGCAAGGCCATGGGTTTGGTGGTCAACCTCGCCGACATCACCCAGCGAAAAGCCCTGGAAGCCCAGTATGAACAGGCCCAGAAAATGGAATCCCTGGGGACTCTGGCCGGCGGCATCGCCCACGATTTCAACAACCTTTTATCCGGAATCTACGGATATCTGGATCTGGCCCGGAAAAAAAACACGGACCTCCAGGTGGCCGACTACCTGAACCGGGCCCTCAATTCGTCAAATCGGGCAAAAAACCTGACCCATCAGCTTCTCACCTTTTCCAAGGGAGGCGAACCCGTGAAAAAAATCGTTCCCCTGGTCCCTTTTATTCAGGAAACCACTCAATTCGCGCTGAGCGGTTCTTCTGTATCCTGCGCTTTCTCCATGGCCCCGGACCTGTGGATGTGCGACCATGACCAGAACCAGATCGGGCAGGTCATCGACAACATTGTCATCAACGCGCATCATGCCATGCCGACAGGCGGACATATCCGGGTTGCCGCCTCGAATGAAACGGTCGGTGAAAATACCCATCCGGGCCTGAAAGCCGGCCGGTATGTCAAAATTTCCATTTCCGACACCGGCACCGGCATCCCTGAAAAATACCTGTCCCGGATTTTCGATCCGTTTTTCACCACCAAACACAAAGGCAGCGGTCTGGGCCTGGCCACCAGTTATTCAATCGTCAAACGACACGGCGGCATCATCGAGGTGAGCTCGGAACCGGGCAAAGGCAGCACTTTCCATATTTTTCTGCCGGCGGCATCGGGATCGTCCGGGATTTTGCCGACGGCCTCCGAATTACTGCACGAGGGGGAAGGGATCATTTTAATCATGGATGATGAGGAAATGATCCGGGACATGCTTTCAGCCATGCTCAAAACCATGGGGTTTTCGACATGCACGGCGGAAGACGGACGCGCGGCGTTGGATCTGTTCTCGGCCCTGAGAAAGGACAAGGCTTCCCTTAGAGCCGTGATTCTGGATCTGACGGTGCCGGGCGGCATGGGAGGCAAGGAGGTCATCCAAGATATCCGGAAAGTCGATGAAACCATTCCCGTATTTGTCGCCAGCGGGTATTCGGAAGATGCCGCCATCGCCGACCCGGAATCCTTCGGGTTTACCGCCAGTCTTGAAAAACCCTTCACCATCGGCGAACTCTCCCGGATGCTGGCCAGATACCTGGCTTAGGTGGTTTCTTGCTTCCCGGCATCCAGAATTTCCCGGATAATTCCGGCAAGATCCTTGTTTGAAAGCGGTTTCTGAACATATTTGGCAATTCCCAGTTCCTGCGCCCGGCCTTCGGTCATAACCTCGCTGTACCCCGTACACAGGATCACCGGCAGATCCGGACGAAGGGTCAGAACCCTGCGGGCCAGCTCCTCACCGGTCATCTGGGGCATGGTCATGTCCGTGATGACCAGATCCACGCCGGTCGGGTCATTTTCAAAAGATTCAAAGGCCTGGACACCGTTTTCAAACACCTGGACCCGATATCCGCAGGAGGTCAGGAATTCCTGAATCACGGCCCGGATATCGTATTCGTCATCCACCACCATGATCCTCTCAGTTCCGACCGGAACGGATGGACGCAGTTTCGGGTGGGAGTCGTCCAGGCCGTCCGAATCGCCGGCAACGGGCAGATAGATATAAAAACAGGACCCTTCACCCGGTCGGCTGGTCACCTTGATGTATCCGCCATGTTCCTCCACGATGGCATGGACGAGGGGCAGGCCGAATCCGGTCCCTTTGCCGACCTGTTTGGTGGTGAAATAGGGATCGAAGATTTTTTTCAGAATCTCGGCCGTCATGCCGTGACCGGTGTCCGACACGGATAGTTCCAGATAGGTCCCGTTCGTCATCTCCTGGTCAAACACATCCCGTTCGCTCAGGATCACTTTTTCATTCAGGCCGACCTGCAGAATCCCTCCCTTTTCCGCCATGGCATGGTAGGCATTGGTGCACAGATTCATGACCACCTGGTGCATCTGTGTGGGATCCGCCATGATCCTGGACCGTGCGCGAATGCTTTCCACAATGTCGATGGTGGCGGGAATGGAGGATCTCAGCAGCTTCAAAGCCTCCTTGACCACTATGTAAAGGCTCAGAGAATGCTTTTCATATTCGGTCTGCCGACTGAATGCCAATATCTGCTGGGTCAGGTCCGCAGCCCGCTGGGCTCCTTTGAAAATATGGGAGAGATGAATTTTGGCCTTGGCCGGATTGTTGATGCTCAGCTCGGCCAGCTGGGTATATCCCAGAATACCGGACAGAATGTTGTTGAAGTCGTGGGCGATTCCACCGGCCAGGGTGCCGATGGCTTCCATTTTCTGGGATTTTTCCAGCTGCACCGCCAGGTTTTTACGTTCCTGGGCCGCCTGCTTGTTTTCGGTGATATCCCGACATTCCGCGATGATGAAAGCGACCTCTCCGGTAGGATGCAGAACGGACTGGATGGAAATGTCAATGTCCCGGATTTCATCGGTTCCGGATACGGCCGTGGTTTCAAACCTGACAAATCTCTTTTGCAGTACGCTTGCGAGGGCTTCCTTCAATTCCCGCCGAACCCCCTGATCATGTCGCCAGCAAGGTATCTGCCAGAAAGGGCGGTACAAGATGTCGTCCATGGTGCATCCGATAAATTCGATCCCGCTTTGGTTGATTTCCTCCAAAATCCCCGACGGAGAGAGAATCCCCGTATATTGAAAGGATTGGTTGAACAGACTTCTGAGCTTGAGATCGTTTTCCACCAGAGCAGCTCGGACTTCGGCGTTTTTTCTGATTTCATCCTCGATCCGGCTTCTTTTCTTTTCCAGCTCGCCCATGAAGGCATTGAAATGACGGGCCAGCTTTCCGAATTCATCACACCGATCGTCGTCCATGCGCACCGCATAATTCCCTTTCGCTCCCTGTTCCAGCTTGTCCATGAGGGATGCCAGGGGTCGGGTCACCGATGTGCTGATAAAATAGGCAATTCCTGCGGAAGCCAGGACAACGGTCGCCAAAATGCCCAGCAGCAGGTTCCGGAACGTTTTCAGCGGGGAAAAGATTTCATCCACATAACTGGAAGTGGCCACAATCCATTTATAGTCGGGCAGATGCCGGAATATCACCAGTTTTTCCCGGGCCTGGTTTTCCCCCGGATTTTTCCAGAAATACTTTATTTTACCGGTTTTTTCCTGAACGATCCGCCTGGCGAAATCATTGGGATAAGCAGACTGCTGAAGCATGTTGATCCCTTGAATAGCTGGATGGACCAGCACGCTTCCGTTCTCTGCAATAACATAGGCATATCCGGTGGACCCGGTTCTGCAGGACAGGATGTTGTCCTTGAAGTCACTGATATCCAGCAGGTGATAAAATTCTTCCCGGTAGGATGAGACTGAAATAATCCAGTCCAACGGCTCGAAATAAACCATATAGAGGACCTTGGGCCGGGAAACGGTCTCGCCCGGATTTTTCCATTCATATTCCAGATAGCCGTCCCGGACAGCCAGCTGCCGTTGAACAAAATCATATCCGGAAAGGTCTGAATGCAGGACCTCATGATTGGGGTGGACCTCTATCCGGCCCTGACTGTTCAAACAGTAGATATACCCGCTTGTCCCGATGGATTGACTCAAAAATATTTCCGAAATGAGGTCTACGGCTTCGTCACGGCTGATCTCCCCTGACTGGAAACGTTGGTAGCAGTGTCGGGCGATCTCTCTGTTTTTTTCGGCAATGGCCTGCAATCTGGTTTTGATGGCCAGAGAGGCCGAGATTTCGATCAGATCGGCCAAGGCGTCGGTGGTGTCCTGGAGCTCTTTTTCGATGTTGGTCTGGAGGATTTCCCGCACTTTAAAATAGATGAGGCCGCTTCCAAACAGAAGAAGTGGGATGAACATGAAAAGAAAGCTCATCAGCAGTCTGTTTCGGAAGCTGAGATATCTCAGGGCCATGATTCGCCTTTATTTTATCCGGATCCGGATTTTCCGTGCGGACAAAGTTTATCCATCCGCCGGTCTCAATACAAGACTTCGGGGGACTATCAAACGGATCGGATCGTAGGACATCTTTGCCTGGCGCAGCCCTTTGACCCCCAGATCCTGCTCCCTGTTGAGATATCGGCACTTGGATCTGAGGTATTGAGCGGTTTCGTAATTGATCACCTGGGCCGATCCCTTGAAGGCGGCATCGGCTTTTTCAAACTGGATATCATAGGTGGAAGGGGTCAGGCGGCTGAACACGCTGAACGCAACCAGTTTCGATTCCACTGTGACGGCCAGGCCTTCCATTTTCAGGGCCTTGAAAGCGGTGAAAGCGGTTTTGATTGCCTCCAGTTCCTGGACCAGGTCTTCCGTGGATTTGTCGGCGTCCTGAATCAGTCGCCCGGCCAGCTTCAGGCATTCGCCCATGAGCGGCCCGTCCAGTATGCGAACCCGGTAATCCGGACAGGTTCGTTTGAATTGGGAAATCAAATTTTTTTTCTTGTGAAGCCTGTCTCCGGTCAGATCGCAGAGATTGGTCACGTCATAAATGTATTCCGCATAATCCCGATCTTCCCGGATGAGGAAATAAGTTTGGATGTCCGGAAACATCCGAATGTATTCGGGAGGAATGAGGCCGAAGCAGGGAACCATTCCCCGGCTTTTGAGGTTCAGGGCCAGGATGACGAATTCTTCCGGCAACAGGCGCTTTCCCAGGGGCATGAAAAAACACTGGTTGACCCGGTCGTAAATCAAAATCCGGCCTTGATACATGGAAAAACACAGTCCATATATTGTCTGCCAGGCAAACAGGTTGGAAAAATTATATTCACAGGAGTCCGGGAGGAAGCGCTGCGTATAAGCCCGGATCAAATCCCCGTCCCCGAGTTCGAAGGATTTGAAACCGGGAAATCGGACTATTCGGGGGATGCTTGAAAGATCGGAGGTGCACTTGGTTTCCATTATAACGATAATTTATCCTCTATCCGCAGGGTGTATCGCAGAGGCGTGTGGTCCTTGAGCGGCTCGAACCCGAGGGCTTCGTAAAAACGGGCGGTTTCCGGTTCCGCGATCAGGCCGATCCAGTCCACTCCGTTTTGTCTCAGTTCCCTGACCAGAGCCTGGATGATCAGCCGCCCGATGCCCTTGCCCCTGTATTCGGTTAACACAGTGACGTCCTGAATATAAGCATCACTGACCAGATCGGAAAGGGCTCGGCCCATGCCGATCAGTTTTTTTTCGAAGATTGCGCCCATGAATACGGCGGACCTGGGTACGATATCATCCAGAAAGTCGGGGTTTTCATCATAGGCAGGGTCCCACCATCCCGCCTCCCCATAAAGCTGTTTCAGATCCGGGATGGAAGCGGACCGAAGCGGCCGGATGGTGACCTGTTTTAAAAAAACATCCATGCCGTCAACCATATCGGATTATTCAGATATTCTCAAGCATGTTCCGGGCAAAAAACGGCAGAGCAAAAGAAGCCCGATGGATTTCGGGGGTGTAATAGCGTAGCCGTTGCTGCATCTGATCGGGTATGGATCGGGCCGGGTTTCGGGGATCGGGTCCCAGGGATCCGAGACAGATCCCGATATTGCCTCCCGGGTAGGTGGGAACCATGATGCAGGCGTAGGCGCTCCGGACAAAAAGATCTCCGGTGATTTTCGCCAAATTCACGACCCAGTCTTTGTGAAGGAAAATGGATTCTCCCTGGGTGGCCACAATGCCCCCGGGTTTCAGCGCGGATTTCAGGCCTTCGTAAAAAGGTCGTTGGAATAAAACCTCCCCCGGGCCGATGGGATCGGACGAATCCACCACAATCACATCATAATGTTGATTTTTTCCAAGCACAAACGCATTGCCGTCTCCGATGTGAACTTCGATCCTCGGATCGTCGAAACCACAGGCGAGCCCAGGCAGAAAGGCTTTGGACACCCTGATCACATCTTCATCGATTTCACAGAAATCAATGGTTTTGACACAGTCGTGCCGGCATATCTCCCTTAGGATACCGCCGTCCCCGCCACCGATGACCAGCACCGATTCAGGATGAGGATGAGCGAACAAAGGAACATGAGCCAGCATTTCCTGGTAGGTGAATTCATCGAATTCAGTGAGTTGGATTATACCGTCCAGGGCCAGCACCCGACCATGATGTCTGGTCTCGAACACCTCGATGAGCTGATACCGGCTTTTTTGACGGTACAGCAATTTTTCGATCTGGAGTGAAAACGCCATCCCCGGCCACATATCACAGATTTCGGAAAACCAGCCTTTGGGGGCGGGTTGAGTATCGTCCATTTTATTGTCTCCTTTGATTACAAAACCCCCGGCATTGAAATGAATCAATCCCGGGGGTTCCGAGGGATAGCAGAGGGATTACTGTCTCAGAGCGATCTGCATTTTATAATGACCGCCTTTGAAATAAGTCAGGGCGAACTCCGCAACTTCACGGGGGTCGTAGAATTTGCAGCTGAACACATCCAGGTATACGGTGTTGGAAGCATTGGCAAAATGCCCTGAAATCAGGGAGGTTTCTATGAGCTGGGTCATGCTGAACCCTTCGACCCGCTCGTCTTCCCCGAAATGGACGATTTCGCATTTCCCGAACCGTTTCATGCCGATCCGTTCACACAGATCATGAACGAATTGTTCTATTTTGCCGGCGTCCCGTATCAATTCAGGATCGGCATCGTAAATATCAAAAGAGGCCTGAACGCCCCAGGGGTTTTTACTTTCATATTCCATTTTCCAGGAAACGGGATACATTTTGGATTTCTTGATGACTTCCCCGATTCTCTGCTGCTCTATGGGACGGGTAATGATGCCTCTGTTCTGATCGGAGGAAATCACCACGTTCTCGGATTCAAAAGAGGCTTTGATTGAATTCACCGCAATCTCGAAGTCGATGCTGTCACCGCAGGTGAATATGTCGACGGCCGCGTAATCGTGTTCCGGCCAGGCGTGGATGGTGAAGTGGGATTCCGCAATGATCACGACGCCGCTCACGCCTTGGGGTTCAAATTTATGGAAGGAGGAACTGATAACCGTCGCTCCGCTCTCCCGGGCCGCTTTCAGCATGGCTTCTTCAACCCGGTGGGCATCCAGAAAGGCTGCGGGGTTGCATTCGTAATATTCTATGGTCAATTGTCTTCCCAAAGCGAAACAGTCGTCACTCTGGGCCTCACCAACAAATTTAATATTTTTATCAAGCATTCAGCTGTCTCCAATAATCAATAAAAATATCGGTTACTATCCCGCAAACGTCCCGGGATATCCAAAACAAGCTGCACCCGTGACCGGACCGACGCGGGCCGGCAAAAGGGGGGGCAGCAAACCGTTCAAAAAACTTGAATCAATAATGATTCATTATTGATTTAAACCTTTCAAACTCTGTATTTGCCGGTAGATTCCTTTTCTGTAAAATGTTTATCATACTCGGGGCATTGAACCGGACATAGGGGTTCGCCCTTAACTCATCATCCAGTGTGGATACAATCAGACCGGGATCATATTTGCCGATATAGTCCTCGATGCATGGGTTGTCCGCCTCAATGGTCCGGGCCGCGGTCATGGATTCGATCACGTAATCGTGACCACCGAAGACGCGGGTGCCGGCCGGAAAAGACAGCAACCGTTTCAAGGACATGAAAAAAGCGTGCAGATCACCGGTAAAACAATTCCCAACGGTCCCGTTGAACAGAGTGTCGCCCGTAACCATGAATTCCGGTGCGATAAAAGTTACGGAGTCCTCTGTGTGTCCGGGGGTGTGAATGACCTGCAGGGTTTCGTCGTTCAGCCGGATGGCCTGATCGGACGTTATCTGCCTGCAGTCAATAAACCGGGCATCTGTTCTCTGGAGCAAAGCCGGGTTACCGGGAGTATGATCGTGATGGGAGTGGGTGTTGGAGATATATTTGATGTGAATGCGGTTTTCTTTTGCAAAGGCAATAATTTCCTCTACCCCCCCAGCATCAATCGCAATTCCCTCGCTTGTGGAATAAACAAAATATCCCAGATTGTCTTTTGAGTATTTAACTTGCCGAATGAACATCTCAATCTTAAATACATAAAACCATCTTATTAGGGTTGACATCGACGCTGTGATCCGATCAGGGCGCCATTTGCATCGTAAAGCTATCCTTTTACAGGATTTTGAACAAATTGAAAAGTCTTATTTCAATTTGCGGCTGTTTTTTTTACATCTCATTCAATCAACGGAGATACTGTCGTTTTTTCAATCGCGGTCGGCACCGTTTTTCCGGTTGTCCGCCGGCAACCCCGGTTTCCGATTATATTTGCCTTCCATGAACATTTCATGCTATTAGGACACTGATCCGCAGGCTGCGGGACCGGCTTCCCGGCTGGAACGGATCCCGGCCGGATGCGGTTTAAGAATGCGGCTTAAGATCCCCATTGAGAACAAGGGAAAGGAAAAGGTTACGCACAAGGACATCCCATGAGCCATTACGATTCCGACTATTCGGACAAGACCCCTGCCAAACGACCCAAAAATCCGAAATTCCGCGATTATTACGACGAAACCTTTGATGACGAGGATGAAAAAGACCTCTACAAAAGAAAAAAGAAACTGGGGAAAAAACCCAGGCGCAAAAAGGACCCGGACGATGACTGGTCCGACAAATAAGATCCTGGTCATCGGGACCACACCCGATTATATAGAATGGATCAGGGGGTCATGTCCGGGCAGGGCTTTGTTCATAACCGACCCGGAGCTCCGGCTCAGGAGTGATGACCCTTCTCCGGACCCCGATGAAGAGATCCTCGTCCCCCTGTCCGACCATCAACGGGTCCTGAAATCGCTGCAAACTCATCTCAACACCCATCGGCAAACCCTGGACGGAATCTTCTGCTTTGATTGCGAGAATATGGAATTGGCATCGATCCTGGCCCCGGCATTCGATCTGGATTATCCGTCCATCCAAGCCGTCCGCAACTGCCGGGACAAACATGCATCCAAACGGATCTGGCAGGCCCGGGGCCTGGGATGCCCCCAAAGCGTACCCATCCATACCCTGGATGAGGTTCTGACATTTTTCCGCTCCGTTCCCGACGGGTGCGTGATCAAACCCTTTACCGGCAGCGGCAGTGAACTGGTGATGCGCTGCGAGACCGAAGCCGATTGCAATCGTGCCTTTCATGTCGTACAGAAAGGGCTTGAAAAACGGACGGCTCACCCTCTTTTCCGAAAATCCGGGTCCGCAAGTCAGCTCATGATGGCGGAAGAATTCGTACCCGGAACCGAATACAGTTGTGATTTCATCATCGAGACCGGCACGGTCCGAATCATCAGAACGGCCAGAAAAATCAAACTGAACGATCAACCCTTCGGCACGGTCACGGGATATCTGCTGCCCTGCGAGCCTCCCCCGTTTTCAGACGGGCGAACCCTGCCGGCCATATTGAAAGATGCCGCCCAGTCATTGGGCATTGAAAGGGGGTTCTGCATGGTGGATTTCATCGTTCGCGACGGGCGGACGATGCTGATCGAAATGACACCAAGGCCCGGCGGTGACTGCATCCCCCACATGATGAAAGCCTGCGTCGGTCTGGACATGCTCCGGTTCAGTCTTGATTTTGCCGCCCGAAAAACAATGAGCTTTCCGGATGCCTCGACACCCTGCTCCTGCCTGGCGGTCCGCCTTCATGCGAAACAGGCGGGGATTTTAAAAGCCGTTCAATGGCGCAGCCTGATCGAAGATCCCCGGTTCGCATCCATTCACCTGATCCGAAAACCCGGCCACCGGGTTCAACTGCCGCCCCAAGATTACGATTCATGGCTTCTGGGACATGTGATCCTGACTTTATTCCCCGACGACTCACCCGATGACCTGGCCGCCGACATCGCGTCCCGTATCCGTGTGATCATGGCGGACAAATCTCCGGGAGTCAGCCCGTGAACGCTTCCGCCCTTTCCCCGAATCCGGCTCCTGATCCCAACGGATTTATCCTTCCCGGGGATGAATTAATCGCTTTTGTCAAATCCTGTTTTGAACAGGGGAAAGATTATCTGGGCCTGATGGAACGGTACGGTTCCCCACTGTGGGTTCTTGAAAGCGAGGTGCTGAAAAACCGGGCACAAGATTTTTCCCGGACCTTCAGCCGATACCTGGACCCGACCGGTTTTTATTTTGCCATGAAAAGCAATAATCATCCCGAGGTTTCAGCGACCCTTCTGACGGCCGGATTCGGCCTGGATGTGTCTTCGGGCGCTGAATTGGAGACGGCCCTGGCCCTGGACGCCCAGGACATCGTGTTCAGCGGACCGGGCAAAACCGATGCGGAATTGTCCCTTGCCCTGGATCACCGGGAACGGGTCGTGCTGCTCATGGACAGCCTGGGAGAAATGGACCGGCTCAACGCCCTGATCGGTCGGTCCGTCAACCACGCTCCCATGCGGGTGGGCATCCGACTGACCAGCAACCCCAACGGACTTTGGCGAAAATTCGGCATTTTGCCGGAACGACTGCCGGAATTCTGGAACCGGATTAGATCCCTTTCCCGGATACGGTTCTGCGGTCTTCAGTTTCACTCCTCCTGGAACCTGACACCGGACCGGCAGACGGACTTCATCCTTCACCTGGGACAGATGCTTTCCACCATGCCCGAAGACTTTCTGCAATGCATTGATTTCATCGATGTGGGTGGCGGGTACTGGCCGGAACAGGGGGAATGGCTCCATTGCCCGGATTTGGAAGGCGCTGCGGTTTCAGGTCCTGATCCGAGCGCGTCCGCCCGCGAAGTGCCCCTTCATTTCCGTATGCCGGCCACAACTCTGGACGAATTTGCCCAAGCTCTGTCCGCAGCCGTCCGCGCCCATCTTTTTCCAGCCGTCCGCTGCCGGATCTGTTTTGAGCCGGGGCGCTGGATCTGCCACAGCGCAATGCATCTGCTGATGACGGTAGTGGACCGGAAAGCCCCGGATCTGGTCGTCACGGATGCGGGCACCAATGCCGTTGGATGGGAACGGTTCGAAACAGACTATTTTCCGGTTTTAAACCTGACTCGCCCGGATTTGTCTGAAAAACCCTGCCATGTGCTGGGATCTTTGTGTACCCCCCACGATGTATGGGGATATGCCTATTTCGGGAAGGATATCCAGGTGGGGGACCGCCTCATGATTCCCTGCCAGGGAGCCTATACCTGGAGTCTCGGTCAGGATTTCATCAAAAAACGGCCCGGATTCGTGAAAATCTAAAAATCTTTGAAATTTTAATGTCGGGTCCGAGACGGTATCAAAACGATTCAGAATTCGTCGGTCGACTCATCTTCGTCCTCGTCCAGATCCAGGTCCTCGTCTTCTTCATACTCTTCGTCATAGATTTCAGGGATGTCCTCATCCTCGAAATCGTCATCCACGAAAGCCAGTTCTTCATTTTCTTCCACAATGGTGGTAATGGCATCCCGCAGATTCCTCTCAAAGCTGTCGGCGTAATCCCCATCCGAATCAGCCGTGAAATCATATTCTTCTTCATATTCATCGATGAGATCATAGAGGTCGGAGACCAGACTGGGGTCTTCCAGGTCTTCCCCGTAAGATTCAATGATGTCGCTGTATAAATCATACAGTTCAAATTCTTCAACCGCGCTCTGTATTGTCATTCTTCTGGCCATCCGATGCTTCCTCAATCTCCTATGGTTGATCGCTTGTTTTTCGAAAATAAAATCAGATCGTGGGTTTGTCAATTGTCTTTTATAACCAGATTGTTCCGGTGGATAATTTCATCATAATGCTTACTGCCGAGGCAGGCTTCGATCTGAGATGTTTTCAGCCCCTTGATCCGATCCACATCCGAAGACCGGTAATTGACCAAACCGATGCCGACAATCTCTCCGGACTGGTTTTTGAAAGCCACGGGGGCGCCTTCCTCGAACTCTCCCTCCACTCTTGTCACACCTATGGGCAACAGGCTTTTTCCGTTCTCCCGCAGGGCCCGCACCGCTCCTTCATCGATCACCAGGCTGCCTTTAGGGGCCAGGGTCAGGGCGATCCAGCATTTCCGGCTGGCCATGCGCCGGCTTTTCGGGACAAAATAGGTGCCGCGACGCCGACCTTCGAAAAATCCCAGAAGAACGTTTTCCGCGCTGCCTTTGGCCACGATCATGGGGATGCCGGCCGAGGTCACTTTCCTGGCGGCCTTTATCTTGCTGAGCATTCCGCCGGTGCCCAGGGTGCCGGGAATATGGCTGGCATATTCCTCGATCTCTTTTTTGAAAACCGTCACTTCCGGGATGAGAGACGCATCCGGATACTGCCTGGGATCTTTGTCGTACAGTCCTTCGATATCGGTAAGGATGAAAAGAAAATCCGCATCCATGAGCAGGGTGATCATGGCGGCCAGGTTGTCGTTGTCCCCGAGTTTGATTTCCTCTACCATGACCGTGTCGTTCTCATTGATGATGGGCACGACCTTCCATTCCATCAGGGTGTGCAAGGCGTTACGGGCATTCAGGTAGCGTTTCCGGTTGTTGAGGTCTTCCCCGGTGAGAAGGATCTGGGCCACTTTTTTGTCCCATCGTCCGAAACTGTTTTCATAGGCCATCATGAGCCCGCTCTGACCGATGGCGGATATCGCCTGGCGTTTGGGAATCTCGGCCGGACGGGCCGCCATGCCCATTTTCCGAAGACCGGCCGCCATGGCGCCGGAAGACACTAAGATAACTTCCATCCCGCGATCCATGAGTACGCTGATCTGACGGGAAATGGACTCGATCACATCCAGATCCAGGCTGTTACGGGCCGTGATCACATTGCTGCCCAGTTTCACGACCACCCTGCGGGCATGGTTCAATAGATATTCCGGCATGGTCTATTCCTGATCAAATCCCGTGTTCAAGGGCTTGTGGGTAAAAGGCCGGGCGTTTTGGCCCGCGTAGTCCGCCACACGGTGTCCCTCACCGAGCAGCCGCCACTGATAGCTCATCAGGCCTTCCAGGCCCACCGGGCCCCGGGCGTGAACTTTCTGAGTGGAAATGCCCACCTCGGCTCCCAGTCCGAACCGAAATCCATCACTGAAGCGGGTGCTGCAATTCCAGAAAGCATCGGCCGTATCCGCGTGGTCCATGAAATACAGGGCCCGGTCACGGTCACGGGTGACAATGGCGTCGGTATGACCGGACCCGTAGCGATTGATGTGATCCACGGCCGCTTCCAGGGACGGTACGACCCGGACGGATACTTTCAGGTCCAGGTATTCGGCCGTCCAGTCCTTTTCCAAAGCTTGAGGGACATCGATAACGGCCCGGGTTTTTTCACAGCCCACCATTTCGACCCCTTTTGAATCCAATTGCTCTTTCAGGACAGGGAGGAATGAATCGGCCACAGCCTCATGAACCAGGATGGTCTCAACAGCGTTGCACACGGCCGGATACTGACATTTGGCATCGATGCAGAGCTTCATAGCCATATCCAGGTCGGCCGGGCGGTCCACAAAAAGATGACAGACGCCGTCGGCGTGGCCCAGGACCGGAATGGCGGTATGGTCCATGATGTACCGGACAAAGGCGTTGCTTCCCCGGGGAATGATCAGGTCCACGGTTTTTTCCAGTTTCAGCATCTGATCCACATGGCTCCGGGTTTCCAGAAGACCCAGCCACCCCTCGGGCAGCCCGGCCTCGACTCCGGCTTCCAGAATCAGGGAAGCCAGGATCTGATTTGTGTTCATGGCTTCTCGCCCACCCTTCAGCAGGACGGCGTTTCCGCTTTTCAGGCACAGAGCCGCAATCTGGACCAGGGCGTCCGGCCGGGACTCGAAAATCACCCCGATGACCCCGATGGGGCGGCTCACCTGATAAAGTCGCAGGCCCGCGTCCAGCTCCCGGGCGCACAGAGTTCTACCCACCGGATCCGGCATGGCGATCAGACTTTCAATCCCGTCGCAGACCTCTTTCAATTTGACCTGGTCGAATTTCAGGCGCTTCATGAGCTGGGGCTCCAAATTTTCACGGGCAGCCTGATCCAGATCCCGGGCGTTGGCTTCATAAATTCGGTCGGCATGGTCCCGAAGAGCGATAATCGCATGGCCGAGGGCCATATTTTTGACTCGGTCCGAAAGGGCGGCTAAACCGATGGCCGCTTTTTTGCACCGAGACGCAAGGAATTGAATGTCCATATTGCTATCCTGACAATAAAGGGTTTGGCTCGAAAGCCCCATACATCCATGAAATTAAGTTCCCTGTCAAGGAAAAAGATCAGGCCCGGCCTGGGTTCGACCGCTTGAATCATGGCGCTCCGATCAGATGCCAGTACATTGTCGACACCGGAATGACCACGAAGATCACCAAAAGACTCAGAATGATTCCCATGAATATCACGGCCCGATCCCCGAGAAGTCCGCCGGTCAGCCCCCTGGTCATTAGAACGAAGGCTTCCTGAAACGGGAAAACCCAGCGTTTGGCGGCAAACAAAACCGTCCCGAAAATCATGACAACGGACATTCCATGCGCGTCTGCATAGGCGGTCAAGGTGGGTACGAAACTGGCCAGAAGCGGAACCATGGAGCCAACCAGAAAATGCATGAGGGTCATAATCAAGGCGATGAATACGTTGGCCGGCACCGGCGGCCATGTTTCCACCCCCCGGGGCAGGGTGATGCCGGCCAGCCAGAGGTGGATGTCATGATGGGTGAGCTGGTAGCCGATGCTGAAAATGCCCAGAAGGAAGATCATGAAATGCCAGGGAAGATCTCTTGACAGATCCTGGATGTCCAGTACACCGCAGCCCGGAACGAAAAACAAAAAGGACGCGCCCACGGCGAGCCATCCGGCTTCCAAGCCGTGCAGGGGCTGGGTGATGAAAATGAAAAGGATCATGAGGGTCAAAACCAGGGCCCGCCATTCGTCCGAAGAAATTTGTGCCAGAGCCTGAAGCTGTTCCCGTGCTTTTCCCGATCCCGATGAAAGGGTTTTTTCAGGTCGGAACGCGAAGGATATAGCCACATAAGCGGCAAGCAGAAAAAAAGCGGCGGGCAGAGTGATGTACTGGATCCAGGAGAAAAAATCCAGCTCCAGTACGGGCGCGAACAGGCTCACGGCAAAGGGATTCAGAATCCATCCGGTCAGGACCAGTTCCCCGGCGATCAGGTTGGAAGTCACACATGCCAGGGCCATGCCGTTGAACCCCCGGCTACCCGGCGCATATCCCATGTCCCCGGCCATGGGTATGAAAATGGAGATGCCTATGGCGATGGCTGCAGCTCCTGAAAACGGGGCCGCGATATTGAAAAATACGTTCATGAGGAAAATGGCCAGAATGGCCGAATACCATCCCTTGACCAGATAGGCCCCGAAATAAAGGCCCAGCCTTTTCCCCAGGCCGGTTTTGTTAAAGGCCATGCCGATGAAGAAACCGGTGAGAAAGATCCACCAGGACCACTGGGTGGCTGCTTTGAGTGATATTTCAGGCGGGGTGAGATTCAGGATCACGGGAAGGGTCACGATCCACATGCCCACCACATGACTGGGCAGCAGCCCGAAGATCAGGCACCCAATACCGGCCAGAACAATAGCGAAGCATTGGCGGGCCGCCGGTTCGAGGGGCAGCATGGCAGAGACCCCCCACCCCGCGGCTCCGACCAGTATCCAGCCGATCATGGTTTTCACAGGCAGGTTTCGCAAAGCCGATGGTTTATCCATTGTTTATCCTCGTATCAAAAATTGCCTTGGATTCTAAACCCTTGGCCGGGGGAGTTCAAGAATTAAAAAAAATGAGGGTCGATCAGATGAAAAACCTTTTAAAAACGAAAGAATTCTGATATGTTACGCCTCTTTTAAAAACAATGGAAACAAGGCATGAAACGCTTTTTCTCTCCCTCATGCCAAGCAAAAAAAGGACGGGTTCGGCAGATGAAAGGGCTGAGTCTTCAGGCAATCAATAAGACATTCGACAAAACCCATGTGGTCCGGGACGTTTCCCAGGACATCCGCTCCGGGGAATTTTTCACCCTGCTCGGGCCTTCGGGGTGCGGGAAAACCACCCTCCTGCGGATGATCGCCGGGCTTGAAATTCAGGACTCGGGCCGGATCGTTCTGGACGGGCGGGATCTCACCGGACTGCCGGCCATCAAACGGCATATCAACACGGTGTTTCAGAGTTATGCGCTGTTCCCGCACCTGAACATTTTCGAAAACGTGGCCTTTGGGCTGAGAGCCCGAAAAATAAAAGGTCCGGAAGTCACCCGGAAAGTCGAACAGGCCCTGGACATGCTCGAACTCGGGCCTCTGACCCGACGTCTGCCCCATCAGCTGTCCGGTGGGCAGAAACAGCGAGTGGCACTGGCCCGGGCCCTGGTCAATGAACCCAAAGTCCTGCTGTTGGACGAACCGATGTCGGCCCTTGACGCCAAGCTGAGAACCCAGGTCCAGATGGAGCTGCGCAGACTTCAGCAGCAACTCGGCCAGACTTTTATCCTGGTCACCCATGATCAGGACGAGGCCCTGGTGGTATCGGACCGGATCGCCGTGATGAAGGACGGAGAAATTATCCAGTACGGAACGCCCGCCGAAGTCTACGATTATCCCAAAAACAGGTTCGTGGCCGAATTCCTGGGCACGGCCAACCTTATCGACGGGGAATACCGGGACGGACTGTTTAAAACGGCCATCGGAACCTTTGAGTTGGAAAAACCCCCTCCCTGGGAAAAGGGGCGAATCGCCATTCGACCGGAATGGATCCGGATCGCCGACACCCGTCCGGGAAAAAACGGGCTCCGGGCCACGGTCACAGACATCATCTTCCGAGGCGCACATCTGGACATCTGGCTCAATCCCGGCCCCATCCGTCTGAGAACCAGCACCTACAGCCGCATCCGCATCGGTGACGAATTGTGGCTGGACCTGGCTCCCAAGGAAATCGCGGTGCTCAATGGATAGGCTCATTATCTGGTACGGGGAACTGATCACCCGGAAAAGACTGTTCAAACGGGGTGCTTTTTTCCTGGTCCCCGGCATGCTCTGGCTGGTTCTCTTCCTGGTCTTGCCCGGCCTGATCCTGATTCTGGTCAGTTTTGCCGGTCGGGGGGCCTATGGTGAACTGGTCTGGGAATTCAGTCCGGACAATTACACCCGGCTCATGGGATACGGTATCTTCGGGTGGACCCTGGACTATGTCTATATTCTCCTTCGCTCCATCTGGGTAGCCGTAGCAACCACATTTCTGTGCGTGGTCCTGTCCTATCCGCTTTGTTTTTTCATTGCCCGGAAACCGGTCCGGACACGATATCTGTGGCTGACACTGGTCATCATCCCCTTCTGGACCAACATGGTTATCCGCACCTATGCCTGGTTCCTGATTCTGGCACCCGAGTTTCCCCTGGCAAAACTGGCCGCTTTCCTGAACCTGGTCCCCGAAAACAGCCCCTTGTATCCAGGCGCCTTTGCCGTCTACCTGGGCATGATTTCCATGTTTCTGCCTTTTGTGGCCCTGCCCCTGTTTTCCAGCGTGGAACGTCTGGATTGGACACTGGTGGAGGCGGCCCAGGACTTATACGCTTCCCATGTCCGCATTTTCATGCACGCCATCCTGCCCCAGACCCTGCCGGGTCTTTCCGTGGGCATCATCCTGACCCTGGTTCCGGCCATGGGCATGTTTGTGGTTCCCGACCTTCTGGGCGGGGCCAAGTACATGCTGGTGGGCAACCTGATCCAGCAACAGTTCGGCGCCAGCCGGGATTGGGCCTTCGGGGCGGCCATCAGCATGGGGCTCATGATAATGACTCTTTTCAGCCTCTATGTTTACAAACGGAAAAACAAAGGGATCGACCTGATATGAAAAAAATCAATGCAATGATCAGCCTGGCCGCGACCCTGACCATCGCCTTTCTCTATCTGCCCCTCATGGCCGTGGCTTTTTTTTCCGTGAACAACGCCAAATACGGTCTGACATGGAGCGGTTTCACCCTGGACTGGTATACAAAGCTTTTCCAGAACGAACTCATCCTCCAGGCAGCATGGAACACTCTGGTTCTGGCCGTGGTGTCTACTCTGGTGTCCACGGTGCTGGGAACGGTCCTGGCCGTGGGCATGGATCGATTTCCCTGGCCCCGGAAAATGCACACCTTCATGGATCTCATCGTCCATCTGCCGGTCATCATACCCGATATCATCTTTGCCGCAGCCATGGTGGTGGCTTTCGGTTTTCTCAGGCTCCTGTCCGGTCTGTTCGATCCGGGACTGCCCAACATGATCATTGCCCACATCACCTTTCAGACGGCTTTTGTGGCCCTGGTCGTCCGTTCCCGCCTGGCCGGCATCGGCAAGGAAATCGAAGAAGCCGCCAGAGATCTTTACGCGGACACGAGCTATATGTTTTTCAAAGTGACCCTGCCCCTGCTCACACCCGGCATCGTGGCCGGTGCCATGCTGGCGTTCACCCTGTCCCTGGATGATTTCGTCATCAGCTTTTTCACGGCGGGACCCGATTCCGTCACCCTACCCCTTTATATTTACGCCTCGGTCCGGCGAATGGTCACGCCCCAGATCCATGCACTGTCAACTCTTGTCCTGCTGGTGACCGTGATGATGGTCATCGGCATGGAAAGACTTACCCGAAAGGTCAACAAAACATAAAGGAGATCGTATCCATGAAAAAACGCATTCTGTCGGTTTCGGCCTTACTGGTCCTTCTTTTTTCAAGCATTGCCTTCGGCGCCAACAACGAACTGAGGATATTCACCTGGTCCGAATACATGGACGAGGAAACCATGCCCCAGGCCTTTGAAAAAGCGACAGGCATCAAGGTGCATCTGGACATGTACGAATCCAACGAGGAAATGATGGCCAAACTCCAGGCCGGAGGTCTGGGGCAATATGACATCATCATACCGTCCGACTATATCATGCCCAGCCTGATCAACCTCAACCTCATCGTTCCCCTGGACCATTCCAAGATTCCCAATCTGAAAAACCTCGGGGAAAAATTTTCCACCGCTTCTTTTGATCCGGGCAACCGATATTCCGTAGGGTGGCAATGGGGAACCGTCGGGCTCATGTACAACAAGGCCCGGCTGAAGGACAGCGATGTTACGTCCTGGGCCATTCTGTTCGATCCTGAAAAAAAACCCGGCCCCTTTTATCTCATGGATTCGGTCCGGGAAATGATGGGCATTGCCCTGGTGTATCTGGGATATGATTTCAATTCAGCTTCGCCCAAGGAACTCAAGGAAGCCTCGGAACTGCTCATCAGAACCAAGAAACGCAAGGAATGCCTGGGGTTCAAGGGTGGGGTGGGCGGCAAGAACGATGTGATCTCCGGAGTGGCCGATGCAGCCGTGGTGTATAACGGCGACGCCATCCAGACAGTCTCCAAAGAGTCGGACAAGTTCGGTTTCATCGTCCCAAAAGAAGGCGGCGAAATCTGGATCGACTCCATGTGTATCCCGGCCAAGGCCCCCAATGTGGATGCGGCCCACAAATGGATCAACTGGGTACTCGAACCCGAAGTGGGCGCGGCCCTTTCCAATTACAACCAATACGCCACCCCCAATGAAGCCGCCATCCCCTTCATCAATAAAGAAGATTTGGCCAACCCGGGTATCTGGCCCACCCCGGAAATCATGGAAACCCTTTATTTCGTCAAAGACCTTGGCAAAGACAACAAAATCATGGACCAGGCCTGGACCAGGGCCAAATCCCATTGATTCAGGACCGGCAACGGATTTGGGACAGACGCCATGAAACCCCATGTGGATGACACTCCAGCACGGGACGGGTTCCGGATGCCCGGGGAGTTTGAGCCCCATTCCCGGTGCTGGATGCTTTGGCCGGAGCGAGCCGACAACTGGCGACTGAAGGCGGCTCCGGCCCAGAAAGCGTTTGCCGAGGTTGCGCGGGCCATATCCCGGTTTGAACCCGTGTCCATGGGCGTGTCACCCCGGCAGCGGGAAGCGGCCGCCGGGCTTCTGCCCTCCGGGGTCACACTGGTGGAAATGCCTTTCGACGACGCGTGGATGCGGGATGTGGGCCCCACCTTTATTGTCAATGACCAGGGAGAAGTGCGGGGGGTGGATTGGGAATTCAATGCCTGGGGCGGCCGGAACGGGGGGCTGTATGACGCCTGGGACAGGGATGCGCAGGTGGCCCGGACCGTCCTGGACAACCAGGGTCTGAAAGGCTATAAAGCCCCGTTCATTCTGGAAGGCGGATCCATTCACACAGACGGTCAGGGAACCCTCATCACCACGGAGGAATGTCTGCTCAACCCCAACCGGAACCCCGACCTTGACCGATCGGATATCGAATCCCTGCTCAAAGCCTATCTCGGTGTGGAAACGGTGATCTGGCTGGGCCGGGGGGTGTATATGGATGAAACCGACGGGCATGTGGACAATCTGGCCTGTTTTGCCCGACCCGGAGAGATTCTGCTACACTGGACAGATGACCGTCGCGATCCGCAGCACGAAATATCGCTGGACGCCTTCAAACGCCTGTCCGCAGCCAGGGACGCCAGGGGAAGGGCTTTCGTGATCCACAAGCTGATCCAGCCCGGCCCCCTCTACATGACGACAAAGGAAAGCCAGGGAATCCTGAAAACCGGCCAAGCCGCGCCCAGGGAGGCGGGGTGCCGGCTGGCCGCCTCCTATGTCAATTTCTATCCCGCCAACCGGGCCGTCATTCTGCCCGTGTTCGACGATCCCAGGGATACGGATGCACTGGATTTGATGCGATCCGTTTTCCCGGACAGAACGATTGTGCCTGTCGAAGCCCGGGAAATTCTTCTGGGCGGAGGCAATATCCACTGTATCACCCAGCAGCAACCCTGACTTCCCGGAAGCCGGACCCGGGCCGACCGGATCATTCCCGACCGGGCACCTGCATGTCGCTGAGTTGTGCGGCCCAGTCCCGGGCGTCCCGACAGGCCAGCCGAATTTTGTCTCCATCCAGACCCAGCCGGGCGATCATGTCCTCGGAACGATCCAGATCAGCTTCTTCCAGGAATCCGGCCAGTTTGAGCAGAGGGACGTATTCATTGTTGTCCTTCATCAGAAGCGCTTCTTTCAGTTTGTCAGGCAGGGGAAGATGTTTCAATATTTCCGTCATGGGCTGATTGAGCAGGGCGTCCAGCAGGGAAAACATACCCAGAAGGAAAAGCGAATCCGGTTCGAATCCCCAGAAGTCGTGGGATCGGCCCACCTGTTCGAGGAATTTTCCCCTCTGGGCGGACAGAAACACCAGCTCTTCGGTATGCCGGTTTTCCGATATCTCAGACACCACCACCACCCGGAGCCAGTTTTTAAGGCTCTGCCACCCGAGCAGGGTGACGGCGTCCCGGATGGAATCAATTTTCCGTCGAAAACCGAAGGAAGCGGAATTCAGATAGGTCAGAAGCCTGAAACTCACGGCCACATCCGACTGGATGGCGGCGGCCAGTTCCGATACATCGGGATCGGCCTGCTCGATGAGTTTCATGAGCTGGAAACGGGACACGGTTCCGGCCAGAACCGGCCGGACCGATACGGGCTCGGGTTTTTTGAAAAACAATCCCTTGAAAAATCCGCATCCAACTCGGGCACAGAGGTCGAAAAGGGCCTGGGTGTCCACCCTTTCGGCCATAATCGCCGCCCTGTAAGGGGCTGCCGCCCGGAGAACGGCCGTCAGTTCCGGCAAGGTCAAAGCGGCGGTGTCCAGACAGATCAGATCAGCCATTGCGAAAACGGTTCGGCAGCGATCATGGTTTTCAGACCAGGGAACGGCCAGGGCGTAGCCCTCCGTCTTGAGTTTGGCAAGGCGATCCAGAAACGCCTGGGGCAGGTTGTCAGGATCCGGCGAAGTCAGGCGGACCACTGTGCGATCCGGCGGCAGCGCGTAGGGAAGGTCCTGAAAAATCTGTTTTCTGGAAAAACCGATCATGCCCTTTTTCCCCCGGTCCATGAGCTGATCCAGAATCGGAACGGCCCCGGCCATTCGTTCCGCTGCCAGGCCCCCGCCGGCTTTCGGACCCGGGGTAATGGTTTTGAAGGCATATCCCCAGAGGTTTTTCTTTTCGTCGAAAATGGGAATCCTGGCAAAGGTCAGCAAAGACCGACTTTCATCCTGATACAGGGTATTCATGGGTCCTCCGCTTGAAATCGATGTCCGGTCGCTACCCGTCCGATCTTTCGGACAGGGTTGTGGCCCTTGAGATTCGGTGTCGGCGGGATCAATTACCCGGGGAGCGGTAAAGCGCCCCAGACAAGATCCGCGTATTCCTGAACGGACCGGTCGCTGGAAAATTTTCCCATGCCGGCCGTGTTCAAAATGGACAAACGCGTCCAGAGATCCTGGTTCAGATAGGTTCGGGCCACGGTTGCCTGGGTCTGGACATAATTCTCGAAATCCGCCAGCACCAGGTAGTAATCGCCCCAATCCAGAAGAGAATGAACAATGGGCTTGAACAGATGGGGCTGTTCAGGTGAAAAACAGCCGGATCCGATCATGTCCAGGATAGTCCGGAGATCCGGGTTGTTTTCATAATAATGCCGGGGATGATACCCTTCCTGCTTTTTCTGGACCACTTCTCCGGCCTTTAGACCGAAAATGAAAATCCGATCCGACCCCACCTCTTCCATGATCTCAATATTTGCGCCGTCCAGGGTTCCGATGGTCAGAGCCCCGTTCAGGGCGAATTTCATGTTTCCCGTGCCCGAAGCCTCCAGGCCGGCCGTTGAAATCTGCTCGGAAACATCGGCGGCAGGAATCAGTTTCTCCGCCTGGGAAATGCAGTAATTGGGCAGGAACACCACGCTGAGTTTTCCTCTGGCCAGCGGATCCCGGTTGATGGTTTCAGAAACCGAATTGATAAGCTTGATGATGAGCTTGGCCTGGGAATAGGCCGGGGCCGCCTTCCCCGCAAAGAAAAAGCTGCGGTTCACCAAAAGATCGTCTCTGTTTTCACGGATGCGGTTGTACAGCCCGATCACGTGAAGGATGTTCAGAAGCTGGCGTTTGTATTCATGCATGCGTTTGGCATGAATGTCGAAAAGGGTGTGGGGATTGACGCCTATGCCGATTTTTCTCAAGGTGTAGCGAGCCAGACGTTTTTTGTTGTCCAGTTTCACCTCCCGCCATTTTTCCCGGAAAACGGGGTCATCCGCCAGCGGAACAATCGCTTTGAGATGTGACAGGTCCCGTATCCAGTCCGCCCCGATGGCCTCGGTGATCAAAGCCGAGAGTCCGGGGTTGGCCTGGTGGAGCCAGCGCCTCGGAGTGATACCGTTGGTGATGTTACGGATCCGTCCGGGCATCACCTGATCGAAATCCTTGAACAGGCCGGTTTTCAGTATGTGGGAATGCAGGGCGGCCACTCCGTTGACGCTGTGGCTGCCGACAATGGCCAGATGGGCCATGCGGATGCGTTTTTCCTGGCCTTCCTGGACAATGGACATGCGGGCATACAGTTCCGGCGCGTTCGGACAGACCTGTTTCAAATGATCCAGAAAACGGCGGTTGATTTCATAAATGATTTCCACATGACGGGGCAGAAGCCTGTCCATCAGAGACACCGGCCAGGTTTCCAGGGCTTCGGGAAGCACTGTGTGATTGGTGTAGGCAAAGGTTTTCCCACAGATCGACCAGGCTTTTTCCCAGGAAAGGCCGTGCTCGTCCATCAACAGCCGCATGAGTTCGGGAATGGCGATGGTGGGATGGGTGTCGTTCAACTGGATGGCGGCCCAGTCGGGAAACGCATCAAAAGACTGATATTGCTTGCGGAACTGGGAAATAATGTCCTGGAGGGTGGCGGACACGAAAAAATACTGCTGTTTGAGCCGCAACTCCCGCCCTTTTTCAATTTCGTCGCTGGGATAGAGCACTTTGGAAATGGATTCGCTGAGGACTTTGGCTTCCGCGGCCCGGATATAATCGCCCCGGTTGAAGTAATCCAGATCGAACTCCCGGGTGGACGTGGCCGTCCACAGCCGCATGTGGGTGACGAATGCATCCCCGAATCCGGGAATCATGATGTCGCAGGCCATGGCCATGATGTCTTCGGTGTCCGTCAGCCGGTAGCGCTGATGACCGTGAAAATCCGTATATGCCTCGGACCGTCCGTAAAACCGGATTTTATAGATGTTTTCAAACCGGATGATTTCCCAGGGATTGCCCCGCCGCATCCAATTGTCGCTTTTTTCCTGTTGATATCCGTCCTGGAGCACCTGGTAGAAAATCCCGAAATCATACCGGATACCGTAGCCGTATCCCGGCAGCCTCAGTCGGGCCATGGAATCCAGATAACAGGAGGCCAGGCGTCCCAGCCCGCCGTTGCCCAGTCCGGCATCCCACTCTTCTTCCTCCACTGTATCCAGATCGAACCCCAGGTCGGCCAAGGTTTGCCGGGCCGTTTCCTCCAGGCCCAGGGAAATGAGGTAATTTCTCAAAAACCGTCCCGGCAGAAATTCCATGGAAAGATAGAAGATCCGTTTGGACAGATTGTCCCGACAGGCTTTCTGGGTGGTGATCCACTGGTGGATCAGCCGGTTTTTCAAACTGTAGGCCAGCCCCATGAAACAGGCGTACCGATTCATCTCTTCCGGATCCATACCGAGATGAAACCGGATGTTGTCCATAATTTCTTGTTTTAACAGATCTTTCATGAAATCAACCATACATCATCCCCAGGGGCGGCACAATCGAATTTTCACAAAAAAGCGGCCGGAACCGAATCCGGGTTTCTCCCATTGAAAAATCAGGAAAAATCCTTACTATAGTCAAAGTCCTCAAAAATCGGACCGTCATCCGGATGAACGATCACCCAAGACAAGGAGATGCGCCATGACCGACAAAAAAGACACGCTAATCAAAAACATCGCATTCAAAACCCCCCTGACCATGGCCGAACTGGTGGATTATGCGGAAGGCCGGGTCGTGAGTCGGACCTTGTCGGCCCAACCCCATGTCAACATCACCCTGTTCGCCTTTGACGAAAAAGAGGAAATCAGCGCGCACACCTCTCCCGGCGACGCCATGGTTCAGATCCTGGACGGTGAGGCCCTCGTCCACATCGATGGAGAAGCCATCCGGACCCCGGCGGGAAAAACCGTGGTCATGCCGGCCAACGTACCCCATTCCGTCACCGCCCTCACCCGGATGAAAATGCTGCTCACCGTGGTCAAACAGGGCATGGGCATCAAAGGACTGTAGACCCGTGAGACTGACCCGGGGAGTGCTGGTCCAATGTCTGAATGTGGGTCCATACAAAGTGAACACCTATATAGCGGCCTGTCCCGAAACCCGTGAAGGCATGATCATCGATCCGGGCGGGGAAGATGAAATCATTGTCCGGGCCGTGGTCGACAACCGGATTATTCCCAGGTACATCATAAACACCCACGGCCACCGGGATCATGTCCAGGGAAACACATACCTGTCAAGGCATTTCGGCATCCCGGCCGCCGTGCACCGGGAAGACCGGGCCTTTTTCAGGGAAAAAGCGCTCTGCGCGGATATGGATCTGGATCATCAGACCATTTTGAAGGTGGGAGGGCTGGAAATCCGGGTGATTCACACTCCCGGCCATACACCCGGCTCGATCTGCCTGGGTGTCGGGGGCTGCCTTTTTACCGGAGATACCCTTTTTGTGGGCGGCGTGGGTCGGACCGATCTGCCCGGCGGAAACCTGGGTATTCTGCTGGCCTCCATAGCGAAGCGGATCATGCCCCTGCCGGAAGACACCCTTGTCTATCCGGGGCATGATTACGGGCCCACCCCGTTTTCCACCATCGGCCGTGAAATCCTGGAAAACATCTATATCACGGACTTGATCCAAGGCCCTGACAAAACCGTCTGATCAGGCGGCCGGAACTTCCGCCAGCCTGGACAAAAGGTCGGACACGGCATCGGACAGCTCTTTTTTCAGATCATCCGATACCCCGGCCTGACCGAACCGGATCCGGTTGTGCCGATACAGGGCCAGAGCCAGTCCCCGCCTCAGGTCCGGATCGGCGATATGACGGCCGACACGGTTCAGCCACGCCCCATAGGTTTCGTAAGGTCGGCGCGGATATCCCTTGTCCCTGAGAATGCCTTCTATCCGGAAAAAATCGGTTTCCAGGAATTTTTCAGGGGCCGGACGAACCGATTCTTCATCGGCCCGCCTTGATTTCCTGATCCGGCCGGTTCGCCTGAGCCTTACCCAGAGTATGATCCCCAGGGGCAATATGAGCCAGAGGCCGTATGTCTCCATGAGGCCGGCCCCGGTCTCATGGCGCAGCCGGGACATCTGGAAACCGAAAAACGACAGCAAATCTTTCAGAAAAGAAGTCGGAATCTGAAGTTTGTCCAGATTCAGAAAAGACGGAGGGGTAGTGTCGAAATCCCGCCAGGCCCCGTCCACAAACACTTTGACCCAGGCGTGGGCGTCCCGCCACCGAATGACCCAACGACCTTCAAGCCCGGAATATTCATGGACAGCGAATCCGGTTGCATATCTTGCCGGCAGCCCGGCCCGGCGTAGCAGAAGCACGGTCGCGGTGGCAAAAAATTCGCAATGTCCGGAACGGGTGGTCAACAGAAAATTCTGCAAGGGGGTATCATGCCGGCCCTTGCCCTCCAGATCCAGGGAATAGGAAAACCCGGATAAGAAATATCGGCGCAGAGTGTTCAGGATGTCCTCCGGAGATTGACGGGCAAGACCCAATTGATCAGCCAAATGGGCCACGGTGGACAGTTCCCGTGACGGAATCTGCAGATCGTCTTTTCCCGGCAAGGCATCATGAAGGTAGGACCCGGCAAAGGAAATCAGGGCTTTGATCAAGGCCGGACCCTCCTGTACCCGGATCACCTGCATGGCGTTTTTTTCACATTCCCCCACCTTCATTTCCGAAATATCAATGACCCCCGGCGGCAGGGGCAGAACCGCCTTTCCATTCATCAGCCTGAAATAGAGCGTCATTTTCCGGGTCGCTGCCATGGGTGGATTCACCTGCCAGAAAGTCAGGTCTCGATCCGGAGCCACAGGTTCGAAATCATAGGAGGCATACCAGTTGGAACCGGCGAACCGGTTGTAGGTGGTGGTGTGCAGCAAGAAAGGCGCCTCCGGTCGTTCTTTGTCAAAGGACACCCGAAACAGGATATGGTCGGAGAATTTCAGATGACCCACATCGCCTAAAGCCGTATAGGTTCGGAAGGGGTTGGCCCGGTAGTAATTCATATAGTAGGCCATGACCCAGCGGCTCACCCGTCGGCCGGCCTGGTGGATCCGGTCCTGGGTGTAGAAGCCGAGAACGGCGACGCCCATCAGACAAACAACCCAGATCAGGGGTTTTGTCCGCCTGGACCGCAGGGGCCAGAGTGCCCAGGCGAGAAACAAGACTGAAACGCCGAAAAAAAGATGGGTTTTGACATTGGCGCAGGCGGCGGACATGAGGCAGAAAAATCCGTAGATATAAGAAACATCGATGTTTCTTGAGTCATCGAACCGATGCGCCGCCTTTTTCCGAGCCGTTAAAAAAAATGCCCGAACGGCGATACGACCCTGAATGGAAAACTCCTGGGCAGCAATAATAGGAAAACAGATCATGGGCAGCCATTCCAGTAGAACATAGCTGTTTTTCCGGGCTTCGACGCTCAGGGCCACCACAATTGTGCCTCCCAGCAATACGGTGCTGATATCCACGAATTTATTGAAATCAGACGGCTGAAGATCAAAACGGGTCTTGATCCAGCGGGCGGATTCCAATACAGCCGCAAAACCCAGGCCCACCCAGATCAGCCCGGTCTGCCACCCCCAGAAAATCAGGACGGCCCCCAGAAAAAAACGAGGCGTTTTCATGGTCGAGCCAGATCCCTTTCCACCCTTCCCGACTGAACCACACGGATCCATGGAGCCGCCTCCCGGGTCCGGGCTATCTTATGTTTCATTGCCGAAAGGTCTTCGGCCAGAACGATCATGAACGCCGAAGTCCTCGTATGTTCGAAGATCCGGCTGAATTGCGCATAATTTTCATCCCAGTCGGTCAGGATGCAGACGGCGCCGGATATTTGGTTGAGTCTGCCCTCAATCAGCCTGGAAAGATCCCGGATACTCCCCTGTTGACAAGGCTCCACACATGCCAGGATCTCCAGCAGGCTTTCAGAATCCGCAAGGCCCCGCCCCGTCGCGAAGGATTGGACGCCGCGTCCCATGAACACCAGATCCATAATGGATTCACTGGTCTGAACCGATGCCGCGTAAGAAGCGGCTACACGGACGGCTTCTTCGAAAATTTCCTCCCGGTCGGCCGGGGTGAAAGTATCCAGAATAAGGGCCTGGCGGACGAAAAACTCATCTTCGAATTCCTTGATCACCAGTTGATCGGTTCGGGCGAAGGTCCGCCAGTGGATATTGCGCAAAGGATCACCCGGCCGATAATAACGAAGGGACATGAATTCATCGGAATTGCCGATGGACGAGGCCAGATTCACGCCGCCCGGATGGTATTGCCGCCGGGACAAAAGATCGGGAGGGGTCAGGTCATACCGTTCGGGCAGAATTAGGAGCCTGTCCGGTTCATTTACACTGAAAAGCCTCATGAACAGACCCAGAGGATCGGGACGGGCGAAAGTGCATCCGGTGAAATGAATATATCCCCTGTGAAAAGGCACCCCCTTCAAAGTGATACGAACCGTCCCGCCCGGCGGCAGGTCCGGAAGCGGAACGGGCTCAAAGGTGATTTTGGCCGACCTTCGGATCAGCCAGGTCCATCGGTAATATTTCATTTTCCGGTCCCAGGCGTTTCGCAGATTCTCCCGGGGCTCTTTGCGAGTCAGAAAGGTTTTTACATCCGGCCGCGGGTCGGCCAGGTCTTCAAAAAGAAAAAGCCCCTTCCGGGTCTTTTCAGATAAATTGGTGATATCCACGTCATAGGACAGGGTTTGTCCAACCGTGGCATATTTCGGGAGATTGCGCGCCACCCGGACCCGGATACGGAACGGAACCAGACCTGCCGTGAGGGAAAGGGCGAAACAGGCGGCACACAGTGCCAGCAACTGATACAGGGTGGTTTTGAACATGTTGAAACCGAACAGAAGGGCAGTGGCGAAAACGGCTGTGAGCAGGGTTCCGGCCGACGTGAAATGTCTTTCAAGCCGGGAAGACATCCCATAAAAAAATCGGTAGGCGCGGTAGACCCAGTTGGCCTTCATGGGTTGTCTAAACCGGTACCGGAATGGTTTTTACAATATCGTCCACCACTCCCCGGGCCGATTTTCCGGAAAATCTGGATTGCTGGTCCAGAATCAGGCGATGGGCAATGACCTGGACCGCCACTTCCTGAATATGATCCGGACCGACAAAGGACTGCCCGTCAAAAAGGGCCAGGGCCTGTGCGGTTTTCATCAAGGCGATGGAAGCCCGGGGGCCTGCTCCCAGCAAAACACCGGGTTTTCCCCTTGTGGCGGCCACCAGGGCCACGATATAATCTTTTAATTCTTCGGAAACATGTACCCGACCAGTCAGGCGGCGCAGCATCAGGCAATCGGCCAGACTGACACAAGGGCGGACCGATTCAAGGGGATGGACCCGGCTCTGGTCGGAAAGAACGGCCACCTCTTGTTCCCGGCTCACATAGCCGAGCCCGAGTTGCATGGCGAAACGGTCCATCTGGGCCTCGGGCAGGGGGTAGGTCCCCCTGGATTCAATGGGGTTCTGGGTGGCGATGACGAAAAACAGATCTTCCAGATTGAGTAATTGCCCGTCAATGCTCACCTGTCCCTCGGCCATGGCTTCCAGAAGGGCGGACTGGGTTCTGGGCGAGGCCCGGTTGATTTCATCGGCCAGCAGGATATGCGTGAAAATCGGGCCTTTGTGCAGATTGAACGCTCTTTTGGCCGGATCAAAGATGGACACCCCCAAGATATCGGAGGGCAACAGATCCGGGGTGAACTGAATCCGCTTGAATCGTGCGTCCATGCTTCTGGCCAGGGTCTTGGCCAGTGTGGTCTTTCCGGTGCCGGGGTTGTCTTCGAGCAGAATGTGGCCGCCGCCCGCAAATCCGGCCAGAATATATCGGATGTTGGCCGTCTGGCCCTTTATGACGGATTCGATGGCTACTGACAGCCGCATAAACAGATCGTGGGCCTGATGAACATGCATTTCTTCCATGATATTTTCCCGGGTCGTATTTTTGTCACTATATCATATCCACGTCCGGGGTGAACCTTTTATTTGAAACCCGGGCCATGCGCCGCGCAAATCTGGCCATCCGTCATTGCGGACATCCGATCACCGAATCAAGGCAAAAAAAGGGTTGACTTTTACCGGGCTCTTCTATCCTAATGACAACAGACACAACAGCAATCAGGGGATTTTGATGAGCAATCTCAGATTATGGATGATTCCGGTCCTTGCCCTTTGTCTGGCCCTGTGGTTCGGTTGCCAGGATGAAACCATCCAGGTACCCATGCCTCCGGTGGAACTGGTTGTCGACGACCGAGAGGTGGTATTCGGCTCCTCGCTGGCCTTGCAGGGCCATGCCGGATACCTGGGGCAGGAAACCCTGAAAGGCGCCATGTGCTATATCAATCACGTGAACGAAAAAGGAGGCGTTCACGGGCGATTGATCCGCCTGATCACCCGGGACGACAGTTACGATCCACCCAGGTGCCTGGCCAATACCCAGCAATTTATCACCGAAGACAAGGTTTTCGGACTCTTCTGCTATGTGGGCACGCCCACCACCGTCAAAATACTGCCTCTGATCGAAGAAGCGCAGATTCCTCTACTTGGAATGTTCACCGGCGCCAACGCCCTTCGTGACCCGTTTCTGCCTTACGTGATCAATGTCAGAGCCTCTTATTACCAAGAGACGGAGGCAGCCATCGATCACATGATAAAACATCTGGGATTCAATCGGATCGCAGTGTTTTACCAGTATGACGCCTTCGGTTTCGACGGTCTGACAGGGGCCGAGCTGGCTCTGAAACGATACCACCTGGAACCCGTGGCCAGGGGCAGTTACGTGCGCGGCACAAGCGACATCAAAGAAGGGCTTGAAAAAATCATGGAGTCCCGCCCCCAGGCCGTGGTCATGATCGGCACTTCGGAGCCTTGCGCCAGCTTTATCCGCATGTCCCTGAAAAACAGTTTTTCTCCCATTTTTTACATGGTTTCTTTTATCGGCGCCCGGGAGCTGTCCAGAAACCTTATGGATACCGATACATCCGGGACCTCCATCATCATGTCTCAGGTCGTTCCGCCGCCCCGGACCCTACAGGGGGAAATCGCTCCCAGCGCGGCTGAATTCGCCCGGCTTCTCGCCCGTTTCTACCCTGGGGAAGAACCCAGTTTTGTGGGGTTCGAAGGCTATATCAACGCCAAGGTGCTGGTCGAAGCCCTGGAAAGGACCGGGAGGGAATTAACGCGGGAGGCTTTTCTGGACGCCATCAATTCCATGAATGATTTTTCCCTGGGCCCGGAGGTTCGGCTTTCCTTCGGACCCAATGATCGGCAGGGCATGGATACCATTTATTTCACCCGCCTCGGCAATGACCGGTTTATCCTGCTTGCGGACTGGTCGGAGTTGACGAAATGATCCGGTATTATGAAAAGCTCTCGCTTAAAAACCAAATTTTCGTAACCATTCTCGTGGTCATTTTGATCATCAGCGCCACCATCGCTCTCCTGGCTCGCTGGATTCTCATCTCAGGACTCAACAAAGAGTTGGAACTCAGAGGCATTGCCGTAGCCCATTCCATTGCCGACCGGGGTGCGGTATACGTTCTTGAAAAAAAATATCCCGTGCTTCTCAGCCTTATTTTTGACGAGGCCAAACTCAGAGAGCGACAGCAACTGATCAACTATATCTACGTGCTGGACCGAAGCGATCAGGTCATATCCCATTCCTTTACCGTTCCGTTTCCGCCTCAGTTCGTCAAGGCCAACCCTTTGCCGGAAAGCGCCCTGCACAGCGTCCGCCTGGTGGAACACGGCACTCAGACCTCCTATGACATCGCCGTTCCCATGAACGAAGGCCTTTACCGCATCGGAACCGTACACGTGGGATTGAGCAAGGAGCATATCGACAGTCTGGTGTCCAAACTACGTTCCATGTTTTTGGGGTTTATTTTCGCAGTCATCATCATCATCTTCTATGTCAGCCACAGAATATCCAGGCATATTACCATGCCCATCACCCGCCTGACCCGGATATCGGACGAACTGAGCCGGGGCAATTTCGAATTCAACCTGGATCCGGACAGCCATCCGGTTGAAATGGAGAAAACCATTGAATGGGGTTTGACCCATTGTCCGGCCTACAAAGATACCAATATGTTCTGCCGGCATTTTGATCAGCAGAACCATCGTTTCAGGAATGTTCTTTCCCAGGACGAAACCCTTTGTCAATCCTGTATTTTTTATCAAGGCCATCAGCGACGCGATGAAGTTTCCCAGCTGGCGGATTCCTTCCTGAACATGGTGTGGTCTATCCGGCTTTACAGGAAAAGGCTTCAGGAATCGGAACTGAAGTATCATTCCCTGTTTGATTCAGCGCCCAACCCGATCTTTGTCGTGGACTGCGACACCGAGACCATTCTCGATGCCAATCCGAGAGCGGAAGAACTTTATGAATACCCTCTCGATCAGCTCTTCGGCATGTCTTTCCAGAAACTGGGACAGAAAGACATCAAGACCACGATCTGTTCCATCTGGTTCAGTGAGGACGGATTTCCTGAAAGAGCTGAAGAGGAAAGTCCTTCGAACACGGACGTGCCCCCCGACCGATCCAGAGGATATGTCTACCACCCGCGTATCCTTCACCTCAAAAACGGGGGACAGCCCTTCTACGTCAACATGCACGCCTGCCCCATCCGATACGGCGGCCGGCAGGCCATTGTCGTCGCCATTACCGACATTACGGAAATGATGGAAAAAGATGCACAGCTCGTTCAGGCAGCGAAAATGAAAACCCTGGGGGAGATGAGCGCCGGTATCGCCCATGAGATCAACCAGCCCCTGAACACCATCAAACTGGGCAGCGAATACCTCAATCTGCTCCTGGACCAGAAAAAAACCATCACCGAAGCCCAGATCAGGGACATGGCCACGGTCATCAGCGAACAGGTGGACCGCGCCACGGAAATCATCAATAACCTGAGGGCCTTCGGTCGGAAATCCAACCTGACCATGGAGCTGGTCAACATGAAAGAACCCATTCAGGGGGTCCTTTCCATCATCGGCAGGCAGTTTTCCATCCAGAGGATCGCCATCACCCTGGACATGGAAGAGCGCCTTCCTCTGATCAAAGCCCATAACAACCATCTGCAGCAGGTATTTTTCAACCTGCTCAACAATGCGCGGGACGCCATCCAGGAAAGGATGGAAACCGATCCCGAACTTTATGGGGATATCCTCATCCGGACCTATTCCGAAAACGGCAAAGTGGTGGTGGCCGTCACCGACAACGGGGTCGGCATCCCGGAAGAGGTTCGCAACAAGATTTTCGAACCCTTTTTCACCACCAAACAGGCCGGCAAAGGCATGGGACTGGGACTGGCTATAACTTACGGGATCGTCCGGGATTACGGAGGGACCATTACCATTGACAGCGTGCCCGGTCAAGGCACCACTTTTTATCTTTCTTTTTCAGCAGTTTAACATCCGGTCTCCTTGCCGCCCTCAGGAGACGGAAAACCAGGAACGAGGTTTTACATGGCAGACGCAAAAAAAAAGGAACAGGAAAAAATTCTGGTCATCGACGACGAAAAGACGACGCTGAAAATGTTCAGACTGTTTCTGGATCTTTACGGATACGATATCCATACCGCCGAATCCGGTGAGGAAGGCCTTGAGGTGTTTGAACGCGAAAAGCCCGGAATAATTCTGACCGACATCAAAATGCCCGGGATGGACGGCATTGAAGTACTCAAGGAAATCAAACGCCGGGCTCCTGAAACCGAGGTGATCGTCATCACGGGGCATGGGGATATGGATCTGGCCATTCAGGCCCTGAACCTGGACGCCGCCGATTTTATCAACAAACCGATTCAGCGGGAGAGCCTTGAAAACGGTTTGGCCAGAGCGCACGACCGCCTCAGAATCAACCGGGGTAAGCAGAACCAGGTGAGCACGAAGATGGACAAAGAAACGCTGATCATCCGCATTCAGGGCAATGTGGGGACCCAGAGCGAAAAAAGCCTGAAAGATGCTTATGCCGAGGCCATCCGGAAATCGGCCGATCGGGTGATCCTCCATTTTGACGCCAGTACGTCCGTGAACGGAGCCGGAATGGCCATTCTGACCCAATTGGTCGTTGAAAGCGAAAAAGACGGGGTTGAAATCGTAATGGCCGGTTTGTCGGAAAATTTCAAGCAGGTCTTCGACATTGTTGGCCTCAGCCGGATGGTCCGGATTTATTCCTCTGTGGAAGAGGCTTTGTAATCCCTGAAACGGTTGACCCCAAAACAAGGAAAGGAGAAAGGGATGAAACAATGGATATTTTGGACAGGGGTGATCGTGGTGCTGCTCTGGATTCCACTGGTATCTTCGGCTCAGAACGCACTTCCGGAACCCGGGGGGAAAATAGCCAAGCTGAACCTTGAAGCCCCGTCGGATCCCGCCGGCCGAAAAGGGTTGGGGCTGGGTGACGCCGTAGACGGTTTCAGCCTATTTGATCTGAAGGCGGACCTTGTTCTGATAGAGGTAATCGGTGTTTACTGTCCTCAGTGCTACAAACAGGCCCCGGAGTTCAACAAACTCTACGACCGGCTGAACCGCGGCAAAAACCGGGGTCGCGTCGCCATGTTCGCACTTGCGGCAGGTGGAAGCGGCCCTGAAATAGAGCAGCTCATTCAAAGTGGACAATACCGATTTCCCATTGTGGGCGATGTCCGATACGAAGCCCACAAACTTCTGGGCGAACCCAAGACCCCGTTTACCATCGTCTGCCGTCCGGATGGATCCGTCCTTTACACCCATCTGGGAATCATTTCGGATATCGACGGCTTTTACATTCGGATCAAGGAACTTCTGGACACGCCATGAAACCGGATTGTCTCCGGGTGGAAGAGGCCGGTCGAAGGGCCTACCATCTTTCCATTTTCCGGGACGCGGCCGCCGAATTCAGTGAGCTGCGCAATCCCAAGGTCATTCTCGAATCCTTTCTTTTGTCCGCCCAGGGGGGAACCGGTGCCCGGGAAGGGTTTGCCGCCTTGATGGACAAACAGTCGGACCCGACCCATCTGATTGTCAGGGGTGATTTTCCCCTCACCGGTGAACAGATCCGATTCCTCCTGCCGAGACCGGGCCGTGCCGTATCCGGGCCGGCCGGACGATTTCCCACCTTTCTGGAACCCGAAGACGGCCGGCGGTCGGATGTCGGCCGGAATCTTCACCGGCAATACCCAATACTTCTGAGCTGTCCGCTTGAAGGCGGACGACAGGCAATCCTGGGACTGGCACCGGCCCTGCATGGCCGGGATTACGATCTGGACGACCGCCAGCTGGTCATGCATCTGGCATTCCTCTTTCAGATCAGTCTCACTGCCGCACTTTCCTCCACCCAAGAAGAAATGCTTCTGGCCGAGCTGCGAAAGAGAAACGCGGAACTGGATCGGCAGGTCTTTCTACTGAACGGGATCCGGGATCTGGCCATGGAGGCAGGAGAATCCATTGATGTCGAAAAATTTCTGTCCGTTTTTCTGCCGACCCTGATGGGACGTTTTTTCAGACACCAGGGCCTGGTGCTGATCCGGGACCGGGCCTCGGGAACCACCTGGTTCAAAAGCATGGGAATCGATGCGGATCCGATCTTTGATTCGGCCGGGATCCCTCCGGAAGAGGACGAGGCCCAACCGTCCGGGGCCAAGGACACCATGAACGGAACCATCCTTTCAGCCGACCATATCCTGTTTCTGTGCCTTGCCGGTGTTCAGGAAAAACATCTGCAGCCTCTGCAGGTGGAATCGGTCCTTCATCTGGACGCTTTGTCTTCCCTGATTGCCGATTTTATTCCGGAAACAGGATTTCTGTTCCTTGTCCGGGAACAAATGTACGGGGCCCTGCTGCTGGGACCACCCCTGGAAGAAAAAAAAATATCCGACCAGGAAAAAGAACTGATGTTCGCCTTTGTGACCCAGTCGGTGCTCCATCTTAAAAATGCGGATTCCTTTGCGGCCATTACGGCTCTGAACCAGGACCTGGAAAAGCAGAACCTGGCCCTGAAGCAGACCATCGACGAACTGACCCATGCCCGGCATCGCATCAGCGTACTGGAATCCGCCGCCAGGCGAATTGCCGTGATGGTGCACAGGAATGCGGAAAAATTGATGCAGGTCCGCCCCCTTGATTTCATTCTGATTTTCGGCATCAGCATCGTTCTCGGTCTGGCCTTCAACTTTCAGAATCCCAAGGGCATCCCCCTGGTTCCCCTGCCAAGGCCCGAAAAGGTGCAATCCATTACCGTGTCCGAAGCCCAGGACCTTTTGTCCAGAGAGAACGCGCTGCTGATCGATGCCAGACCCCGCGAATTTTACGAAAAAAGCCATGCCTGGGGGGCTGAAAATGTTCCGCCGGAACTGTTTGACGCCATTTACGCCATGCGTTTCAGGGATGAAGATCCGGACCGTCCGTTGATCATATATGGCCGGACCTTCAGCCGGCTGTATGATGAAATCGTGGCCCGCAAATTCTTTTATCAGGATCATGAACGGATTTATCTGTTCGAGGCGGAGGCGAACGAACTTCCGACCAGGAGGGAGAGCCAATGACCCGCTCCGGATTTTTGAGCCTGTTGAAACATCCTTTCCCGGCCCTGATGGCCCGTTTTTATATCGGCGGCATTTTCGTTTACGCAAGCCTGTACAAAATCAATTTTCCCGCCGAATTTTCGGACAATATCGCTTCCTATCTTCTGGTGCCCCACTGGTTTGTCAATCCTCTGGCGGTTTTTCTGCCATGGATGGAACTGGTAAGCGGAACCTGCCTCATGGCCGGAATCAGGGTACGGGCCTCCGCAACGGTGATCTGCGGCATGCTGGTCATGTTCACCCTCGCCCTGATCCTGGTGCTGCTGAACAACACACCCATCGACTGCGGATGTTTCAAAAGCGGAGGAGACCCGGTTTCCTGGTTTATCGTGATTCGGGACCTGGTCTGGCTGGCCATGGGCATTTACGTTTTCAGGTTCGACAGCCTTCTGCATCTGGATCGCGTTTTCATGATCAAACCCGAGGATCTGGATCGCCCTGCAAGTTCCCATTGATGAGGGACCGATTCGTTGATCCTGTTCTGTAACTTTTTTGTAACCTGTCCGTGCTATGCCGGAAATGATAAAGAATATGGGATCATTGTCCATGTCGGCGCCTGGTCACGGAAAACATGAACAATGACCCCGGTGGGATCAGGAGAATGTTTAATCTTTAAGCCAAGGAGGCAATTTCAGATGAAACTCAACCGAAGGGATTTTATCAAAATTTCAGGTGCCACGGCAGCCGGGATAGCTGTCAGTGGTCTCGGTTTTGACCTCAAACCGGTCAAAGCCCACGCCGGCATGCTGAAAACCCAGTATGCCAAAGAGACCACCACCATCTGCTGTTATTGCGGCGTGGGGTGCGGGGCCATCGTCCACACCAGCAAACGGGGAGACGGAAGGGTCATCAATATCGAAGGTGACCCGGATCATGTGATCAACCAGGGCTCTCTGTGCTCCAAGGGATCGGCCCTCAAACAGCTCGTGGAAAACAAGAACCGGCTCATCCAGCCCATGTACCGCGCCCCCAACAGCGATAAATGGCAGGCGGTTTCCTGGGACTGGGCCCTGGAACAGATTGCCGACCGGGTCAAAAAAACCCGGGATGAAGGGTTTGAAATCACCAATGCCAAAGGCCAGGCCGTCAACCGGACCACCCGCATCGCATCGGTTGGTTCCGCGGCCATGGACAACGAAGAATGCTGGATCTATCAGGCCCTGATGCGTGCCCTGGGGCTTGTGTATATCGAACATCAGGCCAGGATCTGACACAGCGCAACGGTAGCGGCTCTGGCAGAGTCGTTCGGACGCGGCGCAATGACCAATCACTGGA
>CAZQIX010000023.1:0-52757 GCA_964593855.1 uncultured Desulfobacula sp. | reverse complement strand
ACATCATACTCCGGGGTGAGGGGCTGCGGAAGATGGGGTTTAATTACCGCTTACGCCTTTGCCGTCGGGCATATATCGGGCTGCCACCTGAACCCGGCAGTATCAATCGGCCTTTGGGCAGGCGGCGTTCTCTATCTCATTGCCAGAGGCAAGGCGGACTTCGACCTGTCCGCCGGCTTTGCTTCAAACGGTTACGGCGACCATTCTCCGGGTGGGTACAATCTGCTGTCCGCTCTGATAACTGAAGTGGTCATGACCATGATGTTTCTTATCGTCATTCTCGGCGCAACCGACAATCAGGCACCGCAGGAGTTTGCGCCGATTGCGATCGGCTTGCGCCTCACTCTCATCCACCTGGTCAGCATCCCGGTTACCAACACCTCGGTGAATCCGGCGCGCAGTAAGGGCGTCGCTCTGTTTGCAGGGGATTGGGCGATTTCACAACTGTGGCTTTTCTGGCTGGCTCCGATCGCGGGCGGATTGATCGGAGCTGCGATCTACCGGTTTATCGTCGGCGAAAAGAGCTGACCGGCGAAGCACCCTTCCATTTATTATCTATCCGGACGGAAAACATAGAAAACGCCGATTCAAAGTTGACCTTTTAACGGTCCGATGCTAAAAACGTCCCGATATTGGGAAAGGAAAACAAGCATGCATTTTGATCAGCGAGTCTATTGCGGGGGCCTGGATCTGAATCAGACAGGCAGAAAAGTGATTCTGGCCGGGTGGGTGGATGCCCTGCGGGACCATGGCGACATTCTTTTTATCCATCTGAGGGACCGGACCGGCATTGTCCAGGTGGTGTTCGATCCCGGCAAGGCCTCCCCCGATCTTTGC
Source organism: uncultured Desulfobacula sp. (assembly GCA_964593855.1). Taxonomy (GTDB): domain Bacteria; phylum Desulfobacterota; class Desulfobacteria; order Desulfobacterales; family Desulfobacteraceae; genus Desulfobacula. Next base: position 51,920 of record CAZQIX010000023.1, on the reverse strand, counting down.
CGGGCTGCGGCCAACCTTCGCAACGAATATTGCATCCGACTCGGCGGAATCGTGGTCGTACGGGCACCAGGCACGGAAAACCCCCATCTGGAAACCGGCCGGATCGAGGTGGCGGCCGATGATCTTGAGGTTCTCAGCCGGGCCGACACCCTTCCGTTTCCCATCAGCGAAAAATCCATGGTGGCCGGGACCATTGTTCAGGGGCCGGAAACGGTTCACGAGGACCTTCGGCTCCAATACCGGTTTCTGGATCTGCGGCGGCCTTCCATGCAGGACAAACTGTTCAAGCGCCATCGGATCATGCGCTGCATCCGCCGATTTCTGGACGAAAAAGGGTTTGTGGAAGTCGAAACCCCCATGCTGACCCGTAGCACTCCGGAAGGGGCGCGTGACTATCTGGTGCCCAGCCGCCATTATCCGGGCCGGTTCTACGCCCTGCCCCAGTCCCCCCAATTGTTCAAACAGCTTCTCATGGTTTCCGGATTTGAACGGTATTACCAGATCGTGCGCTGCTTCAGGGACGAAGACCTGCGACCCAACCGCCAGCCTGAGTTCACCCAGCTGGACCTGGAAGCCTCGTTCATTGACGAAGCCTTCATCTATTCCCTGTTCGAGGACCTGACAATCAAAATGTTTGAGGTGGGCGGCATCCGTCTGCAGCCGAATTTTCCGCGCATGACCTGGACCGAGGCCATGAACATGACGGGAACGGACCGGCCGGATCTGCGGTTCGGCATGACCTTTGTGGATGCCACGGATCTGTTCACCCATACCGGATATGCCATTTTCCGGCAGATTATCGAACGGGGCGGGTGCATCAAGGGCATCAACGTGAAAGGGCAATCCGACAACCTCAGCAAAAACATTCTCCAGAACGAATACGCCAAGCAGATCGTCCCGGAATTCGGGGCCAGGGGCATGACCTGGATGCGGGTCGTGAACGGCGGCCTGGAATCCAACATTGTCCAGTTTTTCAGCCGGCAGGAACAACAGGCGATCATGGACCGCTTCGACACCCGGGACGGGGATGTCCTCATGATCATTGCCGACGCCTCCTGGCGGACCGTGGTCTCGGCCCTGGGCCAGCTTCGGCTCCATGTGGCCGACCGCCTGAACCTGATCCCCGAAGGCGTCTACAAGCCCTTATGGGTGACGGATTTTCCGATGTTCGAGCTGTCGGACAACGGCCTGACCGCCTGCCATCATCCTTTTACCCTGCCGTCCCGGGCGGATTTCGATCCCTCGGATATGGACGACTGCCTGAGCCTGTTATCGCGATCCTACGACCTGGTCATGAACGGCGAGGAACTGGGCGGCGGAAGCCTTCGGATCAATGACCAGGACCTTCAGCAGAAAATTCTCCAAGCATTGGGCCTTTCTCCGGAACAGGTGGAAGAAAAATTCGGATTTTTCCTTCGGGGCCTGTCATACGGGACCCCTCCCCACGGCGGCATCGCCCTGGGCATGGACCGCGTGACATCCATCATCCTGGGGGCCCCCTCCATTCGCGAGGTCATCGCCTTTCCCAAAAACCGGAGTGCTTTCTGCCCGCTGACCAGCGCCCCCTCCGACGTAGCGCCCGGCCAGCTGATCGAGCTGGGCCTGGGGGGCGAAAGCAGGGATCAGGCCCTGCCGGGAGCGGCGCCCCGGGCCGATCTGGTGGACACCCTGTCCTGGGTCTCCCGCATCGCGGTGAATGACGACGAAAGGCCTGTGATACAAAAGGCGGTCGATTCAGCCGAAGCCCTCGCGGCGTTCATTTCCGGACAACCGGAAGCCATCATGAACCGGCAGCCGCTCCATACCGTGGTGCCCCTCGGCCGGCGAACCCGGCCCGGCGCACAGGCCCGAAAACATCCCCTGGCTGAAACCAAAGACCTTTTCAAAAACGCACCGGCCGTCAAAGGCGGCTATTTCAAGGTCGCGAGCATTTTAGAATAAGAAAGAATCCCTATGAATGCATCTGTTTTTTCCTTTACCCCGCCCTTGCCGGATCAGCCGGCACCCAAGGGCCTGAGACTGGCGGTTCAGCCGTCCGTGTCCTGTCAGGGATGGCCCGCCGACGCCGGCTCCAAAGCCCTGGAAAACCATGTGGCCTTGGAAGACGCCTTTGTGATCCAACAGCTCAAAAAAGCCGGGGCCGGTGTTGCCGGAATCACCCGAATGAGCGAACTTGGCCTCGGTCTGATCGGCGATACGGGCAGCCGGGCCGTTACGGACAACCTAGCGGATGCGACCCTGATTGTGGACAACATGGGAGAAGCCCGCATGGCGGCAGCCCATGCCGGCATTTTCGGATTCAAGCCCACCCAGGGCATTGTTTCCCGGCTGGGTCTCATCGGGCTCATGCCGTCCATGGAATGCTGGGGCATCCTGGCCCGGACCATGAAACCCATTCAATCCATCATGAACACCGTCTGCGTGACGGACGACCAGGATTTCTCCATGCGTGAAGCCGGTCTGCCGGATTTTTCCACCATCCCATCCCTGAAAAAAGCCCCCGTCATCGGTGTGGTCCCAGGGTACGACCGTTACCTGACCGGCCTGGAAGCCGATGCCTGGCAAACCGCCCTGTCCGTGATGGAGCAAAACGGATGCCGGATTCAACAGATCGCCCTGCCGGACCTGGATCTGTTTTCCCGCATCCATCAGGTCATCGGTTCAGTGGAAGCCTCATCCAGCGCCGGCAAATACGACGGGGTGCGGTACGGCCACAGAACGGGCGAGGCTGACAACTGGAACGAAATGTATCTGAAGACGCGGGGGGAATCCTTTGGCACCCTGATCAAATCCTACCTGTTCCAGGGGGCTTGTTTCCAGTTTCAGCACTACGACGCTTTTGAACAAGCCTGTCGCATCCGGCGATATCTCATGGATGAAACCCTGGCGGCCCTGGCATCCGTGGACGCCCTGGCCCTGCTCACAGCCCGGGAATACCCGGATGCTTTGAACGCCGCCGCCATTGATGCGACCTACAAGGCTTTTGCCTTTACCCTTGCCGCCAATGTGGCCGGCCTGCCCGCCATCCAGGTGCCGGGCAGGGCCATCGGAGAACAAAGGGATTTCGGGTTGCAGCTCATCGGCAAATCCCTCGAAGACACGGCTTTGCTGGCCCTGGCCGATCATCTCGGACCCCTGACACAAGGAGAACCGGCATCATGACCTACGAAGCCGTTATCGGCCTGGAAATACACGTGGAGCTGAACACACCGACCAAACTTTTCTGCGACTGCGCCAACAGTCCGGGCGACGCTCCCAACACCCATATCTGCCCGACCTGTCTATGGCTACCAGGCGCCCTGCCGCGACTGAGCCAGGCGGCCGTGGAAAAAGCCGTGACCGCATGTCTGGCCTTGAACTGCGACATTCAGACGGAAAGCGCCTTTGATCAGAAAGTCTACTATTATCCGGACCTGCCCAAGGGCTACCAATTGTCCCAACACTACCGCCCCCTGGCCAGAAACGGACACCTGGACATTGCAACCACGGATCTCCAAAAATCCAGACGCCTTCGCATTCATCACATTCATCTGGAAGAAGACGTGGCCAAACTGCTGCATGAGGTCGAAGGCCGGACCCCCATCAGCCTGGTGGACTTCAACCGGGCCGGGGCTCCGCTCATCGAAATCGTCACCGAACCGGACATGCGGAGCCCGGAGGAGGCCATGGCCTTTCTCAAGGTGTTGCGAACCCAGATCCGATACACGGGGGCGTCCGAATGCAGTCTAGAAAAGGGAAGCATGCGGGTGGACGCCAATATCTCCATCCGGACCAAAGGCAGCGATGGCTTCAACACCAAGGTGGAGGTCAAAAACATGAACTCCATCCAGCATGTGGGCGATGCCGTGGCCTACGAAATCAAGCGTCAGTCGGACTGCATGGACAAGGGCGAACCCGTGGTACTCCACACCCGGCTGTGGGACCCTGAAAAAAAAGCGACCACGCCCATGAGGGGGAAATTTGCCGGCCCCTGCGTGCCGGATCCGTCCGTGCCTCCCATCGTCATAGATGACGACTGGCTGGCCCGGAAAAAAGAGGACCTTCCGGAGATGCCCGCCCGAAAGCAGGAACGGTTTATCCGGGATTACGCGCTGACCCGCGACGAAGCCCTGGTCATGAGTCAGGAGCGGGATCTGTCCGAATTTTTCGAAAAAGCCGTGACGGGTTATCCAAACCCCAGAAAAGCCGCCGTCTGGATCAGTTCCCACCTGATACCGGCCCTGAAGGATCAGCAGAAAATCCTTTCGGAAACCCCGCTGACACCCGAGCGGTTCCAGGCCCTGCTCGTTCTACAGGATCGCGATGAAATCAATGTCGGCGCCGCCAGGGAAGTCCTGACCGCCATGCTGTCCCGGAATGAGTCGCCGGAAGTCATCGTGGATGCCCTCGGGTTTCGCCAGGTTTCGGACACCCGAACCCTGGAGGAAATCGCGGACCGTATACTGACGGACCATCCCGGCGATGTACAGGATTTTCGGACCGGCAACCCCAAGGTGATGGGATTTTTTATGGGGCTGGCCATGAAAGCCGCCAGGGGAAAGGCCAACCCCAAGGTAATGAAAGAGATTCTGACCCGGAAACTAAGATTAAAATAGAGCCGGGACCGACACCCGTCAATCCAGCTTCAAAGTCTCCCCGGATTTCGGGACCACCACTTCATGTCCCCTGGATCTGAGATTCCGGGCAAACGCCGCGCTCTGATCGGCTTCCCCGTGAACCACGGCGATTTTCCTGATCCTGAGGTTGGATTCGAAAATGAGCTTTTCCAGCTCTCGCTTGTCCGCATGGGCGCTGAATCCCCCTATTTTCTCCACCTGGGCTTTCAATGGGTAGGATTTGCCCAAAATTTTCAACTCGGGCGGATTGTTTTTGTCCATGGCGTCCGGGTTGGTGCCAAATTCTTCAATCCTTCGGCCCAGGGTGTTTTCTGCCATATACCCGACCAGAAGAACCGTGTTTTTCGGATTGTGGATCCGGTAGCGCAGATGGTGCAGGATGCGCCCCGCCTCGCACATGCCGGACGCGGAAATCACCACATGGGACATCTCGTCGTTGGTCAGGCGCATGGATTCCTCCACGGTCTGAACAAAACGGATCTTGTTGAAATAAAAGGGGTTGATGCCTTTTTTCAAGAAAGTCTCATGGGTATCCTTGTCATAGGTTTCCGGATGTTCACCAAACACACGGGTCAGATTGGATGCCAGTGGACTGTCCACGAATACGGGCAGCCGGGGTACCTGTTTCTGATCGTAAAGCTGGTGAATGATATAAATCAGCTCCTGGGTCCTGCCGAAGGCAAAGGCGGGGATGATGAGAACCCCGCCCCTTTCCGCGGTTTCAATCATGACTTTTTTCAACCGGTCCCCCAGATTGTCCACCGGATCATGCTCCCGATCCCCGTAGGTGCTTTCCGTAATGAACAGATCGATATCCCGGTCCTCTTCGTCAAACATCAGGGTCGGGTCCTGGATGATGGATTTGCCGAACCGGCCCACATCGCCGGTATACAGGATGCGCCAGGTACGGCCGGGGTTTTTGACGGTCACCACTGAAAACGCGGATCCCAGAATGTGTCCGGCCACGTAGAATTTGACGGTGGTACCCTTGCCGATGGTCACCGGGAATTTATACGGGTATCCGTCGATGTAGCCGAGGGACTGCCGGGCGTCTTCCATTGTGTACAGCGGCTTGACGGAATCCAGCCCGTGTTTCTGCTGAAGATCGCTGATGGCATCGGTGTTCAGGTCGTAGGCGTTTTTCTTGAGCAGTTTTTTGATCCGGCTTTTGTCCTTTTCAGAAACCTGCTGTTTGGACGCATTCTGTTCCTGCTGATAGAGAAAGGAACGCAGGGATTTATAGTTCAGGTACTGGGCATCGGATTCCTGAATGTGCCCGCTGTCCAGGAGCATGTATTCCAGAGCGCCCGCCGTGGGCCGGGTCGTGATGATCCGGCCGGCAAAGTCCTTCCGGGTAAGGATGGGGATCCTTCCTGAATGATCGATGTGGGCATGGGACAGTATCATGTTGGTAATGGTTTTCCGGTCAATGGGAAAATGCCTGTTCTTGTCATTGCTTTCTTTGCGCCGCCCCTGATACATGCCGCAGTCCATGAGAATCCGGTCGTTTCCGGTATTGAGCACATGCATGGAACCGGTGACTTCACCGGCCGCACCATAAAATGTCACTTCCATAAATCCATTCGTTCCTTTCTCAGATAATCCGATGGTTCCAGCACCAAATCAGTTAAACACCTTTTTCAGCAGGTCGGTTGTCCGTTTGACCGGGTTATTCCGTATGGCTGCCTCTTCTCTGGCCATATAATAAAAAATGCCGTCCATCCCCTTTTCCACCACATAATCCGTCAGATCCGCCTTGGCATCGGGCGCAAAGGGAATCTTCCGGTATTCGCTCATGGCAGTGTCAAAGGCCTTTACGGCGCCCACGTCGGCAAGACTTTCCTGAACCACGGGTTTCATGGCCTGCGCCAGCCCGGGCGACATTTTCCCCTTGAAATACTGGGTGGCGGCATCGTCCGGTCCCTTGTAAATCCCGTTCACATCCTCCAGGGTCATGGCGGAAATGGCGTTCCAGAAAAGTTCCTTGGCCTTGGGGGTGGCTGTTTCGGCCGCACGGTTGAGTTTGAGTTCAAGATCGTCCAGAAGAGACGATTTGCCCACCTTGTTCAAAAACGATCGAACTTTGTCAAGACTGCCCGGCAGCGGAATGTGAACGGCTTCGTCTTTGTTGAACCCGTCCGCGGTTCCCAGCTGGTTCACCACATTTTCAGACCCCACCTTGAGGGCTTCCTTGAGGCCGTCCCCGATTTCACCGACGGTCAGCCCCCCTGTCCCGGACGAATCCTGGGATCCTCCCGAGCCCATTGATTTCAATAGATCTCCTCCCTTGTTCAAAACAGAGGTGTTGGCCCATACGGTGAGCGGCACGGTCAGCATCAACACCATCAGACCTCTGATCATCCATTTTTTTTTATTGACGGGTATCATGCCGAATTCCTCCTTTTGATGGTTACAGAACGGCCAAAGCGGCGCTGTAATCCGGTTCCCTTCCGATTTCGTCCACCAGCTCGGCGTGCAGAATCCGGTTGTCTTCATCCAGAACCATGACGGCCCGGGCCGTGAGCCCCTTTAACGGGCCGTCCTGAATCAGCAGGCCATGGGTTTTCGCAAATCCGGCGTCCCGGAACAAAGACCCGGTCTCCACATTCTCGATACCCTCGGCGCCGCAGAACCGCTTGTGGGCAAAGGGAAGATCGCAGGACAGGCAGAGCACCCGGGTATTGGCGAGTTCTGCGGCTTTTTTATTGAACGTCCGGACGGAGGTGGCACACACGTCCGTGTCAATGCTGGGGAAAATATTCAAGATTTTCCTCAAGCCTTTGAAATCATCCAGGGTCATTTCCGACAGGTCTTGCCGAACGGCCGTGAGTTTGTTGACGATGGTTCCGGGAGCGGGGAATTCGCCGGCAAGCTGAACCGGTTTTCCGCCGAGTTGTGTTGTGGCCATGGGACATCTCCTTGTTTTAGGGTTCATAATCCAAAGAATCCGGTTTATCCAGTTTCTCGCTTTAATATAGTAAGGGTTCCATCCGCTTTTTCAAGCAAGAGCCCGACTTAATCCAGCCTTTTTCATTTCACGCCTTTTTCATGGACAGGGCAATGCGTTTTCGTTTCACATCCACCTCCAGAACAGTGACCATGACGGTCTGGCGCACGGTTACGATTTCCCTGGGATCCTTGATGAACCGATCCGCCATCTGACTGATGTGAACCAGGCCGTCCTGGTGAACCCCGATATCGACAAAGGCCCCGAACGCAGTCACATTGGTCACGATTCCGGGCACCCGCATGCCCGGAGCCAGATCCATTATATCATGGATGCCGCTGTCGAAACTGAATACCTGGAACTGTTTTCGGGGATCGCGGCCGGGATTGGACAGTTCCCTGACGATATCTTTCAGGGTAGGCAGTCCCACGGACCCGGTCACGTATGAATCCGGAACAATGCGGTTCAGTACCTCCCGGTTCATCATCAGATCTTCGATTCCCATGTTCAGGTCCCCGGCCATCCGTGTCGCCACGCCATAGGATTCCGGATGGATCCCGGTCCGGTCCAGGGGATGGTCGCCGTCATGGATTCTCAGAAAGCCGGCGGCCTGCTCAAAGGTCTTGGGACCAAGCCTCGGCACCTTCAAAAACGCTTTTCTCGATCTGAACGGGCCGTTTTCATTTCGAAAACGGATGATGCCGGCGGCAACGGCGTCATTGAGACCCGACACCCGGGCCAGCAGCTCACGACTGGCCGTATTGACCTCCACACCCACCTGGTTGACGCAGGACACAACCACATCGTCCAGGGTTTTCTGAAGCAGTTTTTGATCCACATCATGCTGATACTGACCCACGCCGATGGATTTGGGGTCCAGCTTCACCAGCTCGGCCAGGGGATCCATGAGTCGCCGGCCGATGGAAACCGCCCCCCGTACGGTGATATCCTGGTCGGGAAATTCCCGGCGGGCCGATTCAGACGCTGAATAAACGGAGGCCCCGCTTTCGTCCACCATAATGACGGGGATATCGGCGTCCAGGCCCAGTCCCTTCACAAAGGCTTCGGTTTCCCTGCCGGCGGTCCCGTTGCCCACGGCCACGGCCTGTGTCCCATGGGTCCGGACCAGCCGTTTCACTGTCTCTCCGGCTTTTTGGACATGGGGTTCATGAAGGAAAATCACTTCATGATGCACCAGATCGCCCTGGGCGTCCAGACACACCACCTTGCAACCGGTCCGGAAACCGGGATCGATGGCCAGAATTTTTTTCCGGCCCAGAGGGGGCGACAGGAGAAGTTCTCTCAGATTGGACGCAAAAACGGCAATGGCTGTTTCATCGGCCACGTTCTTGAGGGCGCTCATGCATTCTTTTTCCATGGATCGGGACAGAAGGCGCCGGTATCCGTCCCGGACCGCGACCCGTACTTCCCGGGCCGACGCGGAACCGTTGCGCACATATTTTTGATCAATGACGGACAGGGCTTTTTCTTCATCCGGCAGGACCCGGACCCGGAGGACTCCTTCGCCGTGCCCCCTGAACATGGCCAGGATACGATGGGAAGGGGCTTTGAAGGCAGGCTCGGACCAGTCAAAATAATCCTTGAATTTCTGACCTTCCTCTTCCCTGCCTTTTCTGGCCGCCGACTGAATCCGCGCCTCTTTCATAAACAGGTCCCGGATGCGGGCCCGGATCTCGACATCTTCATTCACGGTTTCAGCGATGATGTCCCTGGCCCCTGCAAGAGCGTCGTCGGCCGAAGCCACCCCTTTTTCAGGATCGACAAAGCCTTGGGCTTTTATCAAAGGATCGAAGTCTGGATACTGACCCAAAAGCTGTTGCGCCAACGGATCCAACCCTTTTTCCCGGGCCTCTCCGGCCCGTGTCGTTTTTTTGGGTCGGTATTTTTCGTACAGGTCTTCCAGACCGGCCATGGAAGATGCGGCAAGAATGTCCCTAGACAGATCCCCGGTCAAAAGGCCTCTTTGTGTAAGCGATTGGATGATCGCCGTTTTTCTGGCCTCGAGGGCCGTGAGCTGTTCCAGGCGATCCCGGATGGCGGTGACGGCCACCTCGTCCAGGGAGCCGGTCCGCTCTTTTCGGTAACGGGCGATGAACGGGATGGTAGCCCCCTGCTCCAGCAACTGAACGACAGCCGCAACCTGTTCGCGGTCTTTCTTCAATTCCCGGCCGATCTCGAAAATCATATCCATGGACGGGCTCCTCAAAAAGGTCAGATCTGGGTCATATGGGTAAACAGAATCCGGGCGCCGATCAGAATGAGCACACACCCGCCCAGGATCTCCATTTTTTTGCCGAACATCATGCCCAGACGCGCGCCGGCATAGATGGCCAGAAGCGACATGGCGGCCGTGATCACACCGATCATCACGCTGGGATACAGGATGCCGACCTCCAGCATGGCCAGGCTGAGGCCAACCGCCAAGGCGTCGATGCTGGTAGCCACGCTGAGAATGACCATGGTCATTCCCCTGGATGGATCGCTTGCGTGCCTGTTCATGGAAGGGTCCATGCCTTCCCGGATCATCCGGATCCCGACAAAGCAGAGCAGAAAAAAAGCCACCCAGTGATCAAAGGATTTGAAAAAAGACACAAATCCAATGCCCATGAGCCATCCCAGGATGGGCATGAAAAACTGAAACAGTCCGAAGTGAAAGGACAGACGGAACCTGGCCCTGGCGTCTGCGGCAAAACCGGCCGCGGCAGCGGCCATGGATACGGCGGCCGCATCCATGGCCAGGCCAAGGGAGATCAGAATGATTTCAAAGAGGTTCATGAAAATGGATCGGTCCCGGCGCCGTCAAAGGACCGGAACAGGCATCACAGTTCGGCCCGGGCCTTTGCCATTTCCACCACCGGCAAAGGTTCGAACGGTTCACCCGGAATCAGAGCCAGAACCTTCTGGGGCATGCTCCGATACAGGAGACGCACGTCCACCCGGCTGCCTTTTTCAGGCACAGAGGGCAGGTCGATGGTTTCGGTCACGCTCCCCCCCGCCTTGATCCGGTTATCCTTGAGGATCTGTCTGGCCTTGGCCAGATTGATGACCGGATTGTTCTTCCCGTCCCCGAAAACCGTCCGGAAAATCAGTGCGTCATCCGGCAGTTCATGTCTGTCGTTGAGCCGGCCCGTCTGAAAAACCGTTTTCCCGTCCTTGTCCGTGAGGGTGATTTCAAGCCAGACCTGACGCAAGTCCGCCACTCCCGTGGGAATGGAATGCCCGGCCCCGATGTTGGTAACGGTCACGGACAGCTTTTTCCCGGCCGCACCCGAGGTGTCCACGGAAAGGGAGGCCGCGTTCTGAAGCCGTTCCACCGCCATTCGGGCCTTGGTATCGTCACCATTAAGAGAGGGTACATAAGTGTTCGCCCCCACGAAATAATGGGTGAAAATATGAGGCCGGTCCACGCTGCCGTCGGCCGCCGTTCCCGGGTTGTCCGGCCTCGGGGTGGAAGCGGTGGCCGGGATGCCGGGCCGCTGATACATGTGGCATCCCTGGCAGGACACGGCCGTTTTGGGATCCGATGTGTTATAAGGGCTGTTTTTCCATTCCGTGTAGGTGGTTTCGAGATCGGTGCCGAACGCCACGTGCCTGACGTCGTGACAGGTGCCGCAGAATTCCGATTCCGTATGCATTCCGGAATACTCGGCCTCGTGGTAATCCGGCTCGGAATCGTCGAACGGTCCGTATTTGACCCCGGGATCGTCCTCTCCCTGACCCGGTTTCAGCACCAGACCATTGTTGTACATTTTAGTGATGGATACGGCGGAATGGCAGTAATCGCATTGAATACCCCGGGTGGCGATTTCAGGGGTCTTGGACAGGTCATCGGATACCTTCCGGGGAAATCCGGTCAAAGTGCCCACCGGGGTATGGCATTTGACACAGGATTCCGCTTCCTCGATCTCTCCCGCGTCGGTCAGTCCCAGTCGCAGAAATTGGGCCACCCTGTCATACACAGGATCTTTGTGAGACCAATTATGCATGGAATGTTCCCATTGCGCATAAATCTCCGAATGGCATCCGCCGCACACATCCGGAGAAATGAACTGGTCGATATGGACGGCTTCCTGCGAACCAGCGGGCGACAGGGCGGAAAAAATCCCCGCAAGACCGAACACAGCCGCGAAGATGACCATTTTAAATGAATGATACATTGGCTTATACCTCCTGTTTGACCCATCCGGAAGGATATTCCCGGGTTTCTCCGTCCAGGGTGAGAACCGTCCAGTCGCCGTTTTCTTCCCTGGCCGTTACCAGACAATCCAGACGGGTATCGTCGATGAACATGAGAGAACAGGTGCCGGATTCATTCAGTGTGCGGACTTCTACAAAAGTCTTGTCCGCAGCGATGCGCCGAAACGTTTCAGCGGCCTGTTCGATGGCGATGATCCGGTCGTATTCGGCTTCATCGATCTGTTTGATATCCAGCCGCAGATCGATGATCTGCCGCTTCTGATCCGCAATGGTGCGGATCACGGCTTCCATTTCCGCCCGATCCCCTGAGGGGATGGCGGCCAGAATCTGTTTCTGTAGCTCCATATCGGTTTCTATGAAATTGATCTTCTGCAACAGGCCCTTGACCCTGGCCCTTTTATGATCGCTTTCTTCGATGACTGTCCGGCCGTCCCGCGGCCTACCGTTTTCTGCTTCAGGATTTACAGAGTGCCCCGCTTTCCGCCGCTTTTTTGTTCCCATCAATGATCCACTCCAATATTCGTATCAGGATGTTTTTTTTCTTTTTCGCTTTTTCCATTGCCATCCCCTCCCTTTACGGCTGTTCAGTTTTCCACGAATTCCCGGCATCTGTCAACCCCCGGACCCAAAAGCCTACTTGGATCTCAGAGTGTCCAGAATATACCGGTCGGTTTCCACCATCCCCTGGTTGGCCAGCCGACCGATGTTGCGAACCGTGTGATCCACGTCTTCATCAATGATGCCGTCGGTGTGGACCGCCGACCGTCCCTCCATGGCCAGAAGCGCGCTGTAGACCGCCGTACTGACCCCGGCGGATACTTTGAGGGCGCATCCCTGCTTGGCGCCGTCGCAGATCATTCCGGTGATACCGGCGGCCATGTTCTGAATAGTGCCGCAAATCTGGGTGTATGTCCCGCCCAGTAACAGGCAGATGCCGCAGGCGGCTCCCGTGGCCGCCGTCACGATACCGCACAGAGCCGTCAGAGGGTCCATGAACTGCTTGATGTAAATGGCCATGAGATTGCTCAGAATCAGTGCCCGGATCAGCTTTTCCTCATCGGCGCCGATCTTCCGGGCCACGGCCACCACGGGCAGAATGGTGGTGATGCCCTGGTTTCCGCTGCCGGAATTGCTCATGACGGGCAGGGTGGACCCATCCATGCGGGCATCGGACGCAGCCGCGGCCAGGCTCATGGCGCAGGAGGCCAGGTCGTCGGCAATGAGCCGGCGCTCGATGTTCTTTCGGATGGTCCGGCCGGCTCCAAGTCCGAAATCACCGGTCATTCCCTGATCGGCAATGGCCACGTTCAATTCCGCGCCCTTCAGGATAAAACCGATCTCTTCCAGAGGTGCGGTTTGCGCAAACGCCACCACTTTGGCCACGGAAAGGTCCGGGACCGACTCCCGGGGGCCTGTCTGATCCCATAACGGCTCCTCGGCCTGAAAAATCCTGTTGCCGTCCTTTTCCACACGCACGATGTGGGTGTGACGGTGGACAATGACGGTCCGTCCGGTGTGAGGTCCTTTTTTGACGACACTTTCCACATAAAGTGGGTCTGTATCCGGTTTGACGCTGATTCGTATTCTGTTTTCCTGTAGCATGGTTTTGGCGGTTTCAAGATGATCCGGATTGACGGATTGCAGAACCTCCAGCCCATCTTCGGACCGTCCGCAGACCGCCCCCAGGGCCGCCGCAATGGGCAGACCCGCCATTCCCGTACCCGGAATGCCGACCCCCATGCCGTTTTTAAAAATATTGGCGGATACCAGGACATCGATGGATTCCGGCTGTTCGCCCAGGGCCTCCCGGGAACGGGCCGTCGCCAGGGCTACGGCCACCGGCTCCGTGCATCCCAGAGCCGGGACCACTTCTTTCCGGATCAGCGAGATGATCTTTGAGCGCTCTTCATGGCTCAGCATGATAGTCTACCTTATATTGAATCAGGACATGGGCCGGGGTGATGGTCTGAATACCCATCACTTCCAGCCGGACATCCAGAGGCTCGGAAAACATGGTCATTCCCAGGCCGAAAAGTGTCGGCACCAGGGTGACATGGATTTCATCGACGAGACGTTCCCGGATAAAAAGGGTGTTGATCATGGGGCCGCCCACTAGGGCCACGGACCGGTGCCCCTGCTCGGCCAGATCCTGGATGATGCGGGACGGAGGCGCGTCCGTGAAAATCAGGTTCGGGTCATGGCTCTGTCGGGTTTTGTCCCGGGTCATGACAATGTTTTTTCTGCCCGGCAAAGCCCGGCCGATGGTATCAAAGGTTTTGGAGCCCATGACCATGGCGCCGGCCTCCCGGGTGACCCGCACAAAATACTTTTTGTCCTCTTTTCCCGTCCAGTCCACAAACTGCATGGAATGCCGCGCCACCAATCCATCGGCCGTCATGGCCATGAGAAGGATGACCTTCATGTTATCTGTTCCCTTCCTGGTCTGCATACATTCCCCCCCGGATCTTGAATAAATGGGTTTCTTCCCCCACGGATTGATTATAGTGGAACCATCCGTGGCCATTATATTAAGAGAATGAAAATTATGAAACGCCTTTTTAGCGCCTGGAACGAGGAGCTGTCAGCCCCGGCCGGAAGGCCGGCAATGCCGGGGAATCGGTTCAGGTCTGATCGGAATACTGAGTCGGATCAAAGAAGATCCGCGTAAAAATCATTGCCCTTATCGTCTATGATGATAAAAGCGGGGAAATTTTCCACGGTAATCATATAAACCGCCTCCATCCCCAATTCCTCGTACTCGATCAGTTCGACTTTCTTGATAAAATCCTTTCCGAGCCTTGCCGCAGGCCCTCCGATGGACCCAAGGTAAAATCCGCCGTGAACCCTGCAGGAACCGGTCACCTCCCTGCTCCTGTTTCCCTTGGCCAGCATGATCATGGAGGCCCCTTCCTTCTGGAAAATCGGAACATAGGAATCCATCCGGGACGCCGTCGTTGGCCCGAATGAACCGGAGATTTCTCCTTCCGGCCTTTTGGAAGGTCCGGCATAATAAACGATATGGTGTTTCAAATACTCCGGCAGCCCTTTTCCCTGCTCATAGCGCTCCATGAATTTGGCATGGGCGATGTCTCTGGCCACAACAATCTTTCCGTTCAAGGCAAGCCTTGTGGAAACAGGATATTTTGACAGTTCGGCCCGGATTTCATCCATCGGCCGGTTCAGATTGATCTGAACCGCGGCTTTTATTTCAGGCTCGACTTCGGGCAGGTATTTTGCCGGATTTTCCTCAAGCTGTTCCAGAAAAATGCCGTTCCTGGTAATCTTACCTTTGATATGGCGATCGGCGGAGCAGGAAACCCCGATCCCGATGGGACAGGAAGCCCCATGCCGGGGGAGCCGGATCACCCGAACCGCATGGGCGAAGTATTTTCCTCCGAACTGAGCCCCGATGCCGAACCCGCGGGAATATTGCAACAATTTGGCTTCCAGATCGATGTCTCTGAAGGCATGGCCCAGCTCACTGCCTTTTGTGGGAAGTGAATCCAGATAACGGGCCGTTGCCAGCTTCACGGTTTTCAAATTCATCTCAGCCGAGGTCCCGCCCACCACAAAAGCTATATAATAAGGCGGACAACCGGTCGTTCCCAGAGCCTTCATCTTCCCGAGCATGAAATCAATGAGGGTCCGCTCTGATCTGAGCAATCGCCTGGTCTCCTGAAACAGATTGCTTTTATTGGCGGATCCGCCTCCCTTGGCAACAAACAGAAAATGGTACTCCTCTCCTGAAACCGATGCGATATCGATCTGAGCCGGTAGATTGGTCCGGGTGTTGAATTCTTCATACATGCTCAGAGGAGCGTTCTGTGAATATCTCAGGTAATTCTGGGTATAAGCTTTGAAAACCCCTTTTGTGATTTCTTCCTCGTCGTCGCTCCAGGTCCAGACCTGCCGTCCTTTTCTGGCCATGACAAGGGCTGTTCCAGTATCCTGGCACATGGGAAAAACCATTTCGGCCGATATAACATAATTTTTCAGCAGCTCCAGGACCACATATCGGTCATTGTCCGAACTTTCCGGATCGTTCAGAATCGTTCTGAGATGATTCAAATGCTCTGCCCGACACAGATGTGCCACATCCTTGAATGCCTGATCGGCCAGCATCGTCAGAGCCTGTGGCTCGACCAACAGAACCGGTTTGCCCTCAAATTCCCTGACCTTCACATGGTCTACGGTCAACCGGCGATATTTTGTCGAATCCGGACCCAGGGGAAACATGGTTTCATAACGAAATCCATCCATACACATATCCCTATTTCAGAAAAAACAGGCAGCAGGGCATTTTCCTGCCCGCTGCCTGCGGTTGTAATCATAACACCCCAAATCAGCGTTATTTTACCAATACCATTTTTCTTCTCAAATATGCAATCTGTGTTTGATGGGGCAGGTCTTTGGGGCAATAATCCTGGCATCCCAAAAGAGTCATGCAGCCGAACACGCCGTCATCATCCCCCATGATCTCATAAAATTCTTCATCGGTCCGCTTGTCCCTGGGATCCAGGGCAAACCGGGCCAGGCGCATGAATCCAACGGCCGACAGAAAATCCGGGCGCATCCGTTTGGTGGCGCAGGCGGACACACAGCAGCCGCACTCAACGCAGCGTTCCAATTCATAGATCTGATCGGCCACATCCGGATCCATCCGTTCTTCCAGTTTGTTGAAATCCACCTGATCCGCCCGGATGTCATGAATCCAGGATTCCACCCGCTCGGACATGGCTCTCATGAACTTTCCCGTGTTGACGGACAGATCCCCGATGAGCTCAAACCCCGGAAGCGGCAACAATTTGATCTCACCGTTTTCGTATTTGGACGTCAGGGTCCGGCAGGCAAGGGTCGGCTGACCATTGATGATCATGGCGCAGGAGCCGCAGATGCCGGCCCGGCAGACAAAATCAAACTGCAAGGACGGATCCTGATGTTCCCGGATCTCGTTCAACGCAATAAAAACCGTCATACCGGGGGCTTCCGTTATCTCATAACTCGCCATGCGGGGCTTGTCCCCTTTTTTCTGAGGATTGTACCTGAATATATGAAATTTTAAGATTCTTCCCTGATCGCTCATTATTTGAACCCCCTGCCTATACGCTCATTTCTGCCTCTGAATTTCTCAGGAATCTCAATCGGGTTGAGCATTTCCGAAATCTCGAACCGGTCTTTCCCCGGGTTGGCCTGTTTCAATTCTTCAATCTGTCTTATTCGTTTCTCCGTATCCGGATGATGAATGATGTTATCCACTCCATACCCCCTGGAACCCGGCGGCATTTCCATTTTCATGACGTCCAGGGCTTCGTAGGCGACCTCCGGCAGATCCGCATTCTGATCTCTCCATGTGGTCAGGGTCCGTTTCAGCCAATCCCTGTCGTTTCTTTCCGGATAGTCCTCCCGGGCATGGGCTCCACGGCTTTCCGTCCTCAACAGGGCGCCGTAGGCCACACACTGGGCCAGCTTGATCATTTTAGGCACCCGGATGGCTTCCACCAGTTCCGGATTAGATGAGGAAATCCGGTTTCTCAGGGCAATGTTTTGCGCCTTTTGATTCAGGATTTTCAATTCCTCCACAGCTTGTTCCAGGTCCCTCCCGTTCCGGAAGATTCCGACTTTGTCCATCATGATTGTCTGCATCCGGGCTTTGAGTTCAAATGGATTTTCGCCCCTATCTCTCATGAGCAGGGTCGCAATTTTGTTTTCTTCCTTTTCCAGGAAATGGGCGATGGTGGAGGTACTGATATTCAAGGCGTTTGCGGCACAGTAATCGGCCACATGCTCTCCGACGATCATGCCGGCCACTACGGTTTCCGCCACTGAGTTTCCGCCGAGACGATTAAACCCGTGCATATCCCAGCAGGCAGCCTCTCCGGCTGCAAAAAGCCCTTTCAGGGTCGGGCTTTCCCCCGTAGCCTTGGTTCTGACTCCGCCCATGGAATAATGCTGGGTCGGGCGGACCGGAATCAATTCTTCCACCGGGTCGATGCCCAGGAAATATTCACAGATTTCCTTGACCTCCCTCAGGTTTTTTTCAATGTGCTTTCTGCCCAGAAGTCGGATATCCAACCAGAGATGATCCCCGTACCGGGACGGGACACCTTTTCCTTTCCGCATATGTTCGGTCATTCTTCGGGACACCACGTCCCTGGAGGCCAGTTCTTTTTTATCCGGCTCATAATCCGGCATGAACCGATAACCATCCCTATCCAGCAAAAGCCCCCCGTCTCCCCGGCACCCTTCGGTGGTGAGGATCCCCACGGGCACAATGGCCGTGGGATGAAACTGGACCGCTTCCATGTTGCCCAGGGAGGCTATCCCGGTTTCAAGGGCGACGGCATTGCCGATGCCCTCGGAAATGACGGCATTGGTGGTCACGGCGTACAAGCGACCGTACCCGCCGGTGGCGATGGTCGTGGCTTTTGCCACATAGGCGATGAGTTCACCGGTGATCAGATCCCGGACGACGGCGCCGTAACATACCCCGTCTTCATGGATCAGAGCCAGGGCTTCTTTTCTTTCATGCACCGGTATCCCCATCTGAATGGCTTTGTTGTCCATTGCGTAGAGCATGGTGTGGCCCGCCCCGTCGGAGGTGAAACAGGTCCGCCATTTCTTTGTACCGCCGAAATCCCTGGCGGAAATCAATCCATGGGCTTCCGCTTTTTCCGTGATGGTCACTTTTTCGCCATTGATGACCACTTCCCGGTCTCCGGCTCTGACCCGGGACCAGGGAACACCCCAGGCCGCCAATTGGCGGATGGCTTTGGGCGATGTGTTGACAAAGGCTCTGGCCACGTCCTGATCGCATCCCCAGTCGCTTCCCTTGACCGTATCCGCGAAATGGATGTCCTCGTCATCCCCTTCACCCTTGATACACGCTCCGAGACTGGCCTGCATGCCGCCCTGGGCAGCTGCGGAATGGGATCTCTTGGCAGGAATAAGAGAAAGGACAATGGTTTGATACCCTCTCTGCATGGAGGCGATGGCCACTCTGAGTCCTGCCAGGCCGCCGCCGATAACCAGTGAATCCGTATATATGATTTTCATTGAACTGTCCCCCTATACGTTCGGCGTTTCGATGGATCGATCCCGGCCCTGCTCCAACGGCATCTGAACCGATGATACATGTTTGAGATACCGTTCTCCGACCCTGTCCCGGTGACCGATGCCGATCACGGTGAAAGCCAGTAATGATAGAACGCCGATAACCAGATAGAAAATGATGATCCTGTTTCTCAGCAACTGGAGTTTTCGCCTCGATTTTTCGGGCTCGTTGCCGGCAAACCATCCCCACTTCATACAGAGCCGGTAAAGACCGATGTTGGCGTGCAGTACGACACAGGCCAGAAGAACCAGATAGACAAACCACATATTGCCCGATACCACCCGGTCCGCCGACAGGTATGGATCAATACTTCCGGGGTTGGCGATCATGGTGTAAAGGTGGACCGAACCGGCGAAAAACATGATAAAACCGGTTACGGCCTGAACATACCAGAGCTTTGTTTCCATGTGATTCGTCATGACGATCTGGTCCTGCATAATCCGGTGCTGTTTCCAGGAAATGGGGAATTTCCTGATCCCGAGCAGAGCATGTATGACGAATAAAACGGATATGGCGGTAGCTGCAAAGAATACCGCCGCGGGAAACCCGTGGCCCGTGTCTGAAAGGAATGACAGTTCAAGGGTTCTGGACACAAACCCGAAAGCGGTCTTCCCAAAAATGATACTGGCGTCAAACAGCAGGTGCATCCAAATGAAAATGCCCAGAATCAGGCCGGTGGCACTCTGGGCGAAATCAAGCCGGGCCGGGAGTCTGCTTTTCTTCCGATGCGATTCAATAATATAGCTCTCCAAAACAACCTCCTTTATTATCCTGAAAATACATCTCTGCAAATGCGACCGATCAGACCCAGGTTTTCGCAGACATGGATTCCGTTATCTCTGAAAGCGGCGAGTTTTGCCGAGGCCGTTCCGGCCGAGCCTGAGATAATGGCTCCGGCATGACCCATCCGTCTCCCCGGAGGGGCGGTCAGCCCGGCAACAAATCCCACCACTGGTTTTGTCAGATTGTTTTTTATAAAAACGGCGGCTTCTTCCTCGGCGCTCCCGCCGATTTCTCCGACCATAACGATACCGTGGGTATCATCATCTGCCTGAAATGCCCCCAACACATCAATGAAACTGGTTCCCGTCACCGGATCACCGCCGATTCCGATACAGGTGGACTGTCCCAGTCCAACCTTTGTCAGCTGATCCACCACCTCATAAGTAAGGGTCCCGGACCGTGATACCACGCCGATATGTCCCTTTTTGTGAATCTTGCCCGGCATGATGCCGATCTTGCACTCCTCCGGTGAAATGATCCCGGGGCAGTTGGGGCCGATCAGACGACAGGATTTCGTTTCCAGATAATTTTTGACCTTCAGCATGTCCAGTATCGGAATGCCTTCCGTAATGGCCACGATCAGATCCAGGCCGGCATCGGCCGATTCAATAATCGCGTCGGCGCCGAAAGGAGGAGGGACGAAAATCATGCCTGCATTGGCCCCTGTCTCTTTTACAGCCTGGCTGACCGTATCAAAGACCGGCACATCGTCCATTTTCTGGCCTCCTTTTCCTGGCGTAATTCCGGCCACCACACGAGTCCCGTATTCGATGCATTTCCGGGCATGGAAACTGCCTTCTTTTCCGGTGATTCCCTGGATCAAAAGCCTTGTATCCTTATTGGCGAATATGCTCATGATGCATCTCCTTTATCTGACGGCTGCCGCAATTTTGGCGGCCGCATCCAAAAGATCCGACGCGGCGGTCAGGTCAAGACCGGAGTCCGCCAGAATCTGTTTTCCGATTTCCACGTTGGTGCCTTCCATGCGAACCACTACGGGGATGTTGATGCCGGTTTTACGAGCCGCTTCCACAATCCCGCCGGCAAAGACATCGCATCTCAGGATACCGCCGAAAATATTGATCAGCAAAGCCTTGACCTTGGGGTCTGCCAGAATGATCCGGAAAGCGTTTTCAACCTGCTCCGCTGTGGCGCCGCCGCCAACATCCAGAAAATTGGCCGGATAGGCCCCGGCATTTTTGATAATGTCCATGGTGGCCATGGCCAGACCCGCGCCATTGACGATATTGCCCACGTTGCCGTCCAGATTGATATAATTCAGATTATATCTGGATGCATCCACTTCCATGGGATCTTCCTCATCCAGATCTCTCAATTCCAGAAGATCCTTGTGGCGATAAAGGGCATTGGCATCAAAATCCACTTTGGCGTCCAGGGCCAGAACATTTCCTTCCGAGGTCAGGATCAAGGGATTGATTTCCACAAGCGATGCGTCGCATTCCACAAAAAACCGATACAGGTTGAACAACAGGCCGTACAACTGTTTCATGGCGGGCGGAGGAAAACCCAGTCGGAATCCCACTTCTCTCATCTGGTATCCCTGGATGCCCAGAAGCGGGTCCACATATACCTTGATGATCTTCTCTGGCGTCTTTTCAGCCACATTTTCAATGTCGATTCCTCCTGCCTGGCTGGCCATGATCACTATTTTCTCAGCTTGTCTGTCCACCAGCAGGCTCAGGTAAAATTCCTTATCAATACTCTGCCCTGCTTCAACCAGAACCTTTCGGACGGTTCGTCCTTCCGGCCCGGTCTGGTGGGTTACCAGCCGCATTCCCAGGAACTGGTCAGCGATGGACAGTACCTGTTCGGGATTCGCCGCCAGCTTGACCCCCCCGCCTTTACCGCGGCCGCCCGCATGGATCTGGGCTTTCACCACAACCGGATACCGACCTAAATCTTCAGCGATCTTTAGGGCTTCTTCCTTTGAAAACGCTACCCCGCTTCTGGCGACCGGGATATTGAATGTTCTGAACAATTCTTTTGCCTGGTATTCATGTATTTTCATTCCGTTTCCTTTTTTATTTGAGGGAAACGCAGGGTTAGCGTCTCGCCCCCAATTGTTTCAGACTTCTGACTATATTCTTTTTACAGCAACTTTTCAATAATCAAGCAGAAATCGAAAACAGATGAATTCATGCCTACCGTTCTGATCTTTCAACAATATTTCTGTTTTAACACCCCCTTTTTCAACTTGCCCGTCACGGTTTGCGGCATTGAATCCAACAACTGAATGGATCCCGGGATTTTGAACCGGGCGATTCTGCCATCCAGGTACGCGGCCACTTCCTCATGGGTAAGGGTCTGGCCGTCACGGCAGACGATAAATGCCTTGCCTGTTTCACCCCATTTTTCATCCGGGACACCGACAATGGCTATCTGCTCAATTTTGGGGTGTTCCATCAAAACGGCTTCCACTTCTGCGGGATAAACATTTTCCGCACCGGATCGATACATGTCTTTCACCCGGTCCACAATATACAGATAACCGTCTTCATCGATATATCCGAGGTCACCTGTATGAAGGACACCGTCCACAAGGGTGGCCCGGGTTTCTTCCGGCATATCCCAATATTCTTTCATCACATTGGGGCCGATGGCCATGATCTGGCCGATTTCTCCGGGTTTGAGCCGTTCTCCTTTTTCATTCTGAATCCATAATTCCGTAAAAAAATTGGGCAGGCCGACGGACTTGTTTTTCGATTGGGGCGCATGCTCAGGCATCAGGGCCATGGCTGAATTTTCAGTCTGACCGAAGCCCGGGAGAAGCCTCAACCCCTTTACGGCCAATTCGTCATAAAGGGCCTGGGGTGTTTTTTCCCCCCCTCCAAAGGCGAATCGCACAGAACTCAAATCCACCTTGTCCAGAATACCGGAATTCAATACAAACCGCATCATGGTGCTGAGCCCGAAAACGACCGTGGCCTTGTATTTCTCAATATCCAGGGCAAATTTTTCCGGATCGAACCGGGCGCGCATCAAAAGAGTCGCGCCCCGACAAAGGGCCGGAGTGGAAACGGCGCAAAGCCCTGCGGAATGACAGAGCGGGGCCTGCGACTGCAAAATATCGCCCTGCCGCATGTCCGTGTAATTGATTATCTGAAAACATTTGAAATACGTCTGAGCGTGGGTGATGACCGCGCCTTTCGGGTTTCCCGTCACCCCGGACGTAAACATGATCATAAACGGATCATCCATATCGATCATTCCTTCGGGGGCGGGTTCGTGATCAGGAAACCGGACCATGACATTCCGATAGTCAAGGGCCCAGGTCGGGCATTCGCCTGTGAGGGTGACACAGACAAAATTGTCTTTTTTAACGTCCAGACAATCCCGGATGGGGTCGATATAGTCCGCAAATTGATCGTTAAATACCAGCAGGCTGCAATTGCACCGGTTCATCTGATACTTCAATTCCTGTGAAACGAGTCGGTAATTCAAGGGAACAAAAATAAGTCCCAGTTTTGCGGCGGCAAAATAGCATGCCAAAAATTCCGGGCCGTTCAAGAGATTCACCGCAATCCGGTCTCCTTTTTTCAACCCTTTGTCCGCAAAAAAATGCGCGACCCGGTTGGATTCCCTGTTCAGATCCCTGTAGGTCCAAGGGGTATCTTCATAAATCAAAGCAATTTTATCCGGAGTGTACGCCTCGCGCTTGCTTAAAAGTTTTCCGATATTCCATTTCATGGGTTCATCTCTTTTTGCATCCGTGTTTCAAGTTTTTCAAGGCTGTCTATTCCGCTTTTTTCAGCCAGCTGCCGAAGCATTTCAATGGAGTGGTTCTCTCCATTATCGAAGGCTCTTTTTACGTGATCGTAATATTTTTCCAATGTATTGTCGCTATATGTCTCCAGTTCGCAGGCGAGATAGACCCTGAAATCGGTTCCGTCCAGAGCCGCGTTCATATCCCGGCAGGTATGATGATACACCGCCGGGAATGCCGACTTCAGCTCTTCTTGCCATTTCTGTTCGATCTCGACGATTTTTCCGATGAGCGGATTGTCATTGATCCGTGGGACCTTGTTGTCCATCCTCGCATACTTTTCGAAAACCAGATTCCGGTTGTTTCTCTGGGCCATGACCAGATCCTTGAAATAGGATTCCAGCATTTCATGGGACCATAACGCGTAAATACTACCCCGGATTTTTCTGAACGCATCCGGCTGCTCCTGACAGGGAGCGTTCAACTTTCCGTTGACCTTTCGGAACATGATGAATTCCATATCAAGGATACTTTTGATCAAAAATTCCCGGCTTCGCTTGAAAACATCCATTTTATCGCTCCCTTTTTTTCTCCGGATTCAATTTATAGAATCCATAGGTTTTTTCCATTCCGCAGACCAGCGGGGTAAATTCGAAACCAAGCGTCCGATTAAGCCTGTCGCCTGAATAAATCTGATGCTCATCAATTGGATAAGGAAGAGGAATTTTTGTCTTGGCAATGGTTGCCACAGACATGGGGACGGTTTTGATCGTTTTCCCCGAAATCCGCTCCAGTGTCTTGATATATGTACCGTAAGACACCCATTCAGGAGATACGGTGTTCAATACCAGATTATAAACATCGGGGTTGCCGATACAGGCATGGATGATTTTCGCGAAATCATCCACAAATATAAAGGAAAACAGGGCGAGATCCGGGTCCGGCACAATCAGAGGCTCATCTTTTTCCATCCGGTCAAAAAAATAATTTTCCCTGGGAGCATAGTTGAATCGGCCGTAGATAATGGAAGGACGCAAAATCGTCCAGAAAATGGATTTTTCACCGCAGATCCGTTCAAGTCTCTGTTCGGCCCGGATTTTATCAAAAGCATAACGGGCATATTGCCCCAGTTCAGGCTGGGGACCGTCGAGAGTCGGGGACGTTTCGTCCAGGGGCAGCATGGCGGAATGGTCATACACACTGGCGGTGCTGACAAAGATATATTGACCCACGGTGCCTGGAATGGATTGAAGAACCGTTTCCACATCCTCAGGCCCATAGGCGCAAAAATCGATCACAACATCCCATGCCCGGTCGGGCAGGCAATGCCGTACCGATCCGGGATCGGTACGGTTTCCGTGCAGTTGCGTGATCTCCGGTAAATGCAAGGGAATATTCCCCCGGTTAAAGGTAAACACATGACCCGACTTTTCCTTAACAAGGTATTCGACCAAGGCCCGCCCGGCAAAATAACTTCCTCCCAGAATCAATATGTTCCCGCTCAATGGTTCCCCCAGATATCTCTGTGCCTGAGTCCGGCATCCGAAATCCGATTCCGGATCGAAAGGCCGTGGTCCAGTAAAAAATCGCTGTTCGAATCACTGAGTCCCTGATTCTTCAATTCAACGATCACGGATGTGCTCAATCTTTCCATGATCGACTGTCTTTCCTCGTCTTTTCGGGGTTGCAGCAGCTCTCCCACGGAATCGTGAACAGACTGTCCCAAAGACCCCAGATTTTTCACGGCTCGATGCCGCCATTTAAAAAACGGAGAAAACTTTCGTTTCAGCAAAAAAACCAGCCCCATGAGATCCAGGCAGAATTCATGCAGGGCCCAGGCTGCAGCAAAAAACTCTCCCCGTTTGATACAGCGCATGAAATTGTACTGGCCGGACCTGGCACATGCCGCACACCGGCAAGCGATCTTGAAAAGGCGGACATCCTCGGGATAAAAATTCAACAGAATTCGGCGGATCTTTGAAAACCGACCCAGAGGGTCATCAAAAACCTGCCCGCTGGTGCAGGCACAGAGATATTCATCCGACTGCCGAACCCATTGCAATAGGGTTTCAGGGGCATGGGGAAGGCCGGTGAATCGCCGGTAAAAATCCGAAATCCTCAAAACACCCACCTTGCCGTCGCTCAATCGGCCCGGTCTGCGATCATATCCCATGAACACTCGCGGCAATCGGTCATAGGCAGACTGAAGCGAGCCACCGATCTCGTCGAAATCTTGATCATCCAGCCAGAGACAGAACCCGGGACCCCAGTCGTGATCCCTCGATATCCGGTCATCAAACCCAAGACATTCAGATCCTTCACCCACCATTCCAGCAGCAATTCGATGGTGAAAATCAAAAAAATATTTTTGTATCATGGGCCGGCCATGGGTTTCAAAAAAAATCCGGCACAGATCAAGCCCCCGCATGATCCCCTTTCTTACCGGAAACATCCGGATCATTCTTCATAGTGAAAAACCCTTACCTCATCCAGGCTTTCAACCTCACCGGCCTTCAGCTTGGCCACTATTTTTTCCGAAGTTTCAGCAGAGATGTATTTTTCCCCGCACTGCACGCAAAGACCTGCAGGCACCTGTTTGATAACATAAAGGGCACCATCCCATCGAAAATCGAAATTGCCCACTTTGATGGGCTCTATGCGGCTATTACAGAAAAAACATTTTCTTGGTTCTTGTCGATCCATGGTCCTTTCCTGGGGCGTCATTCTGGTGGTTTCGTTTTCCCATGTGGGAAGCGAAGGCCGGTAGGCATATAATACGATGAGGTTCTCATGGGCATCTTTTGCACACATGACATGAACGGGCCGGCCTTCGGGGCAACCCAGGAAAAGATACCCGTCTGACCGGAGCGGATGGCTGTGAATCTCCAGCATATTCCCTGAGAGCAGAACCTGTTCAATTTCCGCCAAGGAAAAGACCCGGCAGGTCAGATACCGGACCATATGTTCCGAATTAAAATATTTTCTTTCTCTGACCCTGACGGCGATCCATTCCTTTATGGATAATGTCTTTGCTGACAAACCGGTCCTTTCCGTTCATGAATGCCTCATTTTCTTTCAGTGATCCCCGATTTTCATCAAAAAAATCACATCCTATCCGATCATGTCCATTATCTTTTCAACCAGTTTTCGGATTCCCCTGGCAACATCCGCGATGCCGGGTCCCAGCATATAGGCCGGCGTGGTCACGATCTTATTTTTCTGATCAACACAGATTTCATCCACCTTGCACAAGGCATGTTTGACACCGATGGCGGCCAGAGCCTCAATCACACCCGGCTCGCTGCCGATGGTCAACTCCGGGCTTCTGTCCTTGAGGGCCATGGCCACTGTGGCCGGTGCGATACAGAGAGCCCCCAGTGGTTTTCCGACCTCAACCGTTTTTTTCAGAAAAGCGGCCACTGTTTCATTGACGTTTCCCAGGGGTCCTTTAAAAGCAAACTCACTCAGGTTCTTGGCCGCGCCAAATCCACCCGGCAGGATAACGGCATCCAGTTCTATCACGTCCACCTCATCCATATTCCGAATCTGTCCCCTGGCGATCCGCGCCGATTCAACCAGTACCTGTCTGGTTTCAGGCATTTCCTGCTGGGTCAGATGATTGATCACATGGGCCTGTGGAATATCCGGAGCAAAGCACACAGCTTCCGCCCCAGCCTGATCGATAAACAAAAGGGTCAGAACCGCTTCATGGATTTCGGTTCCGTCAAACACGCCACACCCGGACAACAATACACCGATTTTCTTTTTACCCATATGTTTCCTCCTCATTTATAACGGTTACGATAATTTCATGTCGGTACCGATACCGTTCATTTGAAATTTTTAACAGGCTGACACAGTTCAATGATTTCGTTGATATCCGCGATATCAGACAGATATCTGATCTTTTCGACGATTTTTTCAGCATTTTCGACGGAAATGACCGGCGAGGCAAGATCCATGAATTTGTTTTTCATTTCAGGGAAGGTCAGGGGATCTGCGGGAGACCCCTTGGATTCCCGTATAAACGCTTCCAGAACCTTTCCGTGCAGGGTTGTCACTCTAATGATGGTTTCAAATTTTTCAAGCCCGGGGTTGAGCAGCACATTGACCTTTCCCCTGAAATCAATGATTTCGGGGTCATGAATCCATTCATGGGTAAACATGTCCGGGGTCACCCGGCCTTTTATAAAAGCCAGGGCCGCGCATTGGTACACACTGAACTTTCCTTCCAGAACCTTTCTCGGATGCTTGATGTTGACAACGCTGAAAGGAAGGGGTCCGAATTCGATCTGTACGCTCTGCACATCCGCTGCCGAGATATGTTCTTTTGCTTTCATGGCTTCAATGGCCTGAATGGTGGAATGGGTGGCCAGGGCCGAAGCGTAGGGTTTAAAGGCGATATCCGAAATATGGTAGGTGAGGCCGAGGTCTTTCAGCAGCCGACTGGCATCGGCCTGGGGCGCAAATACGTTTTTCAGGCCGAATCTGCCTTCAAAAATTTCGTGGCTGCTGTCAAAATTCCGTTTGGCCAGAGAAACGGACAGGACACCGTCCATGGCCGCCTTTCCGGCATGAAAAGGCTTGCTCATGGTGCCGAACACCTCTCTCAGACCGGATACCTGGGTGCCGGTGATACCAAACGCATTCACGATCTGTTCCTGGGAGAGCCCCATGAGTTTGGCCGCGGCGGCCGTGGCGCTGAAACGGCCGATGGTGGACGTAGCGTGCCAGCCATAATCATAGTGGGCGGACCCGGCCGCCTCCCCGATTCTGGCCGCGATTTCAAACCCCAGGATAAAAGCTGTGATCAGATCCCGGCCCGAGGATTTCATGTACTCTCCCACGGCCATGACCGCAGGGGCCAGGCAGACACTGGGATGGGTTCCCGAATTTTTATGGGTGTCGTCGAAATCCAGGGCATGGGACAGGGTGCCGTTGGCCAATGCCGCAAAAATCAGATTGGTTTTGATTCCCCTGCCTATAATGGTGGCATGGGGATTGCCGCCCACAATATCAATGAAATCCAATACAATGTCACTGATCGGTTCCCGTGACCCGCCCAGGGTCACCCCTATCCAATCTAGAAGACATAACCGGGCGTACCGGTGAACCTCGCGGGGAATATCCGCGTACCCGGTCTGATAAATGTATTCGGCAAATCGCTTGGTAACCGTCATGGCATATCCTTGTCAGGTATCAGGAAAGCGAAGCATCTACTATTTCGGCGATATCAAAGACTTTCGTTTCTTCCGTATGCTTTTTCAACCCATCGGTCAGCATGAGCAGACAGAAGGGACAGGCCGCCGCAATGGTATCGGCCTTTGTTTCCAGGGCCTCTCCGGCTCTGTGCTGATTGATGCGGGAGCCCTGCTCCTCGGCCCAGTAATTTCCTCCGCCCCCGCCGCAACAAAAACTTTCGTTCCGGTGCCGGGGCATTTCAACCAGATTCCCCACTTCGGAGATGACGTTTCTGGGGTCATCGTAAATCCCATTGCGTCTGCCCAGGTAACAGGGATCATGATAGGTAATATGCTGATTTTTTCGGATCAGGTTCAGTTTCTTCCCATCCATAAGCATTTTGATGAAAGAACCGTGGGGGATGACCTCATATTCACCGCCCAGTTTGGGGTAATGCCGGGTAAAGCTGTTAAAGCAATGCGGACACAAGGTGATGATTTTTTTGATCCCCAAAGCGGAAAAATCTTCGATATTCTGTTGAGCAATTTCAGCAAACAAAAATTCGTTGCCCATCTGCTTGGCAGGATCGCCTGTACAGCGGGATTCTTCGAGAATACCAAAGGAAACCCCGGCCTTCTGTAAAATATGAACCATGGCTCTTCCGATTTTCTGGGCCCGCTGTTCATAGGTGACCGAGCAGCCGATCCAGAGCAGATATTCGGTTCGGCCGGGTTCAAAAACCGGTACATCCAGATCCTTGCGCCATTCTGCGGCACCCGAACCCGTGCCGAAAAAAGGATGCGCCCGCTGCTCAAGGCTGGCCACTGCTTTCCCCATCAGTTCCGGAATCCGGCTTTTCTCCATGACCAGATTCTGCCGGAATCGCATGATGGTTTTAGGCTGGTTGATGCTTACAGGACAGGCTTCCATGCAGGCCGCACAGGTGGTGCAGCTGAAAATCGCATCCATGGAAATACCGTCAATAAGCGATTCATCCAGCTTACCCGCAGCCAGGCGGTCCGCCAGGGTGATCATCACTCCCTTGGGAGACAGGGGTTTGTCCGTGTTATAGGCGGGGCAGACTTCCTGGCATCGCCCGCACCAAAGACAGCTTGAAAAATCCAGAAACCGCTTGCGGGTAAAATCAGCCAGCTTGTCTGCGCCCAGGGCCGGCAATTCCTCTGCATCCTCATTTTCAAACGCGGAGAAATCCATGACCCCCATTTTCACTCCCGGGGCCGGATCGGCAAACCCCGCGTTCACCGGAGCGAGGATTATGTGAACCAGGGGAGAATACGGAATATAGACGATAAAGCCCATGGCCAGAAGACCGTGTACCCACCAGGTGATCACGTGGATGTCAAGGGCCTGGGTCGGACTGATCAGGCTTGACGCCAGAAAATTGCCCACGAAGGCACCCCCTTCCAGAGGACCGCCTGCCGCTGCGATCCTTGCGCCTTCAATCACAAATCCGGTGAGAAGAATCAAGGCCAGAAGGCCACTGACCGGCACAAACCCTTTTCTGGACTCGGGCAATCGGAGGCGGTCCGGCGGAATCATCCGCCGGACCAGGAAAAAAACAATCCCGACCAGGGCCAGTAAACCGGCCAGATCCAGCATGAACGACATGAACCAGCGATTGAACCCGCCACTGAAAACCGGAAGGCCGAATAAAATGTTCAGAATCACCAGGTTTGTCCCGATAAAAAGCGTGATCATCCCCCAGAATACAAATCCATGGGCCATGCCCGAGGCCGGTTTCCGGTAGAGCCGTGCATTCAGGATGCCCCTGACCAGAAAGGCTTTCAAACGAAAGGGGCCGATTCCCTGAATCATTTTGTCGATCGAGGGGATCACCCGCATTTTTCCCTGTTTGATCAACCGCCATTGCCGATAAAGGCCGTAAAAGAACACAATGAATACCGGAATCGCCATAATATCGATAATGACACCATAATCGATATTCCAATAGGGGATGCGGGGCATTTATCTATCCTCCTTGATCGCCTGGGTTAATTGGGGGATGATTTTCTGATAATCACAGACCAGTCCGAACCGGGCTCTGTTAAAAATATTGGCCTCTTCGTCTTTGTTAATGGCCACCACGCATTTTGAATTGGCTATCCCTGCCAGGTGCTGGCTGGCTCCGGATATACCCACCGCAAAATACACACTGGGAGCCACAATCTTCCCGGTCTGGCCGATCTGGCGGGTGGGAGAGGCCCATCCCTCGTCCACCGCACCCCTTGACGCGCCCACCGCACCGTTCAACTGATCGGCCAAGGTCTGGAGCAGGACGAAATTGTCGGCATTTCCGATGCCCCGACCTCCGGACACAATGATCGGGGCATCTTCCAGGGGAATCCCGTCCGCCTGCTCATTTTTCTCACTGATCAAACGGACCTTTTCCGCTTCCCACTCCAGAGGAATGGAAGGGGTGTGTCCATCCAGAGGCTCGGGCTCGAAATATTTTCGTCGAATGGTCAATATTGCCGGAGTGGCCTCGATCTTGTGCCTGATCAAGGCCTTACCCCCATAAATGGGCCGCTCCACCACCATATCCGGATGAACAGCCGTCACCTCGGTAACAACGGGAGCCGACAGAGCTGCGCTCAGAGGGCCGGCCAGGCCTGTTCCCAGTGTTGAGACACTCATCAGGATCATTTCATAATGCTCCTGACGGATAATCCGGACAATGTCCGAGACCAGGTTGGCCGGAAGGGTGTGATCGCACTGCCAGGCCTTGCCGAAGACTCCGGGAACGCTTCCCTCTCCCAGGGCAATGATATCGGGAAGTTCACAAAACTGCCGGCTCACTGTTTTGAGTTCACCCATTTTTTTCAGATCAATATTTTCAATGATCAGCGTTTTCATAGATATCTCTCCTCATTCAACCGGTTTAACAAAGTCCTGGCAGCCTGAGCCGGATCTTCCGCATCGATGAATTCACAGACGGATTCAACCTTTGGTATCCGGACCTCCAGTTCCTTGAGCGCCATTTTCCCCTGGTTCGTGGATTCCATCTTTACAACCGGTTTCTTCTTTGCCGCAAAAATAGCCCGTACGGCAGGTATCCGGGGCACATTTTCAGGGATGCTGGTAATGGACAGGACACCGGGCCCGCTGAATTCCAGATCTCGCTTTCCCGTGGCCGTAATCTGGGTAACGGTCCAGGAACCGTTTTTATGATCGATATACCCGATCTGGGGGATAAAGGGAATGTCCAGCATCTGAGCCAGGATACCCGGCACGACTCCCCGGTCCATATCCGCGGACTGCTGTCCGGCCAGGACCAGATCCACATCACCCAGGCTCTGGATGGCGGCCTTGAGATTTTCGGCGATCACAGCGGCATCATCCGAGTCCCCTTTCACCAGAATCAACTGGTCGGCACCCATGGCCGCACCTTTTCGTAAAAACTGGACATCCCCCTCACCGCCGTAGGAAATGAGGGTCAATGACGCAGATGTCTTTTCCTTGAGCTGAATGCCCGTTTCAATGGCATTTTCATCATACAGCCCCAGCATTCGGGAAAACCTTTCATGGGCCCGGTTATTTGACAATTCAAAATCCATGGATGGAACCAAATAATCCGGGACAACCTTTGCTAATACCGCAATGTGCATGTCTTTTCCTCCACTGTTGTTAACGAATGGATATTACCGGCCCTTCCATTGGGGAGCCCTTTTTTCCGCAAATGCCGTAAAACCCTCTTTTCTGTCCTCGGTATCCCTCAAAGCCCCCCACAAGAGATGAGAAAAGGCGATCCCGTGCTCCAGCGGCATTTCAAGCCCCATGACCGCTGCCTGTTTGGCCGCCTTCACGCTCAAGGGAGCGTTGCCGGCAATTTTCAGAGCCAGGCTTTTTGCAAAGTTCATCAATTCTTCCGGTTCGACTACATCACTGATCAACCCGACTCTGTGGGCTTCTGTTGCATCGATCAACTCACCTGTCAACAGCATTTTCATGGCCACGGCCTGGGGAATGGCGCGGGGGATGCACTGGGTTCCGTTCAAGCCGGCCAGACTGGCCACCTTGACCTCGGTAAGACCGAATTTGGCCTTGGTGCTGGCGATTCTCAGATCACAGGCCAGAGCCATTTCCAGGCCGCCGCCGATGGCATAGCCGTTGACGGCGCAGATAATGGGTTTCCACATTTTCATGTGGGGGATGATGGGCTGGCCTTCTCTGAGCCAGATGGAAGCCATACATTCCTGGGGCGGCGGGGTTTTTTTCATGTCCGTTCCCGTACAAAATGATTTTTCTCCGGCACCAGTCAACACCGATACCCGGATATCGTCGTCTCCGGCCACTTCGGCCCATACTTCCGCCAGCCGTGTGACGGATTCCGGATCCAGGGAATTCATCGCTTCCGGCCGATTCAATGTAATATATGCCACATGATCTTCTTTGGTAAATTCTACGCCCATTATATCTACTCCTTTTCCAATAGAGATTGTCGTCACCTGTTGTTCGGTTTCTATTCTGATACCACGATGAATGGGTTATAGGGTTTTTTGTCTTTCAGAAGCTGCCTGGCAATGGTCCAGCGATGAATTTCATTGGGACCTTCCAGTACCCGCCAGATTCTCACCATCCGTGCCACATATTCGATTCCCAGTTCCTTGGACAACCCCACTCCGCCATGGAGCTGCATAGCCCTGTCCGCGACACTGGAAAGCATCTCCGTTGCGGCCACCTTGATGCCGGAACCTTCGATTCTCAGATCGGTCAAGCCCTGGTCGGATTTCCAGGCGGCATAATACAGCCTGAGCCTGACCGCCTCGAGCTCCATGGTGGAATCCGCGATCCAGTTCTGGACGGTCTGACGTTCCGCAAGGGGTTTGCCGAAGGTTGTCCGGGTATTGGCCTGGTCGATCATCATCTGAATGATCCTCTCGGCCATGCCGGTGCATCTGGATGCCAGCTCGATCCGGCGGACCCCGAAGCGATTCTGAAGGGGGATAAAGGCTTTTCCCACATCGCCTAGAACCGCGTTGTCTCCCACCTCGACATCATTTAAAATCAGCTCCCAGGTCGGCATGGCGCCGATCACCGGAATTTCTTTTCCCACCCGGACACCGGGCATGGTTTTGTCGATGAGAAATGCCGTGAACCGGTCCTTGGTCGGCGCGTTCTTGTCGGTAACGGCGATCAGGATAAAAAACACATTGTCTTTGTCGCATTTACTGATAAAGGTCTTGGTTCCATTGATCACCCATTTGTCCCCTGTACGGACTGCGGATGTTTTGAGTCCGCTCACATCCGACCCGGCATCCGGCTCCGTAACAGCCATTGCCGAATCCAGTTCGTGGTTGCAGTAGGGAATAAAATATTTATCACGCTGATCATCCACGCAGCAAGCGTGCAGATAGTACAGATTAGGGGCGTCGGGAGGCAGCATAAAGCCATGGGGTGAAAACCCCACATAACTTTTGCACATTTCTTCCATGATCAGCGTTTTGGCGAGCATGCCCAGCCCCTGTCCCCCGAATTTTTCCTCGACCTCTATTCCCCAGAATCCCAGTTCCTTGGTAATGGCATACAGCCGGTCCGAATCTTCCTTCGGAATCAAGGGGCCCGGCTGGGTCCAGAGGCTCATATCCCTTTCAAGCAGCGTCTTTTCCAGGGGCATGAGCTCCCGTTTGACAAATTCCCTCATGGCTTCTTTGAGCATCATATATTCTTCAGATATTCCAAAATCCATAATTCCCCTCTTCTATTTTCTGATAGTCATGATTTTCAGTTAGACCAGCACATCCGCCGCCTTCAACTCATCCAGTTCTTTTTTCGAATATCCCAGAAAACCGGTCAGAACCTCGTCTGTGTGCTCACCCAGGAGCGGAGCCGCCTTTTCCATGACGATCGGGGTTTCTGAAAACATGATGGGCGCCCGGTTGTATAAGGTCAGGCCCACCACCGGATGGTCCAGATAAGACCAGAATTCACGCTCGATCAGATGCTCGTCTTCAATGGCGGCTCTGGCATCGTGCACGATACCGGCTTTCACGCCTTCCTTCAACAGCTGTTTCATGAGTTTCGAGGCGTATTGATGCTTTGTCCAGGCTTCGATACGCTCGTTCAATTCGGCTTCGTTTGCCTTTCTCCCTGCAAGGGTGGCGAACTTATCATCCTTTGCCCAGGCCGGATGGCCCATGACCTTCTGAAGGGAAGCCCATTCCGCCTCGGAAAACACGGCAATGGCCAGCCATTTTCTGAACCCGAGGGTTGTATAAACACCATGGGGAGCGGCATTGGGATCCCCGTACCCCATGGGGCCCATGATCTCGCCATTGGCCGCGTAGACCATTCCGTCAATGGGTTTCATGGCAATGGCGCATTCAAGCTGTGAAATTTCAACGGTCTGTCCCAGACCGGTTTTTTCCCGTTGAAGCAGGGCCGCCATGATACCGAACAGGGTATGGGTCGGGACCATCACATGATCCGTGTAATTGGTGCCGGTGCCAAACGGGCTTTTTCCCGGCATGCAGGCCTGGGCGGTCAATCCGCACAAAGCGTTCAGGTTCACACCGAAACCCATGAAGGATTTATGGGGACCGTCGGTGCCTTGCAGACTCATGGTCACGTAAATGATCCGGGGATTGATTTTTTTCACGTCTTCCCAGCCCAGGTTCCATTTCTCCATCTGCCCGACCCTGAAATTATTGATGATGATGTCACTTTTTTCTATCAGGCGGATGGCCACTTCCCGGGCCATGGGCTGCCGCATGTTCAGGGCGATGCACTTTTTATTGGGATTCCGGTTCGCAAAATATCCGCTCCGCTCCAATCCGTCGGCAATCCCGTCCTTGAAAGGACCGCCTTTTCTTAAAATATCCGGTCGTTTCACGCTTTCGATCTTGATCACCTCGGCACCGCACTGGCCCAGGACATTGGTTGTGATGGGACCTGCGCCGACCCAGGAAAAATCACACACAATCAACCCTTCCAATGCTTTTTCAAAATTAGACATGAACGATTCCCTCCTTTGAAAAAACAGCTATTTCTTCTCTAGTGTAGTCAAGTTCCTCGAGTATTTGCGTCGTGTGTTCACCGAATCTGGGTGCGGGAAAACCGAACCGCCAGTCCAACTCGCCGAATTCATAGGGTGCGCCCGGAAAAGTGATTTCTCCGCCAAGATGCTCATGCTCAATGGTCTGCCAGAAATTGCGATGTTTCAGCTGCGGGTTTTCAAGGAGATCTCTGCCGTTGCTCACCGGAGACAAGGCGATGCGATTGGCCTGCCCTCTTTCGTACAGTGTCATTTTGTCATGTTTCATGGTAAAACGGTGGAAAATACGGCAAAAGGTTTCATAGCCCTCAGCCGATCGCCTGTACGAAGGTTCGATCCATCTGGGATCTTCAAAAATCTGCCATTCCTCAACATTCTCAGACTTCATCCATTTGACAAAGGGCTCCCACATAATCTTGTTCTTTCCCATTATCGCGACAATGGCGATAAAGCCGTCTTTACAGGGATGGACCGTAGCCGAACCGGCTTCCGTTCCTCTTCCCCGGCGGATGCTGCCCTCCAGATCCCAGTACTGGGCTGAATTTTCCAGCGCCATGCCCACGGCTTCCATGGCGGAGACATCTACAAACTGGCCCTTCCCGGTTCTCTTGGCATAGAGCAGCGCAATGGAACTGCCTACCGCCGCATAGGATTCAGCCATTCGATAGGCCTGGTCATCACAGGCCCTGACCGGTTTTTCATTGTCGATGCCGGCCAGGTATAAAAATCCGCCCATGGCCGAGCATGTCAGGTCGGACCCCGGGTAATCCTTATACGGCCCGACACTGCCGTATGGAGTGATGGAAGTTTGAACCAGCCTGGGATTGACTTCTTTCAGATTCCCATAGGAAAGCCCCAGGTTATCAAGATACCCGGGGACGCAACTTTCCATGAAAATGTCGATTTTTGAAATCAGCCTTAAAAAAATATTCCGGCCTTCTTCCCTGTGAAGATCCAGAGCCAGGCTTTTTTTATTCCCATTATAATAAAGGAACTGGAGGCTGGCTTCCATGTTGTCTGATTCTCCCTTGTAAAAAGGACCTTTTCTTCGCAACGGATCTCCGGTTATCGGTTCAAGGTGAATCACCTCCGCACCCAGCCCGGCATACAATTTTGAAGCATAGGGCCCCAGCTCGCCTGTGAAATCCAGCACTTTCACATCCGACAGGGATCTATTTTCACGTCCACCTTCCATTGCCTTTCCTCCTCATTTTTTATTGATTTACGATCATGTTCAGACCGGATGCAGGTGTCACCAATTCTGACGACAAAAGCCGTCATTATTGATCAGCCTGAAAACAGACTTCTTCCCCCACACACATACAGAACCTGACCGGTGACATAACCGGATTCATCGTCGGCCAGGTACAGAACGGTATTGGCAATATCATCGCCTTCGCCGATGTTGCCTGAAGGCTGTTTGGCAGATAGGAAATCCCTTGTCTTTTCAGGAAGTTCATACCACATGGGCGTCAGGATCAGCCCCGGGGCGATACAATTTGCGGTAATGCCTTTTGCGCCGAGTTCAAGAGCAAGAGTGCGGGTCAACCCAACCAGGCCGGCCTTTGCCGAAGAATACGGAGCCTGCCCAGGTCCCCCCAGCCATGCCCTGGAGGCAATATTGATGATCCGGCCCCGGTTCTGTTCCACCATATGGCCATGTACTGCCTGACTGCACAGGAAAGGGCCTTTCAAATTGACATTCAGTGTAATGTCCCAATCCTGCTCGGAAAGTTTTCTCAATGCACCGGCCCTCTCCATTCCGGCATTGTTGACCAGAATATCGATGGAACCAAAGGCGGATATGGTTTCCGCAACCATGGATGCCACCGCATCTTTGTTTGAGATATCGGCCACAATGCCGATGGCGTCGTACCCTTTGTCCCGAAGCTCCTTTGCAGTCTGTTCCACCTTGTCTTCCGCGATATCGTTGATGACTATCCTGGCCCCATGTTCAGCCAGCTTGAATGCCGTATCCCTGCCCATTCCACTGGCAGACCCCGTAATGATCGCGACTCTGTTTTCTACTCCCATTTTTTACCTCCACATATCCTGAATTTTTATATAACAGCGCCCTAAATGGACATGGAAAAATACAGGCTTTTTCCGCCGCAGACAAAAAAAGTCTGACCTGTTATGAATTTCGATGTATCCGCGGCAAAAAAGGTCACGGCGCCCGCGACATCTTCCGGTGTCCCCAGTTTTTTCACCGGAATTCTGGCAGCCAGTTTCTCTTCCTGCTCCTGGGACATCTTTGATGTTCGAATGGTTCCCTTGACCACCCAGTTGACCGTGATTTTATCTTTTGCGGTTTCAAGAGCAAGGGAACGTGTAAATCCCAGCATGGACGATTTGGCCGCACTGTATACGGACGTATGGGGCAGGCCCAGGTATTCGATGCTGCCGATATTGATGATCCGACCGTACCCCTGTCTTCGCATGACCGGAATCACCTCCCGGCACAGGAAAAAGGCGGGATCGATATTGTTTTTGGCCCCCTGATACCAGACCTGGGCCTTGGTTTCCACAATATCGTTTTCCGCGGAGAAATCAGAATTGTTGATCAGTACATCAATTCTTCCGTATTTTTCCATGATGGTTGCAATGGCCTGCTTGGCGCCGGTGCAGTCGGCCGGATCAGCCGTGATTCCCAAAGCTTCGATCCCATTTTCCTTGAGCCTGGACACCATTTGCGAGGTGTTTTTCCCATCAATGTCAAGGAGTGCCAGTTTCGCACCCTTGGATGCCGTCTTGCAGGCAATGGCATAGGCAATGTCATCCCCTACGGATTCGATCAGCACGACCCTGTCTTTAAATGATCCCATTTTCATATCTCCTTTTCCTGTTTAATCCATTCGTTTTAAAATTATCGAGGCTGCGTTGGATCTACCAATCGCTTGCAATCATGTGCATGGTACATGCCGCATGTTCCGTGCCCGACAATCCGCCGCCCGTGACATGGGACATGGCAACCCTTGGAATGGGCTCAACCTGGTATCCGTTGCATTCTCCCCTGAGCTGTTTGACATTGGCCGCAATCTGAGCTGCGCCGGAAGCGCCGATGGGATGACCGTAAGACAACATTCCGCCCCTCGGGCTGACAACACACTGACCTCCATAGGTCGCCTGGCCGTCTCTGAGAAATTTCAGCCCTTCGCCTTTTCCGCAAAGCTGCATGCATTCATAATACAGCAGTTCGGCGATGGTGAAAGCATCATGCAGCTCCAGGATATCCACGTCCTTGGGACCGATGCCGGATTCCTCGTAAAGGAGTTCGGACGTCATCTCAGTGATATCGTCTCCGGTGATGTCCCGTGGACGGTTGTGATACGGACCTGAAGTCACGACGGATCCTCTGATTTTCACCGGTTTTTGAATGCCCAGTTTCTTGATCATGTCTGCAGAGCAGACCACCACTGCGCCGGCGCCGTCCACAATGCCGCAGCACTGGTGCAGAGTAAGCGGGTAGGCCACCATTCTGGAATTGACGATTTCTTCGATACTGTATTCGCCCTTGAAAGAGGCATGGGGGTTATGGGTGGCGTGCCTTCTGTTCTTCTGAGAGATCAGTGCCAGATCTTCAATGGTAGCGCCGGTTTCATACATATACCGAGTGGCTCGCATGGCATACTTCCCGGTCATGACCCCGCCATGAACCGCTTCAATATCATTCATGGCCGGCATGAATGCGGTTCCGCTCTGACGACGCAAGGTGTGATTTTCCGCACCCACGCCCATGGACAGCTCCGTCAACCCGCAGGCCACGTCCTTGATAGCCAGATGGACGGCCATGGCACCGGCGGAACAAGCGCTTTCCACATTGATGATGGGAGCC
Source organism: uncultured Desulfobacula sp. (assembly GCA_964593855.1). GTDB lineage: Bacteria > Desulfobacterota > Desulfobacteria > Desulfobacterales > Desulfobacteraceae > Desulfobacula. The sequence continues at coordinate 12,493 of CAZQIX010000023.1, read as the reverse complement.
GTGCCGCAGATTCCGATATCTTTGAAAATCGTCTGGCCGGTGACGATGCCGTTATGGGCGTTGCCCACATATGCACTACCGATCATTCCCGGCTTGTCGATATTGGAGGATTTGATGGCCTGAAATGCCGCGATCCGTCCCAGTTCATCGTAATCCATTTTATGCCTGCCGAAAATCGTCTCACCTACTCCTGCGATATAAACATCTCTCTGTAGTTTCATCTTTGCCTCCTAAGCTTTCTGGAACATGTAACTGATAATGGGAAGGCCGTCGGCGTTCTTTCGTATCGGGCCTGTCGTAAGTTCAACTTCTTCATCACATGTAAAGGTATTGACCTCTCCCTTGAGCATGGCGAATATCCTCAGGTTTTCAGGCAGGTCGATATATCCACAGATATAAGGCGTTTCCAGGCCCGGCTGACCGATATACAGATCTGAAAAACTGTAAAGGATCCCTTTTCTGGACAAAGGCACCACTTCGAATTCTTCACCCCAGCAAGACGGACAGGGGTCCAGTTTAGGAAAATCCAGCTGCCCGCACTTTTTACATCGATATCCCTTCAGATAAGGCTGCCCGTTTTCGGGAATCTCCAGCAGATCGGGATGGTAAAACGTGATATCCGGTTCTTTTTCTTTTTTAACCTTTTTTTTCTCAGACATAGCGCCTCCTTGTCATAACGGTTGAATAAAAATCAATTCCCAGTGTTTATTTATTATCTTGAATTTTAAATCTATTTTTACTTTTGTTAAAAACATGGTTCTGAAAGAAACTTTGTTTATATTGTTATTGAGGAATATTCAAGCACACGAATTAATGGCTGTCAAGGGTAAAAAAATAATGAACTTCTTCCGCCAGATGAGGTGAATAAAGGGGATCTAAAATATAACTATCTAAATTTATTTATTTTTTTAATAGATCTTCAAAGTTTCAAAGTTATTTTTCAGACACCGTAAAATAGTTATCGAAAAATAATTATCGAAAAATTTGCCTGAATATTCATCAAAACTTGACTTTTATTAGTGATATTAAGACTCGATCTTCTGAGAGGAAGATCCATTTTCTTTCTGTCCGGAAAAAAGAATCAAATGCCGGCGATTGAATTTTGACTGCAAGTTGTTCGGAAGGGGGGAGTGTTACGCGGGATTCATCCGTCGAGGTGCACCCGAAAACGTGAAGAAGGGGACGATTTTTATAAAATAGCCCCCCTTCTTCCGTTGGCCGGGGTTAAATATTTTCAAAGACTTTTTCAGATTTCCGGGTTACGGCCCGGCACAATAGATTCGTAATAGTGGCCAGTTCCGACATCATTTTAATAGGTGTGACCCGTTCAAGCACAAACCATCGGATGGAAAGATGGGAAAAGGCGCCCAGAAACAGATTCCGGAAAACCCTGTTGCTCAGGTCCGGACGAAAAACGCCCGACGCCTTACCCTCATTTAAAATTTCATACAGAATTTCATTGGTGTTTAAAAACGCGATGAATGCTTCGGTACTGTAAAACAGTTTGTTCAATTTTATGTCACACAAGAAAATAGTCAGAAATTCACTATCCGATGAGAAAATTCTGAAATACTCCCAGATAAAAGTCCGGAGCTTGGCAAGAGGATCCTTGTGGACAAAAACCCCTTTGAGTTTGTCCTGGTAAGATAAAAATTTATCCTTGGGTATGGAAAACAACAGATCCTGCTTGTTTTTGAAGTATTCATATATGGTCCCTTCCGCAACGCCCGCCCGCTCCGCTATTTCCAGCATGGTTGTCTTTCGATGGCCCTTTTGCGCAAAAATCGAGACGGCAGCTTCGGAGACCCTCTCTGCCTTGTCGTTTCGCACATTCTCCACTCCTACAGAGACATTGGGGTTCATATTGACGGCCGATTCATCGGAATCGATTCCGATCATGGACATGATCAGGGACATGATCGGCTCGAAATCCGGCAATGTTTCTTCGATCTCCCGATATGCCAGACAACTCAATGATTCTTCATCCAGAAACCCGAAAATCATGTCCCTTAGAATAAATATCTCGAGATCGTTGCGGAAATATTTTTCATTTACCCCTTTTTTCAAAATCGCCAGCATGATGCCTGCATACTTCTGAAGCGCCCGATATCCCGAATGATTGTAGTAATCCTTATTGGACCGGCATTCAAACAGGAGATTTTTCATCAAACGTGCGTCCCCGGAGCTGAAATCATTCTGATACAGATGAAACCAGACCATCTTTCCTAGATGGGACACCGGGCCCATAAGACCTTTGAAGTGAAACAAAAGTTCTTCGTGGGATTTTTCAATCAGCTCTTCTATTGAAGAAAACAGCAGATCTTCCTTATTGGCAAAATAATGGTATATGATGGAGTCAACGACATCCGCCTTTTTTGCGATTTCGGAAATAGTGGAATTGGCGAGGCCCTTTTCCGCAAATATTTCCTGAGCCGCCCGGAGAATGGCTTGTTTTTTTCCGTTTTTATTTCCCATTCAGATTTATTCTCCCAGGTTTTACAGATAACCAGATTTCAATCCTTTATATTTATCTCTGGACAATATTTTTTAAAAACACGATTGACAGCGATATTGAATTATAATGATTTTTGAATTTTATTCAACCATTTTTGTTTTGAGTTATATTCAATTCATCTGCTCGCCATTAAAAATCCGGGATTTTCTCATCAGACCACCCCTCTGGCCCAGTCAGGCGCAACCCAATATTTTAAAAAAATATAATTATTACAGTATGATATTTTTTTATTACAAATTATGATTAAAAAGTGGGCGGGATTTTTTTTATTTTTTTCATAAATATACCTTGACAAACATCTCTTTGATTGATTGAATATCATTCAATAATTCAAAAAATCACCCAACGATCAAACACAGTGCGGTTTGATATCCAGATGCGCTGATTTTAGAAAGAAGGGTTGAGGAGGTGTCGGGCATTCCAAAAAAATAAATAATTTCTGATATGCGTTTTGTATTGAGCAAGTTGGCATGCTTCCAGAAAAGACGATAAGGGCTTGGGAAGCATGACGAATACTGCAATCCGCCGAAGCGAGTTTTGCAATAGTTGTTTTAACAATGAACAATCTTAAGCAAGGAGGATCAAATGTCAAAATGTGAGCAATGCGCTTTTTTCTTTCCAGTTCCGGAAACGGATATGGATTTCGAACCCGGCAAAGGGGATTGCGTCCAACAACAACAGGATACAAAAGGCAAGTTCTGGCTGTCCAAACCGGTATCGGAAAGCAGTGATGCCTGCCAGCGTTACAGACAGAGGACCTGAACCCAATTCATTTGAATCAAGTCTATTTTCTAAACCGATATCAGACAGGAGGAACCATCATGCCGACAACCGAGAGAACCGCAAGACTTAAAAACCGATGCCGATTCAAACATGTAGCAGGTGGAGAATATGTCGACCCCGGCGTCAGAGCCGGAGTTGAACGAGCCAGGCTCATAACTCAATCCCATAAGGAAAACATCGGGGAACCGAACTGTATCATCCGGGCCAGGGGACTTGAGAACATCCTTACAAACATCACCATCCACATCCAGGACGATGAACTGATCGTAGGCGCCAATACGGAACATCCTGATTATTTTCCGATGTATCCGGAGCTTTCCTATTTTTCAACCGTGGATATGGTCGAAAGCCAGTACTGCGACCATAAAGAAGAAATGCGGGAAATTGCGGAATACTGGAAACCTTATACCATTCAGAGAAAAGCGGAAAAATATTTCACACCTGAAGAAATAGGGATCATGTATTCCGCTACCACGGTTCAGCCCCCTATGTTTGTAACCGCCTTTTCAAGCATCGTGCCCAATTATGAATCCGTTATTGAGGACGGACTGCTCAAGCGCATCGAAGTCGTTGAAAAACAAATCGCCGATGCAAATGCGCAAATGCGCAAATCGCCATGGAACGCACCGGAAAACCTGCATTATCTGGATAAAATCGATCAGTGGAGAGCCATGGTCATTGCCATGAAAGCGGTTGTGGGCTGGGCTCAGAGGCACGCAAGGCTGGCCAAGATCATTGCTGAAAATTTCCTGGCCGACGCAAAGAGAAAAGAAGAGCTGCTTGAAATTGCCGATATCTGCAGGCATGTTCCCGCCTATCCAGCCAGGGGCCTGAAAGACGCCATGCAATCCAAGTGGTTCACCTTTCTTTTGTGTCACAGTCTGGAACGCTACAGCAGCGGCTACGGCCACAAAGAAGACAAGCTGCTCTGGCCGTTCTTCAAAAAAAGCGTCCTTGACAAAACCGATCAGCCCATGACCCGTGAAGAAGCGGTCGAGCTCTTTGAATGCGAAAGGCTCAAAGTTTCCGAACACGGCAGCACCAAAGGCAGACAGCTCAGGGAATTTTTCGCGGGTTCAAACGACCTGTTCATCCTCACCCTGGGCGGGATCAATCCGGATGGTTCGGATGCCAGCAACGACTGCACCAATGCCATTCTCGAAGCCACCGAGAGTATCGTCACCACCGAACCGTCCATTGCCTTCAGATGGAATGAAAAAGGTAATGTGGAAACCAAGAAAAGGGTTTTCAACTGCATTAAAAAAGGGTTCGGGTTCCCCTCTATTAAAAATGATGAGATGAATACCCAGCAATTGATCAAATACTTTAATGTGCCTGAAGATGTGGCCCGGGACTGGGCCCTCGTCTTGTGCATGTCTCCCGGAATCACGGGACGGCGAGGCACCCAGAAAACCCGGAGCGAGGGCGGTTCCGACGTATATCCGGCCAAGGTCATGGAAATCGCTCTGACCAATGGATTCGATGAATTCTTCACTAATATGCAGCTGGGTCCTGAAACAGGCGATGCGGCTGCATTCACCAGTTTCGACCAGGTCTGGAATGCCATGAAAATGCAGCTCCGGTACGCCATCGAACTCAGCCTGAGATCCAAGGACGTTGGTCGTGTTATGGAGTCCAGACACCTCAGTTGTCCGTTTATTTCGAGCATTGACGACGGATGCGTTGAAAAAGGGATGGATGCCAATGAGCTGGCTGAAGTGGCCAATCCCTGGCACAATATCATCGGCGGCAGTGTCGTGGTGATTGATTCCATGGCCGCCATCAAAAAACTGGTGTTTGACGAGAAAAAATACACCATGGCGGAATTGATGGATGCCTTGCGGAACAACTGGGAAGGCAAAGAAGAAATGCGTCTCGATTTCTGGAACGCACCTAAATTCGGCAATGACGATCCCTATGCCGACGCCGTGGCCACAAAGTATTATGACCTGGTTGCCGATGAATGGAAAAGAAACACCACCTATTCAGGCACCTATCCACTGCCCTTGGCCCAGTCCGTGGCCGGTTATATCGTCAATGGTCCCAAAACAGCCGCCACCGCCAACGGCAGACATGCCGGCGAAGCGCTGGATGACGGGGGCAGCTCTCCCTATATGGGCTGTGATAAAAACGGTCCCACCGCCGTACTCAAATCCGTGTCCAAGATCAATGCATCAAAGCATAAGGGCATTCTTCTGAACCAGCGACTATCAACGGTTCTCATGAACAGTGATGCCGGTTTCGATCTCTGGCACGCATACATGAAAACCTGGCATTCCCTCGGCATCGATCACGTACAGTTCAATGTGATTTCAACCGCGGATATGAAAGCCGCACAGATCGAACCGGAAAAATACACCGACACCCTGGTCCGAATTGCGGGCTACAGTGCTAAATTCATCGACCTTGCAAGGTATTCTCAGGATACGATCATTGCACGGACGGAACAGGATATCGCGGCCGGATAAACAGAGTTATCGTTTTTTTAAGTCATCCCCGGCCCGACCGGGGATGACTTCATACCCAGTCACCTTTTTTATCAAGGAGCACACTCATGGCAACCTGTAAAGACTGTAAATTCGTTACACCTTCCCCCACGGGCGACCCGACCACCGGCGTATGCCTGGTTGAAAGAATGCAGCTTGCTGAAACCCAGCAGACCAAAACCGCCATCAGAGGGAAAATGGTACAGAAATCCATGGCCGCCTGTCCGAAATTCGAAGCCGGTGAATCCTGGAAAGATATCAAAAACCTGCTGTAAAGTATAAAATTCAAGCAACAAGGATGGATGATCATGACACCTGTTGATTCCGAAATTAAACATCTGGTTACCAATATACAGCGTTTTTCCGTCAATGACGGTCCCGGCATCAGAACCACGGTTTTTTTAAAAGGATGCCCCCTCAATTGCGCATGGTGCCACAACCCGGAAAATATCCACACCTACCAGGAGTTTTTCTATTACGAAGACAAATGCGTAAGATGTGGCGCCTGTGCTGAGAATTGCCCGGAAAACGCCATTATTCCCCCCCGGGTTCGATATAAGGAAGATCCTGCCCAGAGTGTCCGATTTGGGGGTGGGGATGGGTCCATCCCCGCAAATCTGCGGAAAAACTATTCCCCACCCGCTTTATCCGTCGAAAAGGAAATCGAGGCCGTCGATCCTCCCCGTATCGACCGGGAAAAATGTACCCGGTGCATGATCTGCGTGGATACTTGCCCCCATGAAGCCCTGAAGTTCGTCAGCACCTTGAAAAGCGTGGAAGACGTCTTCGAAGACGTTTTGAAAGATGACCTCTTTTATGAGTCTTCCGGGGGCGGCTTCACGGTTTCAGGCGGGGAGCCGCTCATGCATCCCGATATGACCATGGCCCTTTTAAAAAGAGCCAAAAAAGAAGGGTTGAACACCGTCTTGGATACCTGTGGATTTGCCAACTGGGATACGAGCCGGCCCATTTTAGACTATGTCGACCTGATAATGCTGGATATCAAAGCCCTGGATGATCGGAAGCATAAAAAATGGACCGGGGTATCCAACCGACTGATTCTGGAAAATGCCCGCAAAATGGCCCAGACAGGCATCCCGATGAGACTCAGGTTGCCCATCATTCATTCGGTGAATTTCTGGGATCTTCAATATCCTGAAGATATTGTCGCATTTGCCCGAACTCTAGGGAAAAACATCTGCGGCATCGACCTTCTCCCGTTTCACAATTTTGCAGCGAAAAAATTCGGAAATATCGGCAGAAAAGGATATTTTGATACGTTTCCCAATATCTTCAGAGAAGAGATAGAAGACTATAAAGACATCATCAGTAAGGGCGGGGCCTGGCAGACAACCATCGGCGGATTGATCGGAGTGCAATGAAATGAAACAGCATATGGGCATCATAACCAATATTCAAAAGTTCGCCTCAAATGACGGACCGGGAATTCGAACCACAGTGTTTCTGAAAGGTTGTCGGCTAAACTGCAAATGGTGCCACAATCCCGAAGGGGTGCGACACTTTCCTGAAGTGTTTCATTTCTGGCCCAACTGCATTAACTGCGGGAACTGCAGAACCATCTGTCCCGCCGGGGCCATGACGGAAACCCGGAAAACACCGACTTATCCCGACCAGAAAGGCTGGAAAGGGAAAATCGGTTCTAAAATCATCACCATCAACAAGGAAAAATGTCTGAACTGTTTTCAATGCGTTGAGGCATGCGATTTCAATGCCTTGATCATCAGCGGGAAATTCATGACCGTGGACGAGGTTATGGATGAAATTGAAAAAGACATTCCATTCTACAATGAATCGGGCGGCGGCCTGACCCTTTCCGGAGGAGAGCCCACGGCCCAGCCGGAATTCACCCTGGCTCTGCTGAAAGCGGCAAAGCAGAAAGGCATCAATACCGCATTGGATACCAGTGGATATCAATCCTGGCCCATTCTGGAAAAAATTCTGGATTATACGGATTATGTCCTGTACGACATCAAACACCTTGACCGAAAAAAGCATATTGACTTTACAGGTGTCGCAAATGATCTCATTCTCGAAAACCTTGAAAAAATCATCTCCCGGAAGGACCTTACAACCTATATACGTGTGCCCCTCCTTCCGGGAGTGAATGATTCTGAAGAAAACCTCCGGGCAACCGGCAAATACATTCAATCCCTGGGTCTGAAGACGATTTATCTGTTGCCGGCGCATCCGTTTGCCGGTCAATCCTATCGTCTTGTCGGCATTGAATACCCGTTTCCCATTGGAGAGAGTTATCCTGAAGAAAAAGCGAAAATCGCCCAATCCATATTGGCTTCCTACGATCTTGATGTAAAAATGTGGATCGCCTGGGTCGAGGACCGGATATCGGATAAATCTTCGTTACAACAGATCGAGAATACGTTGCACGCCAACTGATACAGTCCATTGTTTTCAAAAAACAAGTTTTTGCGAAACCGTCGCTTTTGGGTCAACTTCAATATATAGGTGAAGAATTGAACGATAAAAGAAATGCCACCCTGACAGTCCCTGAAATCGATCCGTATTTTTACGCGGACAGCAACACTCTCAATATCCTGAACAGGCTCCACAAAATTTCTGAAAAACATCCGGTGAACATACTTGTCGCAGGCAGACAGGGTTGCGGAAAGTCATCTATTGTGCGCCAGTTCGCCGCTGTCCATAAAAAACCCCTGGCCACGTTTCAAGTGGGTATCCTTTCAGAACCCGGACAGCTCTTCGGCGAATATACCCTGGAAAACGGAGAAACCCGATACAAGCAGTTCCTTTTTCCATTGGCGCTACAAACCCCCAACTGCATCATTCATCTGGAGGAAATCAACCGACCCGAAAATCCCAAAGCCCTGAACATGCTTTTTTCAATCCTGTCCGATGACAGGCAGGTATGGATGGATGAACTTGGATTGCTGGAAGTCGCGCCCGGGGTGATTTTTTTCGCCACACTGAACGAAGGAGATGATTTTGTCGGGACGGAACTGCTTGATCCGGCCCTTCGAGACAGATTTTACGTTATCCTGATGGATTACCTGCCCAATGAGGTTGAAAAAGAGGTGCTGATCAATAAAACCCATGTGAGTGTCGAGCAGGCGGATGCCATCATTGACGCGGTCAACACCCTGAGAAGTGATTTTGAACTTACTGTGGAGGTTTCGACCCGGACCGTTCTCATGATCGGTGAAATGGTTGCAGCCGGTGCCACCCTCAAAGAAGCATTGACCACATGCCTGCAGACCAGTAAAGAAACGCTGGAATCCATTCTGTTGACCCTGCATGTCAAAAATGGGTATCTTGAAAAAGGCAGTTATGAATACCGAAGGTTTTAGAGAAAGTCCGGAATGTTTTAAAATCGCCGGAGAGGATGGATATTCGGAATTCTGGCGCAGAGACAAATCGCCGGTGGAAACCCTGGAACTCGCAAAACTTCTGGTTTCCCTGAGAAAAGTCGTGTCCCATGTCGGACGCAATGCCGGGACAGTGTCATGGAAAGATACCATGGCGTCTGAAATCATCATTGATCCGCGGCCTGTTCTCGGCAAATACCCGGTACCGGCCTCGGAGACGGACAAACTGGTGGGCCAGGCCATCCATCTGGCCTATAAAAACATTGAAATGAGCACCTATGCGCTCAAGCTGGCCAAATCAAGATTGAACCTGTCTTTCCGCTATATGTACAAATTCGAATTGTACTTTCAAACCTGTGAAAGCGTTTATTTCGACAACCTTTCCAACCAGACGATTCTGGGAGTGTATACTGAAAAATCAAGGAAAAAAAAGATTCAGGACGCTTTGGATGTCACCTCCCATCCCCCTTCACTGGCGGAACTGTTCGCCATATGGTGGGACATGGCCGCACAAAGGGGGGAAGCCCGTTATCTGGAGGACTATACCGACACATCGGCCCGGAGATTGATGGGGCAAAGCAGTCTTGAAAAATTCTACAAAAAACCGATCCGGATATTGAACGATATGGTCCCGGCCCTGATTCAAGAATGTCCGAAAATCAAGGGGATCTCGGAACGATGCGATTTCCGGGCGAATCTGTATGTGTCTGCCTGGGAAAAACTCTTCGCCTATGTCAAATTCTGGCCCATTGATAATTCCGATGTGTTTTTGCAGGCTCGAAAGCAGGAAGCCCAGCATCTGAAAGGGATGAAAAAATCCCTGTCCCTGCCGGAGCTGGTTTTTTCCGAAAGATTGGGAAAGGTTGTCCAAAAAAAAGAGTCTCCCATCAAAGAGACTTTAAAGAAACAGGCCGTTGACAGCTCCGCAGTTGCCGTGGAAGTCAACCATATCGTTCTGCCGGCCGACAATTACGTCAACAAAAAACTGCTTCAGGACCTGGCCTCGGTGTTCAAGGCCGTAGCGGTCCGGGAAAGCATTTACAACCGGGGGCTGAAGAGCGGCAGTATCGATCGGCGGCGGCTTTACCGGGCACATACATCGGGAACGATATTCAACATCAAAAAAAATGAATTCAACCTGCTCAACGATATCACCCTCATCATAGACGCCACCGGATCAATGGCTGCAACCAACAAATGGGAACATACCCAGGAGATATTCCAGACCCTTTTTCTGGCTGTCGGAAAATTCAACAAAAACGCGAGCCTGTTCGCCTATAACGAAGTCCGTAACCGTTGTCTGCTGACGGAACTTCACAAAAAAGGCAGTTTCTACACCATCCAGCCCCACGGCAAAACCGCATCCGGCGAAATACTCAAGACCCTGGCCCGGAAAGTCAAAGGCAAAAATAAAAAACCGATTTTCATCCATATCACCGATGGGGCTTCCAACTGGGGATGCCCGGTCCAGGAAGCCATCTCTGTCTGCAAAGAAAACAGGATCCTGTTGTTGACCATCGGGGTGAACTGCAGCGAGGAAAACCAGAAGCTTCTGGAAGCGGAATATGGGAAACTGGTTCAATTCGCCGAAACCGTGGACCAGCTTCCCGCATTGATGCGAAACCTTCTCAACAGGGGAAAACGGATGTTTTCGCAATAAGGATGAAAAAAGATTTCTTTCCATGGAAATTACCCTGAGACTGACAAAATCTCTTTCCCACCTCAACAACGGCCGGAAACAAGCGGTCTTTAGCCTTGAGGCGCCCTGCAACCTTGCCGGATTCATAGATATCCTGGACCGGGAGATGTCCGGGATCAAGGCGGAGATTCTGGCTGAGGACTTCAGTATTGAAGACAGTATCAATATTTATGTCAACGGTGAAAACATCAGATATCTTGAAGGGATTTACACCCTTTTGTCGGACAAGGATCAGGTCAGCATCATTCCCGCCGCAGCCGCAGGCTGATCTTTCCGGCACCCCATGAATATTTCGATTAAAAAAGGAAATGGAAATGATCGTCGACAGATCCGAATCCCATTTTATTTTCATATTCCCCCAAGACTACGTGTATCGAAATTACAATTACATCAATTACAAGGGCAGACCCCTGACCAACAAAGAGTATCTCCGGTACTGGGGCAAATGGGTGATTCTCGGATCAAAAAGAGAATTTGACCTACTGGCCCAAAAATTGTCGCCCCTGGTGGATGAGCATAAAATCCCGGCCGTCAAATACGACCGGGAAGTGATCCAGGCTTTCGACATCGGCGAATGCGTCATGTGCGTCTATTGCGATGAACGACAAAGAGAAGAGGTCTGGATGCAACTGAATACCATGGGTATTGAAGACAGGGCCTGGGTATATGAAAAGGAAACCATGGAAAGATGGCTTCCCGGCGGTCATCTCCTTGAAAAATGGATCAGAGGACACAACCTGACCGAGGAACAGGCCGACAGTGTCCGCGAAGGGGCCAGATTGAGATTCAGGGACATGTTTGCAGATGAAAATGCCGTTTTCAAGGGGATCGAGCAATAGTATCCCAATGGAAACGATCCGGAATTCAGAGCGATATCTTCGACAGACGATGCTCCATGGAATCGGAATCCAGGGTCAGGAAAAACTCCTAGGTTCAAAAATCCTGATCATGGGCGCGGGAGGTCTTGGCTCTGCGGCAGCCGTCTATCTCGCCGCTGCCGGAGTGGGAAACATCGGCCTGGTGGACAGCGATGTGGTGGATTGCACCAATCTGAACCGCCAGATTCTTCATCAGCCTGGAACCGTTGGCAAAGCCAAAGTTGATTCGGCACTGGAAATGCTGAATCGGTTCAATCCGGCGATCACTGTTATCCCCCACCCGTTCCACTGCAATTCGGTGATTCAGATTGAAGACACGATCAGAGATTATGAAATTGTGTTGGATTGCACGGACAATTATGACACTCGTTGCAAAATCAACCAAGCCTGTGTCAATATGAAAAAACCCTTGGTATACGGAGCCGTCTCCGAATTTGAAGGACAGGCCATGACCATTATTCCGGGAGAAACCCCCTGTTATGCCTGCCTGTACCCGTCCTTACCCCGAACATCGGATTCAACCGCCGCCGTGATCGGCGTCTCCCCTGGTGTCATTGGAATTCTTCAAGCGTCGGAGGCCCTGAAATATCTGTTGGGCATTGGGGAGCTCTTGAGAGGCCGTCTTTTTTTCATCGATCTTCTGGAAATGCATGTCGAAATCATGAGGATCACAAAAAACGAGCAGTGTCTGGTCTGCGGAAAGCTTCAGAGCGATTTTTAAAATTTATTTTTTCCTCCTTTGTGAAATCGCGAATAAGGAAATATGATCCTTA
>CAZQIX010000022.1:0-53503 GCA_964593855.1 uncultured Desulfobacula sp. | reverse complement strand
CAGCCAGGCAACGCCGGTCCTGGCCCGGCCATCGTTTTCCCTTGAATCGGCATACCCGATCAGCCGCATGATTTCTCCGGGAGTGATGACGATTTCCGGGGTTTTGGCCCCCCGTTTTTTCAACACGGCCAGTATTTTTTTGATGTCTTTGAGAGAGAGCCGTGAAAGGGCGTTCAGGGAAAACTGGGTATCGATATCGTCCGGTTCGTAAAGAAGAATGCAGTCGGAGGGCTCAAGGTCCCGGCCGGCCCGGCCAGCCTCCTGGAGATAGTTTTCCAGGGAGCCGGGGATGTCGGCATGGATGACCAGGCGGATGTCTTTTTTGTCGATGCCCATGCCGAAGGCGTTGGTGGCGCAGATGACCGGGATGATGCCGGCGGTGAAATCATCCTGGATATTTCTTTTGTCCGGTTCGCTGCGGCTGGCGTGAAAGGCTTGGGCGGCCACGCCCCGCTCGTTGAGAAAACGGGACAGATCTTCCGTCCTGGTTCTGGAGAAACAATAGACAATGGCCCCGCCTTTGTTTCCCTCAAGGCCCTCCTTGAGAGTCGTGGCCACCACATCGAATTTTTCCGCGGCAGTGACCGGCAGAACCTGAAAGTTGAGATTGGTCCGGTCCACGCCCCCCATGAAGCAGATCAGCTCGATTCCCAGTTTTTCCCTGAAATGGTCGCAGATCTCCCGGACCACGTCTTTTTTGGCGGTCGCGGTAAAGGCCCCGACCATGGGCAGGCGTCCGGTGCGGCGTCTCTGCTCATCGATCAGGTCGGCCACATGGAGGTAGTCCGGCCTGAAGTCGTGTCCCCATTTGGACAGACAGTGGGCTTCGTCGAAAATCCAGCAGTCCACCTGCCGGGATTGGATCAGCTTGACGATACCGACATTGCGGAGCTGTTCAGGGGAGATGTACAGCAGGCCGATATCTCCGAGTCGGACTTTTTCCATGACCGCTCCCCGCTCCGGCAGGGTCAGGCTGCCGTTCACGGCGGCCGCGTTTTCCATGCCGGTGGCGCGGTTCAGATTGTCCACCTGGTCTTTCATCAGGGCTTTTAGGGGCGAGATGATGATGGTCAGTCCCCCGGTCCGTTGAAATCGGTGCAGGGCCGGGATCTGATAGCAGATGGATTTTCCGGCGCCCGTGGGCAGAATGCCCAGATGGGCCTTCCCCCCGAGGGCCGCCTGGATGATTTCCCGCTGAAGGATTCGTCCGTCGGGAAAGGCCCGATATTGATCGAATCCGAAAAATTTTTTCAATAGTTTTTCCGGGTCGGTGTGCTGCCGGCACCATTCACAGTCCCGATTGCCGCAGGCGTACCGCAACTGGTAAACCCGGTCTTCAACGATGGGAAATTCATGGCGGACCCAGGGCGGCAGAACGGAATTACCGCCTGCCACCCTGAGCCAGGAAACAAGATAGGCCAGAATCGGCTTTTTTCCCGGGTCCGTACACAAGTCCGACCAGACGTTCCGGGCCGCCCCGGGACAGGCCCTGCCCTCACAGATCTGCAAAAAAAATCGCTCGGCCCGTTTGAATTCCGGCCGTTCACCACTCATCACGGCAAACAGATCGTAAATGCCTTCATGATCGTTACCGGATCCGTCAAACGCAAAGGCCAGAAAATTCAGCAACCCCGGCAACAATTGTTCGAGCTTGAAAAAAGCGGCGACCTGGTCCTGGAAAAGGGCGAGGGCCAGGCGGGCATCTGCCAGCGGGTTGTTTTTTGAGGTCGTGACCAGTTTGTAATCCTTGATCAGCCGGTGATAAGGGTTTTCGGGAAAGGCCAGGGGGGACAGGAGCAGGGTGTCGATGGGCCGGAGGTTCAGGATACCGGCCCCGGGCAGATGTTTCCCGACCAAGGCCAGATCGTGTCTGACAATGTTGTGGCCGAGGATGTATCGGGCGTCGGCGGCAAACTCGGACAGTCTTTCCAGGGCTTCTTCGGGCGCTCGGATGGATTTTTCATCAAAAAGACGGCCGTTCAGGACCGCTCCGATATGAAAAACGGTGCTGTCTGGAAACGACTCAAAATCTAGGGCAAGGGTTTGAGGCAGCCATGTGTCAAGAAATACGGATATATCTCCGCCCTGGATTTCATTGTCGTGCTTTGTGTCGTTCATTCCATTCAAAGGTTCAAATCATTCAGACAACCGGATTGCCTTTAAAATCGATTCAATGGTAAATAATCGCCTGGTCTGTTCATCCACCGGAAACAGAGATTCGATCCGAAGCTCCTGGGTTGTCTGGTCAGCGGGCGTCGCAAGCATCGTGACGGTGGTAAAAAAACAGGCGGTTACGGATTCTTTCGTCAATGTCAGGGTCAACATGGGGAGGTTGGTGTCCATCTCGAAAAGTTCTGGAAATTCGTTCGTTTCGAGCTTTGACACCTCTTCATACAAGTCAAAGAGGTCTTTGTTTTGAGTTGAAAGGGCTTCTTCCCATAGCCGGACAAGCATAAAACGCGCTATCACGGGCCAGTCTTGAATATATCGCCGCAAACCATCCGGCGCAAAGGTCATCCGGTATACGTTATTATATTTATGCAAAGCCGTTTCACCCAGGAAAAAAGTGATCATTCGGTCAAATCCCGAATTGGTCATGAGGATTTGATAAGCCGCGTCGATGACCAAAGCGGGGAATGGCTCATGATTGGTTATCATTCGCTTCAGAGCCTGCCGGATGATTTCCATTTTTTGTCCGTCAAAGGGTTCTTGGCCGAATTCAGGGGCATAGCCGGCGGTTTTTAAAAATAAATTTTGATGTCGCAGCGGTAATTTCAGTGCATGGGCTAGTTTTAAGACCAAGGTTCGGCTTGGCCGGGATCGGCCTGTTTCCACAAAGCTCAAATGTCTTGAGGAGATCCCGACATCCAGTGCCAGATCCATCTGGCTCTTTCGTTTTAATTGCCTCCAGAACCGCAGCAAATCACCAAGAGAGTCCGCCTTGTTTTTTAAATTCGGCATCAATTTTACCTCTAAGGTAATGGATTTTGTTACCTTGAGTGATACAATAGTCAGAATAAAAACGCAATTGTTTCAAGACATACGACGGACAACGCAAAAATTCAAGGGGAGCGCAACAATGAGGGCATTCAGGTTTTTTCTGGTGATGATGACTATCGGCATCTTTTGGATTACAGGTATGGTGGGTGTAAAACACGGCTGGAACCTATTGCCGATATTTTTCGGCGATATCGCATCCTTGACCTGGCCGGGACAGTTTAATTTTGATTTTCTGTGTTTCCTCCTGCTGTCGGGTTTGTGGCTTGCCTGGCGGCATCATTTTTCTTCCGGCGGCATTTTATTGGGCCTGGCAGGGGTTTTTGGGGGGATCCTGCTGCTCGCTCCGTATCTTTTGCTGGCAAGCTACAGAGCCAACGGCGACATAAAAGAATTACTCCTCGGCAGGGTCCGGGCGAATACCTGAATCGATTTTCGGCCGGGATTCCGGATCCAGAGCCTCACGTATTTTATGGGCCAGGTCCTTTATCACGATCGGTTTGATTAAAAGCTCCCTGATTCCCAGCGACTTGATCCTTTCATCCGTCATGCGGTCACTGAAGCCCGTGCACATCAATATGGGGATGTCTCCTCGAATTTTTATCAGTTCAAGGGCCAGTTTGTCTCCGGACATGTGCGGCATGGACATATCCGTGATCACCAGGTCAAACCGAGCCGGGCCGGCCCGAAATGTTTCAAGGGCGTCCGTACTGCCGTTGCAGGCTGTAACCTGATAACCGATCCGTTCCAGAGCCTTTTTTTCCAGGACCAGGATCGCCTTTTCATCATCCACCAGAAGGATTCGCTCCTTTCCGCCGAGAGCCGGGTTGTGGGTTTCGATTTCCTGGGATTGGGACAATGCTTCGACAACGGGCAGGTATACGTTGAATTCAGAACCCTTTCCCGGTTCGCTGTGCACCCGAATGGCCCCGTTCATGCTTTTAACAATACCGTGAACCACGGACAGGCCCATTCCGGTACCTTTGCCTTTTTCCTTTGTGGTAAAAAACGGGTCGAATATGTGCTCGATCACTTCTTTATCCATCCCCATACCGGTATCGGCAACCGTCAAACAGGCGTACGCCCCGGGGGGCATATCCGGGGTAGCCGGGTCATGTGCGCCCAGTTCGATTTGTTTGAGCCTCAGGCTCAGCTCTCCGCCGGATTCCGCCATGGCATGCCAGGCATTGGTTGCCAGATTCATGACAATCTGATGGATTTGGGTGGGGTCGGCTTTGACGGCACCGCAGTCCGCTTGAATCGTTCGGGTTATGGCAATGGTGGTGGGAATGGTGGATCGGATCAGTTTCAAAGCCTCTTTGACAATCGGCTGCACCCGCATCATTTTCGGTTCGCTTTTTTCCCGGCGGGCAAATGCAAGGATCTGATGCACCAAGTCTTTTGCCCTCAATGCGCTGGCATGAATTTCTTTAAGGCTGTTTTGAATGAAAGTGTCATCCGGCATGTCCTCCAAAAGCATCTCCGCATGACCGATGATCGGGAACAGAATATTGTTGAAATCATGGGCGATGCCTCCGGCAAGGGTTCCGATGGATTCCATTTTTTGGGCCTGTTGCAATGCTTGCGCGGCTCGCTTTCGTTCGGTGATGTCCTGGTTCACGCCATAGGTTTTTACGGTATTGCCGTGTGAATCCTTGACGATGAAAAACCGCACAGCCAGGAAACCGGTCTTTCCGTCGGCGTAAAGCATTCGGTGTTCTATATCCCTGCTGTATTCCGGGAAGTTTGCATCCACTGCCTTGCGGATTTCGTCGGACACGATATCTCTGTCTTCGGGATGGACAAATCGTCGGGCATATTCGCGCGATGGCATGGTGTATCCGCCTTCCCGCTCCGCTGAGGTATGAAAAATATTATAGAATTGATCATTGAAGGTGAACAGATCGTCGGTGATGCTGTATTCCCAATGCCCCAGCTGGGCCATTTCCATCGCATTGGCCAGTTGGCTTCGGAGCCTTTTCTGTTCTTCTTCCCAACGTTTGTAGCCGGTGATATCGGAAGCCACTCCGCAGATGGCAATCATTTTTCCCTGTTGGTTTTTAATCACGACCGTCCGACAATCCAGAATTTTTTCAGTACCGTCGGCCGCGTAATTCAGAATCTCTCCGCGCCAAGCGCCGCGGCGGATGGTTTTTTCGATGATTTCCCGCTGCGAGGCGCCCCGGGGGAGATCCTCGCCATAGATATCCGTCGATTTTCCGATAAGCTCCTGACGGTTCCTTCCCAGTGTTGTTTCCACGGCCTGGTTGATATATGAGATGACGCCATCCAGATCGGTAATGGTCACATGGTCGTGAATCTGATCCAATATCAATGAACGCAGTTGCAATTCCTGATCCTGCTTCTTTTTTTCGCTGATGTCCCGAGCGGTTGTATGCATGAAACGCTTACCCGAAACGATAATGCGCTTATTGCTGAACCCGGCATAAACCTTATGGCCGTCTTTGTGGATGATTTGGGCTTCCGAGCTTATGGGCTCTCCCCCAAAAATCCGGGCATGGAAGGTGTTAAAATCGCCCGGTTTGTTTTCATGGTACAAATCAGGAATCCGCATGGTGATCAATTCGTCCGGTTTGTATCCCGTCAAATCACAGGCGGCGCTGTTGACGGAAACAAACCGCGCATTTTCATCACTGATGAATATGGCGTCCTTGGACCCTTCGAAAATTTCCTGATACCAAGACAAGGTTTCGGCAATTCGGTGCTCCGCCGTTTTCCGATCGGTAATATCAATCGCTTCGACAATAACGGCCTCCACATGACCGTTTTTATCCAGCAAGGCGGGATGGATGTGGTACTGAATCCAGTTTTCGCCCCGTTGATCTTCGCCTGAAAACGGCCTGCCGGTTTCGAACACATCCCTCACCTGCTTTTTTCTGTGCCCGGAAACCTCTGAGGGCAGCAATTCCCATATTTGCCGTCCCAGAATTTTATCCCGGGTCATATGGATACGTTCGGCATGCACTTCATTGGAGTCGAGAACGCGGCCATCCCGATCCAGCAAAACCATGGCCAAGGGAGAGGCGTTAAAAATGGCCCGCAATTTTTCTTCGCTTTCTTTCAGCGATTTTTCGGTGGATTCATGGGCGCGGAGTTCGTGCGCCAGCTTTAAATTACTGAAACTCAGGTTGGAAATCAAACCAGTAAATTGAGCATAGAACCGCATGACCGTCTCAACCGTTTCAGTGCGCCATCTTGGTACACGATCCAAGGCAGCCAGATAGGCTGTTTCATCAAAACCATATCGTTTCGCCTGGGATCGATAAAATTCAAAATCAGGCCGTTCGTCTTCATAGAAAAACTGGCCGAGAAAAAGATTGCCGATGTGATTGCCGCCGATGACAATCGGTGTCGCAATATCCCACATATGGTTTTTACACCGATAGGCCTTAAACTCGCCCGGCTCTATCCCGGCAGACAGTTGCACATCGCTTTCTATACAATTTTTCAATGTTTCCGGATGCCTGCGATGGAATTGAGTACAGATGTCCTGCCAACCCGTTGCGACCAAAACAGTTCCTTTGAGGTCGACAATGGCGACGCCGATTTTTGTGAGATGATAAAAATCATCCATCATGGATTGAATAACCCCGGTATCCATAATGTCTTTCAATTCAATGGATCCAAAACCGCAGATATTTTTGAAATGCACCGTCGGCTCCTGTCATTGAGTCCGTCAACACGCTATTAGGCCTGCATTATCATTGATTTTCCTCAAATTCAACAATACTTTCGAAACGGATCGGAATGCGGGAGACAGCCGAAGCCCCGGGCAGGCTGTCTTCTTTCCCGGGGCTTTGGCTGTCGAGGTTATAACAGGTTTTCTGTTTTCAATGTACGGATGATTTCCAGGGTGGAGCGGCTGCGGTTCATGGTGTAGAAATGAAGGCCGCAGACCCCCTGTTTTAATAGCCCCCGGCACTGTTCGGTCGCAAAGTCGATGCCCAGTTGAAGGACGGCATCCTTGTCTTCCGGATGGACCGCGCCCAGTTTCTGTTCCAGGGCGGGGGTGATGGTGGTGCCGCAGACCTTTGACAGGGCCCGGGTCATTTTTACGGTGTACACCGGCATGATGCCCGGGACGATGGGCACGTCGACCCCTGCTTGCCGACATTTCTCCACATATTTGAAAAAGATCTCATTGTCATAGCAGTATTGGGTCACCACGTACTCGGCCCCGCTGTCCACCTTGAGTTTCAGAAAGTCGATGTCTTTTTCCAGAGACTGGGCCTCGATATGGCCTTCCGGATATCCGGCACAACCCAGGGTGAAATTGTACTGTTTCCGAATGAAGGCAATGAGATCCGATGCATGGGCAAAGCTGTCCGGGTGGGGGATAAAATCCTTTTCCTTGGGCCGGTCGCCCCGGATCACGAAAATGGTCTCGATGCCGAGTCGTTTATAGGCATCCAGCACCTGCGTAATATGGTCCGGGCTCAGCCCATAACCCGCGATATAGGCCACGCAGGGTAGGTCCTTGTCGACGTGAACGGTGTGGACGGTTTGATAAGACCCCTCTCTGGTGGACCCGCCGGCGCCGAAGGTCACGGACATATAATCCGGGTTTTCCGCGGACAGCCGGTCCACGGTGGTTCTGAACGCTTCGGCGCTTTGGTCGTCACGGAAAGGGAAAAACTCCATGGAGACGACCGGTTGTTTTTTTCTGTATAGTTCTGTCACCCGCATGAAAAGATCCTTTTTATTTGAAAATGTTTTCCGGTTTGTAGGGATGGGTGCCTTCGATTACGTCCACTCCGGCCTTGGCCTTGATTTTCTGGATGATCACATCCTTGTGGGGGCAATGGTCGGTGATGCAGGGGCCGATATGAACCTTGGTGATTTTTTCTTCCATGGGCTTGTTCCACAGGTTGACCTGGGCCAGGCGGGTGACAATGGTGGCGCCGGGGCAATCTCCGCAGTTCAGGAGGCCGATGACCTGGGCATCCTGATTTTTATAGGCGGCGAATTCACCGTCCCTGCGGTTGAAGGCCACCAGGCATCGGCTGCAGCCGATACACACGTCGTCCATGGCTTTTTTACAGCCCACGATCAATATTTTTTCCATTTTTTTCTCCTTTGAATTAGGGTTGGATCAGACGATCCGATTGATTTACGGAATAAAAGGGCCGCTGACCCGACAGTCAGGGCCCGTTGGATTTCCATTTTATCGGTATGATGGAGTTCGCTACTTCCAGTGTTGATTCAGAGAATTTTTCCGGCACGGTCAGCGTAACGGTCACTTGGGTTTCGCCACGGAGTTCAGGGTATCGGGACCGCATCAGTCCGAAATCCGCCCGCTCCAGCAGGAATTTCAGAGCCTCGATCCGGTTTTCCAGGCCCTGCTTGTCCGCATCCGGTCCCGGGGCGTTGAAATACTCGGAGATCAATGCATTGTAGGCTCTTTTCATTCCGGTCTGGATGCAGAAACGGTTCAAGGGCAGGAAGAGGATCATGACTCCGTTCCGGTCACGGCCCGGGCCAGGTCCGCAAACACCCGTGCAACCGGGGAATCCGGGTGACGGTGGTGAAAACACAGGCCGGCATCCCCGCAGGCCACCATGCCCGGGTCAAAGGGGATGGATCCGAGAAAGGGGATCCGGAAATCATTCGCTGTTTTCCGGCCGCCGCCCGCTCCGAAAATGTCGATGGTTTTTCCGCAGTGGGGGCAGACATACCCGGCCATATTCTCGATCAATCCGAATATTTTCATGTTGATGATTTGACAGAAACGGATGGATTTTCGGACATCGACCAGAGACACTTCCTGGGGAGTGGTGACGATGACGGCCTGGACGTCGCGGATCAGCCGGGCGATGGTCACGGGTTCATCCCCGGTTCCCGGAGGCGCGTCGATGACCATGTAATCCAGCCCGCCCCAGTCCACATCCGCGATGAACTGGCGGATCACCTTGTGCTTCATGGGTCCGCGCCAGACGATGGCATGGTCTTTGTCAGGCATCAAGGCTTCCATGGAGACGACGGAAAGGTTTTCCGAAAAGGCCAGGGGTTGGAGCCTGCGTTTGTCATCCATAACGCTCATACCCTGAAGGCCCAGCATCCTCATAATGTCCGGGCCGTGAACGTCCACATCCATGAGCCCCACCTTGAACCCCCGGTCGGCCAGGACCATGGCCAGATTGACGGCGATGGTGGATTTTCCCACCCCTCCTTTGCCGCTCATGACCATGAATTTCTGTCGGACCTGTTTCAGGGCCTGCCTGGCCCGGGTATCCGAAGATACATCCGGGGGCCGCTCATCAATGGTGATGCCTTTTAATCCGCCTGCCATGGGCTTTCCTTCCACATCGGGTAAATGAAGCGCATCATTTCGACAGGAAAAGCAAGACTTATGCCAGGCCGTGGCACAGGTCCCTCCGTGTATAAATCCAACAGTTTCAATTGGTTGAAATTTGAACGCTCGCTATCGTGGGGTATGTGTTGAAAGAATAAGACCGGATACAACGCATTCCTGCGACGGTTTTTTCCATTCAAGGGTTGAATTTGAGTCGTTCAGGGGCTACCATGCAGGGTCGAAACCCGGTTTTTCGAGTCTTTGCAGAACAGGGGAAAGGGAGGGAAGGATCCATGACATCCATCGTCCATCGCTTTAAAGACGCCGCACAGACATTTGCCCGACGAACGGCCGTCCAATTTTTTCGAGCCGGAATTCTGGAAATAGAAAAAACCTATGCCGATCTTTTTCAGGATGTGGAACGGTTCAGGAAATATCTGGTTCAAAAAGCCGCCCTCCGGAAAAGCGACCGGGTTCTGATGCTGATGGACAAATCCGTGGCGTCTGTGGTGGCTCATCTCGCCTTGATGGCATCCGGAGCGGTGGCGGTTCCCCTGAATCCGGGGTTTAAACGTCATGAACTGACTTACCTGATAGCGGACGCAGATCCGGCCCTGATTCTGGCGGATCCGGATCGGGCCGGGATCATCAGGACCCTGGCCCCGGATCTGCCCATTCTGGAAATCCCCACGGCCTGTCCTTTGGATGACCTTGACCGGAACGGGCTCCGACAGTCCGATTCGGATTCGCGTCCGGCCTGTTCGCCGGATGACACGGACCCGGCCTTGATGATCTACACCTCCGGAACCACGGGGCATCCCAAAGGCGCGCTCTTATCCCACGGCAACCTGATGCATGACGCTGAAAACATTGTTTCCGCCTGGGAGATTTCATCCCACGACGTGATCTGTCACGCCCTGCCCCTGTTTCACATCCATGGCCTGTGCTTCGCCCTTCACACGGCCCTGGTGAGCGGGAGTGGGCTTGTCCTTCTGGATCGGTTCGACCCGGATATCGTTCTTCAGCGGCTGGGTTCAAAAGACCCAGCCAACCGGTGCAGTGTGTTCATGGCGGTTCCGGCCATGTATACCAGGCTGCTGGACGCGGTGGGGGGCCGTCCCCTGGATTTGGATCACATCCGTCTGTTCACGTCCGGTTCAGCCCCGCTGCCGGAAAAGGAATTTGAACGGATTCGCGACATTTTCGGAAAAGAGCCGGTGGAGCGGGAAGGCATGTCGGAAACCGGTGTGAATTTTACCAATCCTTTGCACGGGATCAAAAAGCCGGGAAGCATCGGGATGCCTCTGCCGGGCGTTCGGGTCCACATCGTCCACCCGGACACCGGGCAAGACGTGAAGCCCGGAGACGTCGGGGAAATCCGCCTGAAAAGCCCGTCCATCATCCGGGAATACTGGCGCAAGCCCGAAGAAACGCGGCGGGCTTTTGAAGACGGTTGGTTCAAGACCGGCGACCTTGGCCGCGTGGACCGGGACGGATACTATTATCTCACGGACCGGATCAAGCACGTGATCATCACCGGCGGGGAAAACGTGTCCCCCAAAGAGGTGGAATCCGTTATCAGCCGGGTGCCGGGCGTCGCGGAGGTCTCGGTGGTCGGCCTGCCCGATCCGGTATGGGGGGAGAGGGTGGCCGCCCTCGTGCGGGCCGAACCCGGATCGGGCTTGACGGCATCCGATATCCGAAACGCCTGTAAGAAGTCTCTCCATGACTGGAAATGCCCCAAAGAGGTCCGGTTTTCGGATCATGTTCCCAGAAACACCATGGGCAAGGTACTCAAAGAAACCGTAAAAACGTATTTTACAAAGCGGGAATCACGATCATGACCAATCCGATCCGACAAAAAGCCATTGAGGGATTGACACCGGGAAGTGTGTTCATTTTGGAAAGAACCTTCACCGAATCGGAAACCCTGGCCTTCGGCGATCTGACCCGGGATTACAACCCGGTCCATTACGACACCCGGTGGACACGGGAGAAAGGATTCAAAGGGCTGATCTGCCACGGGCTCCTGGTGGGCTCCATGATCTGCGAATTCGGGGGACAGGTGGGATGGTTGGCCACGGGCATGAATTTCAGATTCATCCGACCGGTTTATTTTCAGGACACCATTCGGTGTACCATTACCCTGACAAAGCTGGGCGCCAAAGGGCGGGCCGAGGCCGAGGCCGTGTTCACCAACCAGAACGGTGATGAAGTGGGAAAGGCTCACATGACGGGTCGCCTGCCCCTGGCCGGGGAAATCGGCATTCTCAGAAAAATGGTGGGAGAAGGGGATATGACCAACCGGCTGTCCGATGAAATCTATTCGCTTTTGTAATCCAATCCTGTAATCGACTCAGGTGATCCGGCAGGGGCTCGGTCCGCTCAGACCACTTCAATGTGCCAGGGCTCGAACCGGACCCCCAGGTGGTTGTCACGCTCATATCGGAACCGGAGGAAACCCAGGTCGATGAGTTGTCGGTAAACCCGGGTCCGGGTGAAGGCTTCCGTAAAATTACGGGCCCCGAATCCTTTCTGGCCCACATCAAAATCACCGATTCCATGAAAGGAATATCCGGGCGGGGCCAGGGACCGGGAAGCCATGGACAGGTTTCCCCGGCTCTCTTCGGCTTTGTTCAGAAACAGAAGAAACTGTTTCATCACGCCGCGGATCCCCGACGTCAGAATCAAATCGTCGCCCACTTGGTTTTTCAGGTCGTGGTAAAGTTCATAAGGCTTTCCCCTGTATAGGAAATGGCCGGTATAAGGGATTTTTTCCGCCCTGTCCCGAAGGATTTTGCCGGTAATGCTTTTAATGGGTTTTTCACCCAAAAACCCATAGGCGTCCACCCGGGAATAAAAAATCATCTCCAGGAAATCAAGCTCCTTTCCGGCAAATTCACCGATATCGGCATGGGAGCGGCTGTATTGAAGGGCTTCATCAAAACCAAGAAGGGTGAAATGGGCGTATCCCACCGTGTTCTGCAGTCGTATCAGCCGCTTGACGCAGGTGTGAAGCAACGGCAGCAATGTTTCATCGAGAAAAATGTCATCTGCGTAAACCTGATCGAACAGCCGCTGTTTTAAAAGTCGGTCTTTGATATGGGCATCCACGAAATCGGCTGAGGAGGGATTGGATAAGGGTTCGGTCTCTGCCGGGACAAAGGGCCACAAGGCCAGAGTCAGCCCTGAAAATGCCGTTTTCAAGAAGGTTCTTCGATGCATCCGGAAA
This sequence comes from uncultured Desulfobacula sp., assembly GCA_964593855.1. Lineage (GTDB taxonomy): Bacteria > Desulfobacterota > Desulfobacteria > Desulfobacterales > Desulfobacteraceae > Desulfobacula. Next base: position 40,961 of record CAZQIX010000022.1, on the reverse strand, counting down.
GTGCTTTCTTCATTTTGGGCTCGTGTGTATCGTCTGGTTCCGCTTCGCCGGAAACGATTCAAAATAATATAAATCCGGATCCGCTTCAAGACAAAAGTCTATCCCGGCCTCCGGGAGAGAAAAAGGGCCTGCTGAAAAACGGACTTGCCTAAACCGGTGTTCAGGTTTATCATGCGCCCCTGTTCACGGAAATGCGTTTCCGACCGGTCATGGGTCGGAAGCAGCAAACGGTCGGCAATACCAACAAGAGGGCTTGATATCATTTATGAATGTGGACTGGTTCAAGGTTCCGAAACCCGAACGGACATTGTTGAAATTGGCCGGCCGGGCGCTTTTCAACAATGTCGGCATGTCCCGGATGATGGATCGGGAGTCTGGGGCCGATCGGGCCAGAGGTGAAATAAGTGAGACAGGGGATCTGTTTGACCGTTTCCTAACTGCGTGCGGATATGACGGAGATGAAGACGGGTTCCTGGAAGCGGTGCTGACCGAAATCAGGCTTCGGAACCGCCCGATATCCGTGAACCGGGTGCCGGTGCCGGTTTGGTATCTGTACCGGCTGCTGGAAATTCTGATTCCCGGGGAGCGTTTGCATACCATCCAATCCGTCGATCAGCTCGAACAGAAAGCCTTTGTCCGGCCGGACCCCTCAGAGCGGGCCGATCTCCAGGAGGTGCTGGATCGATTTCCGGTACGGCTGTCCGACCATGTGATCCGGCAGTCGCTGGTGTCCGAAGGCGTGGCCCGCCAGTATCTGCCCTTTGCCGGGGAGCTGGATCCGGTCGGCCGGCCCATCACCTTCGACGGCCACTTGAAAAAGGGTGTTCTGGAGCAGATGTATCCCAATCGGGTAGTGCTGTTGCTGGATATGACCTGTCCGGTCTACTGCCGATTCTGTTTCAGAAAGCATAAAAGCACGAGAAAAGAGAAAGCGCCGTCAAAAGCAGAGGTTCTGGCCGCCGTCGATCATGTCCGGGCCCATCCGGCCATCCACGAAATCCTGATCACCGGGGGAGAGCCCCTTCTGAACCGTCCTCGCCTGGATGAGGCCCTTCAGGCACTGATGACCGTCGATCATGTGAAGGTCATCCGCATCGCCACAAGGTCAGCGGCTTATTATCCGGACCTGTTTTTAAAAGGGGACGGGGCATATCTCCGCTATCTGATTGAAACCAACGCCCGATGCCGTGCCGGGTCGTGCCGTCTGGAAATCGGGGTGCATTTTGTCCATCCGGACGAGGTATCGGTTCAGAGCCTGGAGATAATGACGCAGCTGGTGCAGAGCGGGATTCAGGTCTATGTCCAGACCCCTTTTCTGAACGGGCTGAACACGGACGGCGACACCCTGGGCCGATTGTTCGCCCTGCTGCGCCGGGCCGGAGTGAAAATTTACTACGTCTTCACCCCGTGCAGCCCCATTCACGGGACCAGAGCCTACTGGACCCCCATTTCCCGGGCGTTGGAAGCGCAGCGCTATCTGCGAACACATTTTTCCGACCGGTGCATGCCCAAATTCTGCACGGCCACCCCCCTGGGGAAAATGGAATGGCACACCAGCGGATGGGCGGTTGAAAAAGATCCGGTCGACGATGAATTTATCTGGATTCGAACCCCCTATACCCTGCCCTATTTCATGGATTTCGTATCCGACATCCGGCAGATGCCGGACATGCGGGTGAACAAGGAAGGGACTCTGGATGCAAGGTTTCAGGCGGCTGCGGGAGATTCGGCTCTTTTTCTGGGCGGTCGTCCGGAGCGCCGCGGGCAGGCAAAAACGTCCGGAACCCGGATGCCGGGGGCTACATATGAAGCCGTTCAGGTTTTCCTGCAATCCGACCGGAATCTGAGCCCTTCCATCGCTCCGGTCCCGTCGGCCATGGTGTCCAGGGTTCACCGGACCCGGGTCCAGATGAATCTCGAAGCGGGGCCGGCCGAGCTTACCTATGTCGCCCGGAATCCGGACATCACCGACGGGGTCCTGATCTGGGACGACCTTCGGGATCCGCTTCTGCAACGCACGGACCGTTTAGTGGCCCGATTGAAAACCGTTTCCCACATCGACGCGGTTCGGATTTGTTGGAAGGGTTTTGTGGCGCGGCCCGAGGCAATGACCCCGGAGCTGGCGGATAAACTGGCCTCCTGGAATGATTTTTCCCTTGCCCGGCCCTTCAGGATCGAGGTGGAAACCTGGTGGGTTCTGCCTGAAGAAATAACGGAAGCGCACGCCGACGTGGCGTCCCGTCTGGTGGAAAGGGGGGTGAACGTGTATGCGAACGCGCCTCTGATTCAGGGGCTCAACGATCAGCCGCAGATCATGACGGCCCTGGCCCACCGGCTCCGGCAGGCCGGCATCGAATTCCATCACCTCTATGTGTCCGGCCTGGACATCCAGGATCGATTGAACGGGCGATCCTTTCCCGGTCCGCACACCGTCATCGATATCGCTTCCGAGGTGCGGCGCCGTTGTTCCGGGCGGGAAATTCCCCTTTATATCCGTCAGACCCCGCTGGGGGAAATGGATTTCGGCCTGGATGAGATTTCGAAGGCGTTTTTGTAAACCGCGTAATAGGCGACCGGAATCACCACCAGGGTAAACAGGGTGGAGGCCAGGAGTCCGAAAATCAAGGCCCAGGCCAGACCTGAAAAAACCGGGTCAAAGGTGATGGGAAAGGCACCGATGGCCGTTGTCAGAGCCGTGAGCAAAATAGGCCGCATCCGAACCACCCCGCTGTTCAGAATGGCGTTTTTAAAAGTCTCCCCCGATTTCACGGCCTCCTGGATGAATTCAATGAGCACCAGGGAGTTCCGGATCACGATGCCGCCCAGGGCGATCATTCCGATCATGCTGGTGGCGGTGAAAAACACGGGATCGGGAAAACCGCCCGAGGGGTGGGTGAACAGGTTCAGAACGAAAAAACCGGGCAGAATGCCCAGCAGGGTCAAAGGAATGGCCATCATGATCAAAAGAGGCATGAAATAGGACCCGGTGTTGATGACCAGGATCAGGTAAATTCCGAGAAGGGCCGCCGCAAAAGCCAGTCCCATGTCCCTGAACACCGTGAGGGTGATCTTCCATTCCCCTTCTCCGGCAAAATCCACTCGGATGCCTTTGGCCGGCGGTCGGACCTTCAGGGTTTTCATGATGTCCAGAACCGCTTCTCCGGGGGGCCGCCCCGCCATTTCGCCGATAACGTAAACCACGGGCTCCAGGTTTTTGTGGTAAATGGGCTGGTCATTGACGGTTTCCTCAAAACGGACCAGTTCCGCCAGGGGGATCATTTTGCCCTTGGCCGACCGGATGGGGATCTGGGAGATGGCCACCCGGTCCGAGCGCTGATTCCGGGGAAGAATGATCTTGATCCACAAGGGGTTGCGTTCACTGTCCAGATGGAGGCTGGATGGCGTGATCCCGTCCACGGCGGCTTTCAGCGCGTCCAGAATGGTGCGGGTGCTGATGCCGTGCAGGGCCGCTTTTTCCCGGTCCACTTCGATATCCAGGCGGCGGCTGGTTTTCTCGGTCATGACCTGGACATCGCGGACCCCATCCTCTTTTTCCATGACGGCCCGCACGTATTCCGCCCCTTTCAGCAGATCATCGTAGGACTGGTCTTCACTGCCGTAAACCTCCGCCACCAGGGTGGACAGAACCGGAGGACCCGGCGGCACTTCCACGAGCTGAATCCGGGCGTTGTTTTTGCGGGCCAGGGCTTCAAGGTCTTTGCGGATGCCGAGCAGAAGGGTGTGGCTCTGTTGGCTGCGCCGGCTTTTGTGGGCCAGATTGATCCGGATGTCGGCCAGATGACTGCCTTTGCGGATAAAATAGTGGCGGACCATGCCGTTGAAGTCCATGGGCGAGGCCAGGCCGGTGAACGAAGACACGCTGGTCACTTCGTTCACCGTAGCCAGATAGGTTTCAAATTCCCGGACCACCCGGTCCGTATGTTCCAGGGCCGTGCCTTCGGGCATATCGATCACGATCTGGAATTCGTTTTTGTTGTCAAAGGGCAGCAGTTTCAGGGGAACCAGCCTGAACAGGGCCAGGGCGCAGGAGCCCGCCAGCAGAACGAGAATGCCGGCAAACAACAGGCCTCTCAAAAGGCGCCGCTCCAGGAAAGGGGTGAGAAGTGCCCTGTAGAAGCGTGAGAGGTATTGCCGGGAGGTCTTTGCCGGGTCTTTGGCGGTTTTGCGTCCTTTGAGCAGATGATAGGTAATCCAGGGCACGACGGTGAGGGCGCAGACCGTTGAAAACGTCACGGTGAGCGGTACGTTCACGGCCATGGGAGCCATGTAGGGCCCCATCATGCCGGTGATGAAAAACAAGGGCATGAAACAGACGATGATGGCGATGGTGGACATGATCACCGGCGGGAGCACTTCCCTGACCGCGTACAGCGTGGCTTCGAAAGGCTTTCGCACGCCTTCCAGGATATGACGCTGGATATTGTCCACATTGGTGATGGGGTCGTCCACAACCAGGCCCAGGGACAGAATCAGGGCGAACAGGGTCACCCGGTTGATGGTATAGCCGAACAGAAAATTCATGAACAGGGCCAGAGAAAAGGAAATGGGCACGGCCACGGCCACGACGGCCGCTTCCCGCCATCCCAGGGTGATGGCCAGCAGCACCACCACGGACAATACGGCGAACACCAGGGAACTCAACAGTTCGTTGACTTTGTCCTGGGCCGTTTCTCCATAATTGCGCGTGATTTCCAGGTGCATCCCGTCCGGGACGACCGTGGCTTTCAGCTTCTCGGCCTCTTCCAGTATGGATCGGGCAACGGTCACGGCGTTGGTCCCTTTTTTCTTGGAGAAGGCCAGTGTGACGGATGGGCAGGATAAGGGCCGATCCCGGGGAGTGCTCCGGGAGGCCCTCATAAAATGGGAAAACCCGATGCGCGTGTAGGACTGCACATCCCTGGGTCCGTCGATCACGACGGCCACATCCCCCAGGTATACGGGTCTGGCGTCTCTGCCTGAAATCACCAGGGCCTCGACCTCTTCCACGGAGCTGAGAAACGAGCTGCTGGTCAGGGTGATTTCCTGGTTGCCGGTGTCCAGAACCCCCACCCGGGTGGAGACATCCGCTTGTTTCAAGGCATGTTCAATATCCTGGATGGAGACATTGAACCCTTTCATGCGCAAGGGATCGAGCTCGACCCGGATTTCCCTTTTCCGGCCCCCGTAAATCGTCGATCGGGAAATGTTTTCCAGCCTTGACAGCCGGGCCGCCAGTTCTTCTCCCACCCGTTCCAGTTCATAGTCGCTGTATCGCTCTGAATACAGGCTAAGGGTCAGGATGGGCACATCATCGATCTCGACGGGCTTGACCAGCCATCCCGTGACAATGGGCGGAACCCGGTCCAGACTCATCTGAATCTTGTTGTGCAGGCGGACAATGGCGTCTTCGCGGTCTTCGCCAACAAAAAACCGGACCGTGACCACGGCCTTTTCCCGCAAGGATGTCGAGTATACATATTCCACCCCGTCGATTTCCCATAAGATCCGCTCCAGGGGCGTGGTCACCAGTTTTTCGATTTCGCGGGGCGTGGCCCCGGGTGCGTCCACATACACGTCCGCCATGGGAACGATGATCTGGGGTTCTTCTTCCTTGGGCGTGACGGCGATGCTCACCACCCCCAGTATCAGGGAAAAAGCCAGGAACATGATGGCCAGCTGAGAAGACAGAAACAGCCGGACAATTCTGGTGATCATGGATTCCGAAGGGTCCGCCATGGCTCAGTATCCTATGGTGTCGTTGCCGGAAAGTCCGGAAAGCACTTCAACCCGTTCGTTCAGGCTTCGGCCGGTTTTGATGAAGACCGACCGCCAGACCCCGTCTGTTTCTACGTAACAGAGCTCCAGTTGCCCGACACGGACAACGGCGTCTTTTGGAATCAAAAGGGTGGGTTCCAAGGCCACGGGAACCCGGAGCCGACCGAACATGCCCGGATAAATGCCCGGGGTATCCGGCAGAGAGGCCTTGACCAGGAAAGTACGGGTATCCGGGTCGGCGTAAGGAACGATTTCCTCCACAACGGCGGTCACTGTTTTTTCAAGGGTTTCGATATGCACCTCGTAGGGGCTTCCCAGCGTCACCCGGCTGATCAGCCCTTCGCGGACCTGGGCTTCCAGGCGCAGTGCCCCGCTGGTCTGGAGAATGATCAGGGGTTTGCCCGGCATGGCCACATCTCCGGGGTCCGTCATTTTCCGGATGACCACCCCGTCGGCGGGCGACAGAATGCGGGCATACCCCAGAGCGATCTCGGCCTCCCGGACGATTTCCTCTGCTCCCCGGATGGCGGCCATACCGGCGGATTCAGCTTCCTGGGCCTTTTCCAGCCGGGCCTTGGCCTGAAGAAAGGCGGACTGATCCACTTCCAGGGTCTGGGAAGGGACTATCCCGGATTCAAAAAGTTTGCGGCTTCTGTTAAAGGCGGCCTCGGTCTGATCCAGACCGGCCCTGGCCTCGTCCCGGGATTTGTAGATCTGGGCCAGCTGGTTTCTGGCAACGCTCAAGCCTTCCCGGGCCTGTTTGAGCTGGGCCTGCAGGCGGCGGTCGTCCAGTTCGATAAGGAGCTGGCCTTTCCGGACGGCCTGGCCGGGGACGCACAAAACTTTTTCCACCTGTCCGCTCACCTGGGATTCAATAACGGATTCCGTCAGGGGCCGGATGGTGCCCACGGCTTCGTACATCCGGGGGATGTCCTGTTTTTCCACCCGGACCACCCGCTCGGGCACAAAGCCTTTTGCAGGCCCGGACCCGCCGGTGAAGCCGGGTTCGATCCGGTCCTCTCCGCAGCCGATGCACCAGCAGACGAGGATCGTCAGCCATAAAAATGCCGGGGTTGTCTTCATGGGATCACACCTTTCAGGTCGCTCAGGTTCCAGGTCGGGTCAGAACTCATCGATAATCCTTGTAGCTGATGCCGTACCGTTCGGCCTTGTAGGAAAATTTGCGGACGGTGATGCCGATGAGCCGAGCCGCCTTGTTGATGTTGCCCCGGGTATTTTTCAGGGCGTCCATCAGGATTTCTTTTTCCAGCCGGGCCACGGATTCTTCAAGCGATGCGGGCAGGGTCCGGGTCCGTGTGCCGGTCTGAAGAGTGGCGGGCAGGTGATAGCTGTGGACGGCGCCTTCGTTGCACAGAATCACGGCCCGCTCGATGCAGTTTTCAAGTTCCCGGACATTGCCGGGCCAGTGATATTCCATCATCATGTCGATGGCCGGCGTGGAGATCCGCTTGATGTCCTTTCGGTGCTCCCGGCTGTATTTTTCCAGAAAATGATCGGCCAGAAGGATGATGTCGGTTTTACGCATCCGGAGGCTGGGCAGGTAGATGGGAAAGACATTGAGCCGGAAATACAGATCATCCCTGAATCTGCCCTGCTGAACCATGTCTTCCAGATTGGCGTTGGTGGCGGCCACGATGCGGACATCCGTCTTGATGGGCCGGTAGCCGCCCACCCGCTCGAATTCTTTTTCCTGAAGCACCCGGAGCAGTTTGACCTGGGCGGACAGAGACATGTTGCCGATTTCATCCAGGAAAATAGTTCCCTGGTCTGCCATTTCGAATTTGCCTTTTTTCAGATGGCTGGCCCCGGTAAAGGCCCCTTTTTCATGGCCGAACAACTCGCTTTCGATGAGGTTTTCCGGGATGGCCGCGCAGTTGATCTTGATAAAGGGCTTCTGGTTCCGGTCGGAGTTGTAATGGATGGAATTGGCCACCAGCTCCTTTCCCGTGCCGCTTTCCCCCCGGATCAGAACCGTGGCCGAAGAGGCGGACACCTGGGCGATCATCTGGAGAACCTCCCGCATCTTGTTGGAGTTCCCGATGAAATTGCTGAAACTGTACCGGTTTTCCAGCTCGGACTTGAGCCGGATATTTTCGGTTTTGAGCTGTTCCTTTTCCACCCGGATGGTTTCGATGTTGATCACATGGTGGGCTACCATGGCCGCCACCACGGACAGGAGCTTGACCCCCTTGTCCAGGGAATCCTTTCCTTCATAGGGCCGGTCCGCGCTGATGGCGCCCACCACCCGGTTGTCCTTTTTGATGGGGACACAGATGAAGGAATAGTCCCGACCCTGGATGAGGCGCCGGGAATGGGTTTTGTCCAGAAACAGGGGCTCTTCGCTGATCCTGGGCACAATGGCGGCTTCTCCGGTCTGAATCACCCGCCCCACAATGCCTTCACCGGGAAGATAACGGATCTGACGGGTGGTTTCCTCTGAAATGCCGTGGGCCATTTCAATGCGGATCTCGCCGGTTTCCGAGTTGGTGAGAAAGATGATGCCCCTCACCAGATTCAGGGATTCGGATAAAACGGTCAATACCCTGAACAGGGACTGTTTCATATCCATGTGCCGGTTCAGGGCCTCGCTTATTTCATAGAGCAGGGAAACGTCTTCTAAGGATTTCATGGAGAGTGATTCGGCCCGTTGATTCATCAATTTAATGATTGCTTTCCGTCCTCTGTTCCTATATTTCAATATTATGGCATAAAACCCGGAATGATCACAAGACTTATACTTCTGGCTTCAGGTGAAAAAATGAAAACAGGCCGAGAGCCCGGCCGGGATGAAAAAACGAGGGACGCGGGAAAAACCCTTGAAGTGCTGTTCGAAATTTCAGAGGCCGTCACCTCCACCCGCAACCTCGATGAACTGTACCGGGAGATTCACAGATCCCTGGGCCGGATCCTGAATGTGAAAAATTTCTATATCGCCCTTCACCATGACGATCGGGACGCCATCACCTTTCCCTATTTTGTGGATGAAAAAGACGAGTTGCCCCCGGAAATTCCCAACTTCAGCAAAACCGCGTCCCTGACCGGAAAGGTGATCAAGGCCAGAAAACCTCTGATTTTTTATACCCGGGACGTTCTGGATTTTGCCAGATCCCGGAAATCCGAGACCATCGGAACGGTGTCCAAAATCTGGCTGGGCGCGCCTCTGATCATCCGCAACCGGGTCATCGGCGCGATCGCTCTGCAAAGCTTTGATTCCCCCGACGATTACCAAAAAAAGGATCTCGATCTCCTCAACGCGGTTTCCCAGCACATTGCCCTGGCCATCGAACGGAAAGAATCCGACGAAAAAATGGCGGAACAGAGAAGGGTTCTGGAAAAAATCCTGGAATCCTCTCCCGTAGGCATCTGCCTGGTGCAGAAACGGGTTTTCAAATGGGTCAATACGGAAATGGTCCGGATGTTCGGTTATGAGAGCAAAGCGGATTTCCAGAACGCCAATGTCCGCATGATCTACAATACGGAAGAGGATTTTCTGTCGGCCGGCAAAATGCTTTATTCGGATTTGAAAGAAAAGGGCAAGGCCGATTTCGTTCTGGATCAGAAACGAAAAGACGGAAGTCTGTTCAAGGCCCATGTCATCATAACCGGGGCCTGTTCCGGGGATTTCCTGGACGATGTCATCGTGACCGTGGCTGATATTTCACAGAGAGAAGAGGCCCAGAAAGAAAAAATGCAGCGGGAAAAACTTCAGGGGGTTCTGGAAATGGCCGGCGCCGTATGCCATGAAATCAATCAGCCTCTTCAGACCATTCTCGGATACACCTCACTGTTTGGCGACAGGGAGACCATCTCCCTCCCGGATCTGGAAAAAATCAGAAAACAGGCCGAGCGCATCGGCGACATCACCCGTCGGCTGTCTTCCATCACCCGGTATAAAACAGTGGATTATCCCGGAGACGCCCGGATCATTGATATCTGGGGAGCCAGCGACGAGGGGGCCTGAAATTCCGATCCGAATACCGCTTTACAATGTTCCACCCAGATGATATTTTGACCGAATCGACAGATGATCGATTCAACGGCATCATCAGGAGATCGAAATTTATGAAGCATATTAACATACGGTTCGGTGACGATATAGAGACCCATGCGGCTGAAGAAAAAACCTTTGAAGACATGTTTCAGTCCGTCAACCCCATGTTCTGTTTTTCAAAACGGACTTGGCGGCCCCAAATGGATATCTTTGAGACACGAACCGAAATCATCATCCAGGCGGAAATCGCCGGCGTCAGAAAAGAAGACATCGTGATCGAGGTGAGCAACAAGGCCATCCGCATCTCCGGGCACCGTAAAAACAGCCATCCGGAACGGACCGCCACCTACCGGCTGGCCGAGATCCAGTTCGGCCAGTTTGAAAGGGTTCTGTACCTGCCCTGCGATATCGATGTGGAAAAGGTTTCGGCCAAATACGCCAACGGATTTCTGGAGCTGACACTGGGCAAACTCTTTCAGGGGAGCGTCAAGCCCAAACGGAATCTGTCCATTGATTTTGCCTGAACCGATCCTTCCATGAAGGAACCCGAAGCCCATGGATGACCTGAAAAATTCCCCCTCCCGAAAAATAACCACCGATCATATCCCGGACATTATTCCCATCCTGCCCATTGTCGATACCAATCTGTTCCCCAAAATGGTATTGCCTCTGGTCCTGATCCAGAACGAAGCCGTGGAACTCATCGACGAAGCCATGGCCGGCAACCGGATGCTCGGCCTTCTGCTGTCCAGGCGATCCGACATCGATTCCCGGCACACGGCCGACGACCTGTTTCGGGTCGGGACCGTCGCCATCATTCTGAAAATGTCCAAGATGGAAGAATCCAAGGCCCAGCTTCTGATTCAGGGTCTGGAGCGGTTCCGCATCATCAAGTTCCTCCGGGACCGGCAATATATGCAGGCCAGAATCGAAATCCTTGAGAATCGAAATGCCGACCGGAACAAGGAAAACCGCGCACTCATGGCCAATATTGTCGAACAGTACGAAAAAATTGTCGAGCTGTCGCCCGGACTGCCCGCGGAAATGGCCAATATGATCAAATCCCTCCAGGAACCCAGCGTCCTGGCCGATATGGTGGCCTCCACCATCAATGCGCCGGTCCTTGAAAAGCAGAAGGTCATCGAGCTTCTGGACGTGAACAAGCGCCTGAAAAAAGTGACCCGTCTGGTGAACGACCAGCTGGAAATCCTGGAAATGGGGTCGAAGATTCAGAGCCAGGTCAAGGAAGACATGGACAAGCGTCAGCGGGAATATTATCTGCGCCAGCAGATGAAGGCCATCCGGGAAGAGCTGGGGGAAAACGAGGACTCGGTCGAGATCAAAGAATATCGGGCCAGAATGGAGGCGGCGGATCTGCCCGAAGAAGCACACAAGGAAGGGGAAAGAGAGCTGCTTCGCCTGTCCCGTATGCACCCGTCTTCCTCGGAATACGTGGTGGCCTCCTCTTACCTGGACTGGCTGATCTCCCTGCCCTGGAACACCCGTTCCAAAGACAAGCTGGACATTCGTGAAGCCCGGAAAATTTTGAACAACGATCATTACGGGCTGGACAAACCCAAGAAGAGAATTCTGGAATACCTGGCCGTTCGAAAGCTGAAAAAAAATTCCAAAGGCCCGATTCTCTGCTTTTTCGGCCCGCCGGGCACGGGCAAAACCTCCCTGGGGCGCTCCATTGCCAAGTCCCTGGGCCGGGAATTCGTCCGTATCGCCCTGGGCGGGGTGAGAGACGAGGCCGAAATCCGGGGTCATCGGCGGACCTATGTGGGGGCCCTTCCGGGCCGGATCATCCAGTCCCTGAGAAAGGCGGGCACGAGAAATCCCGTTTTCATGCTGGACGAGATCGACAAGGTGATTTCCTCTTATCACGGGGATCCGTCCTCCGCCCTTCTGGAAGTCCTGGATCCGGAGCAGAACGATTCGTTTTCCGATCACTACCTGGATGTGGCGTTTGACCTGTCCGACGTCATGTTCCTGACCACGGCCAACGTCCTGCACACCATTCCGGCGCCGTTACGGGACCGGATGGAGATTCTGGAGCTGAGTGGATACACGGAAGAAGAAAAAATGAAGATCGCCACCCGCTACCTGATTCCCCGGCAGCGTGAGGCCAACGGCCTGAGCGCCGGCCAAATCAGGCTCACGTCCGGGGCCGTTCGGCGGATCATCTCCGGCTATACCCGGGAATCGGGGCTGAGAAACCTGGAGCGACACATCGGTTCGGTTTGCCGCGGAGTGGCCAGCCGGATCGCCGAGGACCTTGCCGAAAGCGTGGTGGTCGGGCAGAACGATCTTTGCGAATACCTCGGCCCGCCCATTCACATGCCGGATCAGGCCCTGAAAATCGACAGCCCCGGCGTGGTGGTGGGTCTCGCCTGGACGCCCTACGGCGGCGAAATCCTGTTCATCGAAGCCGTGGCCATGGAGGGAGGAAAGGGCCTGACCCTCACGGGCCAGCTGGGCGAGGTCATGAAAGAGTCCGCCACCACCGCCCTGAGCTATATACGGGCCCGGGCCGCGAAACTCAACGTGGACGAGACTTTCTTCAACCGGCACGACATCCATATCCATGTTCCCGAAGGATCCATTCCCAAGGACGGACCTTCGGCCGGAACAGCCATGCTCACGGCCCTGGTGTCCCTGATCACGGGACGGATGGTGAAAAAACGCCTGGCCATGACCGGAGAGATTACCCTGAGGGGTGAGGTGCTGCCCGTGGGCGGGATAAAAGAAAAAGTGATCGCCGCGCATCGGGCCGGGATCAAAACCGTCATTCTGCCTCTGTGGAACCAGAAAGACATGGAGGATGTGCCCGACTACATCAAAAATTCCATTGAATTTTATTTTACGGATAAAATGGAGCAACTGCTGGCACTGGCCCTGGAATAAGATGAAACCACTGAACCGGAGACGTTTCTGGAAATTCGCCGGTCTGATCCTGCTGGGTCTGACCCTCCTCATGGCCGGCTGTGCCGGAAAAACCGCCCATAAGCCCAAACCTGTTTTGCCGCCGGGGTCAAAGGAGAAAAAGCCCTCGGCCGTTCCCGCTAAAATACCGGCCACCCAGCGGCCCTATACCATCGACGGTGTCCGGTATACACCCATCGCCAGCTCCGACGGATTTGTCCAGACCGGACTGGCCTCCTGGTACGGCAGACAATTCCACGGCCGGAAAACTTCCAACGGTGAGACCTACAACATGTTCGACATGACCGCGGCCCACAAGACCCTGCCCATGAACACCTGGGTGGAGGTACACAACCTGGAGAACGATCGGAAAATAACGGTCCGGGTCAACGACCGGGGACCGTTTGTCAAAGGCCGGATCATTGATCTGTCTTATACGGGCGCCAGCCGGATCGGCATTCTGGGGCCGGGTACGGGTCAGGTGAGGGTGACGGCCCTGGGCGAGGCCGTTTCCTATTCGGAAAAAACCCACACACCGGTGTCTTTCAAGGCCCTGGATTACTGGACCGGCAATTTCACGGTTCAGGTGGGGGCTTTCCAGATCAAGGCCAACGCGGACCGATTGCGGGACCGTCTGTCCGCAGCCCATGAAAACGCCCACGTCGTTCAATTCACCGACGACCGGGGCACCTTCCACCGGGTGAGAATCGGCCGGTTCGCCAAATTGAAAGATGCGGAGCAATTCACCGAATCCCTCATTACAAGGGGCGAATTCGACAGCGCCTTTGTCGTCGCGGAATAGGGTTGGAAATGAAGGGAGTGGTGTTCCTGGACAGGGACGGGGTGATCAACCGGGATTCTCCGGATTACATCAGGGACGTGTCGGCTTTTGAATTCATTTCCGGCAGCCCTGAAGCCGTTGCGCTGCTCAACCGGAACGGTTTTGAAGTGATTGTGATCACCAATCAGTCCATGATCGGCCGGGGCCTGTCCACCCTGGAGGCCCTGGAAGCTGTTTTTACCAAAATGAAAACCGGTATCGAACGGGCCGGGGGACGGATCCTGGATATTTTTTATTGCCCCCATGGACCCGGAGACGGTTGCGATTGCCGGAAACCGGCTCCCGGGCTCATCTATCAGGCCCGGGACAAATACGGTATCCGCCTGTCGGATTCCATCATGGTGGGAGACAGCGCCAAAGATATCGCCTGCGCCCGGACCGCCGGATGCGGGAAAACCGTGCTGGTCAAAACCGGCAACGGTCTCAGGGCTTTTCCCGAGCTGACCCGGAAGGGAATGCCCCCGGATTGTCTGGCCGAAGACCTGTATGCGGCCGCTGTCTGGATCATCGCCCAGAGCAAGGCCTAGACCATGATTCTCAAAGGCCTGATTGAACGGCTGACCTATCGGAATCCCGACAATCATTACACCATCGCCCGCCTCCGTGTCGCGAAAATCAACGACCCCGTGACCATTGTGGGTCATCTGGCCGGGGTCTGCGAAGGCGAAAGCCTGGAAGTGTCCGGCAAATGGACGGCCCATCCCCGTTACGGAGACCAGTTCAAGGTGGAAGGGTTCAAGGTCCTCCTGCCCTCAACGGTTTCCGGCATCCGGGACTACCTGGGATCGGGCATCATCAAAGGGATCGGCAAAGCCATGGCCGACCGGATCGTGGACTATTTCCAGGAAACCACCTTTGAGATCATTGAGAACCAGCCGGAACGGCTCAAAAATATCCAGGGCATCGGGGAAGCCAAGAAAAACACCATTGTCCAGGCCTGGAACCGGCATCATGCGGTTCGGCGGGTCATGCAGGTCCTTCAGGAAAACGAGGTGGGCGTGTACCATGCCGCCGGTATTCTCAAGATATACGGGTCGGACACCCTGGCCGTTCTGAACCAAAATCCCTATCAGATCGCCCGGGATATGCCCGGCCCCGGCTTTGCCATAGCCGATCGCATCGCCCTGAGATCGGGTGTCGCCCGGGATGACCCGAATCGACTTCAGGCGTGCCTGATCTGCCATCTGCTGTTTTCAGAGCAGGATGGTCATGTCTTCCAGTATCAAAACGAGCTGTTCGCAAAATGCGTCAAGGCTGCGGGGGTGGCATGGGACTCCTTTGAAACCGCTCTGGCGGCCCTGGTGGAGGAAGGTGCGGTTCGAACCGAGGCCGACCCGGACGATACCCGGATCTATCTTGCCCGGCTGTTCCGGGCCGAATCCGGGATCGCCGCCCGGATCAAGGCCGTCCTGTCCATGGGGGGGCCGCCCCTGGGCGTGGACCGGGAAGCCATCCTTAGCACGGTGATGTCACGGATGGCCGTTCAGTTGTCCGAAGAACAGCTCAATGTGATCACCCATGTGCTTCAGGAAAAAATCGTAGTGATCACGGGGGGGCCGGGAACCGGAAAAACCACCCTGATCCGCTCCCTGTGCGAGATTTACCGGGATCGGAATGTAAACGTGGTTCTGAGCGCACCCACGGGGCGGGCGGCCCGGCGGCTCTCCGAGGTCACCGGCCAAAAGGCCTTTACCCTGCACAAACTGCTGGGGTTCGACCATGAGAACCAGACCTTTGAGCGAACTGCGGCCAATCCCCTGGACATGGACGTGTTCGTGGTGGACGAGGCCTCCATGGTGGACACCCAGCTCATGTTCCACCTTATTGAGGCCATGCCGGTGACGGCCGGCCTTGTCCTGGTCGGAGACACGTTCCAGTTGCCGTCCGTGGGACCGGGCAACGTATTGTCCGATATCATAGAATCCCGGAAGGTCCGGGTCTTTTTTCTCACCCGGATTTTCCGGCAGGCCGAGGAAAGCCCCATTGTCCTGTATGCCCACAGCATTCGAAAAGGCGACATGCCGGATTTTCAAAAAGCGGTGTCCGGTTCCCTGTCCGAGTTTTATTTTATTGAAAAAAGCGATCCTGAAAAAGTGGTGGAAGCCATATTGGAGCTGTGTTCCAAACGCATTCCCCAGGCTTTTCCCCATATCGACGAAATCCAGGTCCTGACCCCCATGCACCGGGGGGAAGCCGGAACCATCAACCTGAATCAGCGGCTTCAGGCCGTGCTCAACCCGTTGGCCGCCGAAACCCGGGGCATGCCGTTTCGGGTCAATGACAAAGTCATGCATTTGAAGAACAATTATGAAAAAGAGGTGTTCAACGGGGATATCGGCACGGTGGTCGAAATCGTTTCATCGGAAAACCGGCTGGTGGTGGAGTATGACGGACGGCTGGTGGAGTATGATATCCTGGAGCTGGACGAGCTGACCCTGGCCTATGCCATATCCGTTCACAAATCCCAGGGCAGTGAATATGCGGCCATCGTCATCGCCCTTACCACGGCTCACTTCCCCCTTCTTCAGCGAAATCTTCTGTACACGGCCATGACCCGGGGAAAGCGTCTGGTCGTGATGGTGGGGTCGTCCAGGGCGCTGGAGCTGGCTCTCCACAACAATCGGACGGCCCTTCGCCGTTCAGGGCTCAAGGAAAAGCTGGCCTCTCCCTTTTATGGATCCGGCAAGGCATCCGGCCGGGGCCTGCCGGAAACGGCCCATCATCTCTGCGGCCCTATGGAAGACCATACAGATCTCTGAGGATTTCACAAGCCACGGTGTGGGTGGACAGGGCGCATTCCCGGGCCATGCTCACGTTGATGACCTGTCCCTGATTCATAACGCCCACGGCAAAAATTTTGGGCAAGGCCGTTGCGCCTTGATTTTTGTCGTTCGTCCGGACCCGGAAGCGGTCCGGATCGATGTCGATGCCCTTGCCGTGGCAGCGCGCCAGGCCTGATGTAAGCAGGTTTTTTGCCAGGGGCGAGGGGTTGTCTTTATAGGAAAGGGATTGTCCCCGGGCGTCCACGACAAAAGGAAAGATCCGGCGAATCGCCTTGCCGTTCGGATCGGTAAAATCAAATTCAAACCCGCCGGACTTTGGAGCGTTGGCGGGATGAAAGGGCCGGTTCAGCCGGTTGATGGTACAGACCCCGGATTCCAGAAGCGCCAGGATTTTTTCCGCGTTGATCAAGGGGATGGGAGCGGCGTGGACCATGAAAACGGATTTGAATTCCGTTTCGAACCGGGAGCGCTGTTCCGGGGCCAGATTCAGAAAAGCCGTCTTTTTGACCGGAAGACCCTGGAACAGGACGGTCTGCCACAGGATATCGCCCGCAGGGGTGTCGCCTTGTCTGGCCAGGCGGATGTCTTCCCGAAGCCCGATAATCGGGCCGCCGGACGGGTTCATCACCGATTGCCAGTCCATGGGTTTGCCGTAGGCGAATTCAAGTTCCCGGTCCAGCAGACCGAAAACATCCGCCAGAATCAGCCCTTGCTTTCCTCTGGCTGTTTCCCGGGCGATCATCTGCTCAACGGCCTCTTTTGTGTAAAAACGGTTTTGATACGTTCCTGTGCGACCTCTTACCTTGGGGAGCAACCCCCGTCTTGAAAACAGGGCCACCCGTCGGGAATGGGGGCCGGGCATGAATTTGAGCGTTCCGGTTTTGCCTTTCTCAAAGGCACCGTCCGAGAGCAGGGTCAGGGCGGTGTCGATGGCGCTCAGGCTGGTTCCGATGACGGCGGTGTCTTCACCCGGAGGGATTTGGGACGCGATTCGTCCGGCCGGCCAGGGTGAGGGGAAAAATCCTTCCGGACCTTGGTCTTTGAACCAGTGCCCCGTCGCCAGCAGAACCTTGTCGGCCTTGACGATATCCATTTCAAGAGAGGCTTCGTTCATTACCGAAAGGCTCAGATGGGCTCCTTCATCCCGAATGTCCAGAACCTGATGCCGGGCTTTCAAAGCAATGGTGATATCGTTTTGTTCAGCCCGTTTCAGTGCCTCCGCCAGGCGCTCCCGGAGGTATTCCCCCATGACCATCCGGGGCAGAAACCGTTTTCTCAGCCCGAGTTCATCTTCTTGCGAGAACCATTGATCCAGTTCCGGAAATGCCGTCTTGAGATACGCCTCACGCTCCGACACCCATCGGGAAAAATCTTCGGGGTCATCCGCGTCAATGCTCATGTCTCCGGCTTCCATATTGGTGATGTGAAAGGGGAAAATCAGGTCCCGGTCATAGGGGAGTCCCGGTCCCGGATTTTTTTTGCGGTCGAACACGGCGATCCGGATGGGTCTGCGGGGCGCAAGCCCTTCGGCACGTTTATCGCATAGTTTTTTCACGAGATGCCACAGCATGGCGGTCCCGGTCAGGCCGCAGCCGACAATGGCCAGGGAGAAAGTGGTTATGGACGGATCAGCAGGCATTTTCGAACCGCTCATAATAGCCGATGAGATTTCCGTCTGAATCCCGCACCCCGACAACGGTCAGTTTCAATCCGTCTTTGTCGACCTTGAGAAAAACCTCGTCTTCACCGACCATGAGCCGGGCATGAATTTGTCGGATCGCTTTGACGGACGCCGGGCTGTGGCAGTCGAACAGGGATTTTCCGACGAGATCCGGAAATCCTCTTTTGGCGTATCGGCTTCGGGCGGCCCGGTTCAGGTATCGGATGATATGGTCGTTGTCAACAAACACGGTGGGGCTGGAAAGGGTGTCAAGGATGGCTTCATAGATCAAGCACGTCATTTTTTCCGAAGCGGGTCGACGTTCCGGACACAGGTCCGATAAAACGGCCAGTTGTCTATGGACCATCTCGTTCAGGTCCCGGGGGGCCAGGCCGGGAAAACAGGCCGACAGAATCACCGACAGAGCATCGGACAGCTCTTTTTTTTGAGACGCAGCAAAAGGCCGGGACCGGAAAAATGCCTGAAAATAAGACAACACATTGGCAACCGCATTTTCCGAACTTGTCTTCTCCGATTGATCCGGCAACGGATAAAAAGTTAAAGCACCGGCCAGTTGCAGTTGTTCCAGGTGTTCCGCGTTCAGTTCCGCCTGGATTAATGCCTGGCGAAGGGCTTCGACGGCTTGTTCCGGAAATTGTTTAAAGCCTGATTTCAATCGCCATCGGGCCTTCCAGACAGGGCGAACGATCGCTTCCTGCCAGCCCTCGACCGCTTCCATGACGGTCCGGATCGTTTCGGGGGTCATGCGGCCGCCGCCGAAAGCGCCGACCCAGCAGCAGAAAAACACACAGTTGACATCCACTCCCCAGCGGGTCTGAAGCGAAAGACAGGCCTCGTGAACCCCGGGTCGCCCATGCACGGAAACGGAGAAATCCCAGAAAGGATGATCGGGAAAAGTCATACAACCCCTCATTCAGTAAAAAAGGCAGTCATACATGGCTGACTGCCTTTGTAAGCATAAACAGTGTGAGACATATTAACCGGGAATGGAAACAGGCGCTGCTTTGCCGATCAATTCCATTGTTTCCTCGTATTTGGAGCGCATATCAATGTGGGCGTCTTCGATTTCTTTTTTCTGCGGACTCCATTCCGAAGGGCATTCGTTTTTCAGAGAGGCGATTTTATCTTCCAGTTCCGTGATAACGATGTTGAAACCCTGGATATGGGGCAACACTTTTTCCTTGTCGCCGGACTGTAATTTTTCCATTTTACGAATAATATCGTAAATTTTAGCTTTCCAGGCCGTTAATTCAATTTCCAATCCTTTGCAATAATCCAATACATCCATAACCTGCTCCTTTCTTTAAGGGTTAATGATGGTTAACTCTCCCGGCGGAATTCTCCGTCCCCATGATCGCCGCCGGAAAAAAGGGTTGCTGTAAAAGCGATTGAATTATTTATGAGAAAATATTAATAATTTAAATCATGTCTGTCAACAAACCTATCCAGGAATATTTTCCTGATGAAATGAGGTGTTTCACAGGCGTTTGCAAATATGCAGTCTGTTCAGTCGTTCACCCTTGTTCAGGAAGGATGGATCATGTCTGAAAAGATTTTAAAACCGATTCTGGTCACGGGTGCCACCGGCTATGTGGCCGGCCGTCTGATCCCTTTGCTGTTGTCGTCCGGATACAAAGTCAGAACCATGGGCCGTTCCATTGCCAAAATGGCCGGTCGCCCCTGGGCCGATCATCCGAATGTGGATCTGGTCGCCGGCGATATCAGGGATCCTGTTTCCCTCAGGAAAGCCGTCAAAGGATGCGGGACCATTTATTACCTGGTTCATTCCATGATTTCGCAAAAGGGTCGATACCGGGATGCGGACCGGATCGGCGCTGAAAACATGGTGCGGGCCGCGGCCGATGAAAACGCCGAGCATATCATTTATCTCGGAGGCCTTGGGGACATTCACCACAAAAATATCAGCAGACACCTGGTATCCCGAAACGAGGTCGGCCGTATCCTGTTGAAGGGCCGGGTCCCCGCAACCGTTCTGAGGGCCGCCATGATCCTGGGATCGGGCAGTGCCAGTTTTGAAATCCTGAGATATCTGGCGGAACGGTTGCCCGTCATGGTCACACCCAAATGGGTCAGTATGCCCACCCAGCCGATTGCCATTACCAATGTGCTCGGATATTTAAAAGGATGCATGGAACATCCGGAAACCCGGGGAAAAACCTTTGATATCGGGGGTCCGGACGTGGTGGCGTACAGGGATCTGTTTCGGATATTCGCCCAGGAGGCCGGTGTGCCGGTTCCTTTCATGATACCGGTTCCCTTGCTGACCCCCCGGCTCTCGTCCCTGTGGATTCATCTGGTCACCCCGGTTCCGGCCGCCATCGCCCGCCCATTGGCCGAAGGGTTGAGCCTGCCCACGATATGCACGGAAAACAGCATCCGGGAGATACTTCCCCAGGATCTGATCGATTGCCGGCAAGCCATTCGAAGGGCGCTGGACCGGATTCGGCAGGAACAGGTCGAAACCTGCTGGAAAGATGCCGGCGCTCTTGTCTATCCCGAGTGGATCCATTGCGGGGATTCCGTATTTTCAGGCGGAACCGTTCTCAAATGCGGCTATCGGGTGGAGATTGAAGGCAGCGCCACGGAGATCTGGCCGTTTGTCGAACGAATAGGGGGAGACACCGGCTATTACGCGGCGGATCTGTTGTGGAAACTTCGTGGAGTTCTGGATGTTTTTTCGGGCGGGATCGGGCTGAACCGGGGCCGGCGATCCAAAACCACCCTCCAGGTGGGTGATGCCCTTGATTTCTGGCGGGTTCTGGAAATCGAAAAGCCGTCCCGGCTGCTGCTTCTGGCGGAAATGAAAACCCCCGGAGAAGCCCTGCTGGAAATTCAGGTCACACCTGTCGGGGAAAACCGATGCGAACTCGCCCTGTTGTCCCGATTTCTGCCCAGGGGGCTGTTCGGCCTGGCTTACTGGTATGTGCTGTACCCCTTTCATCAATATGTGTTTTCCCGTATGCTCAAAGGTATGGTAAGGACGTCCGGTCTGTCCTGGGCGGCCCCTCCCCGGCGGTTCACCCCCAAGATTACCCGATCCTGCTCCATTCCGGAAAACCTGTCGTGAAAAATATTCAAAGGAACCTGCATGAGCCGAAAACAAGATCTGGATCAAATAAGAGCCTTATTTGAAATCCAGCAACTGGCCGTTCTGGCCACACAGAAAAATGACCAGCCCTATGCCAGTCTGATCGTGTTTGCCGCCACATCGGATTTGAAAACCATCATTTTTCTTACCCCCGATACCACTAGAAAATATGAACATCTGGTGAACAATCCCAAGGTGGCGGTGTTGATCCATAATGCCGGAAATCAGGTAAAATCCTTATACACCGCGGTTTCCGTCACAGCCACGGGCCTTGCCGAGGTCATGACGGATGAAAGAAAAGAATCGTTTCGGAAGCTGTTCCTCGACCGGCATCCCCATCTCGGAAACTTTTCGACCTTGCCGACAACCGCCATGGTCGGCATCAGCGTGGACCGTTATGTTCTGGTCAATGAGTTCCAGAAAGTGGTGGAAATTCCCATGGGATCATGAGCAAGCCGGAAATCCCCATGCCGTGAGGCCCCGCCGCCTATCTGAAGCCGCTTCCAAAGACGGTTATCCCTGTTTTTTCGCTTTTTTAAGAAAACCGGTCAACTGGGCCACGTGCTGTTTTTCTTCATCGATGATGGCATTGATTCGGTCTCTGCCCAGTCTGGGGGGGACCAGGTCTTTGAGGCCCACGTAAAACAGGATGGATTCTTTTTCAAGGCCGATGGCGGTTTTGACAATATCGGCCAGACTTTCGGTTCCGGTCAGAAGCGCCAGCGCATCGGGGCTGCCTTCTCCGCCGTGGAAATCGGCCATGGCTTTGAGGTAGAGACCCTGCTCGTCATCGGGATCAAACACGGTGGGTGTTTTTTCTGAATCCGCCACAAATTGTTTCATTTCCTGAAAACCGGCCTTATGTCGGTCTTCCATAAGGGCCAGGGTTTCCAGAAAACGTCGGTCGGACTCGTCTGTCTGCATGCCGGCCGCTTTCCGGTAAAAAGCGGCTCCGTTTGCTTCGATTTGAATCGCCATCTCAAATACTTCTTCTACATTGAAATCATAAGCCATAATGGAACTCCTCGTTTACAGTTTTCTTGAATCATAGGCCCGCTTCAGCAGGGCCGGACGCTGTTTCGGCAGGCAATGGACATCTGCCAGGCGGCCACGCCGACGATGGCCGACAGCACATGCCCGCCCACCAGGTTTCTGGGCTGGGCCAGGGGGCTCCGCACCGCTCCGTATAGGAGGACGGCCGAGGCCCCGAAAGACCCGATCATGAAAATCAGGGTCGTCTCATCCAGAAACCGGTAGTGCAGCCCGGCCACGGCCGCTATGCCTGAAAAAGCGCCCACCCAGGACCAGACAATCTCCGACAGGCTCACGCCCGGAGGGCATGGGCTGCCGCCTTTCATTTTTCTGAAATAGCTGGAAAGATTCATCCTTGTTAGTCTCCGAAAACTCAGCCCATGGTTTTGACCAGATCGGAACGGGCGATGATCCCTACACACCGGAGAGCGTTGTCCACCACCGGGATCCGGTTGATATTGGATCGGTCCATGATGCCGGCCACTTCCAGAATCGGGGTGTTTTCCGGGACGGTGACGGGTGGCGTGGTCATGATGTCTCCGGCCGTCCTGGTTCTGAGATCTTTCGCCAGGCATCCTTTGTTCTCCAGGCACTGGAACAGCACCTGCATGAAAGAGGCTCCCGGCTCATGGTGCATGAGTTTGAGAACATCTTTTTCCGAGATCACCCCGGCCAAGGTTCCGTCCCCATGGAGGACGGGAAGCCCTGAAATCTTGAAGTCCGCCATTTTTTGCACCGTTTCCGGCAAAGGAGAGGTTTCGTTCACGAAAACAACCTCCCGGGTCATGACTTGATCGGCGGTGATGGCCTTTCTCAGCCTTTCCAGGGCGTGGTGGAACGCCACCTGATAGATTTCCATAAAATCCGATGGGGTAATATCCAGGTATCCGGGTATTTTTTTCATGGCTTCCAGGATGTCCCGGTCGGTGATGGCCGGCGCACATTCATTCAGTGTGCTGAATTTCATGAGAGTTTCCTGATTATAGTTCCGAGGTGCAGTTGGGGCATCGGACGGCCTTTATGGGAATGGCCGTGAAGCACCTGGGGCAGTCCTTGGTGGTGGGGGCGGGAGCTACGGCTTCTTCTTTGCGCTTGAACCGGTTGACCTGCTTGATGAGCAAAAAGATGGCGAAGGCCACCAGGACAAAATCCAGGATCGTATTGATGAACATCCCGTATTTGATGGTCACGGCCTCGGCTTCGGCCGTTTTTTCCATGAGGGTGATGGACAGGTTGGAGAAATCCACCTTTCCCAGAAGAAGCCCGATGGGCGGCATGATGACGTCATTGACCAGCGAACTGACGATTTTACCGAAAGCGGCCCCGATGATGATGCCCACGGCCATGTCCAGCACATTTCCCTTCATTGCGAATTCTTTGAATTCCTTGATCATGCTCATTTTTTGTCTCCTTTATGCAGCTTTCAATGTGTGTGTTGAAAAAAATCCGCACCCGGACCGGTCGCCTTTTCCGGGCAATCGCAGAAAACGGGTTGGGGATGAGTATGCGAATCTTGACATGACCGGAGCAGGCTTGTCAATAAAGGATTCGTTAAAAAAGGCCCTTGTTTATTGTTGTTGACATTCCAGTCGGCCCTGAATTATAAATCAGAACCCGGTAACGGGTGGATGATTGGTGAATGCTCCGGGAAAGGATATCATACAGTGAAAAAATGGATTGTATGCTGGCTGATGACCGTATGGACGGCTTCAGCGGTTTGTGCGGCCGAGGTCAAAAACGATGCTCCCTATAAAGCGTTCATGGTGGTGGAGGCGAGTACCGGCATGGTGCTGGAGGCGGAAAACCCCCATATGAAACATCCCCTGGCGAGCGTGACCAAGCTCATGCTCGCCGGCGTCGTCATGGAAAAGCTGGAATCCGGGGCTTACCATCTCACGGACATGGTTCCCGTTTCCGCCGCCTCGTCGAAAATCGGCGGTAGTCAGGTCTATCTCAAGCAGGGCGAAACCTTTTCTCTGGAAGAAATGATGAAGGCCGTCATGGTGGCCTCCGCCAATGATGCGGCTTACGCTCTGGCGGAATTCATGGCCGGGACCCAGGATGCCTTTGCCGAGGAGATGAACAAGACGGCCCGGGGCCTGGGCATGAACGAGTCTGAATTTCACACGGCCCACGGCCTTCCGCCGTCGGAGGGACAGAGCGAGGATGTCAGCACCTGTCACGACCTCACCATTCTGGCCCGTCATCTGCTGAAATATCCGAAGCTGCTCGAATGGACCGGCATCCGCACCGAACCGTTCCGGGACGGCACCTTTATCATGCACAACCATAACAAGATCATTGCCAGAATGCCCGGGGCCGACGGGTTCAAAACCGGATATTATGCAAAGGCCGGGTTTAACGTGGTGGCCACGGCCGAAAAGGATGGGCTCCGGCTCATCGTGACGGTGCTGGGCAGTCCGGCGGCCAGAATCCGGGATGGGGTCGCCATCGAGAAATTCAAAAAATACATGGCCCGTTACGCCATGGCCCGCCTGGCAGAAAAGGGCAAGGCCGTGGGCGAAGCGGTTCTCCTTCCCCATGGAGAGGTGAAAACGATACAGGCCGTGGCCGCTTCGGATTTTTCCCATCCGCTTTTGCGCGAGAAAACGGCGGCCGTAAAGACCGAAATCCATCTGCCCGCCGAAATCCAGGGCGGGGTGGAGGCCGGCCAGAAACTGGGCGAAATGGTTTTTGTCCTGGCCGGGACTCCTTTGGGACAAGTGGAACTGATCTCTCCGCAATCGGTCCGGGAAGTCGGCTTCTTCAAAAAACTTTTCCGGCGCTTCGGATTTGGATAACAGGGACCGCCCTACCCGTTCAGGGTATGGGCGATTTCGCCCAGGCGGACAACCCCCCGCTTGATCTCTTCCGACCACCGGGCCGCGTTCAGGCGGATATAATTTCTGTACCGCCGGGTGGCTGAAAAAAGGTATCCCGGCGAAATGGTGATCCCCGCCTGAAGCGCCATTTTGTAAAGCACCAGGGAATCGATGGCCGGAGGCATCTGGATCCAGAGCACAAACCCTCCGTCCGGCCTGGATACCCTGGTTCCTTCAGGAAACTGCCGGCTCACGCTTTCATACATTCGGGATACATTATAGGCATAGGCCCGCCGCACTTTTCTCATGTGCTGCTCATAACCGCCGGACTGAAGGTATTCCGTCACAGCCATCTGGGGAAGGGTGGCCGTGCCCAAACTGAAGGTGAATTTCAGCCATTCGATTTTGGAATGATAGCGGCCGGCAGCCACCCAGCCGACCCGATATCCGGGACAAAGGGTTTTGGAAAACGAGGAACATAAAAGCACCAGCCCTTTTTTATCATAGGCCTTGCAGACCGACGGCCGGACATCGGAGAAATGCAGTTCCCCGCTGACGTCGATTTCGATCAGGGGGATGTCCCGATCCGCCAGCAGATGGACCAGTTGTTTCTTTTTATCATCCGGTATGCAGCTACCCAGGGGATTGTTGTAATTTGAAATCACCAGACAGGCTTTGACCGGGGTCTGCTCGGCGGCAAACATCAGGGTTTCGATATTGATGCCTTCGCTGGGATGGGTTGGTATTTCAAGGGCCTTCAGCCCCATGGATTCCATGCTCTGCAGGATCCCGAAATAGGTGGGCGATTCAATCGCTACCGTATCTCCGGGTTTGCAGATCGCTCTCAGGCAGAGGTCGAACGCCTCGATGCAGCCGTTGGTGGTGATGATTTCGTCCGGATTGAGGACGGCGCCCGCTTTCAATGATTTCTGCGCGATCTGGATGCGAAGGGGCCGATATCCGGGCGGAAAATCATAATTGATGCTTTCGATGCTTTTGTGCCTTGCGATGGAAGCCAGAATCCGATTCAGCCTGTCGGCCGGCAGCAGGGCCGAATTGGGGGCGGCCGCGCCCAGGGGAATCAGGTCGGGATTGAACAGATCTTTCATGATCATCATGGCCAGTTCGTAAATACTGACCTTGGTGGGATCACATCGGGGCGAAGAAATATCGGGGACCGGCACGGCCCTGGAAAACCTGGCACGGACATAATACCCGGACTGGGGCTTGGCCTCGATGAGCCCCTGGCTTTCCAGAAGGCTGTAGGCCCGCAGAACCGTGGTGACACTGACCCTTTTCTGAAGACTCAGTTCCCGCACCGACGGAATGCGTTCTCCGGGGCGGTAGGTCCGGGCATCGATCATCCGGGCGATATGGTCGGCAATCTCTTCGTAGCGTTTGAAGGTTTTTTCCGGCATGGAGCCTCCTTTTTTTCAGGATTGAAGAATACAAATCAAGGCTGATTATACCAGTACAGTTATAGAAAAAGCAAAGTGTTATGACTACAAAAAAGAAAAACTGAATCTGTTATTTATTTTTTCAAGACGTATAATATACTCACAAATGGACCTTCCCCTATCCTGTATCACCCGGGTCCATCGTCATTTTAAAGGAGGCCGGCCATGAGCCACATTTTCCAGGATATTCATAAAAATAAGATATTGATCGTCAAAGCAGACCGGACCGGAAACGAAATCGCCTGTCTGGGCGGTACCGTCTGGCTGACCCAGGAAGGAGACGGCCGGGACCGGATTCTTACCCCGGGCGATATTTTCCAGTCCAGGATTCAGAAAGATATTGTCATCGAAGGCATGGACCATTCCAGAATCCGGATTTCGCCTTTGCGGCAAGCGGAAGTGATCAACCTGAAACCCGTCCTCGCTTAGGACGCAACCATCAAGGAGGTATTTTATACGACACAACCCCTGTTTTGATACAGACACACTTACGTGAAAAAACCCTGCCCTTAAAAGCAGGGTTTTTTTTCGACCGGGATCATGCTATGGTGAGATCTTCAGAAATTCAGGGAAGGTAGGTTCATGGCCGTATTTGAATACCGGGCCCTCAACGCCGGAGGAAAAAACGTCTCCGGCATCATTGACGCGGAAAGCGCGTCCGCGGCCCGCTCCAGACTGCGGCAACAGCAGATCTTTCCTTGCTCCCTGAACCGCATCGAATCCCGCCCCCGGCCCGGAGAATCCCGTTCAGTAGGTTTGTTTTCCGGATTCAGCCTGTTTTCCAGGATCCGCTCCGCCGAACTGTCCATGATGGTCCGTCAACTGTCCACCCTTCTGTCCGCCGGATTTCCCCTGGTCAAGGCCGTGGCCACCCTGGTGCCCCAGACCCGTTCCAACGCCATGAAGCGGGTATTGTCCAGGATCAAGGACGCTCTGGAAGAAGGCCAGAGTTTTGCCCGGGCCCTGTCGCTCCATCCCCAGGTGTTCTCTCCCATTTTCGTCAACATGGTCCATGCCGGTGAATCTTCGGGCACGCTGGAGATCGTTCTGGAACGTCTGGCCGAGTTCACCGAGAACCGGGAGGATTCCAGAAAGAAAATCCAGGCGGCCCTGGCCTATCCCATCATGATGGCCTTTATCGGATTCGGGGTTTTGATGGTGCTGCTCACCTATGTGGTGCCGGGCATTGTCGGTCTGTTCGCGGACATGAACCAGACCCTGCCCCTGCCCACCCGTGTTCTGATCTCGGTCAGCGCCTTCTTCAAAATCTGGTGGTGGGCGGTCCTGCTGGTCCCGGCAGCCCTGGCCGGACTGCTGATCCTGATCCGAAGGACGGAAAAAGGGGCTTTCTGGCTGGACCGGATCTGGATATCCCTTCCCGTGGCCGGCACACTGACCGGAAAAATGATCGCGGCCCGAATCACCCGAACCCTGGGCTCCCTTCTGGAAAACGGGGTCCCCATGCTCACGGCCCTGAATATCACCCGGACCATTGCCGGAAACAAAGTGATCCAGACCCTGATGTCCAGAGCCTGCGACACGGTGGAACAGGGCGGCGAGCTGGGCGAGGTCCTGCTGCAAAGCCCGGCCTTTCCCACCCTGGCGGCCCAGATGATCAAAATCGGGGAAACCAGCGGAGAGCTGGAAAAAATGCTGGAAAAAACCGCCGACCTGTTCGAAAAAGACGTGAAAAACGCGATCGCGGCCGCCACTTCACTGATCGAACCCCTGATCATCCTGATCATGGGGGTGGTGGTGGGCGGCATCATCATGGCCATCTGCATGCCCATCGTGGAAATCAATCAACTGATCCAGTAATCGTCACCCGGCTAGAAATGCAGATCGAACAACAGGCTCAGGCTGTTTCCGTCGGACGACAACCTCGCGGCCGGTAAGTCGTCCCCGTTCAGAACGGCAAGGACCTGAGCCTGATTGAACTTATGGGCCGAGGTCATGGCGCCGTAAATATTGCCGGCGTAAAATCCGGTTTCCACAAATCCAATGACCCCTGCCAGGGCTCTGTTGTCCTGATCCCAGGCCTCATGGGCCGCCAGGATCAGTCCCGTATTGAGCAGAAAAGAGACCAGGGCGTCCCGGTATCGTTCACAGTAGAGAAATCCGCCGCCGGGAACGATGGACAGCAGACCGGCGACCCTGGGGTCTTTACGGGGGGCCCGGCGGACCCGGTCGATTTTTTCCAGATACAGGTCCCGGTCATGAGACTCGGCCTGTTCGGGCCTGATGGCCTTCAGGTGATGTTCGGCCGAATCCAGATCCTGATCCAAAGATCCGGGCCGGGCCGATTTGGCCGTCTCCAGATGGATCTGGGCCAGACCGGCATGGGCCCGGTCTTTTGTTTTTGGATCGTCGGTGAGGGTGAGCAGGTTCTGGAGAACGATCTGGGCATAGCCGGGATTGCCCGTGTTCAGGAAGGCCCGGCTCTGATAAAAGCAGGCCTCCCGGGCAAGGTCGGAATCCGGGTCTTTCCGGATGACCTCGTTGAAGGCCCGGGCCGCCCGGGCGAATTCCCGCTGCTCGAACAGGCAGCGGGCCAGGTTGAATTCGGCTTCCCGCGCCAGGGCGCTTTGGGGAAAAAAATGGAGGAACCGCTTGAATTCAATCCGGGCGGCTTCAAAATCCCTGTCCCTGAAGAGGGTCCGGGCATATTCGTACTGCATGGGTTCGGTGATGAGCAGGGCGGGCGACGATTCGTCCCGATCCGAACAGAAGCCCGAAACGGGCGGGACCGCCAGCATCAGCAGGCAAACAACCGAAAGGATCGGAAAGATCGGTCTCCGGCTCATCGATCTGCCTCAAACCACCAGTAATCATTGGCTTCCACGGGATCATACACCGCATTTCCGGATTCCATTGCAATCCGGGGAGACAACCGGACCTCATCGCGTCCGCACCGCACCAGCCGATCACAGGTCATGACCCATCCCACGATGGGCCCGTGCTTTTCAAAGGCCTTCCGGGCGTAGGCGGAACAGGTCGGATACATGGGACAACGGCTCCCGTCCGCCGGAGAAATTACGGTCCGGTAGAACCGGATGACGGGATTTTCGGCCCGAACTTCCAAGGTCGGCGCAATGATCAGGCAAAGGCCGAGGACAAGAATCGCGGTGTTATTCCTGGGTGACACGGAGTACCTCGCCGATGGATGTGACGCCTTTCAGAACCTTGAGCATGCCGTCCCGGCGCAGGGTGACCATGCCCGCCCGGAGGGCCGCCGCCTTGATCTGATTGGCGTCCGAGGTCTGAAGCACCAGGCTTTTGAGGGCATCGTCCATGACCATGATTTCAAAAATGGCCTGACGGCCGGCGTATCCGGTATTGAAACAGCGCGGGCATCCCTTTGGTTGGTAGACATGCCGTCCGATAAAGGATTCCCCCGCCCCGTTGAGCGCCTTGATATGAGACGCCTCCAGCCGGTATTCCTCCTTGCAGTCCGGACAGAGCACCCGCACCAGACGCTGGGCGATCACGGAATTGACGGACGAGGAAATCAGGTACGGCTCCACGCCCAGATCCACCAGCCGGGTCACGGCCCCGGCCGAGTCGTTGGTGTGCAGGGTGGAAAAGACCAGATGCCCGGTCAGGGCCGACTGAATGGCGATTTCAGCGGTTTCCAGATCCCGGATTTCCCCGATGAGCACCACGTCCGGATCCTGACGGACGATGGAGCGCAGGCCCCGGGCGAAGGTCACCCCGGTTTTGGAATTCACCTGGATCTGGCCGATGCCTTTCAGATTGTATTCCACCGGATCTTCGATGGTGATGATGTTTTTGTCCGGGGAATTGATTTCAGACAGGGCCGCGTACAGGGTGGTGGTTTTGCCCGAGCCGGTGGGACCGGTCACCAGGACGATGCCGTTGTTCTGGCGGATGATTCTGCGGATCAGGCGCTCGTTGTCTTCGGAAAGCCCGAACTCCGACAATTCCAGAAAATATCCGGACTTGTTGAGAAGGCGCATGACCAGTCGTTCTCCATGGGATGTGGGCACGGTGGAGATCCGGATGTCGATCTCCTGGTCCCCGATCCGGACCTGGGCCCGGCCGTCCTGGGGCACTCTTTTTTCCGCGATGTTCATCTTGGCCATGACCTTGATCCGCGAAATCAGAGAGGCCTGGATTCCCTTGGGCGGGTTGAGCATTTCATACAGAATCCCGTCGATGCGGTATCTTACCTTGAGGATATCCTGAAAAGGTTCGATATGGATGTCGCTGGCTCCGGCTTTGACCGCCTGGGAGATCATGTGGTTCACCAGCCGGATGACCGGGGCGTCGCTGGTGTCGTCCAGCAGGTCGGCCGTGCGTTCGAAATCGTCGATAATGGTGAACCCGTTGTCCTCCATATCGTCCACCAGTTGCTGGGCGCTCTCGCCGGACCGGTCGTACAGGGTGTTGAGGGCCGACTGAATCTGTCCCCGGGGGGCCAGGACCAGCCGGTAGTCCTTCAGGTGCAGCAGGGCGGCCACGTCGTCCACCCCGCTCAGGTCCGACGGATCATGGATCGCGATAACGGGCGGCTCTCCCTCCCGGATCAGGGGGGCCAGGCCGTATTTTTTCAGAAAGGGCCGGGCAATGATTCCGGTCCAGCCGTCCTGGACGTTTTCCAGGGAAAGGACCGGGACAAAGTCGATCCCGTAAACCCTGCCCAGGGTTTCCAGAACTTCGTTTTCCAGCACCAGCCTGGTGTCGGTCAGGCCGTCGATCATTCCGGCCGGATCCTTGAGATAGGCGGCCCGGAGCTTTTCCAGGTGATCGGCGGACAGGGACGAGTTCTCGGCCAGAAGTGTCAGAAACCGGTCGATCATTGGGTTCCTCTTCTGGGTGACGGCTCTTCGGGCGCGTCTTCTTTGTCCGGCGGTTCGGCTGCGGGCCGGGCCGGCTCTCCGGAATCGTCCAGGTCCCCGCCGCCGGGTTTGACTTTGTCGTAAAGGGACACTTCCCCGGTTTTGATGGCATTGATGTCCCGGGCTTTTTCATCGTAGATCCGGTTCAGTTCCAGGGGATTTTTCACCACCCTGGGCGTCAGGAACACATAGAGATTGGTTTTGTCCTCCCCTTTGGACACGCTTTTAAAGGCCCATCCCAGAGCGGGCACATCGCCCAGGCAGGGAGTCTTGTATTCGGTCCGGGTCAGACTTTCGTCGATGAGCCCGCCGATGACCACGCTGTTCCCGTCTTCCACGATAATGGTGGTCTCGATCTGGCGCTTGAAGGTGGTGGGCCGGTCCGGGCTGGACTGGTTCACCGAATCCAGCTTGGTCAGCTCCTGGTACACGTTCAGGCGCACCAGCCGATCTTTGCTGATCTGGGGCGTGATCTTGAGATTGATGCCCACGTCTTTGTATTCAAAGGAATTGTAGGTTTCCGTTCCGGCCTCGGCCGCCGACCGGGTCTGGAAGGGCACGTTCTTGCCCACGGTGATGGAGGCTTCCTCGTTTTCCGTGGTCAGGATCTGGGGGGTGGCCAGAATGTGCACGTCCTTGTCGTTCTGATAGGCCTGGATAACGGCCTGGATATCGGGAAAAGTCACGCCGCCGATGGAGAAACTCCTGCCCAGCACGCCCAGGGAAAATCCCGTGGGCAGGTTGCCGGAACCGGTTATGCCGGACATGTTGGTGTATCCGCTTCCGTCCGTGGCCCCGAATCCGCCCACAGCCAGCCGGCCGTCATTGTCAAAAGCCTCGGAGGCCTTCCATTCCGTGCCGATGTTCAGGCCCCGGGTCATGTTGACTTCCATGATCAGGCATTCGATGTAGACCATGGCCCTGGGGATGTCCAGCTTGGCGATGACCTCTTCCAGCACGGGGTAGTCTTCTTTGTCGGCCATGATGATGAGGCTGTTGGTGGCTTTGTCGGCCATGATCTTGACTTTTTCCGACAGAATCGGCGCTTTTTTCTGCCCCGGGTTGGCGGGCTGGCCGGTTTCCTGCGTGGGAATTTCCAGCAGCACCTGGACTAGGTTTTCCGCCGAGGCGTGTTCCAGGTAGTACACCCGGATCCGTTCCTCTCCCTTGGGCACTTCCTGATCCAGGATATGGATCAGCTCCCTGACCTTTTCCGTTTCCGAGGTGCTGGCCAGAAGGATGACGGAATTGGTTCTTTCATCGGCCACAAAGCTCACGTCCATGGCGGCGGCCGGCGCGCCCTTGATTTCCTTGGCCCGGGCGGAAAAGACCACGGATAGATTCTGGACCAGTTTTTTGGCGTCCGCGTATTTGACCGGGATCACGGATATCTGTTTTCCGATGCTCTCCACATCCAGTTTTTCCACGATTTTCAGCAGGCGGCTGATGCTGGACAGCGTGGCCGTGACAATGAGCATGTTGGTGTCCCGGTAGGACAGGACGATGCTGCCCCGGGGAACCAGGGGGGCGAACAGGTTCTTGAGTTCATCGGATTTGGCGAACTGAAGCGGGATGATCCGGGTCACCATGCGGTCGTCCACCTCGCTCCGGGATATCCCGTCCGTGACCATGCGGGTGTCCAGATTGTCGCCCTTGGCATTGGGTGACGGGATGATTTTGGTGACGCTGCCGGACTCCACCGTGGAAAACCCGTTGATTTCCAGAACGGATTCAAACACCCGGTAGGCGTCCGCCACGGAAATCCGGGTGGGCGAAATTATGGTCACGTTGCCCTTGACCCGGTTGTCCACCACGAAATTTCTGTTGGTCAGCTTGCTGATGAATTTGATGAACACATTGATGTCCACATTGTTGAAATCAATGGACACAAAGGTGTCGTCCGGTTCCGGCGCCGATTCCGCCGCTCCGGGCGGGGGACACCAGAGCAGCGCGGCGCAGATCAGGGTGATCATCCAGACGGACGGACGGCGGTGTCGCAAACCTTGCATTATCCTTCATCTCCTTTGTTGTTGTCGTGATCTTCAGGCGGGGCGGCTTTTTCCGGGGGCTGGTCCACGGGGGTCAGGGCCTCTTTTTCCAAAGGCTCCTGTTGCGACTCGTCTCCCGGTTCCCCGGGATAGGTG
Source organism: uncultured Desulfobacula sp. (assembly GCA_964593855.1). Taxonomy (GTDB): domain Bacteria; phylum Desulfobacterota; class Desulfobacteria; order Desulfobacterales; family Desulfobacteraceae; genus Desulfobacula. Next base: position 7,521 of record CAZQIX010000022.1, on the reverse strand, counting down.
ATCTGCCGGACCTGACCGCTTCGGAGCAGGGTCGCCTGGATGGAGCCGATTTGTTCCAGGTCGGCCAGCAGGGCGGACGCTTCCTCCACCGAGGCAACGGGTGTGCCGTTGATTTCCCGGACGATGTCCCCGTTCCGGAGCCCGGCCCGGCTGAACACCGAATCCGGCCGGATCCCGTACACCATGACCCCGTCGGGAGACCCTTTGGAAAAATAAGGCCGGATCCGGATCTGGTTCATGATCTGGCCGGACGGCCCACCCATGGGCATCTGGGTAAAGGGGTTGACGACGCCGGTTTCCGGAACCGGAGGGGGGGCCTGGGGCAGGCTGGAAGAAGAGGTCCCGGCGTTTCGGGAGTCGGTCTCCATTTCCAGGACCTCATCTTTGCCGTTGTGGGTCAGGATGATTTTGTGCTTGAGAATTTTTTTCAGGCGGGCTTCCTTGACGGCGTCGCCCTCCCGGTAAAGGGCCTGCTCACGCTTGGCCCGGTCTTCGATCACGGCCCAGGGGTCGGAGGTGCCGGTAACGGTTCCCCACAGGGTCAGGGACAGGCTGGTGGGTTCCAGGTTTTCGGTTTCCGCCGGGTTTTCGGATGGCTCGTCCGGGGGTTGATCCGACCGGGCCCGGACCTTGAACAGATTCCTTCCGATGATGATATCGGTCTGACCGGGATCGGCCTGGGCCTGTTCAGTCCTGTCAAAAACCGTTTCCGGAGCGGTTTCGGTCCGGGTCACGGGCCGCTCGAATGCGCGGGGATCCGTGAGCCTGGGATAAACGGCCATCCCCATGCGGGCCATGGCTACAACCAGAAGGATATGAACCAGGACAAAGGCGTATTTCATGTTTTTTCCCGCAGCACCAGGGTTTCCGTCTCGATGACGGCGTCCAGGCGGTCGTTGTCTTTTCCGGCCCGGGTAAGCAGCAGGGCCGTGACGGCGACTCCGTTTTCAGACGATTCGATCTGATGGAGAAATTCAACCAGATCCTTTAGAAACACTTCCGACAGTTTGAGTTTGACCGTGTCCCGGACATAGGGGCTGTTCTCTATGTTCCTGGAAGAAGGCGTCATATAGGCCACATGGTTTTTCAGAAGGCTGTCCCGGGCTGCGTCATCCAGAAAGGAAAACAGGGAAAATCCCTGCCTGCGGCCGGCCAGGACCCGGATCCGGGCATCGAATTCGGCTGAAAGCGACTTGAACTGCCGCTGAAGGGTCTGCATTTCCATCAGGGCCGCCTGTTTTTCCGTGTACGAGCGCATCAGCCGGTTCCTTTGTTCAAAAACAGGCATGATCCCCAGCCGTATGCCGAAAAACAGGATCAGGAAAATCCCGCCGGACAGGAGTACGTATTTTTCTCGGATCGAAAGGGTGCGCATGGGTCTTTAAAAATCAATGTTGAATTTGAAGTTCACCCGGTCTCCTTTTTTATCCGCGGCCGCGCTGCTGATGCGGACATTCCTGAACAAAGCCGAGGATTCCAGCCCGGTCTTGATGGCTTCCACCTGGTTGAAGTGCTCGGTCGAGCCGGACAGGACCAATTGCCCGGCGTTCAGCAGAAAAGAAGACACCTCCACGTCAATGGACGGGTCTATTTTTTCGGAAATCTCCCGAAGAACGGCCACGGCTTTGATCTCCGGGCCGACCGGCCGGAGCCCCTCGCCCCCGGCTTTTCGAATGCCGGCCTGAACATCGGCCTTCATCTGAAGATAAGGGTCCTGGATCTTCTGCCGGTCCGGAAACGTGGCCGTGTAAATGGCCAGGGCCTGCTGATCCAGGTATCGGATCCCGTTTTTCAGGCGGACCGTGTCCAGGGCCGCGCCGAAGATCCACAGACCGGCCGTCATCAAGGCCAGGGCCGCGGCCAGAATCATGTGGAACCGGTATTGAAGAAAAAAGGACCGGGTCCCGTATTTTCCCCGGCAGAAATTGAGCCAGTTTTTCATGGGCGACGCCGCGGGTCGGGACCAGGCCGTATCCATGATCCACTGCCGAACATCCATTGCCGGTCCCACGGGGGCGGATTTCAGAGGGCCGGAAGCGGCCCTTCGGCCGAGAGCCGCTTCCAGGTCCCGGCCAAACCGATCCAGGCCGGGAACGGATCCATCATACACCAGGGTCCAGTCGAACTGTGTTTCGATCCCGGTTTTCTGGGCGAATCCGGTCAGGGTCCGGTGAAGCTCGCAGGCCAGGGCTTCCCCCCCCGCCACCGCCCCCGGAAGGGACCGCACGACGCAGGGTTTTCCCTGATGCACCAGCACCACGGTGGTTCCGGCTTCGGTCGCATGAAGGCAGACCAGATCGGGTGATCGGGGGTTTTGACGGGCCAGGGAAACGGCCTCGGCATGTCCGAAGGGGGTGATGACCCCGGGCCGGACACCCAGGCGGCCCAGGACGGAAAACCATTTTTCCGCAAGGGACTCGGGGATCGAGGCCGTCATGATCAGGGGTTCGTCCGCTGGAATTTCCGTGAACTGAAAATCCGACAGATACCGGGTATTGGCCTCGGGCAGCAGGGGTTCCAGTTCAAAGTCCAGCACCCGGCGTATTTTTTTTTCAGAACGAAAGGGCAGATGAATGGACCGGAAATGCGCAAACTCGGGAGACACGAACACAAAGGCCTCGCTGCAGGAACTCAGGTCCATTTCCCGGGCCAGGTACTCCATGGCCTCTCCCGGAACGGGGTCTGGGTCCGGATCCCCGGATTCCGGGGGACTCGGCCGCGTCGGAAAGTCCTGGAAGCGAACGCGGCAATGGCTCAGAACGGTGTTTCGACGATGGGTTTCCTCCACCGTCCAAGCCCCCACTCCCATCGGGGTATGGTATACAATCAGATAAACACCGGCCATTGAAATCATCCCGTTTATGAAAAGTCTCTTATACTACAATGAAATCATCCGGTTTACAATTTTTTTAACGCCGGTTCCGGCCGTCCGCCGTCGATGGTTTCACAGCCGTTCCAGTTGAATGACCCGGCAGGTCCATTTCCCGGTCAAGGCATGGCGTTCCCGTTCCAGAACCGCCTGGAGAGTGACGAAAACCCCGTTTTCACCCCCCCGGCTTCTCACCTTGAAAACATGGCTCTTGTATGTGATCACCCGCTCCAGCCGTTTGCGGGCTTCGGCCTTCAGGCCGATAACCTGGGTGATCCATCCCGGGCTGAGATCATGAAGGAAAACAGACTGGTCTTCGGATTTCTCCGTTCGGAAATCCATCAGATCCTGGGCCATGATGTCCATTTCTTCCGGAAGCAGGGCCGACAGAATTTCAATACCGGCCGTGTTGATGTTGATCCGGCCCGGATACCGGAAACGTCCCGTCTGACCCGGCTCCGGGTCCAGACCGTGCACGGTGAACACGGAGCCAGGGTCGGTTTCCATTTCCGGGCGGATGACCCGGTTCCGGAGCAGGGCCGGGGTAACGCCCTTGACCTGCATCAGTTCGTCTATGTGGTTGAAAGGGCCGTCGGCGCATTCATAGGGCGGGTTCAGGCTCCGATAGTGGTCGGATTCCGCGCCGGTCAGTCCGGTCACGGCGTCATCGTCTTCTGCGTCCAGCCAGTCTTTTACGGCATTGATAATGTCTTGCGGATCGGTATCGTCGTCTTGTTCGCCGCCGGTCCACGAGCGGCTGAAAAAGCGCTCCCAGATGCGGACCTGGTCCGGGTTGATCTCATGGCCGGGAAATTCCCGGATCAGTGCGTTGACCTGGATGCAGGCCAGTTCGTCGAAAATCCGGACCGTGAGGTCGTTTGTCGGCAGTCCCAGACCCGCCAGCATCCGGGCCAGGGCGTCGGGATCGGCCCAGTCTTCCTGAACGGAGTCAATGTCGTTCCGAGCGGCGTCCTCGGCCAGAATGAGCCGGGCGGCCTCAATTCCGGAAATCGCCAGTTGTTCGGCCCGGAACCGGTTTCTTTCCATCATGGAAACTCCGACGGCCCCGGTGGTCATGCGGCTGAGCAGGAGCCCGGCCGCGAGCAGAACGACCATCACGGCCAGGGTCGCCACCAGGGCCACGCCCTTGTCATCGAAGAGGTCTTTCAAGGATCTCACCGAGCTAGTCAAGGGCCCCCCTGGCGGCGCCCGGCCGGACAAAAATTTCGATGGCCGGCCGATCGTCTCCGGATTTCATGGTGATGTTCAGGCGGACCGCCGCCGGCATGGACCACCGGCAGTCTTCCCCATCGGAATTCCAGGTTTTGCGGGCTTCTCCGTTCGCGTCTACAAACTCGGCCGAAAATTCGGTTATATCCCGGCAAAGAACGGGATCCGCGCAGGATCCGACATCGTCGGGAAAGGGTGCAAGCCGGTCGGCCCGGCACAGGTCAAGGGTCTGGTCCGGGTTTTGCCGGACATAGTAACCGATCCGGGCCACGCCGCTTCGCCGGTCCGTCAGGTTGCCCACATGGGCAAGGGATGCAAAGAAAAACGAAGACACCACCCGGTCTCCCAGGGTTTCCTGTTTGCCGAAAAACCGGTAGGGATCGGGATCGGCATCAAACCCCGGCTTTTGGTACCGGGGAGGTTGGGTCACAAACACGGCCTCCAGGTCCAGGCGAATCCTTCGGTTGAGGGCCAGAACGGCTTCGTCCCGGACAACCTGTTCTTTGACCCGTCGGCTGGACAGAATAAAGGCCCGGAACGAGGTGAAAAGGGCGGTCATGATCACGGAAAAAATCAGGATTGCCACAAGGATTTCCATCAGGGTGAAGCCCGGGGAGGCCTGTCGGGTCCGATCAGTCAAAAATCACCCTCCAGGTAACGAGTTGAAAATTGTCCCGGTCCGACGGCCCGGTGATGACCAGGGCGATCCGCTTGAGGCGGTGGGTGCGCTCCTCCCTTATCAGATCCGGGTCCTCGGGAACTACGTCGGTCAGATCGCAGGTCCACCGGTATCCCGGAAAGGCGTCTCCGAAATCGCCTTCCGGATCGGTCCAGTCCGCGGGATTTTGCCGGATCTCGGTCAGCAGGCGGTCGGCCAGAATGGGAGCCAGGGTGGAGAACCGGCCCGCCGCCGCCATGCCGATGCTGCCGGATTGCAGCCGGAACAGGGAAACAAACACAATGGCGATGACGGACACGCTGACCATGATTTCCAGAAGGGTGAATCCCCGGTTTCCGGGCCCCCGCCGCCGGTATTCAGATGCAGTCTTCAAAATGGACATGGTCTTCCAGAATCAGAACCCGGGGCAGAAAGGGTTCCAGTTTGAGGGTGCGTTTTTTTTGATCGTCCGTGATAAGGATGCGGGCAAAATCGGAATATCCCCGCCGGTTGAATCGGATAAGGTATTCCCGCGCCCCGTCGTCCTTGAATTCCGGATATTCCACCCCGACCACCCGCACATTGTCGGAAAGCCCGGCTCCGTTCTCCCTCGCCGACTGTATTTCCGCCTCGTCCATGCCTTCATGGGTGACCCAGACCCGGCCCGATTCCGGCTCCAAGTGCAGAAAAAAATCCGCGTCCGCTTCCACGGCCCTTTTTTTCAGGTCGTCCATGAGACGGACCAGATCCCCGGTGCCGGCCCCGGTATCCGAAAACAGGGGATTTCCGCGGAACGCGGGAAAAGAAAACATCAGCAACAGGCTCATGATGCCGATGACCACCACCAGTTCCATGAGAGTGAAACCGGATATGGGCCGGGGTTTATTCAAGTTCCCAACTGTTGATGTCCCTGTTTTCATTTTCGCCGCCGGGCAGTCCGTCCGCGCCGTAGGACAGAAGATCGTAATCATCGTGCACGCCGGGGGACAGATACAGATAATCCCGGCCCCAGGGGTCCCTGGGAACCACGGCTTTTTCCAGATATCCTTTTTCCTTCCAGTTGGGAGGAACGGGTTCGGTGGAGGGTTTTTCCACCAGGGCGGCCAGACCCTGCTCCGTGGTGGGATAAGCGCCGTTGTCCAGTTTGTACAGCTTGAGCGCGGTTTCAATGGCCGCGATATCCACCCGGGCCTTGACCATTCGGGCGTCGTCGGTCCGGCCCATGAACCGCGGGGCGATATAGGTGGCCAGGATCCCGAGGATGACCACCACCACCATGAGCTCCAGAAAGGAAAACCCTTCCTGCCGCCGGAAAACGGGTCGGCCGGGTGTTTCAAAAATTTTCATGTGCATGAATCCTGATTTTTTTCGATCTATCTTTTCTGAATTTCGGAAATCACGTCTTCCACGGAAGAGGTCCCGTTGATGACGTAATGTCCCACATCGTCGTGGAAAGAAACCACTTCCCGCCGGGTCCGAAGGGTTTTGGCAACCGGTTTTTCCCGGACCGGGGCCTCTTCCTCCCTCCGGCCGACCACGGGAGATGTATAAATCCGTGAATCGGCGATTTCCGACGACGGCTTGAAGCTGATGTCCGGAGAAGTCAGGCGGGTGCGGGTATTGATATAATCGGTTTCGTATTTTTCCTGGGTATACATCCCGTCGCCCCGACCGGTCTGCAGAATGCTTTCGATCTGGGAAAACCGGTTGTCCCGGATGGTGGCCTTGACGGCGTTCACCCCTTTCAGAACGGACAGGACCGGCACCCGGAATCCGAACCGCGGGAAAAAGGTCAGCCGCTGGACGATCAGAAGGGACAGGACCGACGAAAGCTGTGTCCGCACCATATCCTGGGCGTCGGGGGGAAAGGAATTGCACATCCGGTACAGGGCGTCTTCCGAATTGGTGGCATGAAGCGAGGCAATTACAAGATGCCCGGATTCCACGGCGTTCAGGGTCAGCTTGATCGTTTCCGGATCCCTGAGCTCGCCCACCATGATCACGTCCGGGTCTTCCCTGAGTACGTCCTGAAGCCCCTGTTCAAAGGTGGTGATATGGGTCCCCAGCTCCCGCTGCTCGATATAGGATTTGCCGGAATTGAACCGGTATTCCACCGGGTCTTCCAGGGTGATGATGTGCCGGGCGTAATTGCGGTTGATTTCCGACAGAAAGGCGGCGATGGTGGTTGATTTCCCGCTTCCCGTGGCTCCGCAGATCAGGATCAGGCCGGAGGTCAGACCGCAGAAGTCCCGGAGATCCGGCAAAAGGTTCAGATCGCTGAAATTGGGGATGCGTCCGGGCAGCAGCCGCACGGCCAGGCTTAGGCCCCGGGTGGTGCAGAACACGTTTACCCGGATCCGGATATGCCCCACACTCCGGGCCAGATCCACGGAAAGCCTTTTTCTGAGCATTTCAAGCTCGTGCTTTTCCAGCAGATTCAGCACCAGCGCATCGATCTGTTCACAGGTATAGGTGTCGTTGAGAAATAAAATGTTGCCGTGTTTCCGGCATACGATGAGATGGTCCCCGGAAATGTGAATGTCCGAAAATCCTTCTTTTACCCCTGCCTGAATAAGACTGTGAAATCTCTGCATGTGATCCTCCGATCCGATCCTTCACGACGGCCTTTGAATGGTTGATTTTCGCCCTCCTGTTATTTATAACGCTCGATTTGATCGGTCAAGCAATGTTTTCATTTCCACCCCGCCTCACCCCTCATAACTCCCCACCCCTTGACGATTTTCGGCAATCCGGCTAAAATTCA
>CAZQIX010000021.1:0-55556 GCA_964593855.1 uncultured Desulfobacula sp. | reverse complement strand
GAGCTTCAGCCTTCCAAGCTGAATGTCGCGAGTTCGAGACTCGTCTCCCGCTCCACTTCTTAACTTTAGGTTTCCGCAATTTTGAGATATGAGTAGAAGATTAATTTGAGTCGCCTGGTTTTGGCCCATGTAGCTCAGTCGGTAGAGCGCTTCCTTGGTAAGGAAGAGGTTCACCGGTTCGATTCCGGTCATGGGCTCCACAAAAACGGCAGGAGGAAATAAGAAGATGGCTAAGGAGAAATTTGAGCGGAAGAAGCCCCATGTCAACATTGGTACGATAGGGCACATTGACCATGGGAAGACGACGCTGACGGCAGCGATCACGAAACATTCGGCACTGAAGGGGTTTGGCTCATTCGTTCCTTTTGATCAGATAGACAAAGCCCCGGAAGAGAGGGAACGCGGGATCACGATAGCCACGGCCCACGTTGAATACGAGACCCCTAATCGGCATTATGCGCATGTGGACTGTCCGGGTCACGCCGACTATATCAAGAACATGATCACGGGTGCGGCCCAGATGGATGGGGCCATACTGGTGGTCAGCGCGGATGACGGTCCGATGCCGCAGACGCGTGAGCATATACTTCTTGCCCGTCAGGTGGGTGTGCCGACCATAGTGGTTTTTTTGAACAAATGCGACATGGTGGATGATGAGGAGCTGATCGAGCTGGTGGAGATGGAGCTTCAGGAGCTTCTGGACACCTATGAATTCCCCGGAGATACGACGCCGATTATTAGAGGCAGTGCGCTCAAGGCCCTGGAGAGTGATGACGTGAACAGCGAGGAAGCCAAATGTATATTTCAGCTTCTGGAAACGCTGGACTCCTATGTGCCGGAACCTGTGAGAGATACGGCCAAGCCCTTTTTGATGCCCATCGAAGACGTTTTCAGCATATCCGGCCGAGGCACCGTTGTGACGGGCAGGATTGAACGAGGCGTGGTCAAGACCGGAGACGAGATAGAGATCGTCGGGATTCGGGAGACGGCCAAGACGGTATGTACGGGTGTTGAAATGTTCAGAAAGCTTCTTGATGAAGGGCAGGCCGGTGATAATGTCGGCTTGTTGCTGAGGGGCACGAAACGGGACCAGGTGGAAAGGGGTCAGGTTGTGTCAAAGCCGGGAACCATTACGCCGCATACCAAATTCAAGGCAGAGATGTATGCATTGAGCAAAGAAGAAGGCGGCCGGCACACACCGTTTTTTACGGGATACAGGCCCCAGTTTTTTTTCCGGACGACGGACATTACCGGCGTATTGACATTGGATGAAGGGGTTGAAATGATCATGCCGGGCGACAATGCGACCATAAATGTTGAGTTGATTCATCCCATCGCCATGGAAAAAGAACTTCGCTTCGCTATCCGTGAAGGTGGGCGTACAGTGGGTGCCGGCGTTATTGCGGACATTATCGAATAAAATTCAAAGGAGTGCATCGTGGAGCGAGTTAATATTGCGCTGGCCTGTACGGAGTGCAAGCGAAAAAATTATACAACCACCAAGAACAAACGGAAAACTCCCGATAAAATTGAATTCAAAAAATATTGCAGATTTTGTAATAAACATCTTCTGCACAGAGAAACAAAGATAAAGTAAAAATTAAGCATAAAAGTAAGATGCAGGTCAGTAGCTCCAATTGGCAGAGCTCCGGACTCCAAATCCGGGAGTTGGGGGTTCGACTCCCTCCTGACCTGCCATTTTTTTTGAAGCCAAATCAAATTAACTGGGTTTTGAAGATAATTCAGGGGTTTTATGTCACGTATATTGAGAAAAAAAACGGACACTGAAAAACGAAAGAAAAAGGTTGAGAGTGATGGTAACGAAGTTATTCCCGTTGAAAACCATAGGCACTCGGAAACCAGTACTCCGTTAAAATCACAAAATCCCCCCGTGTCTTCTTTAAAACCCAAACAAGAAAAGAACCTGGTTGAAACAAAAGCGGCAGAAATACCGTTTATCCAAAAGTCCCTTGAATTCATTCGAGAGGTCAAAGTAGAACTCAAAAAAGTAACCTGGCCAACCCAGAAACAAGTCACAGGTACTACTGCTATCGTTATTGTGTTTATTTTTATTGTGGCTGCATTCCTTGGTTTCTTTGATTTCGGATTGTCAAAATTGGTTCAGGTTGTACTGACATAAATGTAAGGGTCACCTATGTCTTTAAAATGGTATGTCGTGCATGTCTATTCCGGCCATGAGCAGAAAGTCAAAGCAGCTCTGGAAGAAAAAATACAGACATCCCGGTATCCTGAAAAATTCGGTGAGATCCTGATTCCTACCGAAAATATCGTAGAATTAGTCGACGGGAAGAAAAGGGAATCGTCTCGAAAATTTTATCCGGGGTACATTCTCGTTAAGATGCATTTGGATGACGACACGTGGCATATAGTGAATTCAACGGCTAAGGTAACAGGTTTCCTGGGTGGAAAGAACAAACCTGCGCCCATAACTGAAAAAGAAGCAAAGAGTATAATTGACAAAATGCAGCAGGGGAAAAACAAACCCCAGCCAAAATATTACTTTGAACCGGGTGATGAAATAAAGGTTATCGACGGGCCGTTTTCAAACTTTATTGGGACCGTGGAAGATGTATCTCCGGATAAAGAAAAAATCAGAGTGCTGGTCAGCATATTTGGAAGGGCAACCCCGGTTGAATTAAACTTTATTCAGGTCTCCAAAATGTAATCAGGGTTAAACAGCGAGTATCAGGAGTATAAAATGGCAAAAAAAGTAATGACGCAAATCAAATTGCAGGTTCCGGCCGGAAAAGCGAATCCTTCCCCACCTATTGGGCCTGCATTGGGGCAGCACGGCGTAAATATCATGGATTTCTGCAAGGCTTTCAATGCAAGAACCGCTAATGATGTCGGATCGATTATCCCTGTGGTCATCACTGTTTATCAAGACAGGTCCTTCAGTTTTATCACCAAAACGCCCCCTGCATCCAGACTTCTGTTGGCTGCCGCTAAAATTGAGAAAGGTTCCGGTGTCCCGAACAAGGAAAAAGTTGGTAAGGTGACGCAGGATCAGATTCTTGAAATTGCAAAGACCAAAAAAGAAGATTTAAATGCCTCAGATATTGATGCCGCCGTCAGGATTATTGCCGGTACTGCAAGAAGCATGGGGATAGACATTATTTAACTTTAAGCAAATAAGAGTGATAAAAATGGCTAAGCGGAGTAAAAAACATACGGAAGCACTGAAAAAGGTCGACAGGACAATCCAATACGATCCATTGAATGCCATGGAACTGGCTGTTTCATCGAGTTATGTCAAATTTGATGAAACGGTTGATGTGGCGGTGAGGTTGGGTGTTGATCCGAGACATGCAGATCAGATGGTTCGTGGTACGGTAGTGTTGCCCAATGGACTTGGAAAGGAAGTTAAAGTTCTGGTTTTTGCAAAGGGCGAAAAAGAAAAGGAAGCACTTGACGCAGGAGCTGATTTCATTGCCGATGAGGAGACCATTGAAAAAATTCAAAACGGATGGTTCGGTTTTGATAAGGCCATTGCTACGCCCGACATGATGGGTGCAGTGGGCAAGCTTGGTCGGATTCTGGGTCCGCGAGGCCTGATGCCCAACGCTAAAACCGGTACCGTTACATTTGATTTGGCTAAAGCTATCGGCGAGTTGAAATCCGGAAAGATTGATTTCAGGGTTGAAAAAGCCGGGATAGTGCATGTCCCCATTGGAAAAGTATCTTTTGGCGCTCAGAAACTATGGGAAAACGGGAAAGCATTTTTAGACAAACTCATCGCTTTGAAACCAGCCGGCAGCAAGGGAACTTATGTAAAAACCATCAGTGTTTCTTCAACTATGGGGCCCGGCATCAAAGTCGATCCCATGCTGATCAAATAGCTGAATCCATTTTTTGAACAGATAGCATTTTTACCAGTCACAGACAGTAGGTGTGCCATTTAAAAATGGCACATAATCGGATTTGCCGGCCTGCCGAGACGGAACACAAATATCTTGTTTTGGTTATGTTGGCACCTTCGTGAAAATATAAAAATGAAAGGAGGTGTAAAAAATGCTGAATATCTCCCAGAAGAAAGAGATCGTTGAAAGACTCGCAAAGGAGTTCCAGGAATCTGAAATATCCATATTGGTCGATTATAAAGGCCTTGACGTATTGAAAATGACCGAGCTGAGATCCTTGCTCAGAAATGAGGATATCCGGATTGAAGTCGTCAAGAATTCACTGCTCGTCAGGGCTTCCGAAGGAACAGATGCGGCGTTGATGAAGGATTTTTATAAAGGTCCCAATGCCATTGTTTTTTCAAAGAAAGACCCGGTTACTCCCGCAAAAATTCTCGTCAATTTTGCCAAAGACAACGAAAAGCTTGAGATTAAAGTCGGGGCCTTGGCAGGAAAACTGCTCAATCCTGAAGAAATCAAACAATTGGCCAAACTTCCGTCCAAAGAAGAATTGCTCGCCAAGCTGATGTATACTCTCAATGCAGTTCCGACCTCTTTCGTTAATGTTCTTGCCGGTGTACCTCGGGCTTTTGTAAATGTTCTTAACGCCATTAAGGATCAAAAAGAGGCGGCATAATCCAAATCGTTCAGATTCAAACATAATTTCAACAATATTAAGTATAAATTTAGGAGAAAAAAAATGGCTGATATCACAAAAGAAGATGTGATCGAATTCATATCCAACATGAGTGTTCTTGAACTTTCCGAACTTGTCAAGGAATTGGAGACAAAATTCGGTGTCTCCGCCGCAGCTCCCATGGCATTTGCAGCCGGTCCGGTAGCGACGGGGGAAGCGGTTGCCGCCCAGGAAGAGCAAACGGAATTTACTGTTATCCTTGAAGCTGCAGGTGACAAGAAAATTAACGTTATTAAAGAAGTTCGGGCCATTACCGGCCTCGGACTGAAAGAAGCCAAAGCCTTGGTTGAAGAAGCACCGAAACCTGTAAAAGAAAGCATTCCCAAAGCAGAAGCCGATAAAATCAAAGAACAGCTGGAAGGCGCTGGCGCACAGGTAACCATTAAATAAGCCAATATTTTCAGACGTTCGCAAAAAAATGTGCGGGGGCGTGACATGTTGGTCGCGTCTCCGCTTTTACGGCTTGGAAAAACCCAAACTTGGAGATGTCATGACCGGAAGCCTTTTGACCCATAAACGTATTAGAAAAGAATTTGGCAGCATCCGAAAAATCATAGATATTCCCGATCTGATCGGCATGCAAAGGAATTCCTATGAGAGTTTTCTCCAAAAGGATGTGGTGCCTGAGGAGCGTGAAGATAAAGGGCTTCATGCCGTTTTCAAATCCGTCTTTCCCATCAAGGATTTTTCAGACACGTCTTCCCTGGAATATGTATCCTACTCTTTTGGAGAAGCCAAGCATTCCATCAATGAATGCATATCAAGGGGGATGACCTATGACATTCCTGTAAACATAAAGGTTCGGCTTGTTGTTTATGATTTTGACAAAGATACCGGACATTCCAACATTCGAGACATCAAAGAACAGGAAATTTATTTCGGCACCATTCCGCTGATGACCCGGCAGGGAACTTTTATCATCAACGGAACCGAGAGAGCGGTAGTCAGCCAGCTTCACCGTTCATCCGGCGTTTTTTTTGATCATGACAAAGGGAAAAATTATTCCACTGGAAAAATTATTTACAACGCAAGGGTGATCCCAGTTCGAGGATCCTGGATCGATATGGAAATCGATGCAAAAGACATCGTGTATATCCGGATCGACAGGAGACGAAAATTTCCCGTATCCATCCTTTTCAAAGCCTTTGGGTACACTAGTGAAGATATTCTTGATTATTTCTACAACAAAGAACATATCGTCAAAAAGGATGGATCGTTTTTTAAGGAGTTTTCCCAGGAAAATCTCAAACGACAGAGAGCCAGTTTTGACATCGCGTCTCCAAAAACCGGTGAAATTCTGGTCAAAAAAGGAAGAATATTTACAAAACGAGCGTTGAAACAATTGGAAGAAGATGGATTGGATTATATCCCGGTTTCGGAAGCCGAATTGATCAATAAATCTTTTGCCCAAAATATTTACGATCATGAAAGCGGAGACCTTTTGTTCAAGGCTGGAGAAATCATCCATGAAGACAGTTTTGAAAGACTTGAGGAAAAAGGCATAAATGATTTCAACATCCTCTATGTGGATCCCCGAAGCTCGGATTCAATGCGAAAGACTCTGGTCTCAGACAAAATCGAGCGAAAAGAAGATGCATTGATGGACATCTACAGGCGCCTCAGGCCGGGCAATCCAGCTACCATCGAGGTAGCTCAGGATTTCATCGACCATCTCTTTTTTCGACAGGCCTATTATGATCTGTCCAGGGTGGGACGTTTGAAAATGAACCATCGATTGGGCGTGAACACCCTGATAGATGTCAAAACCCTTCGTAAAGAAGATGTTTTGCTTACGGCCGCGACTTTGATCGAACTTAAGGATACCCAGGGACAAGTCGACGATATTGATCATTTGGGCAACCGTAGGGTGAGGGCCGTCGGGGAGCTTCTCGAAAATCATTATCGAATCGGGCTTGTTCGGATGGAAAGAGCCATTAAGGAAAAGATGAGCATGCAGGAAGTCGACGCCATGATGCCCCATGATCTCATCAACCCCAAACCTGTTTCAGCTGTGGTGCGTGAGTTCTTCGGCACTTCCCAACTTTCCCAGTTCATGGATCAGACGAACCCTTTGTCTGAAACCACACACAAAAGAAGGCTCAGCGCTTTGGGGCCGGGCGGCTTGACCCGGGAGAGGGCCGGTTTCGAGGTTCGCGACGTTCATCCATCTCATTATGGGCGGATATGCCCCATAGAAACCCCTGAAGGTCCCAACATCGGACTGATTGTCTCTCTTTGCACCTATGCGAGGGTGAATGATTTCGGTTTTATCGAAACTCCCTATCGAGTCGCCAGTGAGGGTAAGGTATCCAACGTGATCAAGCATTTGTCCGCATTCGAAGAAAAAGACCACCCCATTGCTCAGGCCAACGCGCCGCTGGACAACGACGGTCGGTTTATCAATCCATTGGTGTCATCAAGGGTTGCGGGTGAGTTTGAAATGATTGATAACACGGATGTTAAATTCATGGACGTATCCCCGAATCAGCTTGTATCCGTGTCCGCCTCACTGATCCCTTTCCTGGAAAACGACGATGCCAACCGGGCTTTGATGGGTTCGAACATGCAACGACAGGCTGTTCCTTTGATCAAAAGTGAGGCACCTTTGGTGGGAACCGGGATGGAAAGCGTAGTGGCCCGGGATTCAGGTGTAACCATCGTAGCCGATTATGACGGAGTCGTGGTGGATGTGGATTCCAAACGGATCGTGGTCCGGAACGATGATACCGAGGATGGTGGTTTTGATAAAGCTGTATCCATCTATAACTGCACCAAATTCGTACGTTCCAACCAGAACACCTGTTTCAATCATCGACCCATAGTTGTCAAGGGCGAGAAGGTCAAGACCGGCCAGGTCATTGCCGATGGGCCCTCTACGGAAATGGGGGAACTCGCTCTGGGAAAAAATGTGACGGTCGCCTTCATGCCCTGGGATGGATACAATTATGAGGATTCCATTCTGGTCAGCGAACGTCTGGTAAAAGACGGCGTGTATACTTCCGTCCATGTGGAACAGTTTGAAGTGCTGGCCAGAGATACCAAGCTGGGAAAAGAAGAAATCACACGAGACATTCCCAACGTGGGTGAGGAAGCGCTTCGGAATCTGGATGAAAGTGGTATTATCAGACTGGGGGCAGAGGTCAAATCCGGAGACATTTTGGTAGGAAAAATTACTCCCAAGGGTGAAACTCAACTGTCTCCGGAAGAAAAACTACTTCGTGCCATATTCGGAGAAAAAGCCGGAGATGTCAAAGACACGTCTCTGATTGTCCCGCCCGGGGTCAAGGGCAAGGTCATCGATGCGAAAGTGTTTTCCAGGCGGGGACTGGCCAAGGACGACCGAACGCGAATGATCGAAGATAATGAAATCGAACGGCTTGAAAAAGATCGAGATGATGAAATAAAAATTATCTCCGATGTGGTTCGAGAAAAGATTGAATCCATTCTGGATGGGCACAAACTCATTACGGATCTGGAATTGAACGGAAAGGTGCTGGTAAAATCCGGCACCAAGGTCAAATCGGGAATCTTTCAGGACGTTCCGGTGTCGGTCCTGCTTCATGTCGCTGTAAAAGATGCCGTTGTTACTGAAAAAGTTCAGATTATTCTGGAAAGCGCACAGGATCAGATTAAAAAAGCCAGAGAACATTTCAATAGGCAGGTATCCCGGTTTGAAAAAGGAGATGACCTGCCTCCCGGTGTCCTGAAAATGATCAAAATCAGCGTTGCTATGGAAAGGGTTCTTTCCGTAGGCGACAAAATGGCCGGCCGACATGGAAACAAAGGCGTTGTCTCAAGAATTCTCCGAGTGGAAGACTTACCGTATTTTGAGGACGGGCGGCCTGTGGACATGGTGCTTAATCCCCTTGGTGTTCCATCCCGTATGAACGTCGGGCAGATTCTTGAAATTCATCTGGGGCATGCGGCCTTTGGTCTTGGCCAGCAGATCGATGACCTGCTCAATCAGATGAAATTGGATGACCTCAGAAAAAAAATCACCGATATTTTTTCAATGACGGAAGTTCAGAAGGCCAACCGCCGTGAGGACACTGTTATTAAAGATATCGAGAAAATGTCGGATCATGAATTGGTGGCTTTCGCCTCCCTTTATCGCAAAGGGGTTCATATGGCCACCCCTGTTTTTGATGGGGCCACTGAGGAAGAAATTAAAAATCTCATCCAGATGGCCGGGTTTGAAGCGTCGGGACAGGCTGTTCTTTATGATGGAAGAACCGGAGAACCTTTTGATACACCGGTCACGGTTGGAACCATGTATATGCTCAAACTCCATCATCTGGTCGATGATAAACTGCACGCCCGTTCCATCGGACCATATTCTCTGGTAACCCAGCAGCC
The DNA here is from genome assembly GCA_964593855.1 of uncultured Desulfobacula sp. Classification (GTDB taxonomy): domain Bacteria; phylum Desulfobacterota; class Desulfobacteria; order Desulfobacterales; family Desulfobacteraceae; genus Desulfobacula. The sequence continues at coordinate 46,583 of CAZQIX010000021.1, read as the reverse complement.
TCTTGGCGGGAAGGCCCAATTCGGAGGGCAGAGACTGGGCGAGATGGAAGTATGGGCAATGGAAGCCTATGGGGCCGCTCATTCTCTTCAGGAATTTTTGACGGTCAAATCCGATGATATGGTTGGAAGAACCCGGATGTATGAAAAAATAGTGAAGGGCCAGAATGTTCTTGAACCGGGAATGCCTGAATCTTTCAGGGTTTTGATAAAGGAATTGAATAGTCTGGGTTTAGACATCAACCTGATAGAAGGAAGCCGATAAGGAGACGACATTGGATAATATCTACGATTTTTTTGCAAAACCAAAAGATCCTAAGATTTACAGGGCCGTTCAAATCAGCCTGGCCTCTTCAGACCAGATTCGTGAGTGGTCTCACGGTGAAATCAAAAAGCCCGAAACGATTAATTATCGGACATTCAAACCGGAGCGGGATGGGTTGTTCTGCGCCAAAGTGTTCGGCCCAACAAAGGATTACGAATGTAACTGCGGTAAATATAAACGCATGAAGCACCGCGGGGTCGTGTGTGAAAAATGCGGGGTTGAAGTCATCCAGTCCAAAGTGCGACGGGAAAGAATGGCACATATTGAATTGGCTTCGCCTGTATCCCATATCTGGTTTCTCAAAAGCCTGCCCAGCAAAATCGGAAACGTTCTGGATCTGACTCTCAAGAGCCTTGAAAAAGTACTCTATTTTGATTCATATATTGTGATTGATCCCAAAGACACAGGCTTGAAAAAATTGCAGCTGCTGTCGGACGATCAATATTACGAAGCCCAGGAAACCTTCGGCGAAGACAGTTTTGAAGCCAGCATCGGAGCGGAGGCCATTTTAAAGCTGCTGGGAGATGTCAATCTTCAGCAGGTTCACGATGAATTGAAGCAGGAAATCCAGGCCACCAAATCAGTCGCCAAACAGCAGAAAATGGCCAAACGTCTGAAAGTGATAGATGCTTTCCTGTCTTCGGGAATCGAACCTACCCGGATGATTCTGACGGCCTGTCCCATTCTTCCACCGGATCTGCGGCCATTGGTGCCTCTGGAAGGTGGACGGTTTGCGACCTCTGATTTGAATGATTTGTATCGACGGGTTCTGAACCGGAACAACCGTCTGAAACGGCTCGTCGATCTCAATGCCCCGGATATTATTGTCCGGAATGAAAAACGAATGCTTCAGGAGGCTGTGGATGTTCTTTTCGACAACGGCCGCCATGGGCGGGTGGTTACCGGGACCAACAAAAGACCACTCAAATCTTTGAGTGATACTTTAAAAGGCAAGCAGGGACGATTCCGGCAGAATCTTTTGGGCAAGCGCGTGGATTATTCCGGCCGAACCGTCATCACCGTAGGCTCCGAACTGCGACTTCACCAGTGCGGTATTCCCAAAAAAATGGCATTGGAGCTGTTTAAACCATTCATTTACAATTATCTGGAGCAGAAGGGCTTGGTTTCAACCGTGAAAAGCGCCAAGAAAATGGTCGAGCGGGAAGAAACAGAAGTGTGGGATGCCCTGGAATCAGTTGTCAAAGAATATCCGGTCATGCTGAACCGCGCTCCGACCCTCCATCGACTCGGGTTTCAGGCGTTTGAGCCGGTATTGATAGAAGGCAAGGCCATTCAGCTCCATCCTCTGGTATGTCCTGCATTTAACGCCGATTTTGACGGCGATCAGATGGCCGTTCATGTGCCGTTGTCCCTGGAATCACAGCTCGAAGCACGTATTATGATGCTGTCTACCAACAATATCCTCTCTCCGGCCAATGGACAACCCATCATCGTTCCCACCCAGGATATCGTTCTGGGGATTTATTACATGACACGGGGCGTCAGAAATCAGAAAGGCGAGGGTATTCGCTTCTCAAGTGTCGATGAGGTGCGATATGCCTACGATGCCGGCGAGTTGGCCTTACATGCCAAGATCAAAGTGCGCATCGACGGAGAAATGTATGATACCACCACTGGTAGGATTCTTCTCTGGGAAACCATTCCCGGCGATACTCTGCTGTCCGTCAGCCGAATTCGTACCCGCTCGCTGGAACAGTGTGAGGCTGCTTTGGAGGAACTTAAAGCCGGAAAGGAATTTGATAAGGTATTTAAGAAATATGCAGATGAAGAAGTCAAAAAAATCAAAGGGAAGACAGACCTGTTAACCCGTAAGGAATTCAAAAATCTATTTCAGGTGTCCGAAATTATCGTTGAGCAGCTTTATGGTCTTAAAGAAGACCAGTTCACCGACATTCGCAAGGTGGGGGATTATTATACAATCTTTAAAGTAGATCAACGTAAGACCACCCTTCCTTTCAGTCTCGTGAACAAGCTCATGGATAAATCCTCTGTCGTCAAGCTGATCGACTATGCCTATCGAAACATTGGCTTGAAAGAGACCGTGATCCTTTCAGACCGCCTCAAGGACATTGGATACAAATATTCAACATTGGGCGGGTTGTCCATTTGCATTGACGATATGATCATCCCGGAACAGAAATGGGAAATTATCGCCAAAGCAGAGAAAAATATAGAAGATATCAAGAATCAGTATTCCGAAGGCTTGATCACCCAGGGAGAAAAATATAACAAGGTGGTGGATATCTGGGCTCAGAGTACGGATGATATCGCCAACGCCATGATGGAGGTCATGAAGAACCCCACCGGCGGTAAAGAAGAAGATGCCTTGGAAAATCTGAACGCCGTCTATATCATGGCGGATTCCGGTGCGCGCGGAAGCAAGGACCAGATGCGCCAGCTGGCGGGAATGCGCGGATTGATGGCCAAGCCCTCGGGCGAGATCATCGAGAACCCCATTACTGCCTGTTTCAGGGAGGGTCTTTCCGTGCTTCAGTACTTTATTTCAACCCACGGAGCGCGAAAAGGCCTGGCAGACACGGCCCTGAAAACGGCCAACTCGGGATATCTGACCCGGCGACTGGCCGATGTGGGCCAGGACTGCACCATTGTGGAAAAAGACTGCGGAACGGTTAACGGTATCGAGGTGGAAGCTTTGTATGAGGGAGGAGAAGTGATTCAGACCCTGGGCGAGCGTATCCTCGGACGGGTGACTCAGGAGGATATCCGTGATCCCTACTCCGACGAATTCATAGTTGCGGCCGATACGGAGTTGTCGGAAACCCACGTTAAAAAAATTGAAGAGGCGGGAGTTCAGAAAGTCAAAATCCGCTCCGTTTTGACCTGTAATTCAAAACACGGCGTCTGTTCCCGTTGCTATGGAAGGGACCTGGCTCATGGAGAAATCGTTGAAATCGGTCAGGCCATCGGCATTGTGGCGGCCCAATCCATCGGCGAACCAGGCACGCAGTTGACCATGAGAACCTTTCATATCGGCGGTACCGCCTCCCGAAAGGTAGAAGTGGCTGAAATCAAGGCTCGCGTGGGTGGAATCCTCAGGTATAATGAAGATATCCAGACCGTTGTTTCGGCCCAGAGCGAAATCATCGTCATGAATCGAAAAGGCGGCGGAATAACTATAATAGGCGATGAAGGAAGGGAACGCGCCAAGGAAACCGTCATTTATGGCGCCACCCTTCATGTTAAAGACGGCCAGCGTATTGAACCCGGTGATGTCATAGCGACTTGGGACCCCTTCACCACGCCCATCATCACTGAGGTGTCCGGAAGAGTCCGGTTTGCGGATATTGAGGTGGGCAATACGGTGCAGGAACAGATTGACCCGGTTACCGGAAAGGTTTCCAGAACCATTATCGAGGGCCGGGACAGCGAGATTCGCCCACGAATTACCATTAAAGATAAAGAGGGCAAAGGCGTCAAGCTTCCCAATTCAAAGACGGCAGCGCGTTATTATCTCCCCGTGAACGCTATCTTGAAGGTGGAGGATGATGACCAGGTAATGGCTGGGGACGTCATCGCCAAGTTGCCCAGAGCTACTACAAAAACCAAGGATATCACCGGTGGTTTGCCCCGGGTCGCTGAGCTTTTTGAAGTCCGGAAACCAAAGGATCCAGCCGTTCTGACGGAGATCGATGGGTATGTCGCTGTGTCCAAGGGGACCAAAGGAAGGCAGAAGGTTACCATAACGCCCACGGATGTGGGTGAAGGAAAGGAGTATGCCATTCCAAAAGGGCAGCACCTTACGGTATACGACGGGGATTATGTTAAGGCCGGTGATCCTTTGATCGCAGGAAGCGCCAACCCCCAGGATATCATGAATATCAAAGGAGAAGTCGCTCTCGCAAAGTATCTGGTGGATGAGGTGCAGGAAGTGTATCGACTCCAGGGCGTCCGGATTAACGATAAGCATATCGAAGTAGTGATCCGACAGATGATGCGACGTGTCAAAGTGGTATCCACCGGAGATACGAATTTTATACCGGATGAGCAGATTGATCGGGTTCAGTTTGAAGAAGTCAATCGGGCAGTGGCCATGAAAGGCGGTGAACCTGCCAAGGGCGAGCCTTTGATTTTAGGGATCACCAAGGCATCTTTGTCTACGGATAGTTTTTTGTCGGCAGCGTCTTTTCAGGAAACAACCAAGGTGTTGACCCTGGCTGCCATTGAGGGAAAGCATGATGATCTCAAGGGGTTGAAGGAAAATGTGGTCATGGGTCGTATGATTCCAGCCGGTACCGGATTTCCTGGTTATGACCAGGTTGAGGTGGGAATCAATGAGGTGGTTCCGCTATAGATTTTGAGAAATTGCTTGACTTTTTAGGGATGTGAAAGTAAAATCTAATATTTTGTCATGTAGGACATAAGTATAAACGGGATAAGGAGCGTTGGAAAAATATGCCGACCATTAATCAATTGGTTCGTAAAGGTAGGAAAAAAGCGGAAAAGAAAGTGAATACACCAGGGTTGAAAGGTGGGCCTCAGAAGCGCGGGGTTTGTACCCGAGTGTATACATCGACGCCCAAAAAACCCAACTCGGCTTTGAGAAAGGTGGCCAGGGTCCGCTTGACTACCGGAATGGAAGTGGCTGCATATATACCCGGCATGGGACACAATCTTCAGGAACACTCCGTAGTCCTCGTTAGAGGCGGCAGGGTGAAGGACCTTCCAGGTGTTCGCTATCATATCGTGAGGGGGGCGCTGGATACGCTGGGTGTGGACGACAGAAGGCAGGGCCGTTCCAAGTATGGAGCCAAAAGGCCGAAATAGGATTTGCTGAATTTTAACATAAGTTTATGGTGGACATGAAATGATGGCGGTAAAAGAAATAAGGTTGGATACGATAACCAAAAATGCCACACAGGAAGAAAAACTTGCTGCAAAATTCGTTAACTGCGTCATGAAGGACGGTAAAAAAAACGCAGCTCGAAAAGTCGTGAGGGAGGCCCTGCTCATAGCAGAAGAAAAAATCGGCGAACCCGCACTTGATGTGTTCAAGAAAGCGGTGGACAACATCAAGCCTACGGTAGAGGTGAAATCCAGAAGGATCGGAGGATCCACCTATCAGGTGCCGACCGACATCAAAACCGGACGGCAGATAGCCCTGGCTTTCCGCTGGCTGATTGATTTCAGCAGAAAACGCTCTGAAAAAGGGTTTGCCAAAAAACTCTCCTCCGAGTTGCTGGATGCATATAGCCTCAGGGGCGGGGCAATCAAGAAAAAGGAAGACACCCACAAGATGGCGGAAGCCAATAAGGCTTTTGCTCATTTCAGATGGTAATTGACTTTAGAACATCCTGAAAACATACCACAGGAGGAAATAAGAAGATGGCTAAGGAGAAATTTGAGCGGAAGAAGCCCCATGTCAACATTGGTACGATAGGGCACATTGACCATGGGAAGACGACGCTGACGGCAGCGATCACGAAACATTCGGCACTGAAGGGGTTTGGCTCATTCGTTCCTTTTGATCAGATAGACAAAGCCCCGGAAGAGAGGGAACGCGGGATCACGATAGCCACGGCCCACGTTGAATACGAGACCCCTAATCGGCATTATGCGCATGTGGACTGTCCGGGTCACGCCGACTATATCAAGAACATGATCACGGGTGCGGCCCAGATGGATGGGGCCATACTGGTGGTCAGCGCGGATGACGGTCCGATGCCGCAGACGCGTGAGCATATACTTCTTGCCCGTCAGGTGGGTGTGCCGACCATAGTGGTTTTTTTGAACAAATGCGACATGGTGGATGATGAGGAGCTGATCGAGCTGGTGGAGATGGAGCTTCAGGAGCTTCTGGACACCTATGAATTCCCCGGAGATACGACGCCGATTATTAGAGGCAGTGCGCTCAAGGCCCTGGAGAGTGATGACGTGAACAGCGAGGAAGCCAAATGTATATTTCAGCTTCTGGAAACGCTGGACTCCTATGTGCCGGAACCTGTGAGAGATACGGCCAAGCCCTTTTTGATGCCCATCGAAGACGTTTTCAGCATATCCGGCCGAGGCACCGTTGTGACGGGCAGGATTGAACGAGGCGTGGTCAAGACCGGAGACGAGATAGAGATCGTCGGGATTCGGGAGACGGCCAAGACGGTATGTACGGGTGTTGAAATGTTCAGAAAGCTTCTTGATGAAGGGCAGGCCGGTGATAATGTCGGCTTGTTGCTGAGGGGCACGAAACGGGACCAGGTGGAAAGGGGTCAGGTTGTGTCAAAGCCGGGAACCATTACGCCGCATACCAAATTCAAGGCAGAGATGTATGCATTGAGCAAAGAAGAAGGCGGCCGGCACACACCGTTTTTTACGGGATACAGGCCCCAGTTTTTTTTCCGGACGACGGACATTACCGGCGTATTGACATTGGATGAAGGGGTTGAAATGATCATGCCGGGCGACAATGCGACCATAAATGTTGAGTTGATTCATCCCATCGCCATGGAAAAAGAACTTCGCTTCGCTATCCGTGAAGGTGGGCGTACAGTGGGTGCCGGCGTTATTGCGGACATTATCGAATAATAGGAAGTGCGGTCAATCATGTTGAAAACAAAAATAAGGATTCGGCTTAAGGCATATGATCACAAGCTTCTTGATCAGTCTTCGATAGACATTGTGGATACCGCCAGGAAAACGGGAGCAAAGATTGTGGGCCCCGTTCCGCTCCCTACGCGGATCAATAAATTTACAGTGCTTCGTTCGCCCCATGTGAACAAAAAATCACGTGAGCAGTTTGAGATCCGAACCCATAAAAGAATGTTGGATATTCTGGAACCCACCCAGCAGACGGTCGATGCTTTGATGAAACTCGACTTGTCGCCTGGCGTGGATGTTGAAATTAAATTGTAGGAAGGACGCAGGAACAGAATCATGAGTGGATTGGTTGGAAAAAAAATCGGAATGACAACGGTCTTTTCCTCAAACGGAAAACTGGTTCCTGTTACAGTGATACAGGTTGGACCCTGTGTTGTTACCCAGGTGAAGACAACACAGACCGATGGGTATAACGCGCTTCAATTGGGTTTTGATGAAAAGCCGGTCGGAAAAATTTGCAAACCCATGGCCGGTCATCTTAAAAAGTCCGGAGAGAAGGGATTCAAAGTCTTAAAAGAATTCAGAACCGATGAAGTGACGGATATGGTTGTAGGAACGGTCATGAACGCCCAAATGTTTGCTGTCGGAGACAAAGTGACTATTACCGGCGTATCAAAAGGCCGAGGGTTCCAGGGAACCATTCGTCGGCACGGTTTTGGGCGTGGGCCGGAATCCCATGGTTGCAGAAACCACAGAGAACCTGGTTCCATAGGGAACAGTGCTACTCCGGGCCGTGTTTTCAAAGGAAAAAAAATGCCGGGTCATTTGGGCGTGGATCGTAAAACCATAAAAAACCTGACAATTGTCGATATTAAACCCAAAGACAATCTGATACTTGTAAAAGGAGCGGTTCCGGGATTTAAAACAGGCATTTTGGAAGTGAAAAAAACGGTTAAATAACGAGTTTGTCGCCGGCCTGATAAACTTCAAGCGGGTGAAAGTAAATTGCGGCTATGGGTATTGCAATTATTTTCGCAGTGATGCATAGCTGATCAAAATTTGATGAGGAAGAATATGACTGCTGTAGATGTATTGAACAGTGCAGGTGTAAAAGTATCTGAAATACAGCTTTCCGATGACGTTTTCAAGACTCCTGTAAAAACAAGCGTTCTTCACCAGGTTGTAAGGTCCCAACTCGTTGCAAAACGGGAAGGGACGGCTACGTCGAAAACCAGGGGAACCGTAAAAGGCAGTACTCGAAAGCTATTTCGTCAGAAAGGAACGGGAAATGCGCGTGCCGGGAGTATCAAGTCACCGTTGCGGAAAGGCGGGGGTGTCATTTTCGGGCCGATGCCTCGATCCTACGCTATAAAAGTTCCAAAAAAAGTAAAGAAACTTGCTCTTCGCATGGCTTTGAGTTCAAAATTAGAAGATAACCAGCTTTATGTCATCAATGAATTTAATCTTGAAAAGGTCAAGACGAAGGATTTTGCAAAAGTACTCAGCGCTCTGTCTATTTCGAATCTTCTGATAGTATCCGATGCGGACGACAACCGTCTGGCGTTATCTTCACGGAATGTTCCCGATGTTAAAGTGATTCGAACAGAGGGACTCAATGTTTATGACATACTGAAGTATAAAAATCTGCTCCTGGTGGAATCCACCGTTCGGAATATCGAAGGGAGGTTGAGTTGAAAATGAAACACTATGATATCATAAGAGGGCCTGTAGTCACTGAAAAAACCACCCTTCAGAAAGAATTGAACAATCAGGTAACCCTCAAAGTTGATAAAAGAGCCAACCGGGTTGAGATAAAAGACGCAGTCGAAAAAAATTTCAATACCCAAGTCAAACAGGTCCGGACCATACAGGTCAAAGGCAAAGTGAAGCAGCGTGGGCGGATTATCGGAAAGCGGAAAGACTGGAAAAAAGCGGTCATCACCCTGATGCCAGGACAGAGAATTGACTTTTTTGAAGGGGTATAGCGAGGTAACTATATGTCAACGATAATCAAGAGCAAACCGACATCACCCGGCAGACGTGCTCAGGAATACCTTTCTTTTGAGGAAATCACCAAAACCCAACCTGAAAGACAGCTTACGAAAAATATCAACAAGAGGTCCGGAAGGAATGTCTATGGTAGGATCACAGCACGGCACAGGGGAGGGGGAGCAAAAAAGAAATATCGTATTATCGATTTTAAAAGGGATAAAGACGGTATCCCGGCAAAAGTATCGGCAATCGAATACGATCCCAACAGAAGCGCCCGAATCGCTCTCCTTGTTTATGCCGATGGTGAAAAGCGATATATTCTGGCACCACTTGAATTAAAAGTAGGTGATATTCTGGAAACAGGACCGGGTGCGGACATTAAACCCGGTAATTGTATGCCATTGGAAAATATCCCAACCGGTACTCGAATTCATAATATTGAGCTCAAGCAGAATAAGGGCGGTCAAATCGTTCGAAGTGCAGGGGCATTTGCCCGCCTCATGGCGAAGGAAGGCAACTACGGTCAGATTTTGCTGCCCTCCGGGGAAGTTCGCATGGTCCACCTGAAATGCAAAGCTACCGTGGGAAGAGTTGGAAATGAAAAACACGGTGACGTAAAAATCGGAAAAGCCGGGAGAAACCGATGGCTTGGGCGGCGTCCGTCTGTGCGTGGTGTAGCCATGAACCCTGTCGATCATCCCATGGGCGGCGGTGAGGGTAGATCTTCCGGTGGAAGACAGCCATGTACCCCTTGGGGTATTCCGACAAAAGGGAAAAGAACTCGTAACAATGCCAGAACCGATCAGTTCATCGTTAAACGACGAGCCAAAAGAAAATAATAGGTGAGAAATCATGCCAAGATCATTGAAAAAAGGACCTTACATCGAATCGCAACTTATGAAAAAAGTTCTTGAAGGAGGTCAGACCAAACGGAATAAAGTGATCAAAACCTGGTCCAGGCGATCTACTATTTTCCCGGAAATGGTGGGGATCACGTTTGCGGTTCACAATGGGAAAAAGTTCATACCCGTGTTTGTATCTGAAAATATGGTCGGTCATAAACTGGGAGAGTTTTCACCAACAAGAACGTTCTGGGGTCATGCCGGGGATAAAAAAGCCAAACGGTAAACTCTTCATTGATTAAAGGATTATAAGTTATGGAAGTTAAAGCAGTCACACGACATACACGGATTTCACCCATGAAGTTAAGGCTGCCCATTGATGAGGTAAAAGGCAAAAACGCCGGACAGGCTTTGACCATCTTGAAATTTATGCCTCTGAAAGCGGCCGGCCTGATTCACAAAACATTGCAGTCGGCTGTTGCCAACGCCGGGCACAACCATGAGCTGGATGTTGATAAACTCATGGTCAAAAACATTTATGTAGATCAGGGACCTTCCATGAAACGCTTCAGACCGAGGGCCAGAGGAAGAGCATCCAGAATTTTGAAACGAACCAGTTGTTTGACTGTTATCGTAGAGTCAACTGCCAAATAGGAGGAATATAGCTTGGGCCAGAAAGTACATCCGACCAGTTTGAGATTAGGCATTATCAGAACTTGGGATTCAAGGTGGTATGCGAATAAAGAATATGCCTCTTTTGTGGAAGAAGATTTCAAGGTCAGAAAGTTTTTGAAAAAGAAGCTTTATCATGCAGGTGTTTCAAAAATTGAAATCGAACGATTTTCAAAACAGATTCGTCTTCGAGTATATGCGGCCAGGCCCGGAATTATTATAGGCAAAAAAGGCAGCGAAATAGGTGTTTTGAAACAAGAACTTGAAAAAATGCTCACATCGGATGTGCTGATCGACATAAAAGAGATCAGACGACCTGAGATTGATGCACAACTGGTGGCCGAAAATATCGCACTACAGTTGGAAAGACGAATTGCTTTCAGGCGCGCTATGAAACGGAGCGTCTCGTCGGCCATGCGTTTTGGGGCTAAAGGGATAAAAATTATATGCTCTGGACGTTTGGGCGGTGCTGAAATGGCCCGAACTGAATGGTATAAAGAAGGGCGCATTCCGCTTCACACCCTCAGGGCTGATGTCGACTACGGATTTATCGAAGCCAAAACCACCTATGGGTTGATTGGGATCAAAACCTTTGTATTCAAAGGTGAAGTGTTTGCCCAGGGTGAGGAATCGCTGGTAAAATAAGGTGATTAGGAGAACTGAAAAATGCTGAGTCCAAAAAATGTAAAATTCCGTAAACAATTCCGTGGCCGTACAAAGGGTGTCCCTGGAAGGGGTAACACTTTGAATTTCGGTGATTTCGGCCTTCAAGCGGTAGAATGCGGATATATCAATGCAAGACAGATAGAAGCCGCAAGGGTTGCGCTGACAAGGCATGCCAAAAGAGCAGGAAAAAGCTGGGTTCGCCTGTTTCCTGACATTCCGATCACCAAAAAGCCGGCTGAGGTCAGGATGGGTAAGGGAAAAGGTGCAACAGATGCATGGGTCGCACGAATCAAACCTGGAAAAATATTGTATGAAATGGAAGGCATCCCCCGCGATATTGCCAAGGAAGCCCTTAGACTTGCTGCAAGAAAACTTTCCATTAAAACCCGGTTTGTGGAAAGGAGCAAATTATTATGAAGATCAGTGAAATAAAAGAAATGAATGCTGAGCAGATGAAAGAAAAATTATCCGAGCTCAAAAAACAACTGTTCACGCTCCGATTCCAGAACAGGGTCGGACAGCTGGAAAACACAGCGACCATCTCAGGGGTAAAAAAAGATATCGCCAGGATATACACCCTCGCCAGAGAATTGAATCTATCCATTCATTAAACGAAGAGATGCTATTATGGAAACATTGAAAAAAACAAAAAAAGAGCTTATGGGCCTTATTGTATCGGATAAGATGGACAAATCGGTTGTTGTTCAGGTGGAGCGGTTCGTACCTCACCCGGTATATAAAAAATATATCAAACAGTACAAGAAATATCAGGCCCATGACGAGAGAAATGAATGCAGGATCGGCGACACGGTAAAAATCATCGAAACCAGACCTTTGAGCAAACTTAAACGTTTCAGAGTCATTGAAATCGTAAAACGCGCGATCTGATGGAGGAATTGAACAATGATTCAGAGTGAAACTAGACTAACTGTGGCCGATAACTCAGGCGCCAAAGAACTTTATTGCATAAAGGTGCTGGGTGGATCCAAGAGGCGATATGCAAGTGTGGGTGATATCATTATCTGTTCCGTCAAGGAAGCCATACCCAACGCAAAAGTGCGGAAAGGCGATGTGGTTCAGGCGGTGATTGTGCGGACCAAAAAAGAGATCTCAAGACCTGATGGATCCATGATCAGGTTCGATGATAATTCCGCCGTGATTTTGGCAAAATCTAATGACCCCATCGGTACCCGCATATTCGGACCGGTCGCCAGAGAGCTCAGAGCCAAACGCTTTATGAAGATTGTCTCTCTTGCACCCGATGTGCTTTAGGACCCGGTTGACAAAGAGGAAAATCCAATGGATGCTATGAAAATCAGAATAAAAAAAGATGACAAAGTCAAGGTATTGACCGGAAAAGACAGAGGTAAAATCGGCAAAGTGCTGAAGGTAGTCAGAAAAACCAATCGGGTCATAGTTGAAAATATCAACGTGGTAAAGGTTCACCAGAAACCGACGCAGAAGGTACCGCAGGGTGGAATCATTGACAAAGCCATGCCGGTGGATGTTTCCAACGTAATGGTCATGTGTAACTCCTGCGTGAAACCTACCCGAATCGGAATCAAACAGCTCGAGGATGGCAAACGCGTGAGAATCTGTAAGAAATGCAATCAGCAGATCGATGCGTAAGTCAACGAGGGAGATCATACATGTCTACATTAAAAGAAAAATACACCACCGATATTATTCCCAAGTTGAAGGAAACTTTTGACTACAAAAATATTTTCGAAGTCCCAAGACTTGAGAAAATCGTTTTGAACATGGGATTGGGAGAAGCGGTTCGAAACCCCAAAATAATCGAATCCGCGGCTTCTGAACTATCTTTGATCGCCGGGCAGAAACCTGTTATCACACGGGCCAAAAAACCCATTGCCAATTTCAAGCTTAGATCGGGTTTACCTATTGGTTGCAAGGTCACTCTTCGAAGGGAAAAGATGTTTGACTTCCTTGAGAAACTCGTGAACATCGCCTTGCCGCGAGTGAGGGATTTTCGGGGAGTGTCCGGCAAAGCCTTTGATGGAAGAGGGAATTACAGCCTTGGGATAACCGAACACATTATATTTCCGGAGATCGATTACGACAAGACCGAAAGCATCAAGGGTCTTAATGTGACTGTGGTGACCACTGCTAAAACGGATGAAGAAGGCAAAACCTTATTGAAATATTTAGGAATGCCTTTCAAAAACTAAGGATAGTAAGGAGGACGGCTTGGCTAAAAGAGCTTTGATTGTAAAGGCCGACAGGAAACCCAAATTTTCCGTCAGAGCCTATAACAGGTGTCCCCTGTGCGGCAGGCCCAGAGGGTTTATCAGAAAAGCTGGTATTTGCAGAATATGTTTCCGGACGCTTGCCTCGGAAGGTAAACTCCCGGGTGTCACCAAGTCGAGTTGGTAAAATCGACTGGTGAACCAGAAATAAAGAAAGCATCATTGATATCAGTGTAATTTTAAGGAGATTTCAAATGGCAATGAGTGATCCCATTGCAGACATGCTGACCATCATTCGCAACGGTGGCAAAGCAGGGTTTGCCAAAGTGGATATCCCCGGATCAAAAATCAAATTGGAATTGGTGCGGGTGCTTAAAGAACAAGGGTATATTAAAGATTATAAATACCTTGAAAATGAATTGCAGGGTTTGATTCGAGTATACCTCAAATATGTTTCCGAACGCCAGTCTGCAATTTACGGGATTAAACGGGTCAGTAAACCTTCCCGAAGAGTTTACAGCAAATCAAAACAGATCAAGCCGGTTTTAAACGGCCTCGGTATTTCAGTGGTGTCCACTTCAAAAGGGGTGATGACGGACAAACAGGCCAGAGAAGCGAATGTCGGCGGAGAAATTCTTTGTAACATATGGTAGCCTTAGGAGTGTCGAATGTCTAGAATAGGAAAAAAGCCGGTCCAGCTTCCCGAGAAGGTACAATTTTCAATCAATGGCGACAGGATTAATGTTAAAGGTCCTAAAGGGGTTCTTGAGAGAAAAGTGCATCCGGCAGTCAAGCTGGAAATCAGTGAAAACACAATACATGTAAAAATCGATGCTGGGAATCAGAAAAATGTTGCTCTTCAGGGCCTGTATCGATCTCTGATTGCCAATATGGTTACGGGTGTCACCTCAGGTTATGAGAAAAAATTGATTCTGTCCGGCATTGGATACAGAGCTGAAGCCAAAGGAAACACTCTTGTTCTTAATGTGGGGTATTCTAATCCCGTGAGTTTCAATTTGCCGGAAGGCGTTTCCGTTGCTGTTGAAAACAATACGCAGATAATCCTTTCCGGGATTGACAAAGAAAGTCTTGGACAGGTTGCTGCGAACATTAGAGGCCTCCGACCCCCCGAGCCTTATAAAGGCAAGGGCATTATGTACGCGGACGAGAGAATAATGCGCAAAGCGGGTAAGACCGCGGGTAAAGACTAACAGGCAGGGATATAAAAACTATGGGAAATACATCATTAAGGCTTTCGTCAAGGCTTAAACGTAAAATGAGGATCCGTAAGAATATCTCCGGCAATACGGAACGTCCGAGGCTGTGTGTATTCAGAAGTTCAAAAAATATCTATGCCCAGATTATTGATGATACGGTTGGCGCGACCCTTGTGTCGGCATCCACCGTTGATAAGGAATTCAAGGGAAAGAATATTGACGGTAAAAAGTCCGAGATTGCCAAAGCCGTTGGACTCCTCGTCGGCCAAAGGGCTCTGGACAAGGGCATTACTAAAGTGGTTCTTGACAGAAACGGATTTTTGTATCATGGGCGCATTAAAGCGCTTTCAGACGGAGCCCGTGAAGCCGGTTTGAACTTTTAAATGTGGAGGAGATAGCCTTGGCAAGACAGCAGATTGAAGAAACTGGATTAATTGATAAAGTCGTACGCATCAATCGCGTCGCTAAAGTGGTAAAAGGCGGAAGAAATTTCAGTTTTAGCGCTTTGGTGGTTGTAGGAGATGGAGAAGGCAGTGTCGGGTATGGTCTTGGAAAAGCCACCGAAGTGCCCGAAGCCATAAAAAAAGGATTGGAAAAAGCCAAACGGAATATGGTCAGAGTATCTTTGCTCAACGGAACCGTTCCCTTTGAGGTGGTTGGTAAAGCCGGTGCAGGAAGGGTGTTGTTGAAGCCTGCGTCTCCGGGTACCGGGCTGATCGCCGGTGGTGGGATCCGTGCGGTTCTTGAAGCCGCAGGATTTACTGACATTCTTACCAAATGCATCGGTACACACAATACACAGAACATTGTAAGGGCTACAATGGCCGGACTTCAGTCTCTTTGCACAAAAGAGGAAGTGGCCAGGCGGCGCGGCCTGAGACCGGAAGATTTATAAGGGGTTTAATATGACGGATAGAATCAAGATTACCCAGATCAAAAGCACCATTGGAAGGCCGGCCAAACACTGCCGTATCATTAGATCTCTGGGGCTGAAAAAAATGCATCATACAGTTGAACATAAAGCAGATCCGGTCATCATGGGGCAGGTTAAAAAAGTGTCCCATTTAGTAAAAGTAGAGGAGGTGTAGCATGCAGATTCATGACTTGACACCTGCACCGGGTTCTCGAAAAAAAAGAAAACGAGTTGGTCGAGGGCCCGGCTCAGGGATGGGTAAAACATCGACCAAAGGCCATAAGGGTTTGAAAGCAAGGGCGGGTGGAAGCGTCCGTCCGGGATTCGAGGGAGGCCAGATGCCCATTTACAGACGGCTTCCCAAAAGAGGGTTTTTCAATATCTTTAAAACTTCTTATGCTGTTCTGAATGTAAAAGATCTGGATCGGTTTGAGAATGGTTCTGTGATAGATATTGATATCTTAAAACAATCCGGACTGATCAAGGGCGCTTTTGATGGCGTTAAAATACTGGGTGAAGGAGAACTTCTTAAAAAATTCGTTTTGAGAAATGTGATCGTTTCTCAAACGGCCCGGAATAAAATTGAAGCCGCCGGCGGCAGTATTGAATAATACAAAAAAAGCAAGTTGAGGAATTCATTACATGCTCCAGAACAGCTACCAGAATTTATTTAAACTGCCGGAACTCAAAAAAAAGCTTTTGATTACACTCGCGCTTCTCTTTGTGTATCGCATAGGAATTCACGTTCCGACGCCGGGAATCAATGGCGCGGCGTTGGCCTCTTTTTTTGCCAGTGCAGAAGGAACGTTGTTCTCCATGTTCAATATGTTTTCCGGTGGTGCACTAGAGCGTTTTTCTATTTTCGCACTTGGGATCATGCCATATATCAGTGCGTCCATCATTCTTGAGTTGATGAGTGTGGTCGTGCCGCACCTCGAACAGCTCAAAAAGGAAGGTGATGCCGGCCGAAAAAAGAAGACTCAGTATACTCGGTACGGGACGGTTGTGCTGAGTATCATCCAGGGTCTGGGGATCAGTGTGGGTCTGGAATCAATGACATCGCCGGCCGGAGTAGCCATTGTTCCCGATCCCGGCTGGGGATTCAGATTGGTAACCATTATCACGTTGACGGCAGGCACTGCTTTTATCATGTGGTTGGGAGAGCAAATTACCGAACGCGGGATCGGCAATGGAATATCGTTGATTATTTTTGCCGGTATCGTAGCCAGCATGCCTTCAGCCATGGGGAATACATTCAGATTGATGACCACGGGTGAGATAGGTCTATTTCTATTGATAGTATTGCTTGTTCTCATGGTCGCAGTAGTGGCCGCTATTATTTTTATGGAACAGGCCCAAAGAAGGATACCGGTACACTATGCAAAACGGGTTGTCGGAAGACGCATGTATGGCGGGCAGACGTCGCATCTGCCTTTGAAAATCAATTCAGCGGGTGTTATCCCGCCGATTTTTGCATCTTCGATCATCATGTTCCCGACTACTTTGGCCCAGTTCATTAACATTCCGGTAATGCAATCGGCTGCTGCTATGTTCAGTCCGGGTACCATCTGGTATTATATCCTTTATGTCGGGTTTATCATTTTCTTCTGTTTTTTTTACACCGCAGTTCAGTTCAATCCCGACGATGTAGCTGAAAACATGAAGAAAAACGGCGGGTATATTCCAGGTATTCGACCGGGAAAAAGAACAGCCGAATACATTGATAAGGTTCTCACGAGAATCACGGTCGGAGGTGCTCTATATGTATCCGCGGTATGTGTTTTGCCGACTTTTCTGATGAGTAAATTCAATATACCTTTTTATTTCGGCGGGACAGCGCTTCTGATTGTTGTAGGGGTGTCCATAGATACCATTTCTCAGATTGAATCCCACTTGATAACCGGAAATTATCAAGGTTTTTTGGGAAGATCCGGCGTTAAACGGATTAAAGGTCGAACCTGATTGAATCTTCATTGAGAGGAGACGAGTGCATTTATGGCAAAAGAAGAACCTATCAAAGTTGACGGGAAAGTCCTTGAAACGTTGCCCAATGCCATGTTCAAAGTGGAACTGGAGAATAAACACGTATTGCTGGCCCATATTTCGGGCAAAATGAGAATGCATTTTATCAAGATACTGCCGGGTGACAAGGTGACTGTGGAAATTTCACCCTATGATCTGAGTCGGGGTCGGATCACTTATCGATACAAATAAAAATGCCTTAAGTTACGATATGCGAATCATAAACGAGGAGTAAATGGATGAAAGTAAGAGCATCTGTAAAAAAGATCTGCAGAGACTGCAAGGTCATCAAGCGACGAGGCGTCCTGAGGGTCATTTGTGTGAACAAGAATCATAAACAGCGGCAGGGATAGGGGGAATAAATTTGGCACGCATCGCAGGGGTAGATTTACCCAAAGAGAAGCAGGCATGGATTGCTTTGACTTATATTTATGGAATAGGTCGCAGCCGGTCAAAGCTGATTCTTCAGAAAACAGGAATTGATCCTATGACCAAGGCAAACGACTTGACTGAAGAACAGGTCAACGAGATCAGAAAGGTCATCGACGCTGAGTACAAAGTTGAAGGTGAACTCAGGACCGAAGTATCCATGAGCATCAAAAGATTGATGGATCTTGGATGCTACCGGGGGTTGCGTCATCGGAAGGGCCTTCCCTGTCGAGGACAGAGGACCAGCACCAATGCGAGAACCCGTAAAGGTCCGAAGCGTACTGCGGTTAAAAAGAAAAAGTAGAACTATTTAAATAAGGTATGAATTAATATGGCAAAGAAGTCTAAAAAAGTGGTAGCCAAAAAACGGGTCAGAAAGAATATTTCTTCCGGCGTTGTGCATATTCAGTCTACTTTTAACAATACCATTGTCACTATAACCGACGAGAACGGGAATACGATTTCCTGGTCCAGTGCGGGAATGCAAGGATTCAAAGGATCGCGGAAAAGCACACCGTTTGCTGCCAAACTGGTTGCGGAAGATGCCGGGACAAAAGCTTTGGAACAAGGCCTGAAAAATGTCGGCATCTTTGTAAAAGGCCCCGGTCCCGGAAGAGAATCTGCTTTAAGAGCATTGCACGCCATCGGATTCAATATATCCATGATCAAGGATGTTACACCGGTTCCGCACAATGGATGCCGCCCACCCAAAAGAAGAAGAGTATAGTATCTACTCGGTTGATAAAGGAGACGAACGTTGTCACGATATAGAGGTTCTGTTTGCCGACAGTGCAGGCGTGAAAATTTAAAGCTATTTCTCAAAGGGGATCGCTGTTTTTCGGATAAATGCAGTTTCGATAGAAGAGGTTATCCACCCGGACAGCATGGCCAGAGAAGAGGAAAACTATCCGATTACGGGATCCAGCTTAGAGAGAAACAAAAGGTCCGGCGTTTATACGGCCTTTCAGAAAAACAATTCAGACTGTCTTTTTCCCGGGCCGATCGGCAAAAAGGGATTACCGGTATCAATCTCTTGAGCCTTCTGGAAACGCGATTGGACAACACTGTATTCAGAATGGGTTTTGTTAGCTCCAGAAATCAGGGCAGACATTTTGTCCGTCACAATCACTTTACCGTGAATGGCAAAAAAGTAAATATTCCCTCTTACCAAGTCAAAAAAGGGGATGTTATCGAGCTTCGTGAAAAAAGTAGATCCATCCAGGCCATCACGGATTCGTTGGATGCCATCGTTCGACGGGGAGTTCCCCAATGGCTCGAAATTCATAAAGAAAATTTTAAAGGTGAAGTTGTGGGGAAACCCGCTCGCGAGGACATAACCCTTCCCATCCAGGAGCAGTTGATAGTTGAGCTTTATTCAAAATAGGCAAGCCAATGATAGAGTTGTTCCAAAAATATATTCAGGAGATATAAATGTCATCTGAAAAACTTGCATATGTGAACTGGCGCGAGATGATCAAGCCGGAGAAGCTTGACGTTACAACAACTTCAACATATGGTAAATTTGTCTGCGAACCTCTGGAAAGAGGCTATGGGATCACTATCGGTAATTCTCTAAGGCGGATTATCCTTTCTTCCATTTACGGAGCAGCCATTGTATCCGTTAAAATAGATGGGGCATTGCATGAATATAGTGTCATTCCAGATGTAAGAGAAGATGTTTCCGAAATTATCTTAAATCTCAAAGAATTGAAACTTAAGGTAGATGACCCGGATGACAAGATATTGACCTTGAGCGCTAAAGGGGAATGTGAAGTCACCGGCGCGGATATCGTCAGCCCCGACGGTCGGGTTGAAGTACTCAACCCTGATCAGCATATTGCCACCCTTTCCAAAAAAGGCGAATTGAATATGACCATGGTGGTCAAAACAGGTAAAGTTTATGCTCTTGCTTCGGCTAATAAAAATGATGACGCGCCAATCGGAACTATCCCCATAGACAGTGTTTTTTCACCTATTAAAAGGGTTAAATATGTCGTCGGGACATCCAGAATCGGTCAAAAGACCGATTATGATAAATTGACCCTGGAAGTGTGGACAGACGGCAGTGTCTCCCCGGATAATGCCGTCGCGTATGCGGCCAAGATAATGAAAGAGCAATTGAATCCTTTCATCAATTTCGATGAGGAAATGGAACCGGAACATGTTGAAGATACGAAAGAAGAACCGGTCAAAGGGATTAACGAAAATATCTACAGGTCCGTGAATGAACTTGAACTGTCCGTCAGAAGTTCCAATTGCCTGAAAAATGCCAGAATACATACCATCTACCAATTGGTTCAGAAAACCGACAGCGAAATGCTTAAAACCAAAAATTTCGGGCGAAAATCTTTAAATGAGATTAAAGAAGTCCTCTCGTCCATGGATCTTTCTCTGGGTATGGACCTGGAAGGGTTTGAACCGCCGCCGGAAATAGAGAACAATCAGGAAGGAGAATAATATTCCATGAAACATAGAAAATCAGTGTTAAAATTAAACAGAACATCCAGCCACAGAAAGGCGATGTTCAGAAACATGGTAACTTCTCTGTTCAAGCATGATCGGATAAAAACCACCGAAGCCAAAGCAAAAGGGCTGAGATCCATCGCTGATAAAATGGTTACCCTTGCCAAAAGAGGCGATCTACACGCCAGAAGGCAGGTCCTGGCTGTGATTCGCGAAAAGGATGTCGTCCATACCCTTTTTAATGAAGTGTCTGATAAGTTCAGCACTCGACAGGGCGGGTACACCCGAATTACCAAGTTAGGTCCAAGAAAAGGGGACGTCGCACCCATGGTTCAGATTGAGCTGGTAACAGACTGATACGAATAATTTTTCAGTTATCGAAAATAATCTGTTTTCATACCCCCCCCTTGATGCAAGAGTTAGTCAAGGGGGGGGTAATTTTTTTAAACAGGTTTCGTCGGCTTGTTTTTTTTTGCCTCGTACAAATTTTTATCCGCTGTTTTCAAAAGGATGGGTGATTGGGGAATGTCGAGCTCCGAAAGTGTAGAGATGCCGTGGCTGAGCGTGACATAAAAAGGTTTGTCCCCGGCTTGCAAAGGTTCTTCGGACAGTTTGAGTTTGACTCGGCTAATATAGGATTCTGCCTGAGACCGGTTTGTGGAAGGAAGAATGACGACAAATTCATCGCCTGCAAACCTGGCTACAATATCTGATTCCCTCTTCAGGAGGGTTAAAGCGTCGGCCACATGGCAAAGCGCTCGATCACCATTGTCATGACCGTATTGATCATTGATGGATTTAAAATCGTCCAGATCCATAAAAATAACGGCCAGATCGCATTTGTACCGTTTGGCCCTTTCAACTTCTCTTTCCAGGATACGCTCCATAACGCCACGGTTCAATAGTCGCGTGAGCGGATCGTGAAAAGCCAGAAATTTCAGTTGTTCATGGGCAGTCACATTGGAGAGGCAAAGAGAAACTTTCAGGGCTAATCGTTCAAGCAATGAGGTGTCAATCCCCGGTTCAAACCTGAAAATATTCTCATCCGCCTGGTTGAAGCTTCCGACTACCTCCCCGTCCAGAGTGATGGGGGCTATGGCCAGTGAGCCTATGGGAAAAAGAGATGCTTCCGGAATCAAGGATTTGTAAAGATGAACCTGTCGGTTGGCCAGAATGGGTTTGAGCCGGTTCCGTGTAATTTCGGTGAAGGTTTTTCCTGAAACAAAAGCCGTGGAGGTTTTCAACAGTTCCGAATTGTTGGCGTCTCGCAGATAATATGCAATACGGCTTTCTTCGATGATGGAAATCCAGGTATATGGGACTGAAAATTTGGAGCTGATTTCGAACAGCAACTTCTCTATGAAATCCTGAAAATTCAAAATGGTCAGAATGCTGATTTCTATTTCGTGGAATTTTCGGGCCGTGATCTCATTTTGTTTCAATCGTTCCAGAATGGACGGCGGGATACTCAGATGTTTATTGTCAGTCATGTTTTGTCCCGGTAATGTTGATCAAAAGCACGCCTTTGTCCAGCTGAGGGCCGCCAATGGTAAGGCTGCTGCTGTTTTTCAGCATGACCTGGGTTTGAAAAATGGTCTGCCCCGATTTTGTTATGGTGATCTGATAATGGATTCGTGGCCCGTCTGAATGAATCGGATACACTGACAGCATTTTACGATCCGGTAGTGGAACCAAGCCTTCCTGATTTTCGTTGAGCATTAACCGACGACTGGTAATCAATTTATACGAAGTGTATTTGAAAACTGAATTCAGTTCATGAATGATATGCTCCAATCCCGGATCCGAACCCCCGGACAGGGTTGAGGCATGAATAACGTTTATATCCGTCGACACGGTTGAGCCTGATCCTGCCGTTACGCTCAGGGGCCAAGCCAGGAAAAGAATTACCGCAACCCATACCATTTTTGTCTGTTGCATCATGCATCCTCTCAAAGGTCAGGTTTCAGACAGCCAGATGATGGTATGTTTTTTATCCATTGTTTCAATGATCATAACGCAAGTATAATCCGTGTCAACTGATTTTACAATGGCGCTGGGACCGGTCCCGGTCGATATCATTGAAAGCGGGTTCCCGTGGATCAAAAAAAAACCGATCCCGATCAGCAGACTCATCATTCCCAGTTTCAAAAAGGCATGTTTTTCCAGGAGTCCGAAAACATGCGGCCTGTGACAGGATTGCCGCTCTTCTGCCAGTTTCGCTATGTGCCGTTCAACTTCTTCGGTATCATTTCCCAATCCATTGACCTGCATCTGAACGTCGAGTTGACGCGAAAAATGATTGGACAGAGACATGTACGCTTCATAGACTGATCGGCAATCTCCGCATTGATCAAGGTGTTCAACAAGAGAGCGGCGACGGTTTTCAGACAGCTCACCATCCACCAGACAGCTGATGTCATTGGCGGTGAATAAATCACACGTTTGCTTCATGACTCTCCTTTTGTGCATCACATATCAATGGCATCGATTAGTTTCTGTCTCGCGGTATTGAGCCTTGAACCGACAGTGCCTTTACGGATGCCAAGCGTTTCTGCGATTTCTTCATATGACAGGCTTTCTAAAGCGTTTAAAACAAAAACAACCCTGAATTTTTCAGGAAGTGCCTGGATGGCCGTCATCAATCGGTCTCCGAGTTGTTTTTCATGGATCAAGGCCTCAGGATCATGATCGGTTTGAAAGGTATTAGCTGTTGACCCGTCTGATTCAAGTGGGTCATGATGCCATCGGAACCTCCTTTTCCACTTCCGTCTCCAGTTCAGGCACTGGCGGATGGTGATTTTCCGCAACCAAGTGTAGAGGCTGGATTCGTGCCTGAAAGTTTGAACATTCTGAAAAACGCTGATAAATACATCCTGCACCACTTCAAGACTGTCCTCACGATCCTGGGTGATGGCAAAGGCGATTTTGAGCAGCCTTTGCTCATAGGTTCGGACAAGAAGCCTGAAAGCCCAAGGGTGACCCGATTTCAAACGATCCACCAGCTCCCGGTCCTGACCAACGTGGTTCGTTTTTACATCCGGTGGGAAATCATCATCCGGTTTCGGTCGGATTTTAATGCCGGACCCAGACTTTTTCTTCTCTGAAGAAGCCCTCCCGGGCCAGGAATCTTTCATGGCGTCCGTTGACCCACTCTCCACGGGGATTGTAATGACCTGGATTCCATCGGGTCACATAAACGGGCTCAACCCAGATACGTGAGATTTCCCAGTGTCCGCCTCGGGGGTGCCATTTGCGTCCATGCTGATCCCCATGAGCGGGCCGGGGAGGGACACAATGAACCGGTGGGGGAGGGGGAGCCGGATGCGTATGGCGATAATGGGCATGCTTCTCCTGGTGATTCAAGTTGTTGATGATGGCTGTTCCCAGCAGGACGGCACCTGTTCCCAGCAGGAAGCCTTCCATTGTTTTTCGGTCTGCCCGGGCAGGGGGCGCTGAAAAACAGACCAGAAATACGCACACCGTTATAAGCACAATCCATTTATTCATTTTCTCCTCCATTTTTAATATCCATAAAAAAGCAGCGGCCTAACAGCCGGTCTTTTATAATTCATAGACACCGGAAAAGAGAAAAAATTCGAATTTTTTTGCACCTTATAAAAATTATCCGCCGATGGATGTCATATGACTGATGGGAATATCTTTGGGCGTCATCTCGTTTAGGCCGTGAAAAGACGGTTTTTTCGCCAGCACGGCAACGATAAGCGACTTGAGCTCATCGTCTGTGGCCCCGTCCCTGAGCGGCGTAATAATATCTTTTTCGTAGTTGTTCAGCAAACAAGGCCTGAGTGTTCCCCGGGAAGTCAGGCGAAGACGGTTGCATTCACTGCAGAAATGTGAGCTGATAGGGGTGATGAAACCCACAATGCCTTTGGCGTTTTTGATTTGAAATTTTTTTGCGGGTCCGTCTTCTGCCGTCCGTTGAACCGGTTCCAGCAGACCGAATCGATTTTCTATTTTTTCACGGATTTCATGGGTCAGCACCTGCTGTTGTTTTTCCACGGCCGAATCCCCCATGGGCATGTATTCAATGAACCTTATGTGAAAGGGAAACTCCAGGGTCATGGCTGATATCGCTTCGAGCTCATCGTCATTGATTCCTCGAAGGACCACGGTATTGATTTTGACTGGTTGCATACCCAGCTCGTGGGCCGTGAAAATGGCGTCTTTAACCTGTTGAAATCGGTCCCGGCCGGTAATCATGGTGAACCGCTCAGGATCAAGGGTATCCAGACTGAAATTCAGGCGGTGGATACCCATGGCCATGAGTCGTTCAATTTTTTCACGGTTCAGCAAGGACCCGTTGGTAGTGATGGAAATATCCTTCAGACCTTTGCGGTCCAGCCGGCACAACTGTTCCAAAAATGAAAAAATATCCTTGCGGACAAAAGGTTCTCCTCCCGTAATCCTGATTTTGGTGATGCCCAGTTCGCATCCCAGCTCGGCAATCCTCAGGATTTCTTCATATCGGGCGATTTTTTCATGGGCCATCACTTTAAAAGGAGTGGAAGGTATACAGTATCGGCATCTGAAATTGCATCGGTCGGTGACTGAGATGCGCAGATAATTGATGATTCGGTTTCCGGCAATCATTGATCGTTTCTTTCATAATAATTCAGCAGGGCATCCACCAGGCCCTGAATGGTATATTCGGCGGCTTCGATATCGGGTTCCCGCCCAAAGGATCGGAGGGTATCGGAAGTGATGGGGCCGATACTGGCCGTTATCAATCTCTTCATCAAATCCCGGTCGACCGGGTCGATGAGGGACATGAAGTTGGAAACGGTGGAAGAGCTGGTAAAAGTGACGACATCGATTTCATGCTGTTTCAGAAGGGTTAACAACTCTTTTTTTCCATCTGCATTCAGCCTGGTTTCATAGGCCGTGACTTCATGAACCCGGGCTCCCATCTTAGCCAATTCCTCGGGCAGAATGGTTCTTGCCATCCTGGCTCTCGGGAGCAGTATGTTTTTGCCTTGGATATCGGAATGGGAAAAGGCTTCGACAACGCTTTCGGCCCGATAGGTTTCCGGGAGAATATCGCACACAATACCGTAATCCCTGAGTCGGTCCCGGGTCACGGGTCCGATGCAGGCGAACTTGAGATGACCGAGGGTTCGCACGTCCTTGCCCAGGGAAAAAAGAGTGTCGAAAAAGAAACGGACCCCGTTGACGCTGGTCAGGACGACCCAGTCATACGCCTCAATGCCCTGAATGGCCGATTCCAGGGGGGAGATATCGTCAGGAGGGGAAATTTCAATGGTGGGGATTTCAATGCAATGGGCACCCAGTTCGGTCAGCTGGGCAACCAGTCCGCTGGCCTGGGCCCGGGCCCGGGTGATGACGATCCGTTTCCCGAACAGCGGACGGTTGTCGAACCAGGCCAGTTCCTTTCTCAACGATACCACATGCCCGATGACAATGACGGCGGGCGAAGCCAGTCTTGCCTGTCTGACTCGTTCGACAATGTCGACCAGGGTTCCTTCAACGGTTTGCTGCCGGGGCGTAGTCCCCCATCGAATGAGGGCGACCGGTGTTTCCGGTGGTTTGCCGTGTTCGATCAGGTTGCTGACGATGTTTTCCAGGTTTTTGACACCCATCAGAAACACAAGCGTGGCATTGGATCGGGCAAAAATGTCCCACTGCATGTTCGAGTCTTTTCGGGTGGGATCTTCGTGGCCGGTAATAAAGGACACAAAAGAGGTATGATCTCTGTGGGTGACGGGAATGCCGGCATATGCCGGGGCGGCAACGGCCGAGGTCACACCGGGAACGACTTCATAGGGAACCCCGTTTTGCAACAGCATTTGGGCCTCTTCTCCCCCGCGGCCGAACACGAAGGGGTCTCCGCCTTTGAGTCTCGCGACCTTCAGCCCGCTTCCGGCTTTTTCAATCAGCAGTCGATTGATTTGATCCTGGGACAGGGTATGATCCCCGCCTTTTTTCCCGACGTATATAAGCTGTGCGTTTTTCGCCGCATAACCGAGTAGCAGGGAGGAGGCCAGATAATCATAAACCACCACGTCGGCGGTTTGAATGCATTCTTTTGCCTTGATGGTCAACAGACCCGGGTCTCCCGGGCCGGCTCCGATGAGAAATACCTTGCCGGTTTTAGTTGTCATGGGTATCGAGTGTCTCCAGAATGGTTTTCCCGCCTTTTTCGAGGATCCGAAGGGCCAGGGCGTTTCCGGACGCCTGGACGCTGTCCATGGGGGAAATCTGTTGTTCGCGAATGAGTTGTCGGCCGTCTTCCGAAGCTACCATGGCCGAGAGAAGGACTTGCCGACCCATGATCCGGCCGAAGCAGGCGACGGGAATATGGCAGGATCCTCCGATTGTCTGGAGAAAGGCTCGCTCCCCTTCCACACAGATCCTGGTTTCGTAATGGTCCAGGGCCGAGGTTATCCGCTCGATCTGCGAATCATGGTCTCGGGTTTCAATGCATAGGGCTCCCTGACCAACGGCCGGAATCATCAGGTGATCATCCAGGTATTGGGTGATGTAATGGTCCTGCCCCAGACGGATCAGGCCGGCTGCGGCCAGAACGATGGCATCGTAATCACCGGATTGGAGTTTGCGGATCCGGGTGTCCAGATTGCCCCGGATGGAATCGATCCGAAGGTCCGGCCTAAGGTGCCTTATCTGGGAGGCTCTTCTGAGACTGGACGTTCCGATTCGGGCACCCGATTCGTATTCGGACAGGCGTCGTCCCGAGGTTGCGATCAGAACATCGAAGGGATTGGCGCGGGGGGGTACGGCGCCGATAATCAACCCTTCGGGAAGGTCCCCGGGCATATCCTTCATGCTGTGGACAGCCAGATCGATCTCATGGGTCAGCAAGGCGTTTTCGATTTCCTTGACGAAAAGCCCCTTCCCGCCCACAAGGGCCAGCGGGCGGTCCGTAATGGCGTCCCCCGTGGTTTTGATGATGTTCAGTTCGACGATCTGATCCGGAAACCGCCGCTGGATTTCGGATTTGACGAATTCGGCCTGCCAGAGTGCCAGTTGGCTTCCCCGGGTGCCGATGATGAGGGGTTTTTTCATAAATTCCGTTAACCCATGCCGCAGGAGGAACAGTTTGAAGATGAGCAGCCGCTGCAGGCGGAAGTGCCGGCAGATCTTGTGGTTGTTTCGCCGGAAGGCCCGGAGGATCGGGACACAAATCCGCAGGCGGACATGAGTCTGGATAAATCATGGCTCCCGCAGCCCGGGCATCCGGGGACCGTGTTGCCCATCACCAGGGTTTCAAATTTTTTTTTGCAGGCATTGCATTCATATTCATAGATCGGCATAAAAAATACCTCGTTTTTTCAGTTTAACAAGCAAACCAATATAAGGTTAAAACTCCCGGTTTTCAAGTGAAGGTTTGGCGGTCCGACTAAAAAAGTGCCTCGATCACGCCGGCGGCAATAAGGGGAATGAGAATCTCATGGTGACCCACCAGGTTGTATCCTTTACCTTTTCCGAGGGTGGGGCGGTTGACCACATTGGTCATGGGGCGGTAATGGCGGATGAAATCCAGGTTGACGGTTGTGAAATCATCCAGCGTGTGGCCGAGATTCCTGACCAGGGTGACCGCTTTCAGGAATACTTCGGGCAGGATGACAGCCGAGCCGGCATTGATATACACCCCGTGCTCCAGTCGAGCGATTCGGGCGGCAAAGAGCCTGAAATCAATATGCGACGCGGCTCCGCACGCAGCCGCGTCAAACTCCGGGTGCATGTGAAGGATATCCGTGCCCATGGCCACATGCACCGTGACCGGTAAATCCAGAGCCGCGCCGGTGGCTGTCAGGCTCAGGTGCCTGAAATCCAGGTTCTCTTTCAGAATCATTTCGCCCACGGCTTTGCCCAGTCCCATGGTATTCTTTCCGGCATTCCTGATGGCCTGATTGAGCAGAGCAGCTGTCTCCCGGGTCATGCCGAAGCTGCCGTCGCCAAGGGACTGGGCCACGTCTTCGGATGTCTGCCCCACCAAAGCGGTTTCCAGGTCATGGATGATGCCGGAGCCGTTCATGGCCACCAGGGTCAGGACCCGCTTTTTCATCAGGTCGATGAGGATGGGGCTCATCCCGGTCTTGATCACGTGGCCGCCCATGCCCAGGCAGATTTCCTTTTTGTTTTCAGCCGATTTTCGGATAGCCTGGATGACCTCGCGAAGATCGTTCCCGGCCAGGATGGAAGGCAAGGAAGACAGGAATTCGATCATTCGACCCCCCTTTTTCCAGGGCACGGCAAAATCCCGGACATTGACTTTGCTGTGCCTGTCCTTGATGGAGAGGGTTTTGAGCCGGGTAAAATCCAGGGGGGGCTCAGTCATTGAAAACCATCCTTTCCGTAAGATCACACAGGATGTGGGCCAGAAGGATGTGTGTCTCCTGGATTCTGGCGGTTGTGTCCGAATCCACGCAGAAAGCCGGATCGCTGAGTTCCTTCAGCCGTCCCGCCTTGCCCGAAAATCCGATCACGGTCATCCCGGCATTCCGGGCCGCGGCCGCCGCTTTGATGACATTGGGGGAATTACCGGAGGTGGAGATGGCAAGGGCTGCATCTCCTGGACGACCCAGGGCCTGGACCTGTTTGAGAAAAATATCCTCGAAGGCATAATCATTGCCGATACTGGTAATCACAGATGTATCCGTTGTCAGGGCAATGGCCGGCAAAGGCCGTCGCTCCATCTGAAAACGGTTGACGAATTCCGCTGCAATGTGCTGACAGTCGGCTGCGCTGCCGCCGTTTCCGAACAGAAGCAGCTTGCCGCCGGAATGGAAGACCGAAGCCAGGACGCGGGCGCAGGATTCGATCCGGTCGGCATGGGTCTCGAAAAATGCCTTCTGGACGGCCAGGCTTTCCAGAAGGGTTTGCCGAATGATGTCATTCATGTAAGATGGATCCCCTAAGCGGTTTTCATCTGGTTCTCCGGAGTCGACTCCCCCTGGATTTTTTCCTGAATGGACAGGAACCGTTCCTGAAACAAAGGATTGTCCGGCTCCAGGTCCATACTTTTCCGGGCGAAGGTCAGGGCGATGCCCAGATTTTTGTTCTGGCTCTCCAGACATCCGGCATAACCGGACAGGGCGGCGGCATCGGAAGGGTTGCGTTTGATGGCCGTATTGAAATATGGACCGGCCTGATCCGGACGATTCCGGACCAGCATGATTTCTCCGGCGATACGGAAGGCCGCGCCGGAATCCGGGTTCAGGTCCATGGCGGCTTCCAGATGGGGCAGGGCCTGCCGGAACCGGTTATTTTTGAACAGAAGCTGACCCAGAAGGAGCTCGACTTCAAAAACCCGGCCGTTGAGGGTATGGGCCTTTTTCAGGTATTGAACGGCTTTTTCCGTATTGCCGTTGATCTGATGCAGCAGGCCGATGTTGTAAATGACCATCAGCTCTTCCGGATTGATTTTCAAGGCGGCTTTGAATTGATGTTCTGCCTTGCCCAGCTCTCCCGTGATCGCATGACAGACGCCCAGGCTGTTCAGCAGATTGGTATCCCGGGGTCGGAGCCGGAGCCCTTCCTCATATTCCCGGACGGCCAGGTCGTACCGATGGAGCTGAAAGAGACGGTCCCCGCAGATGTTCAGTGAAATGCCGTCAAACGAGACCAGGGCGCCGGGTGGAAAAAACGCCGCGTGATCGGCGGCTTTTAGGGCATTGGCGACAATTCCGGCTCTTGGAAAATTCGGACAGGGGAAACCGGCCGCACCCATCCGGATCTGCCGGCCGTCCCGGGACAGGCCTTCTTTGAGGGATCGAAGAGTTCTGAGGGCTGCGGCTTCATTTTCATAATCCCAGAAAGCCAGAATGAAACCGGTTTCATCAAGACTCTCCCATATTCCCCGATTATTATCCAAAAAGAGGTTGAAGGCGGTTTCAACTCCTTTTCTGAGGTCTTCCGTCCGGGCGGCATCCGGCGCAGTCGCCATTTCAATAACGGCGCATAAAAATAGTCCGCCTGGAATATCCGCCTGTTCCAGCCTTCTTTCAAATGCCTTGAGGGAATCGTCTCCGGTCAGCAATCGGTCTGACCAGTAGGTGTCCGGCGGGGTAACGGTTCGCTCGTCGGAATCGGTTTTGAGAAAATGGATTTCTCGGGAAGTGAATCGAGGGATCATGATGGGCTCAATATCTTGGCTATGGTTGATGCAATGATGTCGTCCTGGCCTTCTTGGATGGTTCTGGGATCCAGGATGCAGGCATTGTCTTCGATACGTCCGATAATGGCCGGGGTGGACAACCGAAGTTCGGTTTCCAGTCGGGACACCGACATAGTCCTGGGCCGGAGGCTGACGCACCGGGTGGGCAGTTCCAGTTCCGGGAAAGAACCGCCACCCGGTCTGGAGGTCATGTCGGTCAGCCTGAGGTCGGCGTCGGATCCCAAAGCCCCGGCAATGGCCCGGAAAAGACGGTCCGCTTTCTCACAGATCCGGTCGAAGGCAAGGGTGAGCATTCTCAGGGTGGGAATGGCCTGAACCGCCTTTTCTTCATCCCGGAAAAGGGCCAGGGTGGATTCCAGAGCGGCCAAAGTCATCTTATCGATGCGCAGGGCGCGGGTCAGCGGGTTTTTCCGGATCTGCCGGATCGTCTGCCGTCGTCCCACTATGATTCCGGCCTGGGGACCGCCCAGGAGTTTGTCCCCGCTGAACGTGACCACATCCGCGCCGGCCGTGACCGCATCCCGGACCGTGGGTTCACGGGGCAGGCCGTATTTTGAAAAATCGATCAGGGTGCCGCTGCCAAGATCTTCCATGACAGGCAGATCTTTCTGCCTGCCTAAAGCGACAAGGTCTTTGAGAGGCACACTGGCGGTGAATCCCTGGATCCGGTAATTGCTGGTGTGAACTTTGAGTAAAAGACCGGTTGTGTCCCGGACAGCCCCTTCATAATCCCTTAAATGGGTCCGGTTGGTAGTGCCCACTTCTCTGAGAATACACCCGCTTCTGGCCATGACATCCGGAATGCGGAAGGATCCGCCGATTTCTACCAGCTCTCCCCTGGAAACAATGACCTCTCTTTCCCTGGCCACGGTGTCCAAAGCCAGGAGGACGGCGCCTGCGTTGTTGTTGACCACCACGGCGCTTTCAGCCCCGGTCAGTTCGCAGATCAGCTCGTCCACGGCTTCATAACGGATCCCGCGACGCCCTTCGGACAGGTTGAATTCAAGATTGGAATAAGATGAAGCCACCGCGTGGATATGGTCCAGGGCGTCCCGGCAGAGAAGGGCTCTGCCCAGATTGGTGTGCAGAACGACACCCGTGGCATTGACGACCGTCACCAGCCGGGGCCGTATGGCTTCCCCGGCACGGGTCAGGGCCTGATTCAGGAAGACATCGTCACTGTCCACAAATTCGCCTCCGTTTCGAATTCGATCCCGGGCCAGATCGAGGGACTGCCTCAGAGCATTCTTCACAACGCTGCGGGGGATGTCGGCAAACCGGCCGTCGTTTTTCGCCAGCAATAACAGATGGTCCATGGCCGGCAGATGTCTGAGATGGTCTGTGGTATCTGTCATCTGGCGGCTTTCTGTGAGGCGAGCATGTCATCGTCGGCAAGGAAATGAAAGGGGACGGTGTCCACCAGGCCGGGGATATCGGACAGGGTCAGTCCGAGATGCGTCAGCACGGGGGCCAGGCTGCGGGTCTGATTTTTTTCGATATCCAGTCCGGCGTTGAATTTTTCCATGATCAGGTCCGCCAGATAAATGATGCCGGAAAGGGTTCTGTTGTTTTTGGATTGTTCCGGGTCATGGTGATAGCGGATGGCATCGGCCAGATTGTCTGAAAAATGCCATTTTTTGGCCAAAAGCGCGCCGGCTTCCGCATGGGTGATGCCGAAGGTTTTCTTTTCGGAACTGATGAGATTTTCCCGGTCTCCGCCCAGCTTGCGGAAAAACAGCGGGGCGCTGTCCGCAACATACTGGTCCAGAACTACTTTTCCGATATCATGGACCAACCCCGCCGTATAAGCTGATTTGGCGGGGATTTTTCCGGTTTCGGCCGCGATTTTTTCAGCCAGTGCGCCCACGCCCACGGCATGGAAAAACAGCCCGCCCCGGCACAAGGAGTAGCCGGACAGGGCAATCTGGTTGTAGTAGGTCTGGAGAGCCGCCGTGATCAATGATTTGACCAGCGTGTCCACGCCCAGGAGCAGCACGGCGTCTTTAAGGCTGTCTATTTTCAGGGATCCGGCAAAAAAGGCGGAATTGCAGAGTTTTAAGGTCTGACCGGAGAGGACCTGATCCTGGGCCAGTTCACGGGTGATATCCATGGCATGGTAATGCGGGGACTGAAACATTCTGAAAATTTTCAGGGCGGTCTGGGGAATGGGTTTCAGGTGGTCGATGGTGTCGAGGATATCGTCCATGGACGGCCGGTCGAAATCGGTTTCAGATCGGCTCATGTCCGACCAGGCCGGTTTGATGACGGTTTCTCCGGTGGCCATGTTGAGTTCCAGAGTGCAGGTGAAAAAACCGCCGGTTTCGGATTTGATGATTTTGATGCCGTTGCTTTCCAGAATGGACAGAGCGATATCCGCAGACCGCCCCCCGATATCCAGATTCATGTCCTGATGACTGACGGGCCCCACCAGCGCGCCTCCGGCAATGCTGGCCCGGATGTTTTCAGGACGGGCACCCAGTTGAACCATTTCGGCGATGAGCAAAGGAACACCGGTGGAGGCGTATTTTTCCGGAAAATCGGCTCCTGAAAATCCGGGCGGTTCAGGCAGAAGAATATGGATCAGCCCTCCCGTACGGGTGGTTTCGTCGTACAGGGCCACGCCCAGACAGGTTGCCAGATAAGCCTGGTAAATATCCGTCCGCCCCTTTCCGGCCTTGAATTGTCCGGCAGCTATGTGCTCTGTCCGTTGATAAATCATTTTCACGTATCATTCCGATTTTGAATTGTCTTTAGATACCATTATTGGCTGAAAATTATCAACCTTTATCTTGGCCCTTTCCCCCCGGGGAAGGAACCGCTTGTTGAATCAGGCCCCGGGCTCTCCGCCGGAATTTCGTCGGCCGGGGTCAAGCATCGGCTTTCGTCTGCCGATAAAGCTGAAATAAGATATATTTTTGACAGGGAGGACGCAGGTATGAAAATATCCGGATATACCATGGGGCTGTCCAGCGACTATCATAGCGAATTTTTGGACTCGGCCGTCGAAGAATCTCGGTTGTCCATTTCCAAGACCCGATCGCCGGTCCAGGGGGGGGCTGTCGACCAGCCCCTTCAGGTTCTGGTGGATCGTGTCAGTCTGTCCAGCTCCGAAACCAGGGAGATTCAGTCATCCTATTCGGCCGCCCTCACAGGCTCGGTCACAGTCCGACCGATTGATGCGGAAAGTGACGAAACGGATGAAAGCCATTCGTTTCAAACCCTGGTGGAACGAATGGTGGGCGGCGCTCTGGACAAAGATGCGGTCCTTCGAAACCTGCGTCCGGGCGAACCCGTTCAGGATTCGAACCCTGTTCGGAGCGGCTCAACCTGGACCCTTTCTCTGAAGCGGACAGCCGTCCATTATGAATCCCAGAGCCTGGATTTTCAATCCTCGGGCGTGGTCACCACCGAAGATGGCCGAAGCATCGCGTTTTCTCTGGATCTTTCAGTGGAACGGGCCTTTTTGTCACGGACCGAAACAGATACCCTGGTCCAGCGTTGGCAGGAACGGGTGAACCTGATCGATCCTTTGGTGATCAGTCTGGACGGTCGGCTGCCGGGCCTTTCCGACGCGGCCTTTGAATTCGACCTCGATCACGACGGAACCCTGGACCATGTTTCTTTTGTGTCCCCGGGCAGCGGTTTCCTGGCCTTTGACCGGAACGGAGACGGACTTGTCAACGATGGGTCAGAACTGTTTGGAGCGGCAAGCGGCAACGGGTTTGAGGAACTCAGAGCCCTGGACCAGGACGGCAATCAATGGATCGACGAAAATGATGCCGTTTTTTCCAGACTGTCGGTATGGATCCGGGACCCGAACGGCCAGGACCGGCTCATTTCTCTCAAAGAGGCCGGAATCGGGGCCATTTCACTGAATCATGCGGCCACGGATCTGGACATGACCCAGGCGGACAATACCCTTTTGGGGCGATTGAAAAGCACGGGTGTGTTTCTTTTTGAAAATGGGAAGGTGGGAACCATTCATCAGATCGATCTGGCCGACAGACCCCCCGAACCGGAGCCGATTTCCCTGAAGAAAGCCTTTGCAAGTGTTGAGCAAAGCCTTTTCCCGGCCTTTTCCGCCCCATCGTCCCTTTCCGGTTTCCCCTGGCCTTCGTCGGCCATCGAGCAACCAACAACCCCCCCAACCAATCCATACAAAGACCTTCTGGAGCGCATAGACGCCTTAAAGGCGGAAATGGGGCGGCTGCTGGGTATTGAGAAACTTAAAACAGGTTCGAAGGCATCTTTCCCTCCCGGTTTCCAGCGTTACCGGGGTCTGGATGGTCAGTCCATCGCTGAATCGGTGTCCGACTCCTTGTAAAGCGCCAGAACTCCCGACCGGGCCAGCTTTTTGATGCCGAAGGGCTCCAGAAGGAGAAGGAGCCGGTCTATCCCTTCTTCGTCGCCGACGGTTTCAAAAATACAGTACTGGGGGCCGTCATCCAGAACCTTCCCTTCATGGGCCCGGATGATCGACTGAAGATCTTCTTCTCTTCCTGGTCGTTTTTTGACGCATATCAGGGCCATTTCACGTTTGATCGCTTTTTCGCCGGTCATGTCCCGCAGTTTGACCACGTTGACCAGACGCTTGATCTGTTTCATGCATTGTTCCAGTTGAAGGGGACGGGCCCGTGTGGTGATGGTGATCCGGGACATCCTGGGATTGGCGGTGGGAGCGCCGCAGATGGTTTCGATATTGTACCCCCGGCCGGCAAAAAGTCCGGCAATTCTGGCGGTTACTCCGGGTTCGTTTTCGACCAGCATGGTCAGTATATAGGTGTCGTCTTTCATGGTATTCCTTAGGATCAGCTGAAAGAACCGTGCGATGACGGGTCGGGATGGATATCCGTGTTGGTTTGTTGCGGTTCGATACTGGCGATGATTCTGTTTTTTCCCGCTTTTTTGGCTTTGTAAAGGCATCGGTCCGCATCCATTACCAGGTTTTCCAAGGTCGAGGTCTCTGGGAAACAGGCCATGCCGCCGCTGATGGTCTGAAAAATCCGATTTCGGGAAATGGGTTTCATGGCGCAGAAGCGCTTGATTTTTTCACTGTTCTGAATGGCTTCGGCCAGGGGCGTGTCCGGGTAAATGATGCAGAATTCCTCTCCGCCGTAACGGCAGGGGACGGCATTTCCCTTGACGTTATCCAGGATGATGACGGCCAGCTCTTTGAGCACGGTATCTCCGATGTCGTGACCGTACCGGTCGTTGACCTGTTTGAAATTGTCCAGATCCATCATCAGAAAAGACAAAGGCGTTCCATTGTCCCGGGCCCGGTCCATTTCTTCCTTCAGGGCCTTGTCCAGGTATCGCCGGTTCATGAGACCGGTCAGCTTGTCTTTGTAGGCAAGGGATTCCAGAATCCGGTTTTTCTGGACCAGTTCGTCCTGGAGTTTTTTCAGCTTGATGTGGTTTTCAATCCTGGCCCGGACTTCATCACGTCCGAACGGTTTGATGATGAATTCCGTGGCCCCGTATTTGAAGCACTGAAACATGATATCCCGGTCCGCTTCGTCCGCTACGGCGATGATGACCGGAGAATCGCTTTTGAGAAGGGTTCGGATCCGCAAACAGACATTGAATGAATCCCTGCCGCCCGACAGGTCCAGGATGACGATGTCGGGCATTGCCACGCCCAGATAGGTTTCCAGTTCTTCCAGAGCCGTACAGGCATGGATGCTGGAGTTGAGGAAGTTCAGGGTTTTTTTCAGAATGGCGCTCAAGGTGGCGTCGCTGCTCAGGATGACCGTGGCTCCCGTAGAGCTGGTAATTTCCCGGATGGACACGGATTCGACAATGGCGGCCAGGGCCGGCTGGGACACGGGTTTTTCCAGAAAATCAACGGCTCCGGCCCGAAACCCTTTCCGGAACTGGGATTCATCTATGGTACCACTGACCACGATGGTGGGGATGTGTTTGAGGGCCGGGTCTTCGGCGAGTCTTCGGCAGAATTCAAACCCGTCCATGACCGGCATTTCCACATCCACCAGAATCAGATCCGGCAGGATTTCCGAGGCGATCTTCAATCCTTCGACGCCGTCGGCTGCGGTTCTGGCGTCAAAATTCAGGGTTTTGAGATAAGAGGACAAGGTGGCCCGGACCGCTTTGCTGTCGTCAATGACCAGAGCCAGGGGCATCTGTCTTTCCCGGGGCGGGTGGGTCCGGCGGGCCTTTCTCAGGTTCCGGATCAGGCGGTCCCTGTCAAAAGGCTTGACAAGGATCGCGTCAATGTCCCTGAGGTCCCACTCCGCGACGACGCTGTCCTGCTGCATGGAGGTGGATATCACCACCGCGACATCTGCCAGGTTCGGGTTGGAGCGGATCATGGCCACTATTCCGGGACCGTCCTGGAATTTTGGGAAACAGGGGCAGACGATGATTTCAAACCCGCCCTGCTGGATGAGCCGGTTGATGTCCGGAACCGTTGAACTGAAAAAACGGACGGCAAACTCCGAGCCTTTGAGAAAGGTTTTGTAAACGGTAATCAGGGCCTGGGAATCTTCAATAATGGCTAACCGGGTCATACCTAAAATCAGTACCAGCCCTCCGGCTTTTTGTAAAGCTAGGAATTTCTGAAATATGGGGTATCAGGCTTGCCATAAGAGGGATTCTGGACTATTTTAGGAATTTGAATGAAAAAGGGGACCTCGCCCAGCATGCAATCGGTAATGGTTTTTATCCTGACAGCCTTGATCGTCCTTTCCGGATGCCGGACCATGGAAGGGCCGGATCCCGCGACGCATCCGCCGCTTTTTCTGCCCCATTCCTTTTCAAAGACCGGCACGGCCGGTGCCGTCGTCATGGACGAGTGGTGGGCGGATCTGGGCAGCGATGAACTCAATCATCTGATTCAAATCGCCCTGGACCATAGCTGGGATCTTAAGACCCTGCAGGCCCGGGTCGAACAGGCCCAATCCGGGCTGGACAAAGAATCGGCCGCTTTTTTCCCGGAACTGAGCGTTTCCGTGGGCGGGCAGAAAAATCAAAATCATACCCAAAATTCGAGCGGGGATACCCAAACCGACGGAAGTCATTCTTGGGACGCATCCCTGAAAGCCTCGTATACGGCCGATGTGTTCGGTAAGCTTCGGGCGGGAAAAAAACGGGCCGTGTTCACCCTTCTGGCGGCCCGTCAGGATCTGAGGGCCGCTCATCAGGAATTGACGGCCGGGATCGCGGAAACCTGGATCGATATTGTCGCGGTCCGCCATAAACAAACCATCCTGTCCGGCCAGATCGACACCAACAAAACCCTGCTAAATCTTCAGAAATTGAGGTTTGCCAATGGAAAGGCAGGGGCCCTGGACGTGTCCCAGCAAAGAGAGGCCCTGGCCGAAGCCCTGGCCCAGATGCCGCTTCTGGAAAAACAGGAACGGCTGTTGATCAACCAGCTGGCCCTTGTTTCAGGTAAAACCGTCGCCGCCGAGATCCAGGTGGCGGCCCGAACCCTGCCGGAGCCGGCCCGGGTTCCGGATGCGGGGATTCCGTCCCGGCTTCTTGAAAACCGGGCCGATGTCGAGGCGGCGAAATGGCGGCTGATTTCTTCCAATTGGGCTGTTCGGGTTGCCAAGGCCGATCTTCTGCCCAGTTTCGTCATAACGGCCCAGGCTCTTTTTTCCAGTGGTGAGCTGGATCTTCTGTTCAGAAACTGGGTGACCACACTGGCCGCCGCCATTGCGGGTCCCGTGCTGGACGGCGGATATCGCAAGGCAGAGGTCCAAAGGACCCGGGCCGTTGCCGACGAACAGCTCGCCCTTTATGCCAAAACCGTGGCTCGGGCCGTTTCGGAAGTGGAGGACAGCCTGGTTCGTCTGGAAAAACAGCGGATTTACATCGAATTGCTGGAAGAGCAGCTTAAAATAGCCAGGATTACGCTGGCCGACGCCATGTTGCAATATCAAAACGGTCAGAGCAGCTATCTGGCCTATCTCATCACATGGACCGGCATCGAAAATCTGGAAAGGCAGCTGGTCGGGGAACGGGCATTGTATATCAAGGAATGGATCGGGCTTCACAAGGCGCTTGGATGGAAAGGCGCCCCGCAAGGTGTTGAGGCCGGCAGGGCCGATGCCGGAAGGATGATGGACGACTGATGATGGATGGAGACGATACAATGGGGGATTCGGAAAAACGGGGAGGAATGCCCCAGCGGCTGATCAAGGTGATTTTACCCATTGTTCTGATTGCCACGGGCGTCTGGGGATATCACTATTTCAGCTCCCGCCAGGTGACCATGAAACGACAGCGTCCCCCGAAAATGGCCGCCGTGGTAGACACTTTGACCCTTCGGCCGGGAAATCACCAGACCTATGTCCAGGCCATGGGCACGGTCCGTCCGGACCGTGAAATCGTTCTGAAATCCATGGTCACGGGAGAAGTCACGGCTGTTTCGCCTGATTTTGTCCAGGGCGGTCGGCTGAAAAAAGGGGAAATCCTGCTTCGCCTGGATGATTCCGATTATCAGATTGAAGTGAAAAAGGCGGAGAGCGCCCTGGCCAGAGCCTTGTCCGATCTGGAACTGGAAGAAGGACACCAGAAGATTGCCAAAGAAGAGTTCCGGCTGATTCAGGAAACTTCCGACAAAGAGATGGTCCGGACGGATCTGGCCCTGCGCAAACCCCAGCTGACACAGGCCCGCGCATCGATCCGGAGCGCCGAAGCCGAGCTGGAAAAAGCCCGGCTCAACCTGTCCCGAACCGTCATCAGGGCGCCGTTCAATGCCCTGATACTGGAAAAACATGTGAATTTCGGGTCTCTGGTGCCGGCCCAGGGCAGCGTGGCCACCCTGGTGGACGTGGATACCTACCTGGTCGAGGCTCTGGTGCCGCCGGACCACCTGTCCGCCGTCCGCATCCACGAGACCGACGGCAGCGAAGCCTTTGTCCAATCCCAGTATTCCGAACAAACCTGGCAGGGACGGGTGGTCCGCACCACCGGCCGGATGGCTTCCCAGGGCCGCATGGCCGGGGTTCTGATCAGTGTGCCCGATCCTTTGGGGGTGAATCAAAAGGCTCGGGGCGGCCCCCTTCTTCTGGATGATTACGTGGACGTCCGCATCAAGGGCCGGTTTCTGGAAAACGTGTACGCCATCCCCAGGACCCTGCTTCGAGACGGCAATACCCTGTGGGTGTATCGATCCGGCAAGTTGGAAATCCGACCTGTGGATCTGCTGTGGAAAGAGGACGGTCGGGTCTTCATCGGGTCCGGTATCCAGTCGGGGGATCGGGTGATCACGTCGGATCTGCCCGCGCCGGTCAACGGGATGGCTCTGCAACCGGCATCGGGAGATCCTTCATGACCTCGGAAACACATAGGGATCGAACCGCCCGGGGGCCGTTGGCCTGGATGGCCGGCAATTCCGTGGCCGCCAACCTGATCATGTCGGTCCTGCTGGTGGCCGGCCTGTTCATGGGGTTCACCGTCACCCAGGAAGTGTTTCCGGAATTCAGTCTGGACATGGTCAATATTTCCGTTTCCTATCCCGGGGCCAGCCCCGAAGAAGTGGAAAACGGCATCATCAGGGCCATTGAAGAGGCGGTCCAGGGCCTTGAAGGGGTTGATGAAATCATCGCCGTGGCGGGCGAAGGCATGGCCTCCATCACCCTGGAGGCCATGGAGGGAACCGATATCAACCGCCTCTGGCAGGAGGTGAAAAGCGAGGTGGACCGCATCACCACCTTTCCGGAAGAGGCGGACGATCCCCAGATCTCCATTGCCGGTCGAAAACGGGAGGTGCTGACCCTGGCCCTTTACGGGGATGCTTCGGAGATCACCATGCGGGATCTGGCCGAGCAGGTCCGCGATGAGCTGCTCATGGACCCGCGCATTACCCAGGTGGATTTTGAAGGGGTGCGGGACCGGGAAATCCACGTCGAGATTTCACTGAATACCCTGAGGCGGTACGGCCTGACCCTGGAACAGGTCGCCCTGACCCTGTCCCGGGCGTCGGTGGAAATCGGCGGAGGCAGTATTCGGACCCGGGGCGGCGACATTCTTCTGCGGATCAAGGATCGCAGGGATTGGGCCCGTGAATATGCCCGGCTGCCCATCAT
This sequence comes from uncultured Desulfobacula sp., assembly GCA_964593855.1. Lineage (GTDB taxonomy): Bacteria > Desulfobacterota > Desulfobacteria > Desulfobacterales > Desulfobacteraceae > Desulfobacula. The sequence goes on along the minus strand of CAZQIX010000021.1, from coordinate 6,036 downwards.
CACCCAGGCGGACGGCACCCGGGTCCGGCTGGAAGATATCGCCACGGTCGCCGAAGGGTTTGAAGAAACCGATCACTGGGCTTCGTTCAACGGCAAGCGGTCGGTGATCATCGCCGTCTACCGGGTGGGAGACCAGACCCCCACCGAGGTCGCCGCCGCCGGTGAAGCCGTGGTTCGGCGTCTGGATGCCACTCTTCCCGAGGGCATCCATCTCACGGTTTTGAGAGATTTGTCCAAAATTTTTCAGCAGCGGGCCGATCTGCTCCTGGGCAACGCCTACCTGGGTCTGGCCCTGGTGTTCATATTCCTGGCCCTGTTTCTGGAAATCCGGCTGGCTTTCTGGGTCAGCCTGGGGATTCCCATTTCTTTTCTGGGCTCGTTTCTTCTCCTGTCCACCACGGATTTCACCATCAACATGATGAGCATGTTCGCCTTTATCGTCACCCTGGGAATTGTGGTGGACGATGCGGTGGTGGTGGGCGAAAATATCTATTTTCACCGGCGGCAGGGTCTTTCCATTCCGGAGGCGGCCGTCCGGGGCGTCCAGGGCGTGGTCATGCCTGTTGTTTTCAGCGTGATCACCAACATGGTGGCTTTTGTCCCCCTCCTGTTCGTGCCCGGTTTTCTGGGCAAGATGTTCCGGCATATTCCCCTGGTGGTGATCGCCGTGTTCGCTGTTTCCCTCATCGAGAGCCTGTTCATCCTGCCGGCCCACTTGGCGCACGGCAACCATCGGCCCCTGATGTTTCCCCTGAATTGTCTGGAACGATGGCAGGCCCGTTTCAGCCGGTCCTTCGAAATATGGGTCAAGAAATATTACGGGGGATTGCTGTTCCGGTTGCTGGACTTCCGGTATGCCGTCATCGCCTTCGGCATAGCCCTGCTGTTGATCGCGGCCGGCTATGTGTCGTCCGGCCGGATGGGCATGGAGATGTTTCCCAAGGTGGAATCGGATTTTGCCTCTTGTGAGGCTGTCCTGCCCTACGGCACCCCTCCGGACGTTTCCCGAAGCGTGGAATCGCATCTGGTGTCCGCCGCGGAAAAAGTGGTGGCGGAAAACGGGGGAGACCGTCTGTCCACCGGCATTTTTTCCCAGGTGAGCAACAACCTGATTTCGGTGCGGATCTATCTGACCGATCCGGACGTCCGGCCGGTGAACACCACTGAGGTCACCCATCTCTGGCGGGACCGGGCGGGTCGGATGCCCGGACTGGAAACCATCACCTTTGAAGCCGACCGGGGCGGACCGGGTTCGGGGAAAAACCTGACCGTGAGCCTGAGCCATTCGGACAAGGAAATGCTGGACCGGGCCGGTGAAGACCTGGCTCGAAGCCTGTCCGCTTACACCATGGTCAGCGATCTGGACGACGGGTCCGCCAAAGGAAAGCAGCAGTTTGACATCACCCTGAGCCCAGCGGGCAAACGAATGGGCCTGACGTCCCGGGAAGTGGCCAACCAGATCCGTCACGCCTTTCAAGGTGTGACCGCCGTCAGGCATCAGCGGGGCAGAAACGAGATCACGGTCCTGGTGAGGTTGCCCGAACACGAACGAATGTCCGAAGCCACGTTCGAAAATCTGGTCCTTTTTGCGCCGGGTGGTGAGATCCTGCTTCGCAACGCCGTGGAAACCTTTAAGGGACGGGCGTACACATCCATCAAGCGGACCAACGGCAAGCGGGAAATAGAAGTGACCGGCAATGTGATCCCCCAGTCCCAGGCGGAAAACATCGTCAGGGACATGGAAAAACAGATGCTGCCGGATCTGTTGGGCAAATACCCCGGTCTGAGCTATGGTTTCAAGGGACGGCAGGCCGATATCCGGGAAAGTGTGAGCGCCCTTCTCAAAGGTCAATCCCTGGCCCTGTTCTGCATTTTCGCCCTTCTGGCCATCCCGTTCAAAAGCTATGCGCAGCCGTTCATCATCATGTTCTGCATCCCCTTCGGCATGATCGGGGCCATTGTCGGCCATATCATCATGGGATATTCCCTGTCCATCATGAGCCTGTTCGGTCTGGTGGCCATGTCCGGGGTGGTGGTGAACTCCTCCCTGGTCCTGATCGATTTTGCCAACCAGCGTTGCCGGGAAGGCGTTTGTGCTTTTTACGCCGTCCACTCGGCCGGTATTCAGCGGTTCCGGCCCATCCTTCTGACCACTCTTACCACCTGCGGCGGATTGGCGCCCATTATCACGGAAACGTCGAGACAGGCCAAGACCCTTATTCCCATGGCCATTTCCCTGGGGTTCGGCATTTTGTTCGCCACGTTCATCACTCTGGTGATGGTGCCCTGTCTGTACATCATCCTCGAGGATATCAAACGGTTCATGGCGTTGGATCCACCCCGGCCGAGCAAGGCGCCTCTGTTGACGGAGCAAGGAAGGTAACCCATGACCACCTATGGTCTGAGCCGGGTCATCCACCCGAAATCAGTCGCCGTGATCGGCGCCAGCTGCCTTCAGGGCAGTGTCGGGTCCGTCGTTATGGAAAACCTGGTCAACGGGGGATTCCAGGGGGATATCCATCCCGTCAATCCCAAATACGGCGCCGTGATGGGCATTCCGGCCCATGCCGATGCGGACGGACTGCCGCCGGATATCGACATGGCCCTTATCGCCACCCCCATCGCCGCCGTGCCGGAAATCCTTGAAACCTGCGCCGGTAAAGGAGTGGGCAGCGCCGTCATTATTTCGGCCTGGGATGAAACCGCCGGGGGTTCCAATGAAACCATCGCCTCCCGTATCAGAGACATTTCCCGAAAAACCGGGCTCCGGGTAATCGGCCCGGACAGCGTGGGCATCGTGAATACGGAAATTTCCCTGAATGCCAGCTTCATGCACCGGATGCCCCTCAAGGGCAGGATCGCGTTTTTATCCCAGAGCGGGGCCGTATGCACCTCGGTCCTGGACATGGCCATGGGGGAAAACATCGGGTTTTCCCATTTTGTCAGCCTGGGCTCCATGCTGGATGTGTGCTTCGCCGACATGATCGATTTTATGGGTTCCCAGAGCGAAGTGGACAGTATTGTCATGTATCTGGAGCATCTTTCGGGGATGCGTAATTTCATGAGCGCGGCCCGGGCCGTGTCCCGGATCAAACCCATCATCGCATTGAAATCCGGTCGGTCGGGGCCGGAAGGGCCGACTTATGAGGATGAAGCCTATGAAGCGGCGTTCAAACGGGCCGGGATTCTGAGGGTCAAGGATTTCGAAGCCCTGTTCGACTGCGTGGAATTTCTGGCCAAACAGCAAAGACCCAAGGGATCGAGACTGGCCATCCTGTCCAATGCCCCGGGCATAGGGGTCATGGCAATGGACGCCCTGGCCGGTTATCGGCTGGCGCCGGCCCGGCTGTCCCCGGACACCCTGAATGCTCTTGAAACCCTGCTCAAACAGGACTGGAACCATGCCCACCCCATTGAACTGTTGAGAGAATCCGCTCACCGCCATTATGTGGATGCGGCCCGGATCTGCATGAACGCCCCTGAAATCGACGGTCTTCTGCTGTTGAGTTCGCCGGTGGGGATCTACGATTCCGTCCCCATTGCCCGGGAACTGGCTGACATTTTAAAGACGGGTCCCTGTCCGGTTTTCACCGCATGGATGGGCGGCGGAGACATCGACGACACCCGGGAAATTTTCAACAAGGCCGGCATCGCCACCTACGAAACCCCTGAACGGGCGGTCCAGGCCTTTGTCAATCTGTATCAGTACGGCCGGAACATGGAGATGCTTCAGGAAATCCCCCTCCGGACGGACAAGCGGCTGGGAATCGATCATGCACGGGCGCGGACAATCATCGATCGGCATGTCCGAAAAGGGGGCGGGCGACTGCCGGACAACCAGGCAAGGGATGTGGTATCGTCCTACGGCATTCCGGTGGGCGGCGTCGATGAGGCGTCTCCGGCGGATTACGAGCTGACCATCAGCGCGATCCGAAGTCCGGAATTCGGCCCGGTCATCCGGTTCGGCCTGGGCGGCGTTCTGACGGATGTGATCAAGGATATGTCGCTGGCCCTGCCGCCCCTGAACCGCCTTCTGGCCCGCCGGGCCATTGAAGACACCCTGATTTCCAGGGTGTTCCACGGGTACGGGGAGATTGAAAAAATCGATCCGGCCTTTCTGGAGGAAATCCTGATCCGCATGAGCCGTCTGGTCACGGATTTCCCGGAAATAACGGATTTGGACATCAATCCGGTCAAGGTGGTCAAGGGGAAGATGACAGCGGCCCACGGTCATGTCATTGTGGAAAAAACAAAACTCAAATCAGCGGCCCACCTGATCATCAGCTCCTATCCCTACTGGCAGGAAAAGAGCTTTCAGACCGGCGACGGCGCCCATGTGTTCATCCGGCCGGTCAAACCCAGCGACGCCCAGGAAATGATCGATCTGTTCTGCGATCTGTCGCCGGAAACCATCTACCTCCGGTTTTTTTCACCCATCAAGCGGATTTCAAGATCCATGCTCATCCGCATGACCCAGATCGACTACGACCGGGAGATCGCCTTGATCGCCTTTGCCGGTTCAAAACAGGAAAAGAGGATCGTGGGGGTGGCCCGGGTGATATTTGTGCCCGACGGCCGCCGGGCGGAATTCGCCGTTGTCCTGGCCGATGCCTGGCAGGGAAAGGGGCTTGGCAAAAAACTGCTGCACCACGCCCTGATGTGCGCCAAAGCCTATGGGATTCAGCAGGTCTGGGGGCCGGTCATCACCAGCAACACCGGCATGCTCGGCCTGGGCGAGCGCCTGGGATTTAGGGTGGAAAGGGATCCGGAATCGGCGGAATACAAACTGATTATCGATCTAAACGGGCTCAAGCCCATTGAATGAATTCACTTCTTTAAAAAAAGGGGATAGGATGCAAAACAGCCGAAAAACAGCCGAAGATTATCTTGTTTTCCCTCTGGATGTGCCGTCCATGGCCCCGGCCCTGGATTATGTGCGTCTGCTGGACGGCCGGGTCGGGGTGTTCAAGATCGGCCTGGAATTGTTCATTCAGGAAGGACCGGCCATGGTCCGGCGAATCCGGGAAATCAGCCGGGCCGCCGTTTTTCTGGACTTGAAGCTCCATGACATTTCAGCCACGGTCCAGCGGGCCATGGAGCGGGCTGCGGCCCTGGGCGCGGATTGGATCACCGTGCATTGCGCCTCGTCCCGGGACATGCTGGAAAAAGCCGTCAAGGGGGCCGGAGGCAGAACCCAAGTCCTGGGCGTGACCCTGCTGACGGACAATGACGCCGAAACCGTTGCCGCTTCGGGATTCAAGCCGGAATTTGCGCAAAATCCGGATCTTCTGGTCCTGCATCGGGCCCGGATGGCCCATGAAGCCGGGTGTGCCGGCGTGGTCTGTTCCGGCCGGGAGGTCAGAGCCGTCAAAAATCTTTTCGGGCCGGATTTTCTGGCCATCACCCCCGGTATCCGGCCGTCCTGGTCCCTGGCCCCGAACGACGATCAGAAGCGCGTCACCACGCCCGGAGACGCCGTTCTGAGGGGCAGCGACCTGTTGGTCGTGGGCCGGCCCATCCGGGACGCGGCCGACCCGGCCGAAGCGGCCCGGAGGGTGGTTCAGGAGATCCGGGAAGCCCTGGCGGACCGGATGAATTCATAAGGACGGATGGATATGGAAATCGAGACCAGCGAAAAAGAAAAAGGGATCCTTTTGACAATCAAGGGACGAATGGACGCCTTGACCGCACCCGAATTTGAAAAACACTGCCGGGACCTGGCCGACCCGGGCCCGACCCTCATTGCGGCCGACTTGAGCGCGGTGGACTACATCAGTTCCGCCGGCCTCAGGGCCATTCTGGCGTCCGCGAAAATGCTCCGATCCAAGGGGGGCGACCTTTCGTTCTGCGGTGTCTCCGGCATGGTCAAAGAGGTCTTCGGCATCTCCGGGTTCGAAAACCTGTTCACCCTGGCCGCTGATTCGGACGAATTGCTTAGGTAATCCTTAGGTATTTTTTCCCTTTGATTTCAATTGATTTTGTTTGATATGGCTAACCGTGGCCATTCTTAAGAGACGCGAAATTTTCTGGTTTTTC
>CAZQIX010000020.1:0-55756 GCA_964593855.1 uncultured Desulfobacula sp. | reverse complement strand
CTGAATACTCACGTGGGCCGGACAGGTGGCCTTGCACGGCGCCGTGCCGCGTTTGGAAATGCCGTATCCGCCCGGTATGGCCTGTTCATACTGTTTGAAAATGGCTTTGCGATCGGCCAGTCCCTGGTTGTGTTCGCTGGGGACCGAAACCGGACACACCTTGGCACATTCACCGCAGGAGGTACATTTCAGCAGATCCACATACCGGGGGTTTTCCCTGACCCGGGCCGTAAAATTACCTTCTTCCCCCTCCAGTTCAAGCAGTTCCGTATTTGTCAACAACTCTATGTTCAGATGCCGGCCGACCTCGACCAGTTTGGGCGAGATGACTCACATGGTGCAGTCATTGGTCGGGAATGTCTTGTCCAGCCGCGCCATCATACCGCCGATGGCATAGGATTTTTCCACCAGATACACATAATAGCCGGAATTGGCCAGATCAATGGCAGACTGCATCCCGGCTATTCCGCCGCCAAGCACCATGACGGAACCGGAAAGACTCTCTCCGGATTTCGTATTTTGGGTCATTATGTTAACCTCCTCACCTTATAGATAACCATCTCAGCCTAAAGCCATGAACCTTGCCGCCACAAGATCGTTCCATGCAACCAGACAGGAAGTTTCATAAAAAAACCGATTCCCTTCTTGCCCTTGAAAACAATGGAATCAGTCCATAACTTTAATCATTTCCAGATTTTAAGTAAAGAAAAAGGGTTTTGTTGTCAAGCACTATTTCCAGAATGAATTCAGGAGTTCCTGTCTTTTCAGAATTTTCAGGACATTATTCCGTAACAGGGGCGGCGCACACGCTCACCGTCCCTGTTCCAGCATTTCGTTGGTGGCATGCCAGGGGGCTATTTTCAAAAGCAGCAGCAGCCCGGGGATAGCGATCAGGGCGCACAAAAGGTAAAACAGGTTCCAGCCCAGGAACTTGCCCATGTAGCCTGTCAAAGAGGCTGCAAAAACGCCGGGAATGCCCATGAGACTGGTGAGCAGCGCATACTGGGTGGCCGTAAACCGCTTGCTGGTCTGAATCGCCATGTAGGTGGCATAGGCGGCCTGACCCAGCCCGGTGGCGAAAAATTCAAATCCCACCACCGCCCCCAGAATATATAACCTGGAACCGGCCCACAGGGCGGACCCATGGTCGATGATGTTCAACACGGCAAACAAGACCGTCGACAGGGCCTGGAGAAAACCGAATACGTAAAGAGACCGGGCGATCCCCAGTCGGATCATGACGGACCCGCCCACCAGGACCCCGCTGAACAGCCCGAACATGCCCACGCCTTTGACGGTGACAAAATACTGGGCCTTGGAAAACCCCATTTCCATGATATAAGGGATGGTCATGGTGCCGGCCATATTGTCTCCGATTTTATACAGAAGAATGAACAATAGGATGAGCAGGGCCCGATCCCGTTTGAAGAACTCTGAAAAAGGCTCCACAACCGCTTCTTTCAAATTCATGGGAGGAGGGGCGTCCACATTGGGCTCCGGCACCAGCAGGGTGGTGATCACCCCGATGCCCATGATGCCCGTGAGGATGGAAAAGATGGCCCGCCAGGAAAAGCTGTAATCGGTGAGTACGGAAAGCCCGACGGAAACGAAGGTTCCCAGCCGCCAGGCATTCATCCACACCCCGGTCCCGAATCCCAGTTCACGGCTGTTCAGAAATTCCCGCCTGAAGGCGTCCAGGGCGATATCCTGGCTGGCCCCGAAAAAATTCAGTCCGACGGCAAACACGGCGATCCACCAGAGAGATTGACGCGGATCGCATTGGCCCAAGGCAGCGATCATCATCATGACCCCGATCTGCGCCATCAGTATCCAGCCTCGTCGCCGGCCCAGAAACGGCGGCACAAAACCGTCCATCAGCGGAGACCATACGAATTTCAGGGTATAGGGCATGCCCACCAGGGCAAAAAGGCCGATTCGGGTGATGTCCACCTGCGCGTCGGTCATCCACAGCTTCAGAACATCCTTGACGATGAAATAGGGGAAACCGGAAGCGAAGCCGAAAAAAAACATGACGGCCATTTTCCAGGAGAACATGGTCTTCAATGTGTGCGTGAGGGAAGGCGGGACGGGGGAAACGGTCATGGGTCGGCGAAAGAAGAAGGCAATCCTTCAGAGGCGCACGGCCAGATCCGAGGAAACCGCGAAACAGTCCAGGGTGGATTGATTCAGGCGGAGCCGGTTCCGGCAGTCGGTGACGATACGGTCCATGTCGGCGTCGGTCCGGTCCTGGTTCAGGTGAAACAGACCCAGTTGTTTCACATTGGCCCGGACGGCCAGATCCAGCACGTCATTGACGGAAGAATGGCCCCAGCCCTTTTTATCCCGATATTCGGCGTGGGTGTATTCCCCGTCATGAAACAGAAGATCCGCGTTGCGCGAAAAATCCACATAAGCGTCAAACCCCATTCCTCCGGCATGGTCGAATCCCAGTTCATTGTCTGTTAAAAACACGAAGGAACGGCCGTCCTCGAGAAACCGGTATCCCAGACCTCCGTTGTTGTGACTGGTGGCGATGGATTCAATCCGGATCGACCCGATGGAAAAGGTTTGAGAAATGGTTTTTTCAAACCTCATATCAGCTCTCAGATCCTGGAGACCGATGGGGAAAAAGGGTTTTTTCATGACCTCGTACAAAACATCTTTTGTGGGAATTCCGGAAAAAAGGCGATCTTGCAGAGTCATTCGCACGTTTCCGAACTGCAGAGGCTTGAAAAAGGCGATACCCAGAATGTGATCCCAGTGGGCATGGGTCAGCAGCAGGTGATACTGGGAGATGTTCCGGTCCATCAGGGAATTGCCCAGGCGTCTCAGGCCGGTTCCGGCGTCAATGATGACGGTCTCTCCGCTTTTCGCCGTCACTTCAACACAGGTGGTGTCTCCGCCGTATTTGAGATATGAACGGCCGGAAACCGGTATTGATCCTCTTGAACCCCAGCATTTGATTTCCATCGTTTTTCTGTATCATACCGTAATTTCTTCGTCCACTCCTATTTGTTTTTTTTATGCCTGTCTCCAGCCGCTAATACGGGTTGACAATACAGCGGATTTTGCTTAGGAAATGAGAGCATGGTGCAAGATATCTGCCAACATAAATAAAAGGGAGCTGTGTCCATGGCACAACTGATCGCTGATAGACGGGATGTGGATTTCGTTCTCCACGAACAGATCAAAATGGTCGACCACCAGCAGTTCGACGAATTCAACCGGAAAACCATCGACCTGATCGTATCGGAAGCAAGAACCCTTGCCATCAAGGAAATCCTGCCCACATTCAAGGATGGGGACGAAAAAGGATGTGTGCTTGAAAATGGAAAAGTGACGGTTCCGGAATCCTTCCATCGGGCCTGGCAGCTTTTCCGCGAAGGGGAATGGCTGGCCATGTGCGACGATCCGGCCGTCGGCGGACAGGGCATGCCCAGACTGGTGGGGTGTGCGGCCCTGGAATACATGATCGGCGCCAATCCCGCCTTCATGCTCTATTACGGAATGACCCACGGAGCCGCCAAACTGGTGGAAGCCTTCGGCACGGAAGACCAGAAAAAACGCTACATGAAAAACATGTTTTCAGGACGCTGGGGCGGAACCATGCTGCTGACCGAACCTGAAGCCGGATCGGACGTGGGCGCCCTGACCACAACGGCGGTCCGGCGACCCGACGGCACCTATTCCATCAAAGGGGCCAAAATCTTCATTTCCGCGGGCGAACACGATCTGTGCGACAACATCATTCATCCGGTCCTGGCCCGAATGGAAGGAGCGCCGGCCGGAACCCGGGGCATCACCCTGTTTCTGGTTCCCAAATTCCTTGTCAACGATGACGGGTCCCTTGGCGCTTTCAACCATGTTATCTGTACCGGGCTCGAACATAAAATGGGTATTCACGGCAATGCCACGGCCTCCTTGTCTCTGGGCGAAAAAGGCGACTGCATCGGCACCCTTCTGGGCGAGGAAAACAAGGGGATGCCGGCCATGTTCCGGATGATGAATGAAGCCCGGGCCTTCGTGGGCATGCAGGGATTTTCGGTAGCCTCGGCCGCCTATATGTACGCCCTGGACTACGCCCGAAACCGGGTCCAGGGAAGACACCTCCTGGCCGGCAAAAATCCGGATGCCGGAAGCGTCACCATCATCCAGCACCCGGATGTCCGCCGCCAGCTGCTGAACATGAAGGTCTATACCGAAGGCATGCGGTCTTTGATCTATTATTACGGCAAATGCTCGGACATCGTCCACACCACGGATGATCCCGGACTGAAAGCCGACACTGCCGCCCTCATCGAAGTCCTCACCCCCATCGTCAAGGGCTATGTCACGGACCGGGCCCTGGAGGTCTGCTCCCATGCCGTCCAGATTTACGGCGGATACGGGTATATCAGTGAATACCCCGTGGAACAACTCATGCGGGATTCACGGATTTTCATGATCTACGAAGGCACCAACGGAATTCAGGCCATGGACCTTCTGGGCCGGAAACTGTCCATGAACCGTGGAACGGCCTTTGCTTCTTTCCTGGCCCGGATGAAACAGACGGTCACAGAGGCCGGGGCCATTGACGGTCTTCAGAACCTGGCCGGGAAAGTGGGGCATGCCGTCTCCCGCCTGGAATCCCTGGCGGCCGAGATGGGACACAGGACCGGTTCGGACAGAGTCCTCAACGCCTACGCCTTTGCCCATCCATTCCTGGAGGTGACCGGAGATGTGACCTTTGCCTGGATGCATCTGTGGCGGGCCATGGTAGCGGCCCCGGCTCTGTCCGAGAAGGCGGGAAGCCTGGATCCGCAAGCGGTTCAAAGCGCGGCGGAAAAAAACAAAGACGCGGCGTTTTACGCCGGACAGCTGGATTCGGCCCGTTTTTTCATCAACACTGTTCTTGCGGTCACTTGCGGCAAGATGGACGCCGTTCTTGCGGGAGACACCAGCGTGGAAACGATTCTGGATGCCTCTTTCGGATCAAAATAAATTAAGGAGGGACCATGTTTGACTATATGAAGAAAACCTTTTTAACCGGTGTGGGGCTGGCCCTGCGTTCAAAGGATGAAATCGGGGAGCTGGCCCGGGAGTTTGCCAAAAAATCCAAAATGAGTCAGGATGAAGCCCGGGATTTTTTCAAAGAATGTGAGGATCGATATGAAGAGGCCCGGGAAAAATTTGATAAAAAAGTGGAATCCGCCATGGAAAAACTCATGAAAAAACTGGATCTTCCCACCCGGTCCGATATCAAAGCGCTCAACGACCGGATCGACGCTCTTTCCCGGAAACTGCCGGAAGAGGCTGATCCGGATGCGTAATCGACACGGAGGACTTTCCGCCTTTATATGCTGAGCATCAAATCCATCGGCCGGGTCAGCAAACGGTACCGTCATCTGCTTCGATACCAGCAGATCATCGGCGTGATCCTGAAATACGGATTCGAAAACATCGTTCACGCCATGAACATCGACCGCTACATTGAATCCGGCCTTCAGCTCATCCCTTTTGTGGACCGGCATGAAAAGGTGGAAAAGCTCTCCAACAACCAGCGGATCCGAATGGCCCTGGAGGAGCTGGGCCCAACCTTCATCAAGATGGGCCAGATCCTGTCCTCACGGCCGGACCTGATTCCCGTCGGTCTGCTCAACGAGCTGTCCCGGCTCCAGGACCATGTGCCGGCCTTTGAATTCAAGCATGTACGCGCCATCGTCGCCTCGGAATTCGGCCGGCCTCTGGAAGATATTTTCAGCGCCATGGAAGAAACCCCTTTTGCCAGCGCCTCCATCGGTCAAGTACACCGGGCCGTGACACTGGACCAGTCGCCGGTGGCGGTCAAGGTACAGCGGCCCGGCATTCGAAAAACCATTGAAGTCGATCTTGAAATCATCCACCACCTGGCCTCCATCATGGAAAACAACATTGAGGAGGCGGCGGTGTTCAACCCGGTCCGGATCGTCGAGGAGTTCGCACGGACCCTTGAAAAAGAGCTGGATTATTCCATCGAAGCCGCCAGCATGGAACAGATGGCCGTCCAGTTCAAAGATTCCCGGGACATTTGCATCCCCAGGGTCTATCCGGCGGAATCCAGTGAACGGGTCCTGACCATGGAATACATCCGGGGCATCAAGGCCGACGATATCGCAGCCATCGACGCCGCAGGGCTGGACCGGAAACAGATTACCCGCAGAGGGGCGGATTTCATCATGAAACAGGTGTTCGAACATGGGTTCTTCCACGCCGATCCCCACCCGGGCAATATTTTTATCCTGGAAAAAAACCGGATCTGCCTCATCGATTTCGGCATGACCGGGCATGTGGACAAAACCACCCGGGAAGTGTTTGTGGACCTCATCCACAGCATTGCCGTCAATCGTTTCAACCGGACTGCGAGGCTGCTCTGCGAACTGGCGGAATTTGAAACCCAACCGGATCTGGTACGCCTGGAAAAAGACATCTCCCTTTTTGTGTCCCTCCATTTGACCAAAGCCCTGAAAGACATCAAAACCGCCAAAATGCTCAATCAGTTTCTGGAGCTTTGCTCCGAACACAGGCTCCGGATCCCGCCGGATTTTTTCCTCATGATCAAAGCCTTCATCTCCATCGAAGGTTTGGCCAAAATGCTGGATCCGGATTTCAACATGATCGCCCATGCCGTCCCCTATGTCACGGCCGCGAAATACCGGAAACTGTCCCCTTCCCGAATCGCCGAACAGGCGGCGGATCTGGCCAGGGAATCTTTGCGGCTGTTTCAGACCCTGCCGGGAGACGCCATTGAAATCATGCGACTGGCCAAGTCCGGGAAACTGGCGCTAAGTATCAAAATAGAAAATCTGGACCGGCTGCTGAACAATCAGGATCAGACCAGCAACCGGATTTCCTTTTCCATCATCATCGCGGCCCTGATACTGGGATCGGCCATCGTCATCAACTCCAACGTGCCGCCCATCCTGTTCGGAGTGTCCGTGATCGGTATCGCCGGATTCGTTGCCGCCGCCGTTCTCGGGGTCTGGCTGCTCATCGCCATTATTCAGAAGGGTCGGTTATAAAAAGAGACGCCGCCGGAAGAGGGTTTCCGCCCCACCGGGAAAAAGGGCGCTCAACCAGACTGGTGTTGTAATACCGGGGATCACCGGTGACCTCCCGACCGATCCAATCGGGCAGCCGGATTGCCTGGGTCTCTGAAATCAGCTCCACCTCCGCCAGGATCAGGCCCTGATTTTCACCTAGAAATTCATCGATTTCCCATATCAGACCATGGTATGGAATTCGATATCGATACTTTTCTATCAGGGGTTTTTCCGCCAGATGATCAAGGATGGCCCGGCAATCGTCACCGGGGATCTCGTACTCATATTCCAGTCGAGTCGGACCTTGATTCGGTCCTTTGACGGTCAAAAACCCTTTTTCGCCTTTCAGGCGGACCCTGACCGTCCGCTGTTCAAAACGGCTCAGATATCCCTGGCGGCAATAAACGGGAACTCCCAGAGACCGCCACCCGTCGCCTTTCAACAGAAATTTTCTCTCGATTTCAACGCCCAAAATCCGTCCTTCTGCAACAAAACCTGTTCACTGCCATACCGTCCACCTTCATTGCTACCGGTCGCCCTCATAGGGATACCAGTCGGAAGATCTCAGCCGCCCCACCTTCAATATGCCGATCTCATAAGTAGCCGTGTTGAAAACGATTTTGCGGCCCAGAACGCCGCCCACGTCTTCGGAAACGATCTTGATCCCCCGGCCGGACAAAATGCGCCGGGCCGTCTGATAATTGTCACGACCGATATCCCGTTGCGAATACTCATCGTTGAAGGCGCCGCCGAAAATCTGGGCCTCCAGGTTGGAGAAAGAGGACCCGTTGGCCGTCATCATCCGTATAAGGGTCAGAACCGCTATGTTTCCGTAAAGGGCCGTGGTTTTATTTTTTTGATCCACCCGGGGAAACAGGAAATGGTTCATGCCGCCCACGCCCATGAATCGGTCGTAAAGACTGACCGCCACCGACGATCCCAGTACCGCGGAAATAGTGGTGGGTTTGTCGGGCAGATAAATGAATCCGGGTCTGAGGAAATAATCCTGGATGACCGGTTGATGAGTGTCCTGATGCATACCCGATTTTTTATCCTATTCCAGGGTTCATATCAAGCCGGTTTTTTCCGACAAAATTCAAAGGCCTTGCTGCAACGGTTTCTTTGCTTGCCAACGATGGGTGCTTGTGATACATGTTTTTTTTAAACAGAGCAAGGGATCATGACGTATCAACACCCAAAAAAACAGTCCGGCGAGGTCTTTATGAGCCATCTTCCCTGCATTCGAATCGGACATCTGAAAACCTTTGACCACCTCCTCCCGATCATTGCCGATGATACCCTGAAACAAACCGGCGGAAAGCCGACCCGTCTCATCCTTGATCTCAAAGCCGTGAACGCCTGGGCCCCCATCCGGGACGGGCTGTTGTACGGAGACCTGGACGGCGCATTTATTCCGTCGCCCCTGGCCATGGATCTGTTTTCCAGAGGCCTGAACATCCGGATCGTCATGGCCGCCCACAGGTCCGACAGCCTGATTCTCAAAAACCGTAAACCCGACATCAAGACCCTTGACGATTTCAGGGGCAAGACCGTTCTTGTTCCTGCTGAACTGTGTTTACAGACCATGCTGTTTCATCGACTGTTGTCTTCGGCCGGACTGCGGTTCGGAACTTTTGACGACCCGACGGCCGATGTATACCGGGAGATAGTTCCGTCCTGTTTCATGCGGGAAGTGGTGACGGCGGACGATGATGGTGACATCGCCGGATGGATTGCGGAAGAACCGTTTGGTTCCCACGCCGTCCAAACCCGTCTGGCCGACAGAATATGCACCACCGGCCATTTATGGCAGCGTCATCCCGGACTGGTCCTGGTCTTGAACACCTGCCTGATGGAAAACCATGCTCCGGCCGTGGATCAACTCCTGTCCCTGTTTGTGGACGCCGGCCGTTCCCTCCGGGATGGGCCTGAACAGGTCCTGCCCTATCTGACCCGGGTCTTTCCGGATCAGGACCAGTCCGATCTGCGCCGGGTATTTTCCGAAATCGACACCGGTTCCGACCCGGACCGGTTCATCCCGGACATGGATGCCTTGACCGCCATCCACAAATACATGACCGATGCCATGGGGACCCTTACACAGGAAGTCGAACTGAAACGCTTGACGGACCTGACGTTTATCCTTCGAACCGTATCGGATGCCGCAGTTTGAAAATAGAGATCGAAAAACTCACCAAAGCCTATAAACGATCTGAAACGTCGGATCATATCGTTATCAAGGATATTTCCTTTTCCATGGATCCGGGTGATTTCATTATTGTCCTGGGCGAATCCGGTTGCGGCAAAACCACCCTGCTCAATCTTATCGCAGGCCTGGAGCGACCCACTTCCGGAAAAATCATTGTGGACGGCAAGGAAGTTCAAGGCATTCATCCCTCAAGGTCCATGCTGTTTCAGCAGCCCACCCTGATCCCCTGGCTCACGGTCAAGGAAAACGTGGCTTATGGGTGCAATCTGAGAGGCGATACGGAAAATCTGGATTACCGGGTCAATCAATTTCTGGAAATCATGGGAATCGCCGGGTTTGCCGATGCCGGGCCCGACCAGCTGTCTCTGGGAATGGCCCAGAGGGCCTGTCTGGCAAGAGCCCTGGTCGGACATCCCGATATACTTCTGCTGGACGAACCCTTTGCCTCCCTGGATACTTTCACCCAGTCCCATATCCAGGAAGAGCTGGTCAATCTCTGGCTTTCCGAGCAGTTTACCGCCGTCTTCGTGACCCATGACATTGACGAGGCCATTCGGCTGGGAACCCGGATTTTGCTGATGGCCGGAGAACCGGCCGGTATCCGGGACGTCTTCGAGATCACCGAACCCTATCCCCGGGACCGAAACCATGCCCGGTTCAAAGAAATACGCACCCGGATCCTGGAACGGTTCAAAAACGCCTATCTGGCCAAAAGGAGCCTGTTATGATGCCGAGTGACGGCTTTTTCATGTCCAGGCGGCAATTCTTGAAAACAGCGGCAGCGACCTGCACCGGCATGGTCATGACCGGTAAAACAAAGGCCATGGCGAAACCGGAATCCATGCGAATCGGCTACCTTCCCATCACCGACGCCACCCCCCTTCTAGTGGCCCACCGGCTGGGTTTTTTTTCCGAGCAGGGCGTGAGCGTAGAAAAACCGGTGATGGTCCGCTCCTGGGAAATTCTGATCGAATCCTTTCTGGCAGGCAAGTTCAATCTCACCCACATGCTTTTTCCCATTCCTGTGTGGCTGCGCTACAAACAGAAAATTCCGGTGAAAGTCCTGGCCTGGAACCATATCAACGGCAGCGCCGTAACTGTGCGGGGAGAGGACGGCATATCCGGGTTCAAGGATCTGGGCGGACGTCAGATGGCGGTTCCGTCGTGGTATTCCATGCACAACCTGATCCTTCAGATGGGAATCCGGGCTTACGGACTCACACCCGTGATCCAGCCGCAATCCGCCCGCCTGGCCCCGGACCGGGTCAACCTGTTCATTCTTCCACCGCCGGAAATGCCCACCGCCCTTTTGAGCGGAAAAATAGACGGCTATATCGTGGCCGATCCTTTCAACGCCCTGGCCGAGATCCGTTTCAAGGCCAGAATCATGCGATTCTCAGGCGATATCTGGAAAAACCACCCCTGTTGCGTGATCGTGGCCCACGAACCGTTCATACGCCATCAACCCGAACTGATTCAAAAGGCCACGACGGCCATTGTCATGGCACAGGACTGGTGCAACCGCAATCCGGAACAGACCGCCCACCTGCTGAGCCGGGACGGAGATGGATACCTGCCGTTTCCCAGGGAGGTAGTGAAACGGGTTTTCGAGCCGCCGACGCGGAATCAGTTGGTGCACCCGGACTGGAATACCCCGCGAATCGGTTTCCAGCCCTTTCCATTTCCCTCTGCCACGGAATTCATCATCGAACAGATGAAAAAAACCCTGGTGGAAGGCGACAATGGCTTTCTCGCGACCCTGAACACACGGCAGGCGGCCGCCGAACTGGTGGATGACCGGTTTGTGAGAAACGCCCTGGAAGCCGTTGGAGGGATAAACACCTTCATCGGCGGAGACATGAGCCGACCTTATGAAAGAGAAGAGATCCTTGACATCCGCTGACCGATTTACCTCCTCGGACCCCAGACAGGTGGGATTGAACGCCATTTACGGCAACCGTGATTTCGGCTGGAAATACGAACTCATAGGACTTCTGGCGTTTGCCGGACTGTGGATGGCCGTTTCCGCATTTGTATTCACCCGACCGGGGTATGAACAGTTCAGGGGCTTTCTGCCCGTTCCCACATTGAAGGCCCTGGTCGCCGCCGTTCAGGAAAGCCGATTCTGGATATCCGTTTTTGCCAGCCTTAAAAGGGTTCTGGTGGGGATCGCCCTGGCTGCGTCCCTGGGGTTCCCCTTGGGCATTATAGTTGGTTTTTACCCCCGCTTCAGAGGATTGTCTTACTCGCCCATACAGTTTGTGCGGATGATCAGCCCCCTGTCCTGGATGCCCATTGCCATCCTTCTGTTCCCAAGTTTCGAATCCGCCATCTATTTTTTGATTGTAATGGCAACCATTTGCCCTATAATACTCAATACGACCATCGGGGTCTTGAACATCAATCCACAATGGATCAAAATGGCGTTGAACCAGGGAGCGACCAATTTTCAACTGATACGAACCATCATCATCCCCTTTTCTTTGCCGTACATGCTGACCAGCCTGCGGCTGGCCCTCGGTCTGGCATGGATCGTGATCGTCCCGGCCGAATTCCTGGGCGTGTCCAGCGGGCTGGGCTATCTGATCAATGACGCCCGGGATACCATGGAATACGACAAGCTCATGGCCATGATCCTCGCCATCGGGATCCTTGGATTTTCCCTGGACCGGATCATCCAGAAACTTCAACACACCTGCACCTGGTCATGGAATGAATAAAACGGCATATTGAATATAAAAATAAAATATAGATACCCTGCATATAAAAAACCCAAAGGAGTGTTTTGCTATGGCTGTAAATCCAAACATTAAAATTGTTGTGGTCGATGACTCCGGAACCATGCGCATCATGTTCAAACAGATCCTGAACAAGGCCGGATTCAGCAACCTGGTGTTGGCAGTCAACGGGTTCGACGGCATCGAAAAAGTCAAAGCCGAAAAACCGGACCTGGTGATCAGTGACTGGAACATGCCCCAGATGGATGGGCTTGAGTTTTTGAAAGCCTTGCGTCAGATGGATGAATTCAAAAACCTGCCTTTTATAATGGCCACGGCCCAGTCGGACAAAGCCCAGCAGATCGCCATCATGGAAGCCGGCGGCAACGGCCATGTACCCAAACCCTTTGATGAGAACCAGATCGGCCGGGCCATTGAAAAAGCCTGTTCCGGCGAATCTCCGGAACAGGCGGCGGTCCGGAAACAAAGGCGTTCCGTCGGCGGACGGGTCGAGCTCAATGTGGCGCATATCCAGATCACGGACCACCTGGCCCTGGGTGCCCTCAAATACCGAATCGAGCAGGGGGACGTCACGCCGGAATATTTTGATCTGACCACCAGCCTCAAGGCGGGGTGGAACCCCATCCAAGAGGGTCTTGAAAGCGGCGACATCGACTGTGCTTTTGTTCTGGCCCCGATTGCCATGGATCTGTTCGCCTATGACTCGCCCATCAAGCTGGTTCTGTTCGCCCATAAAAACGGGAGCACGTTCATCCGGTCCAGAAACTACGACCCCCGATTCGATTCCCTCCAGAGTTTTTATAAATACAGAGTGGTGGACATCCCTCACAAAATGTCGGTGCATCACATGCTGGCCCATCAATTCCTGAAAGAACTGGGCCTCAAACCCGGTGTCCCCGGGAAAAAAGCCATCAACGTCCGCTTTGAAGTCGTGCCTCCCATCAAGATGCCCGAAATCATGAAAGCCAACGAAGACGTGGCCGGTTTCATGGTGGCCGAACCCGTGGCCACCAAAGCCATCGTCAATGAAATCGGCAACCTGGAATTTTATTCCGCCAGCCGATGGGACAATCATCCCTGCTGCATTGTGGCCATGCAGGAGGACTTCATCCAGAAATACCCTGAGGCGGCCCAGGAATTTGTCACCCTTCTGGTGGAAACCGGTGAATACATTGAAAACGACAAGAACAGGGCGGCTCAGATCGCCGTCGGATTTCTGGACCCTGAAGGCAAACTCGGACTCAATCCCCAGGTGCTTCAGAACGTTTTTTCCCAGCCCAAGGCCATTCGATGGGACGGACTCTATCCCGAGGCGGAAGACCTGGATAAAATCCAGCGGTACATGCACGATGTCATGGAAATAGGCAAGATTATCGACCTTGATCTGTTTATCGAAAAACGGTTTGCAGACAAAGCATATCAATCCTTATAAGAGGAGCTTTTCATGAAAGTTACGGATCCCGGAGTTATCCAAAACAGTGAAAAAGATCTGATCGAAGCGCTGAAACAGGATCTGGACGTCGACGCAGTCCGAAGCATCATCCTGAAAAACCTGTCCGGCGCCGATCTTTCCACCCATGGCGGGGAGATCGTGGTTCACGACGGACGAATCGCTTTCCGGATGGATTTTGAACTGCGCATGACCGGCAGCCTCATGTTCGACCGGCAGGGCAACCATATCTCGGATGAAGACACTCCGGGGCTCGTCTCAAGAGCCCGTGGTCGGGAGGCAGGGGCGGAACAGCCTTCGACGCCTCTGGAAATGGACCCGACCCCCGCCGAAGACGATATCCCTGCCAAGGAAACAGCCGAACCCGGCCTTTCGAATTATGATTTAGATCCGCTGGACCCTATGGAAGATCTGGATGACCTGGACGGGATCGATACTCTGGATGCGGGTATGGATGTGTCCGATCAGGAGCCCATGGACGATCCGGCCCGGGAGGAGAACATGGTTGATGAAGACATCTCCGACATCCTTCAGGAAAGCCGTGATTTCTGGGAAAAAAAAGAATCCTGATATCTGCCGGGGCCGGACCTGACTCGGTCAGGACGGCCGAAACAGACACTGCCGCCTCAGGGGGCAGTCCGGACAAAGGGGATTTCTGGCCCTGCAGATCTCCCTTCCAAAGTAAATCAATTGCAACGACAGGTCATTCCACGATGCCACGGGGATGATCCGCATGAGATCCTGCTCGACCCCGGCCGGATTTGTGTGCTCCGTCAGCCCGAGCCGGTTGGAAATCCGCAGCACATGGGTATCCACCACAATGGTTGAATGGCCGAATGCCGCAGAGAGAACAACGTTGGCCGTCTTTCGCCCCACACCGGGCAATTTCACCAGTTCGTCCAGATTTTCGGGGACCCTCCCCTGATGACCGTCCAGCAAGGCCTGGGCACAGGCACGGATATTCATGGCCTTGTGATTGTAAAACCCGGTTGAAAAAATGATTTTTTTAATATCGGCCAGGGATGCCCCGGCCAGGGCGACCGGATCCGGGTACGCCCCAAACAGATGCCGCGTGACTTTATTGACCTGATTGTCCGTGCACTGGGCTGAGAGAATGGTGGCGATGAGCAACTGAAACGGGGTTTGATGGTCCAGCTGGGTCTTGACAACAGGATAGCGTCTGCTTAATGTGTCGAGGATACATCTGATTTTCCCTGAATCCACCATCATAGGGGTTCTTATATATGAAGTCGGACAAAACCGCAAGCCCGATCAAGGGTCTGGGCCTTTGCTCAGGCGGGCTGGACAGCATGCTGGCGGCCCTGGTATTGAAACGCCAGGGAATCGACGTGACTTTCATCTGCTTTGAAACGCCTTTCTTCTCGTCCTCGTCAGCCCTTAAAGCGGCGGCTCAGACAGGCATTCCACTGATCACCCGGGACATTACCCCGGACTATCTGCTCATGCTCCGGAACCCTCGCGCCGGATTCGGAAAAAACATGAATCCCTGCATGGATTGCCATGCCCTCATGTTCCGGAAGGCCGGAGAGGTCATGATGGAGGAAGGATTCGATTTTCTGTTCAGCGGTGAAGTAATGGGACAGCGCCCCAAATCCCAGAACAAGAATTCATTGAGGTATGTGCAGAAAAACTCTGGTTTTCAGGACCACATTCTTCGTCCCCTCAGTGCCCGGCTGTTGCCTGAAACCCCGATGGAGCTGGCCGGATGGGTGGATCGTGAAAAACTGCTGGATATTTCCGGCCGATCACGGAAAATCCAGATGGAACTCGCCCGGACCTTCGGCATCAAAGACTATCCCGCTCCGGCCGGCGGATGTCTGCTGACGGACAGACAGTTTTCCCGGAAACTCAAAGATATGATGGCCGCCCGAGAGGACTGGGCACCTCGGTACCTGCACATGCTCAAATACGGCCGGCACTTCAGACTCGACCCGCAGACCAAGGTGATCGTGGGCCGTTCCAGGGAAGACAACCAGGGCCTCATGGCCCATTTTGACGAGGCCCTGGACGTGCTGCTCAAGCATAATGAGAAACCCGGGCCGGATGTGATTCTGACCGGGGATGCCTCTTTGACCAACATTCAGACCGCAGCCGAACTGTGTGCCGCTTATTCCCGTTCCTCCGAAAGCCGTCTCTGTCCCGTAAAGGTCACACAAAGGGGCCGGGCCCGGGTGATCCAAGTTCCCCTTACCAAGGTCGACCGTTTCGGGCACCTCATGGTATAAAAAACCCCCTGCCGGGCCTGGACCCGACAGGGGGAAAGCGGCATCGGCCGCGAATCAAAACATCCGGATCAATAATAAATCATCTTTTCCCAGAATTTCTTCTCATCTTTATCCCATTCCGGTCCGAATTTTTCTTCACAGAAAGAAGACAAGCGTTTGTACCAGCTCGTCCAGGGATTGGTGCCTTCCTTTTTGGCCTTCAGGACATCGATGAGGAAGGTTTCGATGTTGAACATCTCTTCTTTCGGAATATAAGAGCACGCCCCTCCCAGATATGATTTTTTGATATTTTCCGGGCTCAGAGCATGAGCTGTGAGCATCACGGTGATCACGTCCTTTTTGTTGGCCATTTCCAACAATTGATACCCGTCCACGCCCATGATATCCAAAATGGCGATATCGAATTTCTGGGTTTTCAGAAGTTGACTGGCTTCTTCAAAGCTCTGCGCCCGGACCGTCGTCGACATATTCAGAAGTTCTTCCAGAGAATCAAGAACATCCGGCTCATCATCAACAATCAGTATGCGCTTATTTTCTAACGTAATATTTGACATGGTTCCTTCCAGATAGTTAAGGGTTATTGAATGACCGACGGTTGAAACAATTCACTTTGGTGCCATCATTATAAATCATATACGCAAAGATTCAATACACATTTTCACACTTCATGACCGACACCTGTTTTCAAGCCGGTTTTGAACTGAATGACGAATCGGGTACCGACACCTGTTTCAGAATCAACGCTGATTTTCCCCCCATGGTCCTTTGCAATGATGAAATAGGAAACAGCCAACCCCAGACCGGTTCCGTTCAGTGGGCTCTTGGTGGTGAAAAACGGCTCAAATACCCGTTTCCGGACTTCTTTATCCATCCCGGGCCCGTTGTCTTCAATCTCGACATAAACATGATCGTCTCTGGGATAAACCCTCAGATGGAAAACGGCAGGGGTGTCCCGGCCCCGCATGGCCTCGGCCCCGTTTTTCAGAATATTCCAGAAGACCTGCTGGATTTTGCTTTCTTCACATAGAACAGGCGGAGTTCGGGGGTCATAGTCCCGTTCGACTCGAATCTGCCGGAAATCGTAATTATTGATCAGATCATAGTCCGAGCCCGCTATCTCTATGGTCTTGTCAAGGATTTGCGAAACCCGGCAGGTTTTCTTTCGGGGTTCGCTTTTACGAGCGAAGGAAAGCATGTTCCGGATGATTTCAGCGGCCCGCTTGCCTGAATCATTGATGGTTTCGGCAAGGGAAAGGATTTCCCGCCGGGCCATGTATTCATGGATGGCCTCAATGCCGACCCCCAGTTCATCGGCCACCCTCTCGTTGGCCGGTATCCGGGCGGACAACCGATGAATCATCACCTGAGCGCTCTGCATCATCCCGGCCAGGGGGTTGTTGAGTTCATGGGCCATACCGGCGGCCAGACTGCCCACGGACATCATTTTCTCGGTCTGAATCATCATTTCTTCCATCTGCACCCGATCGGTCACATCGTCGATTCTGACCACCGCGCCTTCCAGACCTTCTCCGGAAAGAGGATAGACCGTCAAATCTTCATAGAGGATTGCGTCCCCTTTCTCGAAGGGAATTCTGAGTTGCTCCAGAACGGTTTTCCGCTGAATGGCGGACCGGATAACATCCATGGAATCGGTAAATCTCGGCAGAATATCGGACAGAATCCGACCTCGGGCCGCCTCCTCCTTGAATCCTGTCAGTTCCGTGGCTTTGCGGTTGAAATGGGTTATACATCCGGATCGATCGATGCCGATGAGCATGGAAGGCATGGAATGAATGATGCTGGACAGATAATTGCGCAGACCGGCCAGCTCTTTTTCCGCCCGGACCTGTTCGGTGATATCCCGGATCAGGGCCTGGAGAACGAAGCGACCGGAAAAAGCCACGCAATTCAAGGTCACGTGAGCATAAAAAAGGCGATCCGGACGACTGATGAATTGCCAGTAAAATCGCTGTGTCCTTCCTTCATAGGCCTTAACGATTTTCTGACGGAACAGATCTTCGGCCATTTCTCTGGATCTCGGCTCCTGAAGGCAGAAATCGAATATGGAATGGTTCAGAATATCCCGATGGGCGCAGTTCATCAGGTCCAGGGAAAGGGCGTTGCAATCGATGACGCGATCATAATCCATGAGAAAAAGAGCGTCCCCGGAATTTTCAAAAAGGGATCTGTATTTTTCTTCGTTTTTCTTGGATTCCATCTGGGCGTTGATCAGACGGGTGACGTCCTGAAAGGTTTCAATAGCGCCGATAATCTGCCCCGCCTCATCCGTGAGGGGACAGGCGGCGGCAGACATCCACATGCCGGACCTGCCGAACTTTGGAAAAAAATCCTGGGACTCATAGGCCCCCTCTTTCAAATCCGATTTCTGGAGGGTGGTGTATTCCGTGTTGTTTTTATAATGCCCCCAGAAAGTCCCTTCATCCACCCCGTCAATGACGAGATCCGCCATCACCGGCCGCGGCGAATCATAAAAAGCCCGCCACTGTCCTGTCGTGCCTAAAACATCCGCGGCTTTGATCCCTGAGATTTTCTCAAGGGTCTGATTCCAATAGAGGACCCGGTGATGCCTGTCCAGAATAAAGGTGGGAATGGGATTGCTTTCCACAATATTGGACAACAGGGTTTCCGTCAGGGTCAGCCGTTCACGCAGGGCTTGCATTTCCGCCTTTGTCCGGGCGTCATCTTCGGCCACGACTTCCAGGTCATGGATCCTTTGCCGCAATTCATTTATGATCGCATTTTCGTTCATGGCATCCAAAAGACAAAAAAAACGGCCGGCAGGGAATCAAAGTCCAGGCGGCAGATGGTTTTCAGTGTTCAGCTGAGCCCTCAACTGACCGCAAGCGGCCAGGATATCCGCCCCTTTGCTCTTTCTTGTAATGGCTGTGAAATTTCTGTCAAGCAAAATCTGAAGAAAATCATCGATATCTTTTTGAGGCGGGCGTTTAAATTCCGAGCCGGCGTATTCATTGAACGGGATCAGGTTGACCTTGGATCGAATGGGGGACAAAAGGCCGATCAGGCGAAGAGCATCTTTTCGCGAGTCATTGACCCCTTTCATGAGAATGTATTCAAAGGTGATCTTGTCCCTGGGTTTCATTTCAAAAGATTGACAGGCGCCCAGAAGACTTTCCAGCGGGTATTTTTGATTCACGGGCATGAGCCTGGACCGCAGTTCGTCGGTGGCGGCGTTCAGAGACACGGCGAGGTTCACGCGGCTGTCCCGCCCCAGCCGCAGGATTCCGGGCACCAGGCCGGAGGTCGAAACCGTGACATGGCGAGGTGAGCATTTCAGTCCATAATCACTGTCCGTGATCGTATCCAGGGCATCCACCACATTCCGGTAGTTGGCCAGGGGCTCACCCATGCCCATGAAAACCACGTTGGAAAGAGAAAGGGGATCCATCTGCTTCTGAATCAGGTAAAACCGAACATCCCTGACCTGGGAAACGATTTCCGAGACCGCCAGGTTTCGAATGAATCCGCCCTTTGCCGTCAGGCAGAACCGGCAGTTCTGGGCGCACCCCACCTGGGACGAGACACACAGGGTGAAATGATCTTTTTCAGGGATGAGCACCGACTCGATGTGAAGCCCGTCCGCCAGTCTGAACAGAAACTTTTCCGTGGTGTCGGCCGACACCATTTTTTTTTCCACGGTAAGGCGGGGGATGCTGAAATGGGTCGCCAGCTGACTCCGCAGGTCCTTAGACAGATCCGTCATGTCCTCAAACCGGTCCGCCTGCCGAAGATACAGCCATTTGAAAATCTGACCGGCCCTGAATGGACGGATACCATTGCCTTCCAGCCATGCTGAAAGCGCGGGCCGGGTATAATTCAATATGTTTTCCATAATCCTCTGAGTTTTCAAAAACTTTATTATTCTCTTGACATAACACAAATTCTATACTAATTTCAATGATTTGATTTGATATTTTGAGGCTGGTTGGTTCATGTTCGAAAGTTTAAGCGACAGGCTGGAGTCTGTTTTCAAAAAGCTCAAAGGCCACGGCACCCTGAATGAAAAAAACATTGAGGAGGGGCTTAAACAGGTCCGCATGGCTTTGCTGGAAGCGGACGTCAATTATAAAGTCACCAAACAGGTCGTCGCCGACATAAAGGAGCGGGCCCTGGGCCGGGAAGTTATCCAGAGCCTGACCCCCGGTCAGCAGGTCATCAAGATTGTAAATGATGAATTTACAAAAATGATGGGCTCTGAACACCAGGACCTGGATCTGGACGGGAGGTCCTTTGGGTCCGTCATGCTGGTCGGACTTCAGGGCTCCGGCAAGACCACCACCGCCGGAAAGCTGGCCCACCACCTGCGCCGACGCGACAGAAAACCCTTGCTCGTGCCGGTGGATGTGTACCGGCCGGCGGCCATCGATCAGCTCAAAAAAATCGGAAAACAGCTGGATATCCCCGTTTTCCCATCGACCAAGGATATGGCGCCGCTCAAAATATGTCAGGATGCCATCCTGGAGGCGCGCACCCTGGGTTGCGACACCCTGATCCTGGATACGGCCGGAAGGTTGCACCTGGACGAACCCTTGATGGCCGAACTCAAAACCATCAAAAAAGGGGTCAATCCCACGGAGATCCTTCTGGTGGCCGACGCCATGACCGGCCAGGACGCGGTCAACATCGCCGGGGCCTTTGACGCGGCCCTGGACCTGAGTGGGGTCATCCTCACCAAGATGGACGGCGACGCCCGGGGCGGTGCCGCCCTGTCCATTCGAGCGGTCACCGGAAAGCCTTTGAAATTCATCGGTATGGGAGAAAAACTGACCGCACTGGAACCGTTTCACCCCGACCGCATGGCGTCCCGAATTCTGGGCATGGGAGATACTCTTTCCTTTATCGAAAAAGCCCAGGAAGCGGTGGATCAGAAAGAGGCCCGGGAAATTGAAAAAAAATTACGGAAAAACGCCTTCACCCTGGAAGATTTTCGAAGCCAGATGAAAACGGTTCGCAAGATGGGATCCATCAAGGATCTTCTGGGCATGTTGCCGGGCGTCAACAAGAAACAACTGAAAGATCTCGACATCAGTGACAGGGAATTTGTCAAAATCGAAGCGATCATCAATTCCATGACCCCGGAGGAACGGCGCAACCACCTGATCATCAAGGGGTCCAGAAAGATCAGGATTGCCAATGGAAGCGGGACCACGGTTCAGGACATCAACAAACTGCTCAAGAGCTATACCCATTCCATGAAAATGATCAAGCAATTTAATAAAGGCGGCATGCGTTCATTGAAAAACATGCTGCCGTTCTAAGGAGAAAAAAATATGGCTGTTAGAATTCGACTGACCCGACAGGGAACCAAAAAAAGACCTTTTTACAGAATCGTGGCCGCCGACATAGAAAGCCCCAGAGACGGACGATTCCTGGAGCTTCTGGGCACCTACAACCCCATGACCGATCCGGCCGCGGTCACCCTCAAGGAAGACCGGGTAAAATACTGGCTGGGGGAAGGGGCCAAACCTTCCACAACGGTACAGAGCATTCTCAAACGGCAGGGTATCAGCCACGCCAAAGCCTGATCGCCTGTCGCACAATCTGATCCCTGTATTCTCACGACCCCATTAACAAGGAGATGTTGATATGAAAGAGCTGATAGAATACATTGCCAAGGCACTGGTAGATCAACCGGATCAGGTTCAGGTGACTGAAGTCGTGGGTGATCAGACTTCGGTTCTGGAACTGAAGGTAGCCAAGGAAGATCTCGGAAAGGTGATCGGGAAACAGGGGCGATCGGCGCGGGCCATGAGAACCATTTTAAGCGCGGCCTCCACAAAACTCAAAAAACGAACGGTTCTCGAAATCATTGAATAAAACATGACCGTTGCGGCCCCGTTTACCATAGGCACGGTAAAAGGTGTTCACGGCCTCAGGGGACTGCTCAGGGTCGCATCCTTCGCGGCCTCCATGGATACCTTCGCGCCCGGCAGGACGGTGTTCCTCAGAGAACAGGGGAAAGATGACCGGTTTTATCAAATTCTGGACGTATCCCCCCACAAGCAGGGACTCCTTTTGGCGCTGGAAGGAATTGACAGCCGGGATCTGGCCGAGGATCTGGTGGGTTCGGACATACTGATCCACCGGGACCAATTGCCCGAGCCTGAGGCCGATTCCTGGTTCTGGGAGGATCTGATGGGTCTGGCGGTCCGGGATCATACAAAAGGATATCTGGGGACCATCACCCACATATTCCCGACCGGGGCCAATGACGTTCTGGTGGTCACGGACGGGGACCGGGAGACCCTGGTACCCATGCACCGGCACTTTGTTCAGTCCGTGGACCTGGAAAACCGAACCCTGCTGACCACCCTGCCCGAGGACTATTGATGGAATTTGCGGTACTGACCCTGTTCCCCGATCTGGTCCAGGCTTTTTTTCAGCATGGCATGATGGCCCGGGGCATTGAAAAAAAACGGATCGAAGGGCACTGCATCCGGATCCGGGATTTTTCCACGGACCGGCACCATACCGTTGATGATCGGCCCTACGGCGGGGGAAGCGGCATGGTCATGAAACCCGAACCCCTTCAAGCCGCGATGATCGCGGCCAAAAACAGGATGCCGAAGGCCAGGGTGATATTTCTGACCCCCCAGGGGGCCTGTTTCACCCAGCAGAAGGCCCTGGATTACGCTCGGCACGAACAGGGGCTGATTCTGGTGTGCGGCCGGTACGAAGGGATTGATGAACGGGTTGTCACCCGGTGGGCCGATGATGAAATTTCCATCGGGGATTATGTCCTGACCGGCGGAGAGCTGGGCGCCATGGTGATCATGGATGCCGTTGCCCGCCTGATCCCGGGCGTTCTGGGCAGCAGCGAGTCCTTTCAGTCGGATTCCTTCATGGATGGGCGGCTTGAACACGCCCATTACACGCGGCCCGAAGAATTTGAAGGACAAACCATTCCGGATGTGTTATTGTCCGGAAACCATGAAAAAATCCGGCTCTGGAGAAAACGGTCCGCCCTTCAGCGGACTTTTCTGAAACGGCCGGATCTTTTTGAAACAACCGCTTTGACGGCTGAGGAAAAAACCATTGTCAGACAATGGTGCCGGGAGCTTGAAACCCTTGCGGGAGAATAACCTTTATGTGGCGCTGGTTCATTTTCCAGTCAAAAACAAAAAAGGGATCCCCATTGGGTCGGCTCTGACCACCATCGATCTGCATGATATTGCAAGGGCATCCATCACCTTCGGGGTCAGGGGGTTTTACGTGGTCACCCCCTTCGAGGACCAGGCACTCCTGGCCGCCCAGGTCACGGATCACTGGACCAAAGGAGTGGGCGGGAAATTAAACCCTTTCCGGAAACAGGCCCTTGAGCTGATCCGCGTAACCCCCACCTTTCGGGACGCGGTCGAAGACATCGGAAAGGAGCGGCAGGAAGCGGTGGTCACCGTTGCCACAAGTGCGACACCGGCACCCGATGCCGTCAGCGTCGCCATGCTGCGGGAAAAACTGGATGACAAAGTCTCCCACGTCCTCGTTTTCGGGACGGCATGGGGGCTGGCGGATGAATTCATGGACGCCTGTGATCATATTCTGGAACCGATTTTCGGAACATCGGAATACAATCACCTGTCCGTAAGATCTGCCGCATCCATCTATTTGGACCGGATTGTGAACGGCAGATAATAATCAACGTCTGCCAAGTGAAAGATATCAGGAGGATGACATGACAAACATAATCGAAAAATTGGAAAAAGAACAGATGCGTCTGGATATTCCGGATTTCAGCTCCGGAGACACCGTGAACGTCCACGTCCGGATCATCGAGGGAGAAAAAGAGCGCATCCAGATGTTTCAGGGTGTGGTGATCAAAAAGACCGGCGGGTATGCCGGCGCCCGGTTCACCGTGAGAAAGATTTCCAACGGCGTGGGTGTGGAAAGGATTTTCCCCCTGTATTCCCCCGCGATCGACCGAATCGAGGTGGTGACCAAGGGTAAGGTCCGACGCTCCAAGCTTTACTATCTCAAGAACCTCAGGGGAAAAGCCGCCAGAATCAAGGAAAAAAGGGCGGTTTAATTTCGAGATGGCCCCCGGACCCATGTGGGAACTGGAACATCAGGCCTGCGCCCGGGGATATCGGCATATCGCGGGCATTGACGAGGCCGGCAGGGGACCCCTGGCCGGCCCTGTTGTGTCTGCGGCCGTGATCCTGCCGGGCGGATTTTCCTGCCCGGGCATCGACGACTCCAAAAAGCTGAGTGAAAAAAAAAGAGACGCCCTTTTCCCTTTCATCATGGAAAAGGCCGTGGCTGTGGGTATCGGCCTGTCCACCCATACGGAGATCGACCGGCTCAATATCCTTCAGGCTTCCCTGCTGTCCATGAAACGGGCCGTGGCGGATCTTGTCAGACGGCCCGGCGCGACGGATCCGGATTTTCTGCTCATCGACGGCAAATTCACCCTGGACATGGCCGTGGATCAGTCCGCCGTCGTCCGGGGGGATTCGAGAAGCATTTCCATTGCCGCGGCCTCCATCGTCGCCAAGGTGACCCGGGACCGGCTCATGAAGGACCTGCACGACCGCTACCCCGACTATGGTTTTCTTCAGCACAAAGGCTACCCGACCAGGGCTCACAAACAGGCCATTCTTCGATACGGCCCCTGCCCCGTGCACCGCATGACCTTCAAAGGGGTCAAAGAGGTGAACGCCCATGGTCGATGACCGAAAAGCCCTGGGACATCGGGGGGAACAAGCAGCCGCGGATTTTCTGAAAGCCCGGGGGATGGCCATCCTGGCGACCAATTATCGGAGCCGGACGGCTGAAATCGACATTATCGCACAGGAAGGGGACACGCTTTGTTTCATCGAAGTCAAAACCCGCCGCACCCTTGCCAAAGGCCGACCCGGAGAGGCCGTCACCCCCTTGAAACAGAAAAAAATCATTCTGGGGGCCCTGTCCTATCTGAAACAAAACCGGCAAACATCTTCCAGGATCCGGTTTGACGTGATCGAAGTCCTGGAACAGAGGGGCCGCCTGGACATTTGCCTGATTCCCAACGCCTTCCAGGCCCTTTGAAATGGTTCCGGACATGGACTCTCCCCCTCTTTTTGGAACCCTCTATGTGGTGGCTACGCCTCTGGGACATCTGGCCGACATGACCTTCCGGGCCGTGGAAGTCCTGAAACAGGTGGATCTGATCGCGGCCGAGGACACCCGGCACTCGCAAACGCTTCTGAACCATTACGGGATCACCGCACGCCTCGTTTCCTGCCACGAACACAATGAAACCGACCGAATCCCCCGGCTCATCGATCATTTAAAAGCAGGCCGCAGCCTGGCCCTGATTTCCGACGCGGGCACACCCGCCATATCCGACCCCGGCTATCCCCTGGTCCGGGCCGCAATCCGGGAGCGTTTACCCGTTGTCCCCGTTCCCGGATGCAGCGCGGTCATCGCCGGTCTCAGCGTTTCCGGCCTGCCCACGGACGCCTTTTATTTTTCCGGGTTTCTGCCGGCCAGGCAACAAAAGCGGCGACAGGCCATCGAAAAATTGAAAGATCTTGGCGCCACCCTGGTGGTGTATGAATCCCCGAAACGGATCATCGCCCTGATTCAGGACATGATGGACATCCTCGGAGACCGGGGCGCCTGTCTGGCCCGGGAAATCACCAAAGTTCACGAGGAATTTCTGCGAGGATCCCTGTCGGATGTGCTTTCAGGCTTGAAACAAAAGGATTGGATCAAGGGCGAATGCACCCTCATGGTTGCCGGCCGGTCCTTGGAAGCACACCCGCCCCTGGATGACCAGGCCCTAGAAGAGCTGATACGAAATGAACCGGCCGCAACCGACCGGGGCACCTCGGATCTGGCCCGGCATCTGGCCGACAAATACAATCTGCCCAGAAAACGGCTGTATGACAAAATCATCGAGCTCCGAAAAAATGCACCATAACCAAAAAGTAACAGGCTTTGGGAAATTTTTGTTAGGTTTTCTTACATTTTTTATCTATTTTTGAACCACGCTCATAGATCAATTATCGCTGTAAAGGTAAGGAAACAAGCCGGACAATCGATAACCTATTAGATTCAATCCTTTTTTCGCCATTCAATGAAATTGATCACCCCTTTATAGACAATAAAACCGGTCAGGAATAGAACTTGCATTAACTTCGTCAGGACTTGAACCGAAACTTAGGAGTTGCGATAATGAAAAAATACTTGATACTAACTGTTGTTCTTCTTATTTTCTGTGGGAAAGCAATATCAAGCCCTAACCTACCTGAACCGCTTTATACAGATAAGGATGGGATCTATCCATCTGGTGCTCCTTATTCGCTGGTAGCCCATGGCACTGCGAATGACAATTATCCCAATACAAATCAAAATCCAGGCACCACGTGGATTGTAGATGATTTAACCCTTACACAGCTTTTGGCAATTAACAAATATGAATTTGATAAAAAGGTTTGGGAGATATCCCAAACTGATCCTGCCAACAAATTTTCAATAGATCCTGACTATGCTACAAAGACTGGCACATGGTCTTACGAAAGCGGGCAATTGACAGACGACAATTTAGAAAATGATTTCAGGCTTTATTTCAGCATCAAAACCGCAAACGGGAAAAAAGATAATATTGGTGGCTGGAACCTCTTTGTCATGAAAGACGACTGGTATGCTGATATTTATCAAAAAGTTACCTGGAGTACATTGGACAGTTTCTTTACAACCACCTTGGATAACCTCGGCGGCACTGACATCTCTCACATATCTTTCTGGAAAGGCCCGAATACACCGCCACCTCCCGACACACCCGACAATCCCGTTCCCGAGCCGGCCACCCTGCTTCTGCTGGGATTCGGCCTGATCGGGCTGGCCGGGGTTCGGAGACGCGCCGGCCGGCACTGACGCCATACCATACCGACATTCGAATTGAGGGGTTCCCCCGGCTGTCCCCTCCGCCTTCGCCCGGTTCTTGTTGCGTACCGGGCGATTTACTTTGAATCGATGTTCAAATCTTTTTGATGGGGATGAAAAAGAAGAAATGGTAGCTGAGTCTGGCAATATAACTCGAGAATCAGACTCGACCGAACCACTCTGGGCCGTAAGCCTCCCCTTAACTCAATTACCTACACATCCACGAACAGATTGCCTTCGGTCCGATAAACCGGCCTGATCCCGTTGATGGAAAAAACAATCTGCCAGAGCTGGTTGCGGCGGGTCCTAAAACTGGCGGCGCATGCCAGAAGATAATAAGTCCACATGCGGAAAAACCGGGAGTCGTATTTTTCTTTCAGCAGGTTCCAGTTTTTTTTGAAGTTGTCGTACCAGTTCATCAGGGTCTTATCATAATACTGGCCGAAACTGTGCCAATCCTCGATCATGAAGATCTCTTCCGACGCCTCGCAGATCTGCCGGGCCGACGGAAGCATGGAATTGGGGAAAATATAGGTGTCGATCCAGGGATCCGTGGATTTTTCAGACCGGTTTCCGGCAATGGTGTGCAGCAGGAACAAACCATCGGGTTTCAGGCGGGATCGGCACACTTTCATGAAGGTTCGGTAATTTTTCCACCCCACATGTTCAAACATGCCGATGGACACAATCCGATCAAAAAGACCTTCCACCTTCCGGTAATCCATGAGGCGGATATCCGCGTCCAGGCCTTCGCATCTTTTTTGCCCATAGGCCGCCTGCTCCTTTGAAACCGTCACGCCGGTCACCTTCGCCCCGTAGTTACGGGCGGCAAATTCCGTGAACCCGCCCCACCCGCATCCGATGTCCAGAACCGTCATTCCGGAGGTCAACCCGATCTTCCGGC
Organism: uncultured Desulfobacula sp.; assembly: GCA_964593855.1. Classification (GTDB taxonomy): domain Bacteria; phylum Desulfobacterota; class Desulfobacteria; order Desulfobacterales; family Desulfobacteraceae; genus Desulfobacula. The sequence continues at coordinate 28,246 of CAZQIX010000020.1, read as the reverse complement.
AGATGAGGTCCAGTTTTTCCTTCTGGGCCTGGTCCAGATCCCCGGCATTCCGCCAGTAGCCGCAGGAATAGTTCATCCCCCGGTCCAGCATGAGTGAGAAAAGATCGTTGCCGATATCGTAATGGCGCTTTCCGATCACAAAGGCCCGGGCATGGGTCTGAAGATTCATGAATCGGGTTTTGATCATCAGCCACAGCACTTTTTGGCTCAAGGGTTTGACTTTCCGATCGATCCGGTTCTGAAGGATCCGTTCAAAAAAACGGTCCAGGGCATCGCAGTCCCACCACCCATCCATATAGCTTTCGCCAAGCGCCAGGGATCCGCCGGAAAGCACCCTGTCATAAAACGAAGGGTTGTTGACCTTCAGGTCCCATGGTCGTTTCCCATCCGTACGGATGTCCATGGATTGCAGAAGATGTTCAATCACCTGTCTGGATTTGCTTTCTTTCATCGTTCACCTTCCTTTGCGAAGATTTTTCTTTGATGGTCGCGTTGCACGGAATCGTATCAATACTAATTTTGTTTTTTTGAAATCGTCAATGTTTTTTTATCATTCGACCTCGTTTGGATTCAGTGGATTCAGCCCCGAGGATCCGGGCCGGAAGATCAAAAACCAAACCTCCTTCCATATTTTTCGGCGGCTTGCAGGAGAAGTTCCCGGGTCCGGGACGATCCATGGGCGGGCAAAAACAGGCGACATCCGGTATCCAGGAGTTTTTTCCAGCTTTTCAGCAACAAGTCCGGGGAGTCCGCGAACGGTGGGAAAACGCAACCGGGGAAGATGCCGAACAAGGTGTCCCCCACCAGTGCGATCTCGTCGTCCACGATCACGCTCATGGAGCCGGAGGTGTGGCCCGGGGTGTGAAGGATATATCCGGGAATACCAAAAGAGTCCAGGTCCAGGCGCTCGTCCACCAGCAGGTCGGGTTCAACCGGCGGATACAGAAGATGCTTGGCCCATCCGGCCCGGTTCATGATATGGATCAGAGGTTTTGTCAGAAACATGGAACCTCTGATGACGGGATTTTCGCCCTTTCTCAGGCAGGCGGCTTCCCCGGCATGGACCCAGATGTCCGCTCCGAAAACGGTTTTGATTTTTGAAGCGTTTTCGGCATGATCAAAATGGCAATGGGTGAGGATGAGAGACATCCCCCCGTTTTCCCGTACCCCCAGGGCCTTCAGGTTTCGTTCCAGAGCCGGCCGGTAAGGCCTCGTCCCTGAATCCACTAGAAAAAAACGGTTGTCCTTTGATATCAGGTAACAGTTGCATCGCCGGTCTGAAACCTTCTGAATGCGGATGTTGTGGGAAGTCTGCCATGATTCCATATGCATCCTCTGATTTTCCTGACACGATCCGTTTTCCCCGAACCGTGTCGATTACAATTGATTGTTCCCGTATTTTGAATTAGAACAAAATGAACCCTGTGTCGAGGATTTTATGGGTCCGACCGTGATAACAGGAGGCATGATGCAGAAACCCAACCCTGTATTTCAGCAAACTCTCGATCACTATCTCAAAGAAGTCCGATCCCTGAATCTGGCCGCCCTGGCCGAAAAATTGGGATTGACCCGGTTGGACGGACAGTTTGGCGTCAGACTGTTGAACCGTGACTATCTGATTACGGACCGGGGGTTTGTGGATCCTTCAGGCCGGCCGGTTCCCTACGAAGGGATTGTCATTCTCAGCCGCTATCTGCTGATGTGCCCCGAAAAAACGCCGTCCGGCATGGAACCGGCTTCCTACAGGGATTTTAAGGATTCCGGTCCCTTGACCGTGTATTTTTCCAATGATGTGGAAAATAGGATCGCGACCCATTTTGCCGGTGGAAAAGAAAATCTGGCAAGGGCGTGTCGTCGCATCGGCGGCACAGAGAGCCGGATCAGGGCCGATTATGATGTGCGATTCCGATTTGACGCCCTCCCCAGAATCCCTGTGGACCTGTTGTTCAATGACCGGGATGAGGAATTCGAGGCCGCGGCCCGGCTGGTGTTTGAGAAAAGAGCGGAACACTATCTGGATGCCGAATCCCTGGCCATTCTGGGAAATATGCTTGGCCGGGCGCTCAGAGAGCCTGATGAAACTTAAAAAGGCCGCCCCGGAAGGCGGCCTTTATTAAGAAAAGGAAAAAAGATGAATTTTTGTTTGTCTGTTGTCGATTACTTTAGCAAGTCGTGTGCCACTCGGAAAAAAACTTCAAAAAAAACTTAACCGCTTGATATCAAATCGTTTTATCGAATGAAAAGCCTTCCATACATTTTTCAGAAGCAGGTCGGAAAGCTTCTGTGGTTCAAAAATTTAAACCGGATTATCATCCCAGACCAGCCTATCATTTCATCAACCACTTAAAATTAAAAGAAAATAATTGCACATATAGAAAGTTCAAAATATTGAACCGTCAAAATTAAAAATTCAAAACCCGATTCTCGGCGGCTCCATCAATACCTGTAGTGGTCCGGCTTAAAAGGCCCGTTGACGGGAACGCCGATGTAATCGGCCTGCTGCCGGGTCAGGCGGGTCAGAGACACGGACAGGTTTTTCAGATGCAGACGGGCCACTTCTTCATCCAGTTCCTTGGGAAGGGTATAGACCCGGGTCTCCAGGTTTTCCCGGGCGAGCTTGATCTGGGCCAGGGTCTGATTGGAAAAACTGTTGCTCATGACAAAACTGGGATGTCCCGTGGCACAGCCCAGGTTGACCAGCCGCCCCTCGGCCAGGACAATGACGGATTTCCCCGAGGGCAGAACCCATTTGTCCACCTGGGGCCGGATGTTGATCTTGACGGCTTCGGGGTTCCCGGTCAGGTAGTTCATCTCGATTTCGTTGTCGAAATGGCCGATGTTGCAGATAATGGACTCGTTTTTCATCCGGGCGATGTGCTCGCCCCGGATGACATGATAATTGCCGGTGGCGGTGACGAAAATATCCCCGCAGGGAGCGGCCTCTTCCATGGTCACCACACGGAATCCCTCCATGGCGGCCTGAAGCGCGCAGATGGGATCGATTTCCGTGACCCAGACAATGGCCCCGTACCCTCTCATGGACGCGGCGCAGCCCTTGCCCACATCTCCGTAACCGGCGACAACCACGGTTTTGCCGGCTATCATGATATCCGTGGCCCGCTTGATGCCGTCCGCCAGAGATTCCCGGCAGCCGTAGAGATTGTCGAACTTGGACTTGGTCACGGAATCATTGACGTTGATGGCCGGGAACAGCAGCTCCTTTCGTTCCGCCAGATGATAAAGACGGTGAACTCCGGTGGTGGTTTCTTCCGACACGCCCCGGATTTTTTCGGCAATCCGGGTCCATTTTCGGGGGTCCCGGGCATAACCGGCCCGCAAGCGGTCCAGGAGGCATTTCTCATCCATGCTGTGGGTGGGCTGGTCCAGAATGGACGGATTTTTTTCCACCTTGACGCCCTGGTGGACGTACAGGGTGGCGTCCCCGCCGTCGTCCACGATCAGATCCGGTCCGGACCCGTCAGGCCAGACCAGGGCCTGCTCCGTACACCACCAGAATTCTTCCAGAGTCTCCCCTTTCCAGGCAAAGACGGCGGCCGTGCCTTTATCGGCAATGGCGGCGGCGGCATGGTCCTGGGTGGAGAAAATGTTGCAGGAGGCCCAGCGGATGTCCGCGCCCAGCTCATACAAGGTGTCGATGAGCATGGCGGTCTGGATGGTCATGTGGAGGCTTCCGGTGATTTTCATACCTTTCAGGGGTTTTTCCGGGCCGTATTTTTCCCTGATGGCCATGAGTCCGGGCATTTCCTTTTCGGAAAGTTGCATGTCCTTGTGGCCTTCTTCGGCCAGGGACAGGTCTTTGACTTTGTATTTCAGATCGGGATCAGGGGGTAGAAACCCTGGAACGACGGGGGTTGATCTCATGATGTGGCTCCTTATGATGCAAAGGTAGAAAACAAAGATATCAAAATATGTTGATATGTTATTTCGACCCAAAATACAGCCGGTTAAGGAAAATGTCAACAAAAAACCGGCTGAACAGGGGGCTTCGCCCGTGTTCAGCCGGCTGGAGGACTGACAAGAAAACGCGCCGGGTTACAGTCCGGCCAGATCCCGGATCTGTTCGGCCCGGTCGGTCCGCTCCCAATAGAAATCCGGGTCTTTCCTTCCAAAATGGCCGTAGGCGGATGTTTTTCGATAGATGGGTCGAAGCAGGTCCAGTGTCCGGATAATGGCGGCCGGCCTCAGATCAAACACCTCCCTGACAATACGGATGGCTTTGGATTCCGGAATTTTGCCCGTACCCATGAAATCCACCAGCAGGGAAACCGGTTCGGCCACGCCGATGGCATAGGCCACCTGGATTTCACATTTGTCGGCGATGCCGGACGCCACCAGGTTCTTGGCCACGTACCGACCCATGTAGGAAGCGCTTCGGTCGACCTTGGAAGGGTCTTTCCCGGAAAAACACCCGCCGCCGTGGCTTCCCTGTCCGCCGTAAGTATCCACAATGATTTTCCGGCCCGTGACGCCGCAGTCCCCCATGGGCCCACCAATGACGAAACGGCCGGTGGGATTGACGAACAGTTTGGTGTCCCCGTCCATCATGTCTTCGGGAATGACTTTTTTGATCACTTCCCTGATGATGGCCGCCTTTAAATCATCATGGGACACGTCCGGAGAATGCTGGCTGGACACGACAATGGCGTCCACCCGCCGGGGTTTGCCGTTGACATATTCGATGGTGACCTGGGATTTGCCGTCGGGCCGGATAAAATCAAGAGCCCCGTTTTTTCGGACCTGGGTGAGGCGCCTGGTCAGCTTATGGGCATAGACGATGGGCATGGGCATGAGCTCGGGGGTCTCATTGCTGGCAAATCCGAACATCAGGCCCTGGTCCCCGGCCCCCTGCTCCTTGTACAGGCCGGACCCCTCGTCCACACCCATGGCGATATCCGTTGATTGCTGATCGATGCTGGTAATGACCGAACAGGTCTGCCAGTCGAATCCCATGCCCGAGGAGTTGTATCCGATATCTTTGATGGTACTGCGGACCACGCTGGGGATATCCACGTAACAGTCGGTGGTGATTTCACCGGCCACCATGGCCAGACCGGTGGTGACAAGGGTTTCGCAGGCCACCCGGCATTTTTTGTCCTGGGCCATGATGGCATCCAGGATGCTGTCGGAAATGGCATCGGCGACTTTGTCCGGGTGTCCCTCGGTCACGGACTCGGAGGTAAACATGAACGATTTATCTTCTGACATCATAAACTCCTTTTATTTCAATCTATATAAACGTACCTGCCCAAAAAAAGTGAACCAGGGTTTTTTTATGTAGTTTTTTATTCAGATTTTGTCAATCTCGGCCCCAGGGTCAAACCGATTTTTTTTCAATCTCCGGATTTTCAGGGGAATATTTGCTTGACATCGGTCCGGAAATCCGGTTGTCTGTGCTGGACATCGACAAACCAGCAACCCATTCGGAGAAGCCATGCCCGAAATCCGACACACCCGAATCACCGGCATCGGGTCCGCCCTGGTGGACATTCTGATCAATGAATCCGACGCCTTTCTCCAACGCCTCCACAAAACCAAGGGTGGAATGACCCTGGTATCGGACAAAGACATCGACGACATCCTGGCCGCGTCTCAAAACCGGCCCCTGGTCGTTCCGGGCGGCGCCGCCTGTAACACCATCGTGGGCGTGGGCTGCCTGGGCGGATCGGCCCGGTTCATCGGCCGCAGGGGAGATGACGACTACGGCCGGACCCTTGAACGGCAGCTCGTCCAATGCCGCGTGGAGCCTCGCATATCGATTTCGTCCGCTCCCACCGGCCGGGTTCTGTCCGTGGTCACGCCGGACGCCCAGCGCTCCATGTTCACGTTCCTGGGCGCATCCACCGAAATGGACCCGGACGCCGTGACCGCCGACCTGTTCGATCAGACCGGCATCGCCATGATCGAAGGGTACCTGCTCTTCAACCGGGAACTCATGACCGCCTCCCTCAAAGCCGCCGGGCAGGCCGGGGCCCTGGTGGCACTGGATCTGGCCAGCTTTGAAGTCGTGAACGCATCCGGAGACATCCTGGGCAACCTGATTGAGGAATATGTGGACATCCTCATCGCCAACGAAGATGAAGCCAAGGCCTATACCGGCCATGCGGACGAAGGAAAAGCCATTGAAGCCCTGTCCCGGCACGTCCGGTATGCGGTTTTGAAGGTTGGGGCCAGGGGCAGTTATGTGGGCCAGGGGCATCATATCACCCGGATTCCGGCCCAGGAAGGTCATCCGCCCGTGGACACCACCGGTGCCGGAGACCTTTGGGCCGCGGGCTTTCTTTTCGGGCTGGCCCAGGGCTGGCCCATCGAAAAAAGCGGGCGCGTCGCTTCGGCATGCGGCTATGAGGTCTGCCAAGTCATGGGAGCCCAGATTCCCGAAACCGGATGGGACCGGATCCGGAACCTGGCCCGATCGCTCTGACGTTCGACCGGCTTCCATCATTCGGTCACGGCCGGATCCGGATCATTGAACACCACCTTGAACACATCCTTGTATTTTCGGGCGAAGTGAAAAGTGATGCCTTCCTTGATGTGCTCGGGGAGCATCTTGAATTCCGGCATGCATCCTTCCGGCAGAATGATTTCCGTGATTTTGGACCGCCGGGCCGCAATGATCTTTTCCTTGATGCCGCCCACGGGCAACACTTCTCCGGTCAGAGTAATCTCACCGGTCATGGCCAGGGGCCGGTTGACGGCTTTTTTCGTGGCCAGTGAAACCAGGGCCGTGGTAATGGTGATACCGGCGCTGGGGCCGTCTTTAGGGGTCGCTCCCTCGGGCACGTGGATATGAATAAACGCTTTGTCAAAGTAATTTTTACCGATCTTGAAGACGCCCAGATTGGCCCGGACAAAGCTGTAGGCGATGGTCGCGGATTCCTGCATGATGTCCCCGAGCTTGCCGGTCAGCTTGAAGCCCGCGGATTTGTCATGCACCTTGACCGCCTCGATGGGCAGGGTGGCCCCGCCCATCTGGGTCCAGGCCAGACCCGTGACCACACCCACGCCGGACATCTGTTTCTCATATTTGAACACGGGCGGCCCCAGGTATTTTTCCAGGGATTTGACGGTCACCGTGATCTTGGATCTATCTTCTTTCAGGATGGTCACAATGCTCTTCCTGATGATCTTGTTCAGCAGCTTTTCCAGGTTCCTGACCCCGGCTTCCCGCGCGTATCCTTCGATGAGATAGCGGATGGTGGGATCGGTGATGGTAATGACCCTGGACGTGAGGTTGTTTCGCTTCAAAAGCTTCGGCCACAGATGTTTTCTGGCGATCTCCATCTTTTCGGCGGTGATGTAGCCGGACAGGTTGATGCGGTCCATCCGGTCGAGGAGCGGCGGCGGAATGGTGTCGAGCTGGTTGGCCGTGCAGATGAACAGAACCTTGGACAAATCGATGCGCAAATCCAGATAATGATCCAGGAATTCGGCGTTCTGTTCCGGATCCAGGACTTCCAGCAGAGCCGAGGCCGGATCTCCCTGGTAGGAAATCCCGATCTTGTCCACTTCGTCCAGCATGATGACGGGATTGGCCACCCCTGTGTCTTTCAGGGCCTGGACCAGTTTGCCCGGCAAGGCGCCCACATAGGTCCTTCGATGCCCCTTGATTTCGGCCTCGTCCCGCATGCCGCCCAGGCTGAACCGGAAAAATTTGCGGCCCAGGGCTTCGGCAATGGATTTGCCGATGGAGGTTTTGCCCACGCCCGGAGGCCCCACGAATAGAATAATGGAGCCTGAAATATCCTTTTTGTAAATCCCGGCGGCAAAAAATTCGATGATGCGCTCCTTGACGTCGGACAGCCCTGCATGGTCCCGGTCCAGAACCTCTTCAGCCCGCCTGATGTCAATGTTGTCCTCGGAATACACACCCCAGGGAAAAGACGTGACCCAGTCCAGATAATTTCGCGTCACCCCGTATTCGGAGGAGCCGGTTTCCAGAACGGACAGTTTTTCGATTTCTTCTTCAAAGCGCTTGACTACATGCTCCGGGGGCTTGAGGGCGGCGAATCGCTCCTTGAACTTGTCCACATCCGAGGTCTTGTCGTCCTTCTGCAGCCCCAGCTCCTTTTGGATGGCCTTGAGCTGCTCTTTTAAAAAGAACTTCCGCTTGTTTTCATCCACCTGGGTGTTGATGTCCTTCTGAATCTTGGTCTGAAGCTTGGCGATCTCGATTTCCTTCTGAAGCAGGATGGTCACTTTTTTCATCCGGTCAATAAGGGACATGGACTCCAGAATTTCCTGGAGATCATCTCCCGAGGCCGTGGTGATGCCGGCGGCAAAATCCGTCAGCGGGGACGGCTGGTCCGGACTGAACATGCCCAGATATTGCCTGACCTCTTCAGAGTAAAGAGGATTGAGGGACAACAACTGTTTGATGGAATTGATGATGGCAATGGCGTAAGCCTTGAGCTCGTCTTCATTTTCCTTGATTTTCTCGAAATATTCCACCTGAACCAGAAACGGCGGCTTGTCCGAAATAAACCGCACGATCCGGAACCGCTCCAGTCCCTGGGCGATGAACTGGATATTGCCCTGGACATCCACCAGGTTCATCATCCGAACGACGCACCCGACCCTGGGGAAATCATCCTTGTAAACCTTCTGGCCCTTGACCTCTCTGAGATAGGATAACCCCAGAAGATTTCTGGAATCTTTGGAAGCTTTCATCAGGGTTTCTTCCCATCGGGCCTTGCTGACCATCAGGGGCTGGACCTGGGCCGGCAGATGGGGACGGCCGGTGATGGGGATCAGATATAAAAATTCCGGTTTGCTGACTTGCTGAACCAGTTGACCTTCCGCGTTTTCATTGTCTTCTTCGACGATTTCCGGAGTGATCGGATTGCTGTCATCGGTCATGAACCACCTCTCGCATAATGTAAGATTAGATACTGCAAAATGAAAACTATCTTTATTATAGTAAGGATTTCGGCCCTGACAACTTAAAAAAGAAAAAAAGGCAAAGCGGCAGAGGTTCCGGCTCCGACCGGATCCCGGAATTCAGGGAGTCCGATCGGAGCGGCTTTCAGATTGTAAACAAAGGCAGGGGAGACGGGCAGAGGCCGTCCATGACGGTCAGATCCCGGGCCGCGCAATATCCTTTGGACAGATATCCCCGGTCGTAACCGGCCTGGGTCAGGATCTGAAAATGGGTATGATAGAACCAATTGCCGTTTTCATGAAAATTCCCGATAAAGGCGAATATTTCTCCGGCCTTCACCCGGGCGCCCTGGGAGGGCAGCTTGCCTTTGCTCAGATGTCCGTAAAAACTGTAAAAAGTTTCAAAATGAGGGCTTTCATGCATGAGCAGCACGTAAGCCCCGTAATTGCCGTCCCCCTCTTCATACCCGCTTTTTCGGACCACCGCGTCCAGGGGAGCGTGCAAGGGCGTATCCAGAGGAACGATGACGTCCAGGCCCAGGTGAAAAAATCGCTGTTCGTCCACCATTTGCGGGCACCCGGCCAGTAGCGAGGCCCGGTTTTCCAGATAGGACGCGACCCCCCAGGTATGGCGACCGGCCATCATTTTATCCAGAACTTTCTGAAATTCTGTCTGGTCCCGGCCATCCAGGGTATCGAAAAGGATGGAGCCAACCGACATATCCACCACCAGAGGGTCACCGGAAAGGTTTTTGAATACCGGCTGAATCTCGATTTTATCGCTGTAAGCGATATAAGGATAACGCATCATGGATATCACCATTCAGGAAACCGGAAACCGGTTGGTTTTGATCAGGCCCCGGATTTTTACCACCGGGAACCCCTCTTCCACGGCGACACCCTCCGGAAGCACAAAATCCTTGTCCAGATCCTTATAATAAGTTACGGGATAACAGCCAAGCTTTATTTTCAGATCCGGACCGTCCTGCACAAAAGAAGAGGTCAGCCCGTAATCCACCTCACCCAGCTCGGTTGCGATGATATACCGGGGAATTTCCCGGCCCGATCCTTCTCTCCGCACCCGGGTGGCGATGTCCACCACATCGTAGGAATCAACCGGATGGTCGGTATTCCAGTAATTCTGAACGGGAAGCCCGGCCACGTAAAGATGATGGAATTCCATGCCGGTTTTACGGATTTCGAAGGCCAGATCGTGGATTGCGCCGTCCGTGTCGTTTACCCCGCCCAGCAGGGCCGTGTTGCAGTAAACGGTGATGCCTTTGTTGTTGAGCCGGGTCACCAGACGGGCATGGTCGTCCGTGATTTCATCGGCCCGGGTGAACCAGGTTTCGATTTCCAGCCGCAGGGGATTGACCACTCTCAGGGCATTGAGGTCCCCCAGGGTGTTGATCACGGCCCGGGTATAGCTTTCAGGCGACCGGTTCAGCCCGGGGCTCACCAGCCGGGCGGCATTCAGATGAGGGATCTCCCGGAGTCTCGGAATCCATTTTTTCAATTCGTACAGACAATCCACCGCATCCCCGGACGAGGCCACGATCACGTCGGTGATGCGGTCGTCTTGCCGGATATAGTCCAGCTCCCTGTTCGACGCCTCAAGATCCAGTTCCACCCGGGTCTCATGAAGCCGCCGCAGTTTGTCCAGGCCGGTGGCCACGATGGACGGGCCGACCTGGTGGGTATCGGCGATCATGGCCGTCAGTCGGGAAACCGCCTCCGAAGAGGCCGGAGCGTTGCGGGGCGACGTTCGCAAGGGCCGAGGGCCGTGCAGGCGGGTTTCATCCCCTATCCGTGCCATATACTGAATATCGATGGTGCCTTCGTCATTTACCCGGATATTGGACAGCTCGTTGGCCAGGGGTGCGAAGGCCTTGAAATAACCCGGGGTATACGGGGTTCGGATCCAGAGGAAATTTTCGTTGTCCGTCGTTTTTTCAACGGCCCATCCGCTGGAATACCAATCCATCTTGCCGATGGGCGTGGCCGTGCAGATTCTCGGGATCACCCGGTCGGACAGGTGGGCCCGAAGATAGGCGGCGATATCGATGCCGTCGGACAGGGGGCTCCAGTAAATGCTGTTGCCGTGAATAGGACTGCATGGGATATAAATATAATGCAGCTCCGCACCGGCCCCGCGCAGCAGGCTGAACAGGCGGACCAGTTCCGGGCCTTTATCGTTGCAGTCTTTCAGAAACGGGGTCTGTATATAGACGGCGATGCCGCTCTTTACCAGGTCGCAGATGATTTCAAGGCTTTCCGGAGATATCTCGTCCGGATGGATGAAATGAGTGGCCACCTCCATGCGTTTGCCTTTCTGCTGGAGTTCCAGGTTTTTCTGCCGGATGTATTGGAGATAAGCCGATTCTTTTTCCAGGAACAGATCCGGGTAGTAGGATACCGATCGAGTAGCCAGACGAAGGGTCTGGACATGGTCCACCTGCATCAGGCCGTCGATGGCGGCCGCCATGTTGGCCCGGTTCATGAACGGATCTCCTCCCGTGATCACGATTTCCTTGATGTTCGGAGAATCTTTGACATGGCCGACGGCCTTTGCCACATCCACCGTTTCCGGGTTTTTCTCGTTCCGGGAATCCTTGTGCTTGCGGAAGCAGAACCGGCAGTAAACCGGACAGGACATGTTCAATAGAAAAATGACCCGGTTCCGGTACATCTGTTCCAGCAGACCGTCGTGAAACTGGCCGATCCAGGTATTGGTATGCCCCACGTCATCCAGCTCTTCCACAAAAGGCAGGTACTGGTAAGCCACGGCCCCGGACACCAGCATCTGCCGGATGGTGTGACGGGACAGGCGCACCGGATATTTCTCAATGACTTTCTGAATCGCTTCCCGTTCACTCTCCGGGACTTTCAGATGGGTAACGCTTGTCAGCTGCCGGGTGTCTTTCACGGAAATATACCCGTGTCCGGGCAGAACCTTTTCCAGAACGGCTACCATCATGAGATGGGGCATTTGGATACCGTTGACCACCACCCCGGTTTTTCCCCCTTGAACCGCAGTGGCCAGTATCCGGGAGAAAAAGCCCGCCGGATCATCCGGGAATCCTGTTTTTTCCAGAAGCACGGCAAATCTCTGTGCTCCGTTCCCTTGTCCGACCACGCCGCAAAACGCTTTGCCCGCCAGCGGAATGGTGCCGTAGACCGTCAAAAATTCAATCACCGCATCCTTCAGAGCCGAGACGGAAACCTCGGTCCGATGACCTGAATGGTTGAATACCACCTCGATCAAACGATCATTTTCTTCCATTTTCCCAGTCTTCCTTTAAATAAACCAAACTGTTTTTCAAACCTGTCCCAACCCGCCTTTCCACAGACGATTTTGCGAACAGAAAGCAGGCGCCTTTCACGGTTTTGTCTGCTGGGCCTTGTACAGATAGGACACGGTATTTTCAGGAAACCCGTATCCCATGATCTTTCCGAAGGTCCTGTCCTCGGAACCCGACTCGATGGCGATGACCAGATATTCCCTGGCCAGGTCCGGGTCATAGACCTTTTTCCACACATATCCCTCTTTCTTCAGATTCTGATAAACCCGAAGGGATTCGGAAAAAAGAGTGTGCCCCAATGGGGTCACATTGTTTTCAAAAATCAGATAACTCCTTGAAGGGTCCAGGTTCTGCTTGATCCAGGCGAAACCGTTTCGGATCACTTCAGGATTTGAAAAATCCAGGTCCATCAGATGCGCAGCAACCGGCAATGCACCGGCGCAACCTCCATGAACACCTCTTCACCCCGCCTGAAGGGGGTTCGTTTGACAAAATTGATGGCGTGCAGCACCTTTCCGTGTTCCATACGGACAAAATAACTGACCTCCCCGCCCATATAGCTGCGATCCTTGATTTTTCCGAAAAACACATTCATTTCCGGATTGGAGACATATTCGGACCGGTGGCCCAGTCTGAATTTCTGAGCCCGGACCACCAGCTCGGCCTTGTCGCCTTTTTGGAAATCCCCGGCCGGAACCGCCATGCAGGATCCGTTTTTTTCCAGATCCACCTGCAGAAATTCGCCCCTGGGGTCGCCCACCCGTCCTTTCAGGAAATTGGAATGGCCCAGAAAATCCGCCACAAAATGGTTGACCGGAAAATTATACACCTCTTCGGGTGATCCCTGCTGTTGAATCCGCCCGTCCTTCATGACCACCACCTTGTCCGACATGGAAAGGGCTTCGCGCTGGTCATGGGTCACAAAAATGGTGGTCACGCCCAGCTCCTGTTGCAGGTTGTCGATTTCCCGCCTCATATCCTCCCTCAGGTTCTCATCCAGGGCGGACAGGGGTTCGTCCATGAGGAGCACGTCCGGTTCGATGACGATGGCTCTGGCCAAGGCGATCCGCTGTTGCTGACCGCCGGACAGCATGGACGGCATCCGATCCCCCACCCCGGGCAGCCGCACCGTGATCAACGCTTTTTCAACCCTTTCCCGGATCACTGTTTTGGAGATGTTCCGGTATTTCAAGCCAAAAGCCACGTTCTCAAAAATGGTTTTGTGGGGAAACAGGGCGTAGTTCTGAAAAATCATCCCGAGATTTCGTTTGTGGATAGGGGTGTCGTTGATGCGAATGTCCTTGATGAAGATATCACCGCCGGACGGGGTCTCCAAACCGGCCAGAATCCTCAGAAGCGTGGTCTTGCCGCATCCCGACGGACCCAGAAGGGTGACCAGGGAACCCTCGGGAATATCCAAGTCCATTTTTTTCACGGCCTCGATTTTCCCGAATCGTTTTTCAACGCCGGAAAACCGGACGAATGCTGGGTTTTTTTCCTGTTTCAAATCGGCATTCTCCATGTGGGCGGCCGATCTTCAGGCACCGGCGGGGGAAAGTTCTCCGGGCCTGAAGATGCCTGCCGCCGGTTTTTATTTACCGGCCATGATCCGGTCCCATTTTTCCGCCCACTCCACCTGATGCCGGTTCCAATAGGCCGGATCGGCGAACAGGTATCCATCCAGTTTTCCGGTGGGGTCATAGGCCGGAAGCTTTTGAATCTCTTCGGGCATGGGGACCTTTGTGGGATCCAGGCTGGTCGGATAATTCTGCCCCTTGGCCACTTCGATGGCCGCGCTGGGTTCCAGCATGAAATTCAGCAGCTTCTGGGCCACGTCCAGGTCGGTTCCCTTGAGGACGTACATGTATTCCATCCAGGAATAGGTTCCCTTCGGAGACAGATATCCGATGGGATGGCCCTCTTTCTGAAGGGCCGCCACCCGTCCCGACCATGCCACGGTAGCATCGATGTCGCCGTTGCCCAGCAGGCTCATGAGCTCGGACCCGGATTCCCAGTATTTTTTCATCAGGCCCCGCTGTTTCTTAAGGGCGTCCCACACCGCGTCCAGGTCTTTGATGTCATTGGGGCTCTGCCCCGTATACAGAGCGGCGTACCACATGTTGGTCCGGAAATCGCCTCCCCAGGATCCCAGCTTGCCTTTCAGGCTTTCATCAAAGAGCAGTTTGACGCCCAATTCTTCCGCTTTTTCCTTTGGGATCTTGTTCAGGTTGTAGGCGATGCCGGTCTGCCCCAGATCATAGGGAACGGCGGAAAGGGTTCCCTGGGTGATGCCCCTCAGGGTGTCGGTCATTTTGGACATGACGTTCTTGAGATTGGGAATCTTGGTTTCATCCAGAACCACCCCGAATCCCAGCTCCGTGTACCGGGCGTAATCAAACACGGCGCTCAGATGGGCGATGTTGAATTCACCCCCGGGCGGAATGGAGGCCTTGACCTGGGTTAAAAAGGCGTCCATGCCCGTGAACGCAGCGTCCACCACTTCAATGCCGGTGGCTTTGGTAAAGGGATCGAACGCATATTTCCGCAGGGCCTCGGAGGTTGACCCCCCCCAGGAGTGACAGGTGATGGATTTGGCGGCCAAAGCGTTCCGGACCAGGCCGAATGGCCCGCCCATCACCCCCAGGGCCGCTCCGGTGATGCCCAGGTATTTGACAAACTCACGCCTTGACAGTCCGCCTTGCCGATAGGTTTCGTACACCTCGTCCAAATGCGTTTCCAGATCTTTTTTCATTTTTTTCTCCTCTTTGGGGAATGATTAACATTTCAGGCCGGGGCCGCTGAAACACTCACCCTGTGCCTGTATCACTTCTTTTTTCCCTGACCGACCCCGGCAAACCGACGGGACAGATACCCGGCCAGAAGGGGGATGGACACGGTCAGCACAATCATGACCGTTCCCAGGGCGTTGATTTCAGGGCTGATGGAATTTCTCAGCATTCCGAATATTTTCACCGGGACGGTCTGATCCCGGGCCGTGGCCCAGAAAAGGGTGGCCGTGACATCGTCAAAGGAAATGGTGAAGGCGAACAGCATTCCGGCCAAAACTGCGGGGGCCAGCAGAGGCAGGGTGATCTCCCTGAAAGTCTGAAACGGACCGGCCCCCAGTGACAGGGCCGCCTCTTCATATTCCCGCTTGATTCCCACCAGCCTGGCCTGAACAATGAGCAGCACATAGGGCAGGGTCAGCACCACATGGCCGATGACCAGCAGAGCAAAGCTCTTGGGCTGCTGAAGCCATCGGATGAACAGCAGCAGGGCGACGCCCAGCACCACTTCCGGGATCATGATGGGGGCGATGAGCAAAGTGTTCAAAAACTCCTTGCCCCGGAAATTGTAGCGGATAAAGGCCATGGCGGCCGGCACGCCCAGGGCGGTGCTGATTACGGCCGTCAGGCTTCCCAGCACCAGGGAATTTCTGAAAGCTTCCAGAATGCTGGAGTTGGCCGACAACTTGACAAACCATTTGAAGCTGACCCCTTCCATCGGAAAGGACCCGAACTGCTGGGGATTGAAAGCCAGCAGCACCACGGCCACGATGGGCGTAAACATCCACACGTACACCAGCAGGGTGAAAAGACGAATCAGCGACCATCCTGAAATCCATTTTTTCATGTTTCTCCCTCTTTCAGGATTCTTTGCTCAGGGTTTTGAAGATCTGACCGATCCCCATATACCGGTTGTATGTATAGACGATGGTCATGAGCAGCCCCATGAGAATGGCGCTGATGGCCGATCCGAACGGCCAGTCCAGGGTGCCGATGACACGCTTGAAGATCAGGTTGGCGATCATTTCATTGCCCGGCCCGCCCAGGATCATGGGCGGCAGATAAGTGCCGCAGGTGAGAACGAACACCAGAAGGCACCCGGCGCTGACGCCGGGAAGGCTCAGGGGAAGGGTCACCTCCCGGAAGGCCTGCCATTCCGTACAACCCAGGCTCTGGGCCGCTTCGGTCAGGCTTCTGTCGATCCCGTCCAGGCTGACATAGATGTTTAAAATCATGAAGGGCAATAGATACTGCAAAAGACCCATGATCACGGCCCCCTCGTTGTACAGCATGGGCAGGGGGTCGGTGATGATGTGAAATTTCAGCAGCAGGTGGTTGATGAGGCCGGAATCGCCCAGGATATTGATCCAGCTCAATGTCCGGATGATAAAACTGATCCAGAAAGGCAGCATGACCAGGATCATTAAAAACGGTTTGAATCGCGATTCGGTGCGGTAAAAAAAATAGGCGGGGACATAGCCCATGACCAGGCAAAAAAAGACGGTTTCCACTGCCACCCGCAGGGTATTCAAAAGAATGGACGGATAAAAGAAATCCTCGAAAAACCGGGCGTAATTGCCGAGCTGGAAAGCCGGTATGTCCTGTCCGCTGGGTGCCCGCAGCCAGAAACTGTAGACGATCACAAAACAGATGGGGACAACCAGAAGGAGAAACACGGCTGTAAGGGAAGGGGCCAGCAAAAGCCAGGGTTTCCACGATTTCTGATTCATGGGCGTATCCTGTCTGGGTCAAAGGTTGAACACCGGGACCCCCCTTTGGGGTCAACCGCCGGTATCAGGACTCAGCAATCTTTATGCCGGAATCGGCATTGAATTTTCAACCGACTGAAAAATAAAGAGAAAGGATCTATTCATCCGGAAGAGGTGATTCGACATACATGGCATTTGATTTGCCGATGAATCGATAAAAACATATAACTATATGAAATTATAAATTTTTATGCTTGATCCAGCATCGAATCAAATAGTATTTTTGAAATACCCTTTGAATAAAAGATGTTGGAAGAATTTGATTCAGAATCGAATCGACTCTAGGGTCCGGGCCAGATCAGACCGTGTTTTTTGAATTTCCGGACCACCGACGGCTGACTGACTCCCAGGAAAGCCGCGGCCTCCCGTGTAGTCCGGCATTTCCGTGCCGCCTGGGCCAGCATTTGCTTTTCCACCACCGCCAGGCGGTCGGCCAGTGCGACGGGCTCCCTGATGGCGACGGCCACATTTTCTTGGGGCCGGGATCGGTCCAGGACATTGATCAGGTATTCGTCCAGGGAGCGGCGATCGCACATGACCACGGCCTGCTTGATCATGTTGATCAATTCCCGGACATTTCCGGGGAAATCATGGCTGCGTAGCCGTTCATAGGCCTTGTAGCCGATGCGTGCCCTTCGATTGTACCGTTTGTTGTATTTTTTCAGATGAATCCGGACCAGCTCCAGAATATCTTCGGGCCTCTCGCGTAGGGGAGGAATGGACAGGGTAAAGGTGTTGAGCCGGTGCAGAAGGTCCAGCCGGAATTTTTTGTCCGATGTCCGGGCCTCGAGGTCCCGGTTGGTGGCTGCGATAATGGAACAATCGATGATTTTGGGTTCAACCGCGCCGATGGGCATGATCTCGTGATCATCCAGGCATTTAAGGAGTTTGGCCTGTATACCCAGGGGCAGCTCGCCGATTTCGTCCAGAAACAGGGTGCCCTCGGACGCGAGTTCGAACAGACCGACCTTGCCCTTTTCGCTGGCGCCGGTAAACGCCCCTTTTTCATATCCGAACAATTCGGCTTCCAGAAGGGTTTCCGGAAGGGCGGCGCAATTGATCTGGATAAATGGCCTTTTGCCGCCGGCCCCGTGTTCGTGGATGAATTTGGCCAGAAGTCCCTTGCCGGTGCCGGACTCCCCCTGGATCAGGATATTGGAGGCCCTGATGGCCGACAGTTTCAGGGCCAGGCGAAGCGTCTGTTTCATGGCGTCGCTCTGGGCTACGATATGGCTTTCCCGCAATTCCAGCAGAGTCAGCTCGGTCAGTTCCTCCCGGATTTTTTCCGATTCCTGCAGGGCAAGGGCCAGCTCCTGTTTCATGCTTTCGATCAGGGAGATATCCCGCTCGTTCACCACCACATAGACAATTTCATGGTCGTCGTCGAAAACCGGGGTGCCGGTCACCAGCAGGGTATAAGGAGAGCGGGGAGTGGTCTGGATCACGCTTACCTGGCGCCGGGTTTCAAGCACCTCCTGAGTGGCGGAGCGGTCAATCTGCCCCTCGATGACCAGGGTCCGGACATCCTTTCCCAGAACCTCTCCGGCACTGACCCCGTTGAGAATCTCCGCGGCCCGGTTGAGTTTGAGAATGATGCCGTTCCGATCACAGATCATCAGCCCGTCCGCTGATCGGTCGAAAATGGTTTCCAGATAGGTCAGGGTCTGATCATCCGGTTTCATGAACCACCTTTCCATCCAGCAGGGTGAGACACACTCCCACGCCCGCCAACCGGTCCGGATCCATTCTGAAAACATCCTCGTCCAGCACGATCAGATCCGCCAGTTTTCCGGGCGTGACCGAGCCCAGCCGATCCCCGACCCCCGAGGCCAGGGCCGGGGTGAGGGTATAGGCCTTTACGGCCTCTTTCACGCTCAACCGCTGCTCGGGGTGCCATCCGTCCGGGGGCGTTCTGTTCATGCGCTTACGGACCACGGCCGAATAAATTCCGGCCAGGGGGGCGGGATCGGCCACCGGGGCGTCGGAACTGAGCATCAGGGGGACGCCGGTGTCCAGAATGCTTTTGAAAGCGTAAGCATAACGGGAGCGATCTCCCACGCAGGCATCAATCATGGAAATGTCCAGACTCATATTGTTGGGCTGGCAAGAGGCGACGGTGTTTGAAAGCGTACCCAGGGTTTTCAGGTCTTCAGGCATCACCATCTGAAGGTGTTCGATGCGGTGGGCAATGGCGCATCGGGAGCGGCCGAGGGCCTGGACGCGCCCGAACATGGCGATGACTTCCCGGGCGGCCCGGTCGCCGATGGCATGGACCATGGCGCTCAGACCGACGGCATCACCCCGGGTCACGGCCCGCTCGATATCCGCCACAGGGGTCAGAGGCATCCCATATCCGGCATCCAGGTATTTTTCCGTCATCCAACCGGTTCTGGCGCCCATACCGCCGTCCGCAAAGAATTTCAAATGTCCGATTCTCAAAAAATCATCCCCCAACCCGGTACACAGACCAAGATCCGCCGCCTGATCCGTCATCTCACCGGGAAGGGACACATGGCACCTGAGATTCAACCGGCTTTGCCGCCTCAGGGTCTGCCAGGCCCTCAGGGCGTCCGCCCCTTCCGCCCCGCCCATGAGCCGGATATCGTGAATCCCTGTCAATCCCAGACCATGAACGTGATTTGCAGCCCGTACCATGTTGTCCAGAAGCGTTTTCTCCGATGGCTCCGGCAGTACATTCCGGATCAGGTTGGCGGCCAGCTCCCGCAGCACACCGGTGGGACGACCGGCCCCGTCCTTTTCAATGGCCCCCTCTTCCGGATCCGGAGTGCGGGCATGGATCCCGGCCAGTTCAAGAGCCGACGAATTGGCCACGCACAGATGAAGATCACAGCGCCAAATGCAGACCGGATTGTGCGGAGCGGCCCGGTCCAGATCGCTTCGATCCGGAATCCGGTTTTCAGGCCAGTCCGACTCGTTGAACCCCTGGCCCAGAACCCAGTTTCCCGGTCCCAGGGCATGAGCCTTTTGGGCCACGGCCGCCTCCATTTCCCTGAAAGTGCCGATCCGGGCAAAATCAATGTTGTCATAGTTCAAGGCCCATTCATAAAAATGGAAATGAGTGTCCGTGAACCCCGGCAGAACCGGTCGGCCTTCCAGATCGATGATCCGTGTGTGATCCGCGGCCAGAGACAGTATCTGCGCGTCCGTGCCCACATCCATGATCCTACGGCCGGAAACGGCCACGGCCCGGGCCGATGGTTGTCTCAGATCCTGGGTATGGACGGTCCCATTGTGGAAAATGATATCCGCTGACGGTTTCATCACATTAAATATCCTTGTGGAAAAGGGTCCCGGTCCTCCACGATAAAATGATGGATCCCGGTCAGATAGGCCCTGCCCTTGATCTGAACCACCCGGGCCGTCAGGGAGCCGATGGGCTGCTCCCGAACCAGCATGGCCTCGAAAGAGGTTCCCAGGGGACTGTAATTGACATAGGGCTCGTTTTCCCTGATTTTTCCATAATGGTGCAGAAGGGTCAGTTTCGCGGCGGTTCCGGTTCCGCAGGGAGATCTGTCCGCGTGGGATTCGCCGTAGATCACCATGCCTCTGCCCGACAGGCGGTTGCCCTGGGTGCCGGTGTCGTAAAACTCCGTGACATCCACGGTACGCACATCCGGTCGCAGGGGATGAACCACGGAGAGCTGCTCATTGGCCGCGTCAATGATCTTCATGCCCAGATCCGTCAGAAACGCTTTGTTTTCCAGAACGGGATCCATACCGATCCGACGGGCGTCCACCATGGCGAAAAAACCGCCGGTGCAGACCAGATCCAGGGGAACGGTTCCGAAACCCTCGATCTCGACCGCCTGATCCAGTGCGTATACAAAGGATGGGACCATCTCCAGGGTGACGTCCGCCACCCGACCGGCCTCAAAGAACACGCCCGCCGTCATGGGGCCGGAAGGCGTGTCCACGATCACTGTGTTGGGACCCGGTTGCAAGGACAGAAACCCGGTTTCGGCCAGCGTGACCACCGCTCCGATGGTGGCGTGCCCGCAGAGATAAGGATAGCGCCGAGCGTCCATGTAAATCAGACCGAAACCGGCACCCGGCGTGACACCTTCGGTGACCAGGGCCGCCAGAATCTCCTTGGACCCCCGGGGCTCCCGGGTCAGAACGCGGCGGATCCCGTCATGGTTGGTTTTAAACCATTCCAGTTTGTCCGTCATGGTCCTGCCCGGAACCGGCCCGATCCCGTGAACAAGGAGCCGTGTGGCCTCGCCCTCGGTATGGGAGTCAATGGTGGTGATACAATGGTCAAATCCCCTGGAAAACCTTGAAAAATCCTTGAAAAATTCCATTCGGCAATCATCCTTGTGGCTGTGAAACAGTTTTTTTACCCAAAGGGGTAACACATCCGTCGGCCGAAAACAAGGATTGTGATCATTGAAACAGACCGGTTCGCGCCGGTCCGCAGTGATGATGGGAAAATCGGCCGGATCAGGCGGGGAGGATGGGCCAGAACGTCAGGATCAGGGGAACGGCCGCACAGGCCACCAGAATGGACAAAGGCAGGCCCAGACGCCAGTAATCTCCGAACCGATATCCGCCCGGAGCCATGACCAGGGCATTGGATTGATGGCCCACCGGCGTGAGAAACGCACAGGACGCGCCCACGGCCACGGCCATGAGAAAAGGATCGGCGGACAGTCCCATGCCCTTTGCCAGCGTGATGGCGATGGGCGCCATGAGCACGGCTGCGGCCGCATTGTTGACCACGTTGGACAAAAGCATGGTTCCGACCAGCAGAACGGCCAGGGTGCCGCCATGGGAAAAGAAGGCGGACAGCCGGAGCAGTCGGTCGGCGATCAGTGCCGCGCCCCCGGAGGTTTCCAGGGCATGACCCAGGGGGAACATGGCGCCCAGCAGAACGATGACGGGCCAGTCGATGTGGTCGTAAATCTCACCCGGAGGCACGATGCCGGCAACCACCATAATGACGGCGCCTGACACAAAGGCTATCTGAACCGGCACCCATCCCAGGGCGGACAACAGCATGGCCGCCCCGAAAATTCCGGCCGCCAGGAAAACCTTTCTGGGTTGGCCGATGCGAATGCCGCGGTCCGCCAGGGGAAGACACCGGAAAATACCGAGAAATTTCTGAAGGGATTCATCACTGCCCTGGAGCAGAAGGATATCGCCCGCAACAAACTGAATCTTGGACAGAGGGCTCACGAGCCGCTTTCCCCGCCGGGCGATGGCCAGCAGGTTGACGCTGTAGAAACTTCTGATGGAAAGGCCGGCCGCGGTTTTGCCGGGAAGATGGGAATCCGGGGTGACCACGGCTTCCATCAGCCGGATATCTTTGGATCCCAGGGTCGCCTTACAGTCTCCCTTGCATTCGGCCAGTTCCAGGCCCAGGGTGTCCAACACGGCCTTGAGCGCGTCGGGAGCCGCCTCGATGGTTAAAATGTCGCCCTGCTGAATGATTTCATACCAGGAAGGCAGAGGGATATGCCTCTCTTCCCGGGAAAGGCTGACCACGGAGGCTTCGGTTTCTTTTTCCATGGCCGAGGTGAAATGAAAGATGGTCTGACCGATAAACCGGCACCCTTCCGGAACCACCACCTCGCTGATATAATCCTCGATGTGGAACAGGTCTTCGGCCGAACGGCCCGCATCCCGTTCCGGCGTCAGTCGCCATCCGAACAAGGCGATGAAAACCAGACCGGCCAGGGCCACCCCCGCTCCCACGGGCGCGAAATCAAACATGGCAAAAGCCGGGGTGCCCGTCTCGGCCCGGTAAAGGGCGATAATGATGTTGGGAGGGGTGCCGATCAGGGTGACCAGGCCGCCTATCAGCGACCCGAAGGCCAGGGGCATGAGCAACAGCGAGGGTGACCGACCGCTCTGCCGGGACATCCAGACGGCGACGGGCATGAGCAGGGCCAGAGCTCCCACATTGTTCATGACCGACGAACAAAGGACCACGATTCCGGTCAGGGCTGCCGTCTGGACGGTAGGCCGGGTGCCCACACGCCCCAGCGCGCGGGACAGAAGATCCACGGCGCCGGCATTGAGAAGCCCTCGACTCAGGACCAGAACCGCGGCCACGGTGACCACGGCCGGGTGGCCGAATCCCAGGAAGGCCTGATCCACAGGCACCAGACCGGCCAGGACAACCAGCACCAGTGCGGCCAGGGCCACGAGGTCGTACCGGAATCGGCCCCAGACAAACAACACCAGGGTCGCGAACAAGACCGCAAAAACCACGACCTGGTCCCAGTCAACCCCCATGGCCCCACTCCTTCTGAAGATCGGTAGCGTTCACTCCGGATTCAGCGTCATGGATTCGCGTCAAAAAGAACATGCTTTCATGGTCTGGGACACTTTCCGGTAAACGTCTGAAAACCGCAGCATCCCGACCAGATTTTTGCCCCTGAACACAAAAAGGGTATCATGACGGTTCATGATGAACAAATGAAAGCATTTGGACAAGCCGTCCTCAGCCTTTACCATCTGGGCATCGGACGGGATGTTGACGAAATCCCGGATATGAACCGATCCGGCTTTGCGGCAAAGATCTTTGAACGGACTCTCCCACAGATTGTATTCTTTCAGCATGGAATCGGCGATATATTTAAAACCCATTTTCGCCATGGTCTGTTCAAAATTGACTCGGGTATAATTGGTTTCCAGACCACGAACCAGATCTATGGGAGAAATCTTACCGACGATCTCACCTTTTTCATTCTCGACCAAAAGGATTCTCTGTTCGGCTTTCCCGGCCAGAAATGCCTCCTGTGCGATTTCCAGAGCCGACAGGGCCTCGTAGAGAGACGCTTTCTCAGATATTCGCGGGAATTTCTCCACCGGCACCATCAGGTCTACCACTTTCAGATTTTCCATATCACTATATTCTCCTGTTTTTCGTTCGGGGTGAAACAGGCTTTGTCGCCCGTAATGATCATATTAGGACAGGAGAGCCCGGGAAAAGTCAATCTTTTTTTCAATCACCCAAAGCACTTTTTGATTGACCATATCTCCATGACATCTTGACTTTCACACGGGAAAATGGTTTTTATTGCTTTTATGAAAACCAGTTACCGTTTTTTGCTCTACAATATCCGTTACGCCACCGGAACCGGATGGAAATTCCATACTCCGCTTCCCTTCAGCGGCTACCTGAAAAAAACCGTACGCAATCTGCCGGGCATCATTGAATTCATCAAGTCGCATGAACCGGATATCATCGGCCTGATCGAAGTGGACGGGGGATCCAGAAGATCCGAAGGTATCAGCCAGGCGCTGCGGATGGCAAATGATCTGGGCCATGAGTTCATGTTTGAGAGCAAATACCGCAAATCCCTTCTGAACAGGCACCTGCCCATCTTGCGGAAACAAGGCAACGCGCTCCTGACCAACGGCGGAATGATCCGAGGGCAGTGTCATTATTTCGAGCAGGGCGTCAAGCGATTGATCATGGAAGTTGAATTCGACAACGTCATCGTGTTCATCGTTCATCTTTCGGTTCGCCGAAAGCGACGCCAACAGCAACTCGACCATCTGGGGCATCTGGTCAATTCATGCCGAAAACCCGTGGTCGTCGGTGGAGATTTCAATATTTTCTATGGAACAGGGGAACTGGAGAAATTTTTAGCGGATACCCGGCTCCAAAACGCCAATACCCGGGACATCCTTACTTTTCCCAGCAGAAACCCCCGGTGGCAACTGGATTTTATCCTCCACAGTCCCCGGATCACGGTGAACCGCATCCATATCCCCCAGGTCCGCCTGTCCGATCACCTTCCCCTGGTCTGTGATTTTTCCCTGGCCGGCTGAGGGAAGCCATGGCCGAGTGGAATACCCTCTTAATAACGGCTTCTTACATATATATTTTTGTCGTCATTGTTTACCTGCTCCTGGAAAACCGAGAGACCGCCACCACTTTTTCATGGCTTCTGATTTTCATTTTTCTGCCCTTTGTGGGTATCGTGCTTTACATTCTTTTTGGTCGGGGCCTTAAACGGAAAACCCGGAAAAGTTTTATCCGCCAGGACCTGATGCGGCGACTGGCTCATGCCAGGGAGCGGCTCATCGAACAGCAGCAGCATGTCACCGAGCTGCTGCACAACAAATACATCACCACCAAGAACAGAAAAGTCATTCAGCTTTTGTACGAAAATTCGGATTCCATTCTGACCCGGTTGAATTCAGTACGGGTGTTTTTCAACGGCCGGGAGAAATTCGACATCCTCATAGACGATCTGAAAAATGCCCATAAATACATTCATATGGAATATTTCATCTGGAAATCAGATCCCTTGACCGACCGGGTGGTGGACATTCTCAGGGAAAGAGCGGCGGCCGGTGTCCAAGTCAGGATCCTGTACGATTCCGTAGGCAACTATCTGTCGGGCCGCTATCTGAAACGGCTCAGAGGATATGGAATTCAGATCTATGCTTACTACAACTACCTGTCACCCCTGAGACTCCACACCCTCAACCACAGAAATCATCGGAAAGTCATCGTCATCGACGGCGCCATCGGGTATCTGGGCGGCATGAACATGGGCGAAGAATACATCACCGGCGGGAAGCGGTTCCCGGCTTGGCGGGACACCCATATCCGCATTCAGGGGGAGTCCGTGGTAGTTCTGCAGGGCATTTTTTCCGTAAGCTGGACCAATACCACCAAAGAGGCCATGGAAATAAAAACATTTATTTCCGAACGGTACGCCGAGACGTCCAACACCCATGTCCAGATCACCACATCCGGACCGGATTCCCAGTGGGAATCCATCCAGCAGCTGTATTTTCTGCTCATCTCCTCCGCGGAACGGTCCATTTTCATTCAGACCCCCTATTTCATACCGGACGCCAGCATTGTAACGGCCCTCAAGACCGCCGCCCTGAGCGGAGTGGACGTTCGCGTCATGCTCACCGGATGGGTGGATAAACACCTGCCCTACTGGGCGGCCATGACTTTCATGAAGGATCTTTTGGAGGCCGGAGTCAAATTCTATTACTACACCGAGGGGTTCATGCACGCCAAAACCATCGTGGTGGATTCCCAGACCTGCTCCATCGGAACGGCCAACATGGATATCCGAAGTTTCACCCTCAACTACGAAATCAACGCCCTGATTTACGACGACGCCGTTGCCCAAACCCTGGAAAACCGATTTATCGAAGATCTCCGGTCTTCCGTGCCGTTCAACCGGACCGCATACGACCGGATCCCCAGGCTCAAGCAGATGCGCAACAGTCTGGCTCGGCTGTTCGCGCCCCTGCTCTGACCCGGGTGGTAGGCATCAGCGCCGGTCCGGCCAGATTTGAGCCGACATTTCGGTCAGTTTGTATTTCTGGATCTTGCCGCTGGCGGTCATGGGATAGCTGTTCATAAAATGCACGTATTTTGGAATCTTGTATCGGGAAATCCTGCCCCGACAATAATCGACGATATCGCTGGCTTCCAGGTCGGCATCGTCCTTGAGAATGATGAAAGCCCCCACCTCCTCCCCGTATTTAGGGCTGGGAACGGCCGCCACCTGAACATCCCGGACACCGTCCATCCGATAGAGAAACTCTTCGATCTCCCGGGGATAGATATTTTCCCCGCCCCGGATGATCATATCCTTCTGACGGCCGGTGATGGACAGATACCCCTGTTCGTCCATGACGCCCAGATCTCCGGTGTGCAGCCAGCCGTCAGCGTCGATGGCTTCCCGGGTGGCGTCCGGATTGTTGTAATACCCTTTCATGACGCTGTAGCCTCTGCAGCAGACCTCTCCCTGAACCCCCGGGGAGACGGTTCGACCCGTGGCCGGTTCGATGACCTTGACCTCCAGATGGGGCAGCGCCCGGCCCACGGTTTCCACCCGGAGGCGCAGATCATCCCCGATCCGGGTATAGGTCATGACCGGCGAGGCCTCGGTCAGCCCGTAGCAGATGGTCACATCGGTCATGTTCATTTTTTCGATCACTTTTTTCATCACCTGGATTGGGCAATTGGAGCCGGCCATGATACCGGTTCGAAGAGACGACACATCGAATTTTGAAAACAGAGGGTGATCGAGAATGGCGATGAACATGGTCGGGACCCCGTACAGAGCGGTGCATCGTTCCTGTTCGACGGCGGCCAGGGCTAAAAGAGGATCGAAGCTTTCCAGGATCACCATGCAGGCCCCATGGTTCACGGTGCCCAGCACACCCATGACGCATCCGAAACAATGAAACAGAGGGACCGGCAGAAGGAGCCGATCGTTCTGCGTGAACTTCTGGTTCAGGCCGACGAAATACCCGTTGTTGCCGATATTGTAATGGGTCAGCATCACTCCTTTGGGGAACCCCGTGGTGCCGGAGGTGTACTGCATGTTCACCACGTCGTGGGGGCTGATGGAATCCTGCCGGCCCCGGTAGTCCTCATCCGCGGTCATCACGGCCAGGGCTTTGATTTCAGGCATGCTGTACATGCCCCGGTGTTTCTCCTGCCCCAGAAAACCCACCCGTTTGAGGTGGGGGAACTTTGGGCTGGACAAGCGCCCCCTTTCACTGGTGCGAAGCTCCGGAACCAGTTCATAGACCGTGTTCACATAATCGGTATCCTGATAACGGTCCATGAGAAACAGGTTTTCGGTTTCGGACTGTTTCAGAAGGTATTCCAGCTCCGCAGTCTTGTAATTGGTGTTGACGGTCAAAAGCACTGCCCCGATCCTGGCGGAAGCAAACTGAAGGATGACCCAGTCGGGTATATTGGCGGCCCAGACCGCTATTTTTTCGCCTTTTTCAATACCGAGGGCCATCAGACCCCGTGCCGTTTCGTCCACCATATCGGAAAACCGGCGATAGGTGAGCCGATACCCCCTGTCGGGATAGACAATGACCTCATGATCCGGGAAGCGTTCCACGGCCCGGTCCAGAATTCGGCCCAGGGTGAGTTCTCGCAAAGGATGTTCCGTTTCCATATCAACCTCCTTTCCCGGTTATTGAGGAATGTAAATCACGGCGTGGATCCGGGCTTTTTCATCTCCCAGACAACTGACATAATGCGGGACGATGGAATTGTAATAAATGCTGTCCCCTTCCCCCAGCTCATAGGTTTCCTTGCCGTAAATCACTTCGATCCGGCCTGAGAGGACGGCGATCCACTCTTCGCCCTCATGGGAGGACAACGGCTTGTTCCGAGCGGATTCCGGCAGGATCTCCACATAAAACGGTTCCATGTGACGGTCGGTTTTGCCAGTGCCCAGGGAATAAAAATTCAGGGCGGTGGGCTTGTTTTTCCCGGCCAGCACACTGAAATGATTCGTCCGGCCGGCCTCCCGGACGATATAGGGATCCGTGCATTCCTGGTCATCCAGAAAGGTTCCCAGACGCACCCCCAGGGTCCGGGCGATTTTCATCAACGGCCCCAGCGGCGGATAAACGTCCTCGGCCAGCATGGTTTCAATGAATGCTTCGTCCAGGCGGGTGGCGTCCGCCAGGGTCCGGGTGTCGATCTTTCGTTTTTCCATGAAATATCTGATTC
>CAZQIX010000019.1:2792-55834 GCA_964593855.1 uncultured Desulfobacula sp. | reverse complement strand
GCCGATACCCCGAATCGAACGGAGGACATTCTCATTACAAGTGAGATGCTCTACCAGCTGAGCTATATCGGCCTGCTTTCATGCCGCATCAACCATCTCGGCAAAAAGACCGTGGGATAATAACAGAACAAATCAAGATAATCAACACCTAAATTCGATTTTCTATTTTTTTCTGCAACGGGCCTCAAAATCCCACCCCAGCGACTCATGCAAGCCTGCTTACTACCCAATCCGTTAAAAAAATTCCAATCTGTAAAATTATCAGATATTTCTTTGAGAATCAAGTGGCATTGGCAAATTATTCTTTTACTGTCAGTGACGGCTGTCAATCAACACACACAAGGATAAGAATGGTACCCATTTTTCTTCATTCATCGAAATATATGGGCTTGACATGCTTTCTCGAATCTAATAATAAGTCCTGAAACCAACAACTTCTGTGTTATCAAAGGAGAACAATGCTAAAATCTATAACGGCGGTTTTCTTCATAGTCATCTGGTTAACGGCGGGTTGTCAGCATTCATACTATAACGTGACCTCCGATCCAACAAAAACCGGTTTGCGCAAAAGTTCCTCCATCGAAAACTCCAAAGGTAGATCAAACCCTTATGATATTGAACATTCTTCTACAACCCATCCCTCCGATCCCTCTTCTTTGTATGGAGAAAAAAGTGAAGTCTCAACAGAGGGAGGCGAAATGGATGGAAACAGTGATTCCAACCTTTTCGCCCAGGTAAAAATCGACCAGGCCCTCGAACTTTGCAATGTCGCCCAGGAAATGTGGGAAGAAGGCAAATTGGATGAAGCCTTGACCAACCTGGATACGGCTTACGCTTCCATTCTGGAAATCGATACTGAAATCCATTCTGAGTTTCGTCAGCAAATTGAAGACGTCAGGTATCTGATTTCAAAACGCATCCTCGAAATATACGCCTCCAGGCAAACTGTCGCCAACGGCCAGTTCAATGAAATACCCATCACTCTCAATACGTTTGTCCAGAACGAAATTAACAGCTTGACAGGCCCAGAACGACAGTTTTTCATTCAATCGCTTGAGCGTTCTTACCGCTTCAGGCCTTATATCGTTGAAGAGCTTCGAAAAGCGGGACTTCCTGAAGAAATTTCCTGGTTGCCGCTGATTGAAAGCGGTTTTAAGATCCGCGCCCTTTCGCCTGCCAGAGCACTTGGTTTATGGCAATTTATACCATCCACAGGATATAAATTCGGACTGAACCGCAACTATTATATCGATGAGCGACTTGACCCTGAAAAATCCACTCAGGCCGCCATAAACTACCTGAAAGAACTTCACGGCATGTTCGGGGACTGGACGACCGCTCTGGCAGCCTATAACTGCGGGGAAGCCAGAGTTTTAGGAATTATCCGTCAACAAAAAATCAACTATCTCGATAATTTCTGGGATCTCTACCAAAAACTCCCCCGTGAAACATCTCGTTATGTACCTCGATTCCTTGCCACTCTTCATATCGTCGAAAATCTTGAGAAATATCAAATCCGCATCGATCAACCTTGGTCACCGATCGAATACAAAGCCTGTCAAATCAAAAAACCTGTCCGCCTCAGTGACATTGCCACCGAAATAGACGTTGATATCTCGATCATGAAGGATCTGAACCCTGAACTCCGATATGCGACCCTTCCAGATGAACTCTATTCTTTAAAAGTACCGGAAGACAAAGCCGATCTTTTCATGTCGCGTATAGAAGCTCTGAAAACTGCTCCGATAGAATCTCCCCAAATTTCTTATGTTTACCATCGAGTAAAAAAGAAAGAAACATTATCCGGCATCGCGCAAGAATATAATATTTCTCTGCCCGCCATTACAAGTCTCAACAAAATCGGCAAAGGGCAACAGATCATAACCGGCCAGATGCTGAAGGTCCCCGCTAAACCCGATGGCACCACAGTAACCAAGACATCCACGGCTGTTGCAACCGAAAAAAGAATTAAATACACGGTTCAGAGAGGGGACAATCTGTGGAACCTGGCCGGCAAATTCAACACCACAACAAAAACCATAATGGCCGCCAATGATTTGAAAGGAGGCGCACTTACCGTTGGCCAGAAACTGACCATCCCCTGCGGCAAACAAGCAGCGATAGCCAAACGTGTCCCAGCGACCCATAAGGTTCGAAATGGCGACAGTCCTTTTTTGATAGCAAAAAAATACAATATCAGTTTAGATCGACTGTTGGCTCTGAACCATCTGAACAAAAAAAGCAAGATCTTCCCAGGTCAAAATTTAATTGTCGAATAGGGGAGATTTCCGAAAAACTTGTGTTCTGAATCCAAAATCGGCTTTCAATCCAATAACTGTTCCGTTTGATACCCTATTGTCTTGAACAAATAAAAATCTGAATAGTCAAGAGCCATCAAGTATTGCTTAAAAACCTTGGTTATGGTAGGTATCTAAACATTAGCGTATCCTAACAAAGCCCCCGTAGCTCAGTGGATAGAGCATTGGATTCCTAATCCATGTGCGCAGGTTCGATTCCTGCCGGGGGCACCACAATTCAAATTGTATTGCCGATGAAATGCCAGCAGCCCTGACCAACTCGCTCGAAAAACCCGAATTGCTTGCACCGGCCGGCAATTATGAGAAACTTGAAATTGCCATTCATTATGGCGCAGATGCCGTGTATCTGGCAGGCAAGGATTTCAGCCTGAGAAATTTTTCCGACAATTTCTCGGAGGAAGAACTTTTCAAGGCGGTTGATCTGGCCCACCGACATGCCGTTAAAGTATATCTGGCATGTAACATATTTTCCAGAAATCACGAGAACCGGAAACTTAGAACCTTTTTGAAGCGGGTTGGAGAAATATCCCCGGATGCCGTCATTATTTCAGACCCGGGAATTATTCTGCTCGCACGGGAAATCATACCTGAAATCAGCATCCATCTCAGCACCCAGGCCAACACCACCAACCTTAACAGCGTTCGGTTCTGGCACAAGCAGGGAGTAAAACGGGTCAACCTGGCCAGAGAATTATCTTTATCGGAAATCCGAGAAATCAGTGAGAACGCCCCGATTGAAACGGAAACGTTTATTCATGGGGCCATGTGCATCTCCTATTCAGGCCGTTGTCTTCTGAGCAGTTTTCTGAGCGGCCGAGACAGTAACCGGGGACTTTGCAGCCATCCGTGCCGATGGAAATATGCGGTGATGGAAGAACTTCGTCCCAATGAATATTTTCCCGCCATGGAAGACCAAAGAGGAACCTACCTATTCAATTCAAAGGACCTGTGCATGATCGGGCACATACCTGAACTGATCCGTGCAGGCATTTCCTCATTTAAAATTGAAGGCCGGATGAAAGGCATTCATTACCTCGCTTCCGTTGTCAAAACATATCGTAACGCCATCGACAGTTATTTCCGGTTACCGGCGACTTACCGTACAGATCCGGAATGGATCAAAGAACTTGAACGGGTTTTCCACCGTAACTATTGCACTGGATTTTATTTTGATTCACCGGATGAAACCCTTCAGAACTACAATAACGACCATAAGGGGGAAATTCATGGATTTATCGGCAAAATTATCGGCACTTCCGCTCATGATCATGAATATATCGTAGCTGTCCGAAATAAACTCCATCGCGAAGATTTAATCGAGATTTTATCGCCCGAGTTTCCCCCCTTCCCAATACCTATTCAAGCCTTGACCGATATGGATGGCCATCCCATACCCTGCGCCCAACCAAATACCCTCGTCCTTCTGACCATCGAAACCACCTGCCGACCAAACGACATCGTGCGCAAAGGATAGGGCGGGACGGGGATATTCTTGGTTTGACTTTTTGCTGTATCTTCTGTAGATTGGTACCATTGTCGAATCAGGCTATTTGTGACCTATCAATGTGATAATGTTTTCAGGAGGCTGGATATGTTTGAAGATGACGAAACCCTGCAAATGTATATCGAAGAATCACTGGATCATTTAGGCGACATCGAAAGCGACCTTCTGGCCATTGAAGAAGCAGGCGAAAACATAGATCTGGATCTGGTCAACAATGTATTCCGGGCGGCCCATTCCGTGAAAGGAGGGGCCGGATTCATGGGATTGACGACCATCAAGGATCTGGCACATCATCTGGAAAATGTCCTGGGACTGATTCGTAACAAGGAGCTGCTTCCGGACTCAGCTCGTATCAGCGTTCTCTTGAAGGGCTTTGATGAACTTGAAAATCTTTTAAAAAACACCAAAATCAGCAATGACGTAGATATCTCCGCCCACATCGATGCCCTTGAAAATATCACCCGGTCATCGCTACCCGAAGGCCTGCAGGACAAAGTGTCTCAACTTATGGATATCGTTCTCAAGGATGGTCGCATTTACTCCCGGGTGTCGCTCTATGACATCGAACGGTACAGGGCCGAAGGCAAAAATCTATTTCTGGTGGAATACGATCTCATTCACGACATCCAGAGAAAGGACAAAAATCCCATCGAGTTATTGGGAAGTCTTCAGAAAACCGGCACCATTATCGATTCACGAATCGATTTCGATTCCGTCGGCACCCTTGACATGAATGCCGCTCCGACAAGGATCCCTTTTCAGGTTTTGTTTGCTTCCATCATTGAATACGACATGACTGAAACCTTGTTTGACATCGACCCAAAATACATCCACGAGATACTTGATGATATGATCGTACCGAGCACAGTCCACCATGCGGATGGAATCCCGGCGGCCATGCCGCTTACGGAAAACGTTCCCCGGACGCTGCTGACACCGGTCGTAAAAAAATCCCCGGTCACGGTTCATCCAACCGAAACGCCGGACGCCGGCAGGTCTGATCGCGGAGAATCAATTACTGAAAAGCACCTTGTGCGAAAAGAGGCCGTAAAATCAGACGATATGGATGACGAAATGCCCATATCCGCCGAAAAGGATATCAATGTCGGGGCCAAAACCCAATCCTCCCTCCGGGTCAATGTCGGACTGCTGGACACTTTGATGAACCTGGCCGGAGAACTTGTTCTAAGTCGCAATCAGTTGCTTCAGGCAATCAATTCATCCAATCAGAAAGCCACTGAACTGTCCAGCCAGAGAATCGACATGATCACCTCGGAACTGCAGGAGGCGATCATGAGAACACGCATGCAACCCATTGCCAATATTCTGAACAAGTTCACACGAATTGTCAGAGACTTATCCCACCAACTGGGCAAATCCATTGAACTCATTATCGAAGGGAAGGATGTCGAACTGGACAAAACCATTCTGGAATCCATCAACGATCCCCTTACCCACCTGATCCGCAACTCCGTTGATCACGGCATTGAAACCCCTTTGGAACGGGAACAGATGGGCAAACACCCCACGGGAAAGATCATTTTAAAAGCCTTCCACGATGCCGGCCAGGTGAATATCGTCATTTCAGATAACGGCAGAGGGCTCTACCCGGGAAAAATAGCCCGGGCGGCCCTGGAAAAAGACCTCGTATCCGAGCATCAGGTTGCGGAAATGTCAGACAAACAAAAGATGGAGCTCATCTTTCTGCCGGGATTTTCAACGGCCAAAACGGTTACTGATGTTTCCGGCCGGGGGGTGGGCATGGATGTCGTCGTTACCAACATCCAAAATCTGGGCGGCATTATCGAACTGGATTCAACTCCGGGCGAAGGCACCCATATTCAAATCAAACTGCCTCTGACACTGGCCATCATTCCCAGTCAGATAACCTCCGTGGGCAATGAAAGATATGCCGTTCCCCAGGTCAACCTCAATGAACTGCTCAGAATCCCGGCCGCTCAGATCAAAGATAAGATCGAAAAAGTCGGCGACGCTGCGGTGGTCAGACTTCGAGGAGAGCTTTTACCCCTTCTCAACCTGGCGGATATGCTGGGCATTCAGAAAACTTACCATGACCCGGAAAATAAAGAAGAGCGTCCTGATCGGAGACAGAATATTGCCGACAGACGATCCAGAAAACATATCGTTACAAGAAACGGCGTCCTGCAAGAGCCTTTGGACGAAAACGAAGCTCGATTCCAGGAAAGAGTGCAGACCGATCGTCGGTATCATTCCGAAAGCGCCATCAACATTGCCGTTGTTTCTGCCGGGGCTTTCAAATACGGGCTGGTTGTGGACAATCTCCATGATTCCGAGGAAATCGTTGTCAAACCAGTGGGCCGACACCTCAAAAAATGCATGGCTTACGCCGGAGCCACCATTATGGGTGACGGCAAGGTCGCTCTTATCCTGGACATTTCCAATTTGGCACAAATGGCCGACCTGGCAACCGTGTCCGAGGCCGGTCAGATTGCCAGGGCTGCCGAAGAAGCCGCGGAAGCATCCAAGGACAAAGCGGCCCTGCTGACCTTCAAAAACTCGGATTCCGAATATTTTGCCGCTCCCCTCAATATTGTCGAGCGGATTGAACGGATTCAGACAACCACCATCGAACAGATCGGCAACCGAAAAGTTGTTCAATACAGAGGCGGGGCGCTTCCCCTGTATGAACTGTCACAGGTGGCTGATTTCAAACCCCTTGTTCAGAAAGATCAACAGGAGGTCATCGTGTTCAAAATCAAGGAAAAGGAGCTCGGCCTGATGGTGACCCCACCGATCGACGCCCTTGAAGTCGTTATGGATATTGATGAAAACGTACTCAAACAGCCTGCCGTCAGCGGTTCGATGATCATCAACAACCACACCACGATGCTGGTGGATATCTTTGAAATGGTCAAAATATTAAATCCGTCCTGGTTCAAGGAAGAAGCCAAAATAGCTGCTGAAATGGCCCAGTCCGGTGAAAAAATCATTCTGTTCGCGGAAGATTCAGCCTTTTTCAGAAATCAGGTCAAAACTTTCATGGAAGAAGACGGATTCAAGGTCATCGAAGCCGAAGACGGTTTAATTGCCTGGGAACTGCTCAAAGAAAGGGTGGATGAGATCGATATCGTCATCACCGATCTTGAAATGCCCAACATGGACGGGTTTGAACTGACCAAACGAATCAAGAACGATCCCAGATTTTCTCACTTAAATGTCATCGCACTGACCTCTCTGGCCAGTGAGGCTCACATTGAAAAAGGCAGAAAAGTCGGTATCGACGAATACGAAATAAAACTCGACCGGGAAAAACTCATGAAGGTCATCCGGAAAAAACTTAACCTGAATTAAACGGACATCTTCATCGCAAGGAGAAAGAAATGATTCACGATACTCTTGGAGCATCCGCCGAAGAAATGGAATTCGCGACCTTCTACGTGGGCGGCGCATTATGCGGGATCAACATCCTCAACATCCAGGAAATCAACAAGCACTTTGAAATCACGAAAGTACCCCAGGCTCCGGACTATATTGAAGGTATCCTGAATCTGAGAGGCAGAATCGTCACCATCATCGATCTCGGAAAAAAACTGGGCCTCGCATCTGTACAGCGAAACAAAGACAACCGTAACATCATAGTCAATTCAGAAGACGAACACATTGGTCTGCTCATCGATGCCATCAGCGATGTGGTGTCTTCCCGAAGAGAGGAAATCGAGCCGGCCCCATCCAACATCGGCGGCCTCAAGGGAAAATTTTTTCAAGGCGTATTGAAAACCGAAAAACAATTGATCGGGATCCTGGATATCGATGAGGTCCTTAAAGAATAATGGAAAAACTCAAAGCCCTTGTTATCGACGATACCATCGTCTACAGAAAAATTGTGGGAGATGTTTTAAGGGAGATTCCCTACGTCGAGGTTATCGGGACCGCCAATAACGGAAAAATAGCTCTATCCAAAATCGAAAGCCTGAAGCCTGATCTGATTACCCTGGATATTGAAATGCCGGAAGTCAACGGCATGGAAGTGCTTCGCGCCTTAAAAGGCAAACCCGGAGTCCCTGCGGTCATCATGCTGTCCACCCTGACCCGGCAAGGCAGCGAGATGACCATCAAAGCTCTGGAACTGGGCGCTTTTGATTTTGTGCCCAAACCCGACCAGGGCAAGATGGCCGACAACATGGACCGGGTCAGAGAAGCCATCTTTCCCATTGTCAAAGCCCTGAAGCGAAACAAGGAAAACCGCCTTCAGATTCAACAAAGACTAAAACCCATTGGAACATCGGTTAAAAGCGACAAAACCCGGGCTGAACCCCCTATTGCGGCAAGACCCGCCATTCAAACCAGATCCGAGATCGTCGGCATCGGTATCTCAACAGGCGGGCCCAACGCTTTAACGCAGATGATACCCATGTTGCCGGATAGTCTGAGTGTGCCCATCCTGATCGTTCAGCACATGCCGCCGCTTTTTACTGCATCCCTTGCCAACAGCCTGAACAACAAAACACCGCTGACCGTAAAAGAGGCGATAAACGGTGATACTGTAGAACCCGGAAAAATTTTCATCGCCCCCGGCGGCAAACAGATGAAAATTGTGGCCGGCGCAGACGGAGCCTCCCGGAAAATCAAAATTACCGACGATCCTCCGGAAAACAGTTGCAAACCCTCCGTGGACTATCTGTTCCGGTCCATTGCCCAGCATTATGTCGGGCGATCCACCGGCGTCATCATGACAGGCATGGGGTCCGACGGCTCCAAAGGCTTGGTGCAGATAAAAAACAGCGGTGGTTTTGTGATTGCTCAGA
Source organism: uncultured Desulfobacula sp. (assembly GCA_964593855.1). Lineage (GTDB taxonomy): Bacteria > Desulfobacterota > Desulfobacteria > Desulfobacterales > Desulfobacteraceae > Desulfobacula. Next base: position 47,225 of record CAZQIX010000019.1, on the reverse strand, counting down.
ACGAAGAAACCTGCACTGTATACGGTATGCCAAAGGGCCCCATTGAGACCGGTATCGCAGATGTTGTGGTCCCTTTGGAAAAGATTGCCGAAGCCATAGTCAAATCAGTGATTTGACTATATCTACGTTGACCCAGCGGTAATCTCCATGGCGACCAGCAAAATAAATCCGGAAGAATTCAAACTGTTTTCCAGATATATTCTGGATATTTCCGGGATATCTCTTGACACCGGAAAAGAATACCTGCTCGAAACCCGCCTGCACCCGCTGCTCATTCGATACGGGGCCGCCTCTTTTTCGGAACTGCTTCAAAAAGCCAGGTCGGATCTCAAAAAAGAGCTGGAAAATCAAATCATTGATGCGATCTCGACCAATGAAACCTATTTCTTCCGGGACAAATCACCTTTTGAACTCCTGCAGTACAAAATTATTCCGGATCTGATCGACCGGCGGAGCAAAAGATCCCCTTCCATCAGACCCTCCATCCGGCTATGGAGCGCCGCGAATTCGACGGGCCAGGAAATATACAGTATAGCCATGATCCTCACTGAAATGGGCGTCACCACGGACAAATACAATATCCAACTGTTCGGGACGGACATTTCCGATGCCGCCATCGCTTACGCCAGTTACGGAGTCTACAACAAATTCGAAGTGGCCAGGGGACTGGAAGAAAGGCGTCTGAATCGATATTTTGTCAGAAAAGAAGACCGCTATAAAATCAGAGACGAAATACGAGCCATGGCACAGTTCAAAAAAATGAACCTTATGAAACCCTTCATCGGTATAGGGAAATTCGACATTATTCTTTGCAGGAACGTCATGATCTACTTTACACCGGATGACCGCAAACGGATTTACCAGAATATTTCAAAGGTGCTGGAGCCGGATGGATACCTCATGATCGGTTCCACGGAATCTCTGGCCAATGACACAGACCTTTTTATTTCCAAAAAATATCTGAATTCCGTATTTTATCAATTCAAAAATCAACAAGGATAGACATGGCGACCATCAATGCCGACGAATTCATAGGAGAGCTGATCTTCTGTCTCAAACAGGAAGATGTTGTCAAAGCCAAGGCCCTGCTCCAATTCGCCTCAGATGGAAATGTCGACGCGGACATACAGCGCAAAGCCTTGATTGAATTAGGGAAGGGTCCTGATCATATCGTTTTCCCACTGCTTGAATTCCTGACCCGGGTCGATATCTCGGATCCCGAAATCCAGGGATATCTGTACGATCTCATTCTGGACAAGGCTTACAGAAATACCAGGCAGGTCACACGATACATTCTGGGAACGGAAAAAAAAACGCGACTCCTGTTTCTGAAAGCGGCTGAAGATTTGCTTCTCAAGGAAACCGCCCCATCCTTGGAACAGATTCTGGCGCAGGACAGGGACCCGGATATTCTGTCAGCCGCCATATCCGCTTTGGGAAAGCTGCGCATCCCCGAAACGCTATCCGTTTTGACTGCCATGGCGGCCCATTCGGACACACAAGTCCGTCGGGAAGCCGTTTTTGCCATTGCCGAACACGGAAACGATGCAGCCGTTGATCAATTGATCCGCCTTATCGGACGGGATGAAGAAACCAACAAACTGGCAGTGGACGCTTTGACGGATATCCAGACCATCTACTCCCTGGATCAGATGACGTCACTCTTGGAGTCAGGAATCACCAATGTCCGGGATACGGCCATCGATCAACTGATCAAATTGGGCAACAAGGCAACTCCCATTCTTGCCCGAGCGTCCCGGAATGCAACGGCCGATTATCTGGTGCATCTGATCACCACCCTGGGGTATATCGGTGACCCGACGGCCATCCCGGCCATTCTGGACATTATCAACACCCAACCGGCAGACCCTAACATTCGGCAGGCCGCTTATGAAGCCATGGAGCGCATCCCTTCGCCCAAAACAGCCATCAGCCTGGTTCAAGGCCTTCAAGACCCGGAGGAATCCGTTCGCATGAGCGCGGCCCGGGCGATTGACAAAAACCTTTCCAAAGCATTGGTGGCCGGACTTAAAAATGTGGTTCGGGAGGGATCTCAGGATTCCCGGAACGTGGTAGCTGCCCTGATAGATTCGGATTCCACCAATATCTTTAAGTTTCTGGTTGAAGAAGAATCATTTCTGACGTTGGCTGAAACCTACTTGACCGTTGGAAAGGCAGCTCCATCCATCCGAAAGGGATTCTTAAAACAAATGGCCGTCATCGGTCAGAAAACGTTTGTTGAATCCCTGACCGGAAAGCTTGCCGGACAATCCGGCCCCAAAGAACAAAGCGCTCAGATTGTTGTGATCGACGACTCGAAAATGATGCTTAAACTTTATCAGAACAAGTTGTCGGCGATAGGACTGCAAGCCCTGACCTTTGACCGCCCCGAAGAAGCCATCCCCCAAATTCTCACGAAAAAACCGGATCTGGTTATCACCGACTTGAACATGCCTAACATAAGCGGCCTTGAGCTCACCCGGGAGATTCGGAAAAAATTTTCCAGAAAGGATATCCCCATTCTCATGATCACCACTCAAAGCGATTTCATCGAAGAAAAAGATGGGGATATCAAAGTCAATGACAAAGTACTCACCCAATCGGGTATCAACCTGGTCCTTCACAAACCTTTTACCGATGAAGCCTTTCAAAAGGCGATCAAGCGCTTTATCTCCTTCTGAACCCTTATCGAAAGCCATAGCATGAGGATAATTAAAGAAAAGTAATGATAAGAAAAGCCTTACTGGATGATGTAAAACCCATCCATGCCCTGCTGCAGTTCTATAATCGTCGTGGAGAACTGCTGGCAAGGCCTTTAAGCAAATTATACGATCATTTAAGAGATTTCTGGGTATATGAAGACCCGGATCTGAAAAAAGTGGTGGGCTGCTGTGCCCTGCAATTCTGCTGGGAAAGGATGGCTGAAATAAGATCCCTGGCCGTAGACCCGGATTTTACCCATCGAGGGATCGGCAGCACGCTCACAGAAAGGGCCATCCAGGAAGCCGTATATTTCAATATCACCGACCTGTTCACCCTCACCTACCGGCCGGGCTTTTTCAGGCAGTTCGGGTTCACCCAGATCGATAAAAACGAATTGCCCATCAAGGTCTGGTCCGATTGCATTGGATGCGTCAGTTTCCCCAACTGTGATGAAATCGCCATGCTCAAAAAACTATGAATAGACCAATTTGAACGGAATGGGCGGATGATTGAGGACCGATGGCCTTGGCAGGATTTGTTCTTCGGATACCGTAAGCCAGTTGCTGTCGGGTTTCAGGTCCCTCAGCCGGCCGCCTTCGGAAGGCAAGGCCTGAGCCGTATGGTCGTAGATCACGTTGAAAATGCAGACAGTGTGCTTTTTCTCCCGTGCGATCACATAATTTTTGGAAAATGTCTGGGAGCTGATGCCGGCTGACTCTCCCAGTCTTTTGATATCAGCGGGCGCCAGTCGGACCAGAACCGATTTGGACACGCCCCTTTCATCTATCCGCAAAAGAGCCCGTGATTCACTGGAGGCTACATAAACCGTTGCAATTCCTGGGAAATCCCTGAAATATTGAGCGGCCACAATGGCAGCCGTCCGCCTTCCTCCGGACAGGGCCGGCACGCCATAGTATTCGAAAAATTTTTTCTGGAAATCATCGGCGTATTTTTCCCCTTTTTCATACAGATCTTTGGAAATATAGCGAAGCTCCCTTGCCAGATGTTCGGACGCATCGGTAATGGGCCAGTCGATTCGCACATGGAAATGGGTCAGAGCGAACCGAACTTTGGAATTGTGGGATTTCTGAATCAGCAAAGCGTAATCCACCGGCAACAAAGATTTCAGAAGGACCAGAAAATCATCGGCTTCGAAAAACTTCATGTTCCTGCTGAAATTTTCCACATCAGGAAAGGATTTATGACGCAACAGATTGTTTTTGGTTGTTTTGTTGGCATCAAAATAGCGAATGTATTTTTTGTGCTTTCGCTCGATGGCGTTTTCGGTGAAAATGATCAGAAACGAATTTTGGGCGTCGAATTCAGTGGTCGGTATCCGGGCCCGGGGTTTGAGCTCCCTTGATTCCACAAAAGGATAGGGTATTTTCAGGTTGACGAAATTTTCATAGGAATCCACCAGGGCATGTTTCAGGACAAACTGATCCAGTTCGTCACGAAGGACTTCGTAATAAGATCGAATCAGTTTGTCTTCCCTGCTCAACCAGCCTCTGTTTTTACAGCAGATCATGCTGTTTCCTTTCCCGGAATCAGTTCAAGGCGGCCACCCCCGGCAGGGTACGGCCTTCCATCATGTGCAGAAAAGCACCGCCTCCGGTAGACACGTAGCTGACCCGGTCATCGATGCCGCATTGCTTGGCGGCAAGCCCGGTATCTCCCCCCCCCACCACGGAAAACGCCTTTGAGTCGGCAATGGCTTCGGCCACGATCCGGGTTCCGGCCATGAAGGGACTGAGTTCAAACATGCCCATGGGTCCGTTCCACACGATAGTGCCGGCGTCTCTGAGAGCTTTTGCGTATCTGGCGGCGGTTTCCGGTCCGATATCGAGGGCTGTCCAGTTTTCCGGAATCCTGTCCAAAGAAGCGATTACGGTTTTGGCCTGAGGATCCGGTTTTTCCGCACACACCAGATCTTCGGGTAAAAGAAGGGCCACCCCTTTTTCTTCGGCCTTCCGGATGATATCCCGGGCGGTATCCAGCAGATCTTCCTCAATCAAGGATCCCTGGGTGTCAACCCCCAGGCTTTTCAGAAACGTATTGGCCATGGCCCCGCCGATGATGAGCTTGTCCACAACCTTGAGCATGTTTTCAAGGGCCGCGAGCTTGGAGGATACCTTTGCTCCCCCGATAACCGCCATGAGCGGTTTTTTCGGATTTTCCACGGATTCGTAATAGGAACGAACCTCTTTTTCAAGCAGAAAACCGGCTCCGGATGGTGATACGAATTTCGGCACCCCCGTAACCGAAGCCTGATCTCTGTGGGAAACGGCGAAGGCCTCGTTGATATAGACATCACAAAGCCGAGCCAGATCCCGGGCAAAGGCTTCGTCATTTTTTTCTTCCCCGATATGAAATCTCAGGTTTTCCAGGAGCATCACCTCTCCATCTTGCAAACCGTCGGTCATTTTTTCCACGGCTTTTCCCACACAGTCTTCTGCAAACCGTACCGGCCTGTTCAACAGCTCGGACAACCGTCTGGAAACGGGTAGCAGGCTGTAGCGCGGGTCGCGTTTGCCCTTGGGTCGGCCCAGATGGGAGGCCAGGATGATCCTGGCGTTTTGTTCCATAAGATAGTGAATGAGTTCCAGAGTGGCCTGTATACGATTATCATCGGTAATGGTCAACCGATCGTCCAGTGGTACGTTGTAATCTACCCGGACGAAAACCCTTTTGGACGTTACGTCGATATCTCTTACGGATTTCATGAGTTTTCTCCAAAATAATGTTTCGTTTTTCTGTGAACCTGTTTTTTTCGAGACCATCGCTCAAAAAAAGTCATGACGCCGGATTTGGCCCCTCTGTCGATCAGTTCCTCCTCCACCCGGATTCCATCCCGCGAAGCCAGGGCGGACCGAAGGCATCCGGTTTTGACCGGGCAGTGGTAGAAACAGTCATCCGGTGTCTGCCGCAATCCTTTGTCCGTCATGGGGAACACTTTTTCCAAATTACCGAAACATTCTTTCAGCGGGTTATCCCGGGATTCATTGTCCTGACTCATATCGTTTCCTCAAATCTCCGGTTCAGTTCGGATATCAGCCCCTGGGCGGCAAAACTGTAATAGGCGTCACCTGCGATGATCATATGTTCATGCACAACGATTCCAACATATTTCAGAGCGAAAAACAATTTTTTTGTAATGTCCCGATCACTTTTTGACGGCGAGACATCCCCGGATGGATGGTTGTGCGCGAAAATCACTGCGGCCGCGTGGTGTTTCAGAGAGGATAGGATGACCTCCCGAGGATAAACGGAACTGGTTGTAAGAGTCCCGGTGAAAAGAATTTCAGAAGCCAGGACCCTGTTTTTCGCATCCAGAAAAATCCCGGCGAACACCTCTCTATTCTTATAGCCGATAACCTGCCGCAGGTAATCCACAAGGTCTTGGGGGTTCTGAACCACATCCCTCGACAGGATGCGGGTTTCCAGATATCGGTCGGCAACGGCCTTGATCAGCTTGATACCGAAACTGTTGGCCGGCCCTACGCCCCTGACCTCGCAAAGTGTTTCCGGATCGGCTTCCAGGACGGCCGGAAGGGTTTTGAACCTTTTTAAAAGGTCTTTTGCACTGTCTTTACAATCTTTCCTCGGCGTATTCAAGGACAACAGCAACTCCAGAACCTCGTAGTCGTGAAATCCTTGAAGGCCGTTATTCAAAAACCGCTCCCGTAGGCGCTTCCTGTGTCCATCTCCCTTATGGGTCGGTGGATTCGGGGCTGTTTGCGGTATCGTCAAAATCCTCCTCATCTTCCGGGAATCCGTCGGAACCTTCCGGATCCGATTGGTTCTCCCCGTCCCTGGCACTGTCTTCGGGGAGTCGGGCAATGCCGATCAGGGTTTCGCCGGCCGACAGGTTAATGAGGCGGACACCCTGGGTATTCCGGCTGATGACATTGATCCCCTGGATGGCGATGCGGATCAATTTGCCTCTATCCGTCACCATCATGAGTTCGTCGTTCTCATCCACCAGCAGCAGCGACACCATTTTCCCGTTTCGTTTGGACGTCTTGATGGAGAAGACCCCCACCCCGCCCCGGGTCTGAACCTTGTATTCTTCTATGGAAGATCGTTTCCCGAAACCGTTTTCCGTAACCGTCAGAAGGGTATCCTGGGAACCCAGGACTTCCATGCCGACCACACTCGAATGTTTGTCGATCCGCATTCCCCTGACGCCCATGGAGTCCCTGGCCGTAGGGCGGACATCGTCCTCATTGAACCGGATGACCTTGCCGCCGTCGGACCCGAGAAAAATATCCATTTTTCCATTGGTGATCCGGGCCGCGATCAATTCGTCTTTTTCGGCGAGTTTGACCCCGATCAATCCTCCGGAACGGGGCCTGGAATAGGCCATGAGGTCGGTTTTCTTGACTCGCCCCAGCTTTGTGGCCATGACCACGAACCGATCTTCGGTAAACTCATCCACGGTCAGAACCGTGGCCAGTTTTTCTCCTTCGTCAAAATTCAGAAGATTCACAATGGCCTTGCCGAGACTGGACCGTCCGGCCATGGGCAGTTCATACACCTTGGATTGATACACTTTGCCCAGGTTGGTGATAAAAAGGAAAGTGGAATGGGTGGAGGCCACGAACAAATGTTCCACAAAATCGTCGGACTTGGTTCCCATGGCGGTTTTGCCTTTGCCGCCCCGATGCTGGCTGGCATACAGGGAGACCGGATTTCGCTTGATATAGCCGCTACGGGTCACGGTGACGACCATATCTTCCTCGGCAATCAAATCTTCCATATTGATTTCAGCCGTGCTTTCGACAATTTCCGTACGCCGGTCGTCACCGAATTCTTCATCCAGATCACGGAGTTCATCCTTGACCAGTCCCCGGACCACCTCGTCACTGGAAAGAATTTTCCTGTACCAGGCAATATCCTTGAGAAGATCTTCATATTCCTGCACAATTCTTTCCCGTTCCAACCCGGTCAGACGCTGAAGCCTCATGTCCAGAATGGCCTGGGCCTGAATCGCCGTCAGCTCGAACCGGGTCATCAAACCGTTTTTCGCCTCTTCAGGAGAAGCAGCCGCACGGATCAGGGCGACAACTTCATCCAGATGCTCCAACGCGATTTTCAGACCCTCCAGGATATGGGCTTTTTCTTCGGCCTTTCGCAGATCATACCGGGTTCTGCGGACAATGACCGTGCGCCGGTGATCGATGAAATAGGTCAGGATTTCTTTGAGCGTGAGAAGCTGAGGCCGGTTGTTCACAACAGCCAGAAAAATGATCCCAAAGCTGGTCTGAAGGTTGGTATGCTTGTAAAGCTGATTGATGACAACCTCGGCCATCTGATCTTTTTTCAGGCCGATGGCGATTCTCATTCCCTCCCGATCTGATTCGTCGCGGACATAGGAGGCCCCGGTAATGACCTTGTCCCTCATCAGTTCGGCGATCTTTTCCACCACCTTGGCCTTGTTGACCTGATAGGGAAGTTCCGACACGATGATACTCTCTTGACCGGTCTTTTTGTTCTCCTCCACATCGAGCCTTGCCCTGAGAGTGATAATTCCGCGGCCCGTATGATACGCCTCATGAATTCCACGGGTTCCATAAATATGCCCGCAAGTCGGAAAGTCCGGCCCTGGAATAAATTGCATCAGATCCAGGGTATCGGCTTCCGGATGGTCTATGAGATGCGTGAGAGCTGCCACTACCTCCCGGAGGTTATGGGGGGGGATATTGGTAGCCATGCCCACGGCAATCCCGGACGATCCATTGACCAGCAGCGCGGGAAGCCTGGCCGGCAGAACCGACGGCTCTTCCAGGGTCTCATCGTAATTGGGGACAAAATCAACGGTTTCTTTTTCCAGATCCGCCAGCATTTGATGGGCGATTTTGCGCATCCGGATTTCGGTGTATCGCATGGCAGCCGGCGAATCCCCGTCTACGGACCCGAAGTTGCCCTGACCATCCACCAGCGGATATCTCAGAGAAAAATCCTGTGCCATGCGAACGATGGTGTCATATATGGCTGAATCCCCGTGGGGGTGATATTTACCCATGACATCACCGACAATGCGGGCGGATTTCTTATACGGCTTGTTCCAGTCGTTGCGTACCTGCTGCATGGCATACAGGCAGCGCCTGTGAACCGGCTTCAGTCCGTCACGGACATCGGGCAGGGCTCTGCCGATAATTACACTCATGGCATATTCGAGATAGGATTGTTTCATCTCCTTCTCGATGCTGGTCACATTGATATCTTTATCTGCTGTCAAGGTTAACGCTCCCGTTTTTCACTTTATTGGCCTTTTCAGGCTCAACCATGAATTGAAAACTTGAAAAATAAATTTCAGCCAGGGTCAGAAAAAAAGTGGCGATCAAGGGGCCGTAAATGATGCCGAGAATGCCATAGGCTTTTAAGCCGCCGATAATGGCAAAAAAAACAATGAGCGGATGCATACTGACCCGGTCGCCCACGATTTTGGGTTTGAACAGATACTCGACGCCCCAGGACAGAACCGCATAAAACGCCAGGACCAGAAACCCGGCCATCAATTTTTTCTTGAGCATCAGGATGACGGCTGCCGGCACCATGACCACCCCTATGCCCACTATGGGCAGAAACGCCAGAAATCCCATTATCACGCCCCAGACCAGGGGGGAATTGAACCCAAGAAACCAGAACAGCAAACCACCGGCCGCACCCTGGATCAATCCTCCCAGACCGTTGCCGATCAGTACTGCACCGGCCATGTCCATGAATTTTTTGAACAATCTGGCATCGTGCTCATCCGGTAAAGGAGACAGGTCATATATGTATTGAATGAATTTATCCCCATCCATGAGCATATAATACACCACGATCATCATAAGGCCGAAATACAGGACCAAGCTTACCACATTGGACGAAAGAAACCGGGCCTGCTCGAAAAGGGAGAATCCGACCATTTTGCCCAAATCGGAAATCGGGTTGATAAGATCATCCCAGGTGACGGTCAGTTCAATCCCGGTCCTGGCCAGAAAATCATTGATCCGGTCTAGGGTTTCGGAATTCCCCAGCAGATTTTTCAACTGGCTTGAAAACACCGCATCCCTGGCCATGACATACAGATTGAAGGCCTCCTTGGACAGCATGATCAGAAAAAAGACCACCGGGATGAAAATCACGCAAAAGATCAACACACAGGTCAGGATCGAGGCCAGATTCTGGGGAAGCTTGCCGGACAGAGATTTGAAAACCGGTTTGAAAATGCCTGTGGATACGATCCCCAGAATAATGACGGCAAAAAAAGGTGCCGCCAGCTTGCCGGCCATGAATATGGCCATGCAGAACAGGATGATGAAAAAAACAAAAACCGCTTTGGGTGAGATATGCTGCTCCACGGGATCTCTCTCTCGATGAAGTCTGGCACCTGAAAAGGGAAAACGGGAAAACCGAATAAAGCCGTGTTATGCCGGAATACCTGCACAACACGGCTTTACATCGATTATCGGGCGATCATCAATCAGTTAGTTTCTGATCAGGCCGAGGGCCGTCAGGCCTAGAAGTGATTCAAATATGGCGACTGGAACATAACTTCCAAAAAAATGATAGACAATACCGCCGCCGACAATGGCCGGCACCGCCGTATAAATCAGTATGCCTAATTTCCTGGGAATATCCATACACACCTCTTATGCTTTTTCATTTCAAACAGTTAAAATCTTTGAAGAAAACTTTAATTGTTTATCATCTTAAAGCGATTAAGTAAAGAAGAAAGACGGGTTATCTTTCAATGATCATGGCCATACCCATGCCGCCGCCGATGCACATGGAAATCAGCCCTGTCGCATATCCTTTCCGCTTCATCTGATGAATGGCCGTGACCATCTGCCTGGCCCCGGTGCACCCGATGGGATGACCGATGGAAACCCCCGATCCCAGCTCGTTGGGTTTTTCCACATCGATGTTCAATTCCCTCATGCATCCGATGGCCTGGGCCGCGAAAGCTTCGTTGAGCTCAATCAGATCAATGTCCCCGATAACCATTCCGGTCTGTTTCAGGACTTTCCGAACTGCGGGCACGGGTCCCAGTCCCATGTAGGCCGGATCAATACCGCCAGCGGCAAAGGCTTTGATCTTCGCCAGTTTTTCAAGGCCCAGCGCGTCCGCTTTTTCTTCGGACATCAAAAGGACGGCGGCGGCAGCGTCATTGATGCCGGAGGCGTTGCCGGCCGTCACACTCCCGCCTTTCTTGAAAGCCGGCGCAAGTTTGGCCAGTTTTTCCATGCTGGTCTGCATGGGTCGCTCATCCTTGTCCACGACGATATCGCCTTTTCTGGACTTGATCACCACGGGAACGATTTCTTTGGCAAAGGTTCCGTCATTGACGGCGGCCAAGGCCCTGGTATGGCTCAAAAGGGCCAGTTGATCCTGTTCTTCCCTGGAAATTCCGTATTTTTCAACAATATTTTCAGCCGTCAGACCCATGTGGTAACCGTAGAAAATTTCGAACAGACCGTCAAACACCATGAGGTCATGAACCTGGCCGATGCCGGTCAGTTCCATGCGATGGCCCCACCGGGCCTTGTTCAATGCCATGGGTGCGTTGCTCATGCTTTCCTGACCTCCTGCCAGAACCACTTCCGCCTGACCTGCCATGATGGCCTGGGCACCCAGGGCAATGGCTTTGAGGCCGGAACCGCAGATTTTGTTTACGGTAAAGGCCGTGGTCTGACGGGAAATACCGGCATGGATCATGGCCTGCCGGGCGGTGTTCTGCCCTTGTCCGGCCTGGAGCACATTGCCCATGATGACTTCGTCTATAAAGACAGGCGCCAGAGACGCATCATAATCATGCCCTTTTTTCTCGAGATCGATCACGCCCTGGTCTTTCAGAGCATCCGGTGAAAATTCATCCTGGGACGCGTCCACCACCGGTTTCAAACCGACCCGTTTGAGTACGTCCTTCATGACATAAGTTCCCAGTTCGACCACGGGCACATCTTTCAAGGATCCGCCGAAAGAACCGACCGGTGTTCGAACCCCACTGACAATCACTACGTTTTTCATATAAACCCTCCATCCATATTGATTTTCTAATGATTAACAGTTACATTTTAACTACAAAGTAAATCAATAACAAAGAGACGGATAAAAAACAAGGAATTATGCATGTGTTTGATTCTGTTCGGGTATAAAATCTCGGACCATTATCCCCTGATCCTTGCGGCCAACCGGGATGAATTTTACCACCGGCCGGCTCAGAGCATGCGTTTCTGGGAAGACGCCCCGGACATCCTGGCAGGCCGGGATCTGGAAAAAGGCGGGACCTGGCTGGGCGTTCACAGGGACGGCCGATTCGCGGCCCTGACCAATTACCGGAATCCGGCCGCTTTAAAATCCGATGCACCGTCAAGGGGAGAGGTCATTGTGGACTTTCTCATGTCCGGCAGGTCGGCCGAAGAATTTATCCACGATTTCCAACCCGGATCCGATTTGTACAACGGGTTCAACCTGATTTTGGGAAGCCTGGATCAAATATGGGCTTTCAGCAATGTCTCCCGACGCATGGAACCCGTCCGGCCCGGTATTCACGGCCTGTCCAACCGGTTTCTGGATACGCCCTGGCCCAAGGTCGACTCCGGAAAAAAAGCATTGGGACGGCTGATCCGACAAAATCAGATCAACCGGAGCCATCTTTTTGATTTACTGAACGACCGATCCATTCCGGCGGATCATCACCTCCCGAACACGGGCGTAGGCCTTGAATGGGAGCGGATTCTCTCTTCTTGCTTTATCGAGAGCGAAACCTACGGCACCCGGTCTTCCATTGTGATGACGGCGGACCGGAGCGGTAACATCCGGATCACGGAACGAACCTACTCCCCCGAAGATCGGCGGGCCTATGCGGATCTGAATTTTCATATTACCGGCAATCTTGTCAGCCGGGAAAGGAATTGACCCATCCATGAAACCCATTCACGTTGTGGTGGCCGGCTGGGGTCAGATCACCCAGCCCCGTGATCTGACGCAACCCCCGGAGGACCCCATGGGACTGATGGCTCAGGCCGCCGTCATGGCCTGTGAAAAAGCGAGCGCGAAAAGCCTGGTCAAACGCCTGGATGGAATTATCGTTGTCCGGTCCCTGAGCCGGCATTACATCGAGCCGGCCGCCGGACTGGCCCGAATGCTGGGCGCGTCACCCAAACTCACTCATGTATCCGGTATCGGCGGCAATTCCCCCCAGACCATGATCAACCTGGCAGGTGGACTGATCGCCAAAAATGAACTCGATTGCGTGCTGATCGCCGGGGCGGAAACCTATGTTCAGAGAGATCCGGATTTACAACGACCGGATTCGGGAAGCGCTCTTTTTCAGGGAATACCTCGGGATTATCCAGGTGACGACCGCATTGGATCCACCCGTCTGGAAAACCGTCACGGCATGGAGCACCCCCATCAAGGCTTCCCGCTTTTTGAAACCGCCCTCTGGGCCGCGTCCGGCCTCGATCTGAAAGCTTATCTCATGAGAATCGGCCGGATGTGGTCCGCCTTCAGCCGGACAGCCGCCCGACACCCCCAAGCCTGGACCCGGACCCCCAGAACATTGGAAGAGATCATCACCCCGGGACCGTCCAACCGTCCCGTGGCCTTTCCCTATACCAAATACATGAACGCCTTTGTCACAGTTGACCAAGGAGCGGCCGTGCTGCTGATGTCCGACCGGGCGGCCCGCCGGTATCTTTCCGGAAACCGGCAACGGGTATATTTTCTGGGGGGCGGCTATGCCGAAGACCGTCAGCGGTTCATGATCCAGAAAACCGATTTTACAGCCAGCCCGCCTCTGAAGGCGGCCGTTGTCAAGGCTTTGAGCCGTTCCGGCACCCAGCCCTCCCAGGTGGAGGCTTTTGATCTGTACTCCTGTTTTCCCTGCGCCGTATCCATTGCCCGAAAAATGATCGGCATCCCGGACGATGATCCCCGGCCCCTGACCCTGACCGGAGGACTGGGGTTTTTCGGCGGGCCGGGAAATAATTACAGCCTTCACGCGGTGGCCACCCTGGCGGAAAAGATTGAAGCCGGTCTATATGCGAAAGGCCTGATCACGTCCCTGGGATGGTTCATGCACAAACACGCGGCCGGCGTTTACGGATCAGAACCCAATGACCGGGACATCCGAAACGACCATGACCAGGACCTGGCCGACCATCTGGCAGGACAAGAGCCCATCTGCATCCGCGAAACCTTCACCGGTATCGGTCTCATCGACACCTACACCATCATTTATACCCCGGACCGGGAACCCGCCTATGCCGTCATTTACGGAAAAACCCCCGACCGGGAGCGGTTTGTGGCCAAAACCCGAAACGATCCGGACACGTTTGCCTGGCTCATGGAAAAAAACAGAATCGGTCAACCCGTTCATGTCCGCTTCAATGCAGCGGAAAGAGTAAACCTGGCTGGACTTGAAGGACTATGACCCGAGGCCTTTTTCTTTTCTGAGTTTGAGCCAAGCCTCCAACCGCTGGCGAACGGTTTTTTCATACCCCCGGTCATTGGGAAAATAAAAACGGGCTTCGGCCAGGGCATCGGGCAGGTGGGACTGGGAAACGACGGCATCTTTGAAATCATGGGCGTACTGGTATCCGCGACCGTACTCCAGATCCTTCATGAGGCGGGTCGGAGCGTTTCGAAGATGCAGGGGAACGGGTTGATACCCGGTGTCCCGGATGGTTTGCCGCACCTTTTTATGGGCCAGGTAAATGGAATTGCTTTTGGGGGCCGTGGCCAGGTAAACCGCTGCCTGGAACAGCACATCTTCCCCTTCGGGCACCCCCAGCACCCGGAAGGCGTCCCCGGCGTTCAGAACCATGGTCAGGGCTCCGGGATCGGCCATGCCGACATCTTCGGTGGCAAACCGGATCATTCGGCGGATCAGGTATAAGGGATCGTCGCCGGCCATGAGCATCCGATCCATCCAGTAAATGGCCGCATCCGGATCACTGCCCCGCAGGCTTTTGATGAATGCGGAAATCAGATTGAAATGCTCTTCCCCGGCCTTATCGTAAAGGAGGGATTTTTTTTCCACCGCGGTTTCGACATCTTCTCGGGTAATCCCCGTCTTTCCGGAAAAATGAAGAGCCGCCGTCTCCAGATTGGCCAGGGCGATGCGGGCATCTCCATCGCAAAGCCCCGCAATATGGGTCAGGGCCTCCAAAGTAAAGGTATCTTCCGCCAGACCCAGCCCCTTGCGAAGATCCGTCAATGCCCTCTGTAAAATCACCAGGATGCTTTCCGGAGCAAGACTTTTCAGGACAAAGACCCGACAACGGGACACCAGAGCCGGAATCACCTCAAAGGACGGATTTTCCGTGGTGGCGCCCACGAGAATAATCAGGCCGTTTTCCACATGCTGGAGAAAGGCGTCCTGCTGGGCCTTGTTGAACCGATGGATCTCGTCCACGAACAAAAGGGTACGTTTCCGGTAAAGGGTCCGCTGTTCTCTGGCCCGGTCGATGACCGCCCGGATGTCTTTCACTCCGGACAGGACTGCGGATATCTGAATAAACTCGGCCCGGGTGGAACGGGCGATAATGCCGGCCAGGGTTGTTTTCCCGCATCCGGGCGGCCCCCAGAGCAGCATGGAAAACAACCGGTCCTCTTCGATTGCCTTCCTCAGAAGACTTCCCGGGGCCGTCAGGTGATCCTGGCCCACAAAATCCACAAGCTCCTCCGGCCTCATCCGGTCCGCCAGGGGCCGGGGAGAGGCTGGATCGGATTCCTGTCGGGACTCGAACAGATCCATGCCGCTACCCTCCTGCCTGATCCCTCTGCCTTTTTTTCCGGCTTTGCTCTTTTCTTTGTTTCTGTTTTTTGAACAATTGCCGCTTTTTTTTCTGAAAAATCCGCTCCTCTTCCCTGGAACCGCCGCTGAAATCGATTTTACCGGTTTTCTCTCGGAAAAAAAGCCTTATGGGGGTTTTCTGCATGGGGATCATTTCCCGCAATTGATTGACCAGATAGCGCTTGTAAGAGAAATGGACCCCGTCCGGGAAATTGACGAAGCAGACAAACGTCGGGGGTCGGGTGGACACCTGGGTGGCATAGAAAAATTTGAGGCGTCGGCCCTTGTGAAGCGAGGGTTCCGTCCTATGTACCGCATCTTCGATGATCCGGTTCAGAAGGCCGGTATTGATACGGAAACAGTATTCCTCGTAGATGCGGACCACTTCATCCAGGATCCTGTGGCAGCGCTGTCCGGTCAAAGCCGATATGGTCATGGCCGGCGCAAAGGAAAGAAATTTGGCCCGGTCGCGAAGCTCATCCATATAAGTCTTGATGTTTTTGCGCTCATTGTCCAGCAGGTCCCATTTATTGATCAGAAACAAGGCCCCGCATCCTCTTTGTTCCGCATATCCGGCAATGGTGATGTCCTGATCGGTAATGCCTTCGTCAGCGTCGATGAGAATCAGTGCCACATCGCATTCATCCATGCTTTTCAAGGCTTTCAGGATTGAAAATTTTTCGATTTTCTCCGTCACCCGGCCTTTTCTCCGAATGCCGGCCGTATCCACCAGCACGAATTTTTTCCCCCGATGCTCGATTTCAAGCTCGATGGCGTCCCTTGTCGTGCCGGCTTTTTCATCCACCACCAGGCGCTGTTCTCCGAAAAGCCGATTGGCCAGAGAGGATTTGCCCACATTGGGCCGGCCCACGATGGCGATGCGGATCAGATTCTCCTCTTCCCGGGGTTCAGGCGGGAACTGAGGCAAAACCTGTATCAGATCATCCAAAAAATCATCCACCCCGATTCCGTGTTCGGCCGAAACCTCATAGAATCGATCGATGCCCAGGGCGTAAAAATCAGGCGTGGCCTGCTGCGCAGGGCTCTCCACCTTATTGATCAGGTAGAACACGGGTTTGGCCATTTTCCGGAGCAGGTCCACAAGGTCATGGTCATAGGGCGACAACCCGGCCCGCCCGTCCATGATGAGCACCAGCACATCGGCCTCCTGTGCGGCCATCATCAGCTGATCCTTGATGCGCGCGGCGAAACGATCGTCATCCGTACTCAGGAACCCGCCGGTATCGATCACTTTGAAATCGACCCCTTCCCATTGCGCATCCGCGTACTGCCGGTCTCGGGTCACACCGGGGAAATCATCCACCAGGGCCTGTCTTGATCGGGCGATCCTGTTGAACAGGGTGGATTTGCCCACATTGGGCCGTCCCAGAAGGGCGATTACAGGTTTCATGTTGTTGTCTCCAAGCGTCATCTTTTACGATGACCGTTTTATACAATATGTCAAAGGATTGATAAATCTTATTTTGTCCAGGAAAACAGCAGGGAACCGATCAGCAGAAAAACGAGGCTCATGAGAAGAAGGAGACCGACTTCGAAAGATACATCCGCCAGGGACGCCCCGTCATTGATGATTTTTCGGGCCGCTGCCAGAAAGTGGGTCAGGGGAAGCACGGAAGACAGTTTTTTCGCAAAAGAGGAGGCTCCTTCCATGGAGAACCAGACCTCGGAGAGAAACATCATGGGCCAGCAGATGAAATTGATGATCCCGTTGGTCAGTTCTTCATTGGTGCCCCGGCAGGCCAGAACCAGCCCCAGGGATACCAGGCAGAGGGTCCCGGAAAAAAACACCGCCAGCACCGCCGGGTAGGATCCCTGCATCCGGAATGAAAACATCAGATCACATCCCAGCCAGACCACGGACACGCTCAAAAGAAGAACCAACACCCGGGACACCAGCTGGGCGGTCAGATATTCAAAGGCCGTCACCGGCGTTGCCTTAAGTCGTTTGAGAACGCCGATGCGCCGGTAGCGGACGATCACATACCCCACCCCGAACAGAGCGGAAAACATGATGTTCATTCCGAGGATGCCCGGGAAAAGCCAGTCGATGTATCGGATCGTTTCGCCCTGGACTTGTCCCCGTTGCACTCTGGAAGTCAGGAAATCCTCCGGCACCACGGATTCTCTGATCATTTTGTCCAGCACATAGCTTTTTGGAGAAGCTTCATTGGTCCAGTACCGCAGCACCGGTCCGCTGTTTTCCAGCAGGATGTCGATTTTATGATGTGCCAGCCGCTCCATGGCGTCGTCCCGGTTTTCAAAAGGGACAAATCGAAGATAGCGATAGGTTTTCAGTCGGTCCGGGATGCTCAGGTCCTGAACCGCAAGGTCGGCTCCTTTGACCGGGAAAACCCCCACCTTGTATTCCGATCCCGAATCCGAACTGAAGATCAGGCCGAAACCGGCCACGATCAGAAAAGGGAACAGGATATTCCATCCAAACCCGGCCCTGTCCCGGATGAATTCATAATTCCGGGCCACAAAAAGGGCCCAGATCCGCTTCAGGCTCATCCCGTCATTCCCTCAGCTGCTTGCCGGTCAGTTTCAAAAACACGGCTTCCAGGTTTCGCGGGCACCCTTCCGGGGTACAATGCTTTTCGATCAGGCCCCGGGGGGAACCCTGCTCGATGATCCGGCCCCGGTCCATGATGGCGACGGTATCGCACAGGGTTTCGGCTTCTTCCATGTAATGGGTGGTCAGCACAATGGTCTTGCCTCTTTGTTTCATGTCCAGAATGATCTCCCAGACGTGCTGCCGGGCCTGGGGGTCCAGCCCCGTGGACGGCTCATCCAGAAAAAGCAGCTCCGGATCGTTCAGCAAGGCCAGACCCAGGAGCAGTCGCTGGCGCTGGCCGCCCGATATTTTGTGGTTCAGGCTGTTTCGAATATTGTCCAGCATGCACAGGGCCATGACCTCTTTCACCGGAAGGGGTCTGGGATAAAAAGCGGCAAAAATCCGCAGGGTTTCCTCCACCGTCAGAAAGGACAAAAGCTCGGTATGCTGGAACTGAATGCCTACTTCCTGGTTGAAGGTCCTGTCCCGCTCGCCGCCCTTGTAGACAATCATCCCGGCGTCCGGGGCCAGGATGTTTTCCATCATCTCCACCGTGGTGGTTTTACCCGCTCCATTGGGCCCGAGAAGGGCAAAGCAGATTCCGGTGGGGATGGCCAAAGAAACCCGATCCACGGCTTTGTGACGGTTGTAACTCTTTTCCAGATCGATGATTTCCAATATAAAGGGATGATTAAGCATTGTGGAGATGCCGGTTGGACGCTGGTGTACAGCCTAGTGGAGCGCGAAACGACGTGGTTGGGCGATCATGAATGCATCATCGCAAAAAGCGAAAATCCGCGTATCACGCATAAACATTGATTTCCAACCGCTGTTTCTTCAGGCTGAATTCTCTTTCCAGCTGTTTTTTTTCAAGAAGATAATCTCTTTCCAGCTGCCGGACTTCATTGTCGTGACGCTGGTCCAGTTCCGATTTTTTCTGGTCGTAGGTCTGCTGAAGCTCTTTGGCTCGGGTGGAAATCTCGACGGTGTCAGTGGATGGTTCACGATCCGAAGAAGAACGGGCCGGGCCGGAAGAAGATCTATCCGGATAAAAAACATCGGGTTGAGCCTGATATCCAGAGATATAATTGATTCCGGATGATGGGTTCAACATGTTTGGCCTCGCTTTTCTGACAAATTCTGTTTTCAAGATTTACGACATTCACCATAACCCGGCCGGGCACCTGTGTCAACAGGATTGTCGGAATCAGGAAACTGCTTGACCTCAGCCAGGGCTTTTTCCAGGTGCGCCGTCAGTTTTTCCCGTTTTTGAATTTCTTTCTTCAACCGGTGGTTCACCATCAAAATCAAAACCACGATAAAAAGACAAACCACCAGAATGCCGGCCACCCATTTAACGACATCCATTTTCTGAATTCCGTGTTCATAACGGACCGACAGCCAAAGGAAAAGCACGGGGACCGGCGATGATCACCACGGGATGCGACCGGATCCATGCGTTTTCAGCCGGTGTCGGAATGAAATCCGCCGAGTCCACCAATTCCCTCCGCAAAGAGCTGGGGAAAAAAACGGCAGGACCGAAAAAAGACGTAAAAAAAATATAAGGTTTGAAAAACAAAGGATAAAGCTTCCAGCAAATCACGACGGAAATAAAAAAAGCCGTTCGGAGTATGTATCGAATCTCCCAACGACTTTTCCGTCATCACAAATGCATCGACATCTGGATTGGCACCTCATCGGGTGCAGAATCTGGCGTCCCCAAGGGGATTCGAACCCCTGTCGTCGCCGTGAAAGGGCGATGTCCTGGACCGGGCTAGACGATGGGGACGCATATTCCGTTTTTTTTGGTGGGCCGTGCTGGGCTCGAACCAGCGACTCTCTGCTTAAAAGGCAGATACTCTGCCACCTGAGTTAACGGCCCGAGGCCAATCAAAAAAACAGGAAATATTTATATGATCTGAATTTCTTTGTCAACCGTTTTTTCAATTTTGTGCAATTTTTTCAGGGCCGGTCCATTGTCCGATCTTCAGGGTCTTTCTTCGAACTCTTCCAACTCTTCCAATTTACGCTCGATTTCAGCCCTTGCCCGGGTCCTGACATCTTCGTGGGAAAGATAATAGCCGTTCCGGGCGGAAGGGGTCAAAAACGCGGTGAGCTTCCGTTCCATGAGCCTGGGATGAATCTCTTCGGCCACGGCGAGAATACCGTCCAGAATGATCCGTTGCAGAAACAGCTCTTTCAGGGTTCTCTCCCGGATATTGGCGGCAAATGGAAGAAAAATGAAATTGGCAAATATAATCCCGTACAAGGTGGATGTCAGGGCCACGGGAATGGTTTTCATGATGATGGATGTATCTCCCACCCCTGAAATCATGCCGATGAGACCCACCACGCTGCCCACCAGACCGAAGGAAGGGGCTACATCCGCCATGGTTTGCAAAACCCTCAGGGTTTCATCCCGCCGCATCCTGAAAAAATACATTTCCCCCCTCAGCGCGTCCTTGATCTGATCTCTGGAACATCCGTCCACCAGAAGGCCGATGGCCTGTTTCAGAAAGGCCATGCCGGTTTCATTTTCATCGCTCTGAAGAGAAAGAATCCCCTTGACCCGCCTTTTGACGGCCAGATCGACCAGGACGGCCACCACTTCGCCGGGGTCACGGGTTTCTTTGCCGTAAGCGTTTTTCAGCACTTTCAGGAGAATCTCGATCCGGTTCATGCGGTAACTCAGAAAAACAGCTCCCAGGGTGCCGCCGACCACGATGAGAAATCCGGACAGATTGATATAAAGCCCGGCATTGCCGTGAACGAGGAAGCCACTCAAAAACAGCAGCACACATATTGCCAATCCGATCAGATTTTTGCGGGTCTGCTTTAAAAACAACACCTGCTCCGGTTTCAACATTTTCTCTCCTTTTCGGAATCTCAGGTTTTAGGCTCTGCATAGGGTTTGGTTTTCATCAGAATAATTTCGACCCGGCGGTTCAAGGCGCGATGGGCCAGGGTATCGTTTTCGGCCACAGGCGCATGGGAAGAGGCGGCGCTGACGAAAATCCGCCGCTCGTCCACCCCGGCCGCTTCGATCAGATAACGTGCCACCCCGACGGCCCGGGCAGAGGAAAGCTCCCAGTTGGTCGGAAAAGCGTCCGATCGGGTCGGGGTGTCGTCGGTGTGGCCCACCACGTTCACGGCAAGCTCCGTCTCGTTCAGAACCCGGCCGAGTTGGTCAAGCTGGTAGCGGGCCCCGATTTTAAGGTCCGCCCTGCCCGGATCAAACAACAGGTCTCCGGCCAGGACGATTCTCACCGCTCCGTCTGCCATGAGCTCGACCGAATCCGGGCCGTCCACCATCACCTCGGATATGGCCTGACGGGTCTGGTCATAAAGTCGGGATGGATTGGATTCCAGCCCGACGTTCAAAACGCTGCCGGAACCACTTTCGGAAACCGTATTCGACCCGGGCCCCTTTCCGAAGAACAGCTCCCGGTTCCCGGCCTGAAATGCGTACATCACGGCAAAGAAAATAAACATGGTCATCATGAGATCCGACCAGGAAACCGACCATTTGTCCGTCTTCTTTTCCGAAGAAAAGGACAGAAGCTCATCATAGAAATCCGTCAGATCGTCCCGATCGGATTCAAAACCTGTTTTATGCTTATCAAAACTCATCAGCCTCCTCGAACCATGCGTCATCCCGTTTACATCGGCCTGAATCCAGGATTTCTTCAGATCAAAAACCAGAAAAGCAAAAACCCTGCCAGAAGAACATTTTATTTCAGGCGAGTCACGGATGAAGGGTTTCTTTCAGAATACGGCAGACCGTTTCCACATCGCCCGGGGTCATGGCCGGAAACAGAGGAAGGGTGAGAATCTGCTCATAGGCCTGTTCCGCAACGGGACAAAGGCCTTTGGACAGATGAAACCGCTTCTGATAAAAAGGATGAAAATGGACCGGAATATAGTGGACGTTGACCCCTATCCCCCGGGATCTCAGGTGTGAAAAAATTTCCCCCCGGGTCATGGACAGGGAGGAAGTTGCCAGGCGGACCACATACAAATGGCGGGCATGGGACACATCCGGCGCCGTTTCCAGCGGCGATACGCCTTCAATTCCCGCGAGCAGGACGTCATACTGCCGGGCAATCTCGTTTCGACGCCGAACCCACGCATCCAGCTTCTTTAGCTGGGACAGTCCGAGGGCGCACTGAAAATCGGTCAGACGGTAATTGTACCCCGGTGTTTCAATCTCGTAATACCAGGTTTCCCGGTCCCGCCGTTGGTGCGAATCGGCGCTGATGCCATGGTTTCTGAACCGTTTGACCTTATGGATCAAATCTTCCCGTCCGGACACCACCATCCCGCCTTCACCGGTGGTGATGTGTTTGACCGGATGAAAACTGAATACCGTCAGATCGGCGTAACTTCCCGAAGGATTCCCTCCGAGGCTGCCGCCGATGGAATGACAGGCGTCGGCCACCAGACTGATCCCCCGCGGCCGGGCGATGGCCGCCAGCCGGTCATAATCGCACATCTGCCCGGCGTAATCCACGGCGATAACGGCCCGGGTCCTGGAAGAGATGCGCTTTTCGACCTGATCGGGGTCGATCAGCAAAGTCCCGGGGTCCACATCGGCGAACACCGGCGTGCCTCCCTGATAAACCACGGCATTGGCCGTGGCCGCAAAGGTCATGGGCGGCAGGATCACCTCGTCCCCCGGCTCGATGCCGACGGCCGCCATGGAGGCGTGAAGGGCCGCAGTCCCGCTGCTCACGGCGGCTGCAAAAGGAACCCCAGCCACCCGGGCCACAGCCTGCTCAAAGGCCTCGACTTCGGGACCGGTGGTGAGCCAGTTCGACAAGAGCACCCGACTGACAGCCGCCAGATCCTGATCGTCAATTTCATGACGGCCGTAGGGGAGGGAAAATGCCCTGTCATCATCTTCGGATTGCATATCCGACCCTTTAGTACGGTGCCCGCCGGTTGTCAATCAAAACCTGTTCAAACCGGTTCATACCGGCCCCCCTGAACAATCACCGGCACATTTTTGGTTGATTATAATCCGCACTTATTCTACAAACAGACAGACGACACATTTCAGACAACCCCAAAGCGAACCTGATCTCCATGAAACCGAAAATTTTCTGGGTGATTCAATCCAACCAGATCACGCCCATCATATCCGAATTTTTAGGCATTCTGCAGAAAAGAATACAAAATATCCTGGATCTCGTGTTCCTGGTGCCGGAAACCTCGTCCGACGTGTTTGAAAAGATCCGGCACCTGAACCCGGTTCCCTTCAAAACCCGCACCCGGGCCGCCTCCTCCTCCCAATCCATCTATCTGTCCAGGCGGGAGGCCCTGGCGGACAGGCGCTTCACCCAGGGACTGTCCTTTGCCGACACCCTGATCCTGGACGACCTGGGCGGCGGCAATGCCCGGGAAACCTTTATGGAAATGGATCCGCCTCCGGGCTCGGGCGGTCTGGTCGTCCAGATCCCGACTCCCCTGGGCTCGTCGGAAATGGAAGAAACCATCTTTCATGCCGCCGTTCTCTGGGCCGGGCATCACCGGATCCCGACCATCGGGTACGAACTGCTGCCCCTGGATACACGCTGGACTCTGGCGCCGTCCCTGACCGACGGCATCGTAACCCGCCGCCCGGAAAGCCGCACGCATCTTCAGGAACAACTGGGCCATCGAAACATCTGGACCCTGCCGGCCTGCGAAGCCGCCGTTTTTTCCTCCCTGTCCACCAGCTTCACTCTCCAAGGCGTCCGGGCCGCCTACCACTACCGGAACCATCACTCCCTTCCCGCCGAACGGACCATTCTGTACCTGCCCCACAATGTGGCCATGATCCACGAATACCACGAGCTGCTCCGGATCCTCGCCCCGCTGGGAGACCGGATCCACCTGATGTTCGCCGTGGGCAAAGATCAGAGCCGGGGGGCCTGCTCCCATCCGGAAATGATCGCGCTCATCTATCATCACACGCTCGATGCGTTTGCGTCCCATTCCTTCCACGACGCCGACCATTTGTGGGAAATGATGGGAGCCGACGCCGTGGTGGCATGCTCGGCCTGCTTCAGCACCGAAGTGGCGGAAAAAGAGATTCCCTGCATCATTTTCGATCCCCGGGTGCCGCCCATGACCCGGGGCCTGAAAAAACGGGTCGCGGACCGGGACGAACTGGTTCAGGAAGTGCAGGCACAGATTCTTGAACACGCCTACAAAATCGAATGGGCCGACATTCTGGTGCGCACGGCCCGGATCGGGGGCCAGGCATCCGGCAGAAAGGCAGGGAAACAAAAATGACCGATTTCTGGAAAGACCGGAAAATACTTGTATACGTCGCCCTGGCCCATCACACCCGCTTCATCTCTCCGGTCATGGAAAAACTGGCCGAACAGGGGGCCCGTGTTAAATACGTCATCGGGCAGGCCGAACGGTCCCAGGAAATTACCGCCATCCGTCTCGGGCTGGATTTTTCCCATGTATTCGATTATTTGACGGACAAAGACGCCGACGACATCCAGGCCAATTATCATCTGCTTCGAAACGCCCTGTCCGACAGCCTGAAGCGGAGTTTTCTGTTCGGGGCCTCTCCCCTGACGGTCATCGACAAGACCCTGTATTCAACGGCCTCGGAATACATCGGTTTCAGAAACCTGCTGGCCGCAGAAAAGCCGGACCTCTGTTTCGCCCTGCACGAACTGAACCGCTGGGGGAAGATGTTCGCGTTCTGGGCCAAAAAGCAGGGCGTTCCCTTTATCACCCTCCAGGAAGGCCTGACGTACGGTCTGGATTTCGGCTATTCAGGACATGCCCAGTATGCCACACTCAACCTGGTCTGGGGAGAGCGGGTCAAACGCAAAATGGTCGGATTCGACGCGCCTGAATCCAAAATCATCCCCGTGGGCAACACCCATCTGGCAAAGGAACTGGCCTTTCAAAAAGCCCATGGCGTCCGGGACAAAAAAAGAAAAGCCTATCAGATATCCCATCGTTTCGCGGTCCTTCTGATTCTTTCCGCCTCTCTGCCGGACCCGGCCCTGTTCCGCCCCATTTTCAAAGCCGTGGCTGGAAACGATCGCCTTTGCCTGTTTGTCAAATTTCACCCGGCCTGCAAGCAGCCCCGGATCGACCAATGGAGCGGGGCCGTGGATTCTTGTCTCAAATCGAACCGTTATTTCATCCACGACAGTGAAAGCACCTACGATCTCATATCCATGGCCGACCTGTGCGTGCTGGGGCAGCGCAGCACCACCGGACTGGAGGCCGTCGCCTTCGGAAAACCCCTGGTCGAACTGGATATCCCCTCCCCGTCCGCTGCGGCCTATTCCTTCGCCGACCAGGGCGTAGCCGTTAAAATGACGCCCGAACGGCTGGCCGAAGCCCTTTCCCGCCCAACCGATTTCGCCGGTCTCATCGATCCCCTTACAACGGTTCGATACCTCAAAAACGAGCTGATCGACATGGATCACGCCATTGACAATGTGTGCAAAATCCTCGAACAGGCCATCCGGGCCGCCGGCACGGCCCGCCTCCCCCTGTCCGAGCCCTGCCCATCCCCGGACGGAATCATGAAATGGTCCATCGTCCTCCAGGCGCCCGATCGTCCCGATGTCTTCCTGACCCAGCTCAAAGCCCTGGCCGACCATTCCGAAAATCAGGGCGACTATGAAATCATCATCCTGGAACCGGAAAACCCGGCCGACGACATCCGGCAAATCCTGGATTCCCTCAAAGGGGATGTCCGGCGTATTCCCGTCCCAAAAGGCGCCAAGGCAACCGCCATGATGAACATAGCCGCAGAAAAGGCCATGGGCGATCATCTGATCCTCATGACCGGCCCTCTTGCCCCTTTTCCGGAATGGCTGAACCGGCTGGATCAGGCACTTTCCCGGCACGGAAGCGCCAGGCTCTTTGCCGCCCGGATCGGAAACACGGACGGCCTGATCGTCTCCGCCGGCATGGCCGTGGACCACAACCACACCCCGGTATCCGCCTATCGGCATGTGGCCGTCGATTTTCCAGCCGTTCTGAAAGAAAGGGATGTTGAGATGGCGGACCTGTTTCTGGCCCTGAACCGATCCCTTTTCTTCCGAATCGGCGGGATCACACCGCAAGCCGGACATTACGCCCTGCCGGACATCTGCCTGAAAGCCGGACAAGCCCTGCAGGAACCCAGTCCCGTCCTGTATCTGCCGGATCTGGTCTTGATGGACCTGAGCCCTGTGACGCCCTCACCCAAAGCGGACGACAGCGTTTATTTCCATGGCAGATGGCACGGACGGCTGTGGGAATCGGAAAAACAGGTCTACGAAAAGGACGGGATCTCCCCGGAAGACCTGGCCCACGCCCGGATGACGGCGGCCCTGCAGACAAGCCCGGCCTGACCGCTTCGCTTCAGGAAAGATACTCCCACTTTAAGGCCGTTCCCGCGCAAAGATCCCGGTTAAACCGCTTTCCCATGACCCGGTCGAATGAAAAAGGCGACAAACCCCATCCCGGACGGATGCTGCGGACATTTCGGTCCGTGACCCTGTCCCCTTTGCCGACGTCGCGGACAACGTAAAGCGACCGGGCATGCTCCCTTCCCGGACGGTCACCGGCCGAAAAGATGTCCGCCGACCCCAGGCTGTCCCACACCTTGCGGCAGGTGTCCGCCAACCGTCGCATCTGGTCTTCTTCAATGGAAAAAGCGGCGTCCGGTCCGCCGTCGGCCCGGGACAGGGTGAAATGCTTTTCCACCGCGCATCCGCCCATGGCAATGGAGGCCAGGGCCGCGGTATCGTCCGGGGTATGATCGGACAGGCCCACGCACGGAGAAAATCGCTTCAAAGTGTGCAGGGCGTTCAAATGACAATCCCGGATACTCGCGGGATAGGCGCTGATGCAGTGCAACAGCAGAATTCCGGCGGCACGGCCCTGTTCCAGCACTTTTACGGCCCGGCCGATCTCGTCCAGGGTGCTGATGCCCGTGGACAAAATCACCGGCTTTCCGGTCCGGGCCACGCATTTCAGCAGCCGGGGGTCCACGGCCTCGAAAGAAGCGATTTTGAAGGCCGGACAGCTCAGATCCATGAGCAGGTTTACGGCTTTTTCGTCAAACGGGGTGGAGAACAGGGTCATTCCGGTTTCCCGGGCGTACTGGAACACGGCCCGGGTATGCTCGACGGACAGGGCCGAATCCCGGTAGAGCTCATAATAGGTCCGGCCCTGCCACAAGGGGTTTTGAAGCCGGAACTCCGGCCGGCCGCAGTCAATGGTCAGGGCCTCGGCGTCATAGGTCTGGATCTTGACGGTGTCGGCTCCGGCCCGTTTGGCGGCCCGGATTGTCGCGAAGGCCCGGTCAAGGCTGCCCAGGTGGTTGGCGGACATTTCGGCAATGATATAGGGCGGGTGCCCGGGACCGATGGGTCGCCCGTCGATCATTATTTCATCGGATTTCGGGGCCATAGTGGTACGTTCCATTTTGGGTTTGACAAAACCCGGCCGAAAGAAACAATCGAACCGAGGCCCGGTTGTCCGGATGAATTTCGGCCACATATCGCCGACACGGCTCAAGGGCCTTTCTCAGGGCGGCTCCGGCAAACCCGAGCCCCTGGAACGGCCGTGACACCAGGATGGACACCTCGGTTTTTCCCTCGCGGCCGTCCAGCCGGACAAAGCCCACATCCCGGCCGTCCCACTCAATGATCAGGAGGGTCCCGTCTTCCCTGGCCAGAAACCCGCGAAACCAGCTTGCATGCTCTTCCGGTCCCGGAGGAGAGGGATTTCGGGAATATTGCCGCGCACCCGGCTCATGCTGCCAGGCGTAGAGAGTGTCCCTGTCCCCTGCCCCGGCCGGGCGAAGCACCACCGGGGCAATCAGGGACGCGGTCCGCCCGACGATTCGCAGCGGCCCGTTCCCGTCCACCACGCCCATGCCCCTCTGCCTGAGATCTTCTCCGTAATCCGGCTCATCCGCCAGGCGATTCAGTTCCCGGATCATCTGCACCGAATCCAGCGTCTTAATCTCCCCCAGACCGATGACCAGACCCTCCCGGGCCAGGATCTGTCCGACCTCCGCATGGTTGTCCATCACCGTGACGGTCAGATTGATCAGGCCGCAATACATCCTCTCCATCACGCTGGTGCCGGGAGCGCCCACGGCCACCCCGCACTCTTGGTACAAAAAGCGAAGATCCGGCGGATCCGGATAGACCCGGATATCCAGCCGGGATTGTTTTGCCCTGTCCTTCAATGACGCCAGCCAGGGCGACACAGACGACAGGGGCATGTGGAAAACCAAATCCGTTCGGCTTACCCCGGCCTCCAGCATGTCCAGAACCTTCAAACCCGCTCCGACCGGGTCCGTGGCCCCGAAGGTGATCAGCACCCGGCGGCCGTCGCCCCTGGTCCGAATCCCTTGATACATCGGGTCCATGATGATATACCGGCTTCCGGCAAGGACCCGGGCCGGTCCGTGACAGAGCTTGCCCTCATAATCCGACGGCCGACGGCCCAGGGTCTGATCCACCAGCATATCGCACCAGTGGGACCGGCACAGATCATCCAGGACCACCACGGGAAACAGGCCGAACACGGTTTTTTCCCGATCCGCGTCAATGCCGTAATGGTCGATGACGCACAATCGAACCCGGCTCCGGTTTTCTTCAAGCCAGTCAAAGCAGGCAGGCAAATCCGGCCGGACCGTCCAGGAAACCCGCCTCTCATCCAGCAGATCCCTCACCGCCGGCAGAATCCCGGGCATGACGAACAGGACCGGCAACCCCAGACGCCGGTAGATAACGGCCAGGGCCAGACAGCGTTTCAAATGCCCGTAACCGTTCACGCTCGAAGCTTCGCAGACAAACACCACCATAATCGAATACCGGTTATCCGTTTTTTAAAAACAGGGGCGCCAGGGTCAGGACCTCTTCATAATCCTCCGGCGTGTTCAGGTCCGGGGCCCGGAGCCGGGGAATCTCCCAGCCCCTGAGGATGTCGGCGTAAAAGGTCCGGCTCTTCAGAAAGTACCGGGTATCGGCCCAGTACAGGGTGCCGTTGCTGGCCACCCGCCGGGGATGGCCCTGGGATTGCCGGACGCAGTCATCCGGCCATTGGGGCATCAGCCGTCCGTCGGACGAAACGATCAGCGCCTGGGACGGATTGAGGTTGAACCGGGAAACCCCCATGACCACGTCGGTTTCCGGAAATCGCTCCATGATCTGCAGGGACGCCCGCAAATCTTCGGGCGTGATAAACACCGCGGTCGCGTAAACGCAGCAGAACCGGACAGGCCGGACGCCTTCGTCCGCCAGTGTTTCAAGCACCTGTCGGCACACATCCGCCACCCCGGTTCCGTCCCCGGCCAGGGCGGCGGGCCGGTCCATGACCCGCGCCCCGGCCTGAAGCGCGGCCAGCCCGATGTCCGGATCCTCCGTGGAAACGATGACTTGATCGAACAGAGCGCTCTCCAGGGCGGCCTGAACCGGATAAAAAAGCATGGGATTTCCCAGGACCGGCAGGATATTTTTCCCGGGCAGCCGTTTGGATCCGCCCCGGGCCGGAATAACGGCCACAACCCTCATGATGGGTCCGTATCCCATTCCGGTCCCCGGATCAAATCGGTTTCATTCAGCATGGCCCCTTTTTCCAGATCACGGGCCAGCCGCAGACCGACCAGGGATTCCATCCGGTTCGGGGAGATCCCGAAACCCGGTCGCCGGAACTCGATCCTGTCCAGGTCAACGACCTCGCCCTTGCGCATCCCGCTTTTGAGAAACGCGCTTCGCCGGATGTTCGCCCGCATTTGCATCTCCTCCGGCCCCAGGACCCGGCGGGGCAGGCCCATGGCCTTTTCCACCTCCCGGACAGTGGACACAAAGGCCTTCATCTGCGCGGGCTCCAGGGAAAACAGGTGCTCCGGACTTCTTATGGTCCGGTCCAGGGTAATGGTTTTTTCCACCAGATGAACGCCCAGGGCCACGGCCGCCACGTCCATGACCCAGCCCGGGGTATGGTCGGAATAAGCCACCGCGCATTCGGGGAACATCTGTTTCAGTGTGGGGATCAGGCGCAGGTTGATGCTGTCCGGCCGGGCCGGATAGCCGGACGGACAGTTGTGGATGACGACATGGGGATTGCCCGCCCGGCGGCAGATGTCCACGGCCTGCTCGATCTCGCCCAGGCTCGCGCACCCGGTGTCCAGCTGGACGCACATGCCGGTCCGGGCCGCCCTGCGGATCAGGGGCCAGTGATCGATGTCGGCCGAGGCGATCTTGATGGAATCGCAGCCCAGTGCTTCCAGCAAACGGATGTCCTCCTCAAACCCCACGGTGGCGAAGAAGGCCAGACTCAGCGTGTCGCAGAGGTCTTTGACCTGCCGCCACTGATCGGGGCTCAGGTATCGGCGGCACAGGATATCATACAGGGGCTCTTCCACGGTCCGGGTGGCTCCGGTGGTTTCATCCGCCAGCACCTCATAGGTGAACAACAGGGATTTATCCGCCACCAGCCGGTCCGGATCGAAAATCTGGAATTTCACGGCCCCGGCCCCGGCCCGGGCCGCCAGGGAAACCAGGGATCGGGCCGAGTCCAGGCCCTCGTGGGTGGCGCCGGCCTCAAAGGTGATCAGGCAGGGCCGGCCGTCGCCGATATCATGGGACCCCACGCGCACCATCAGGCCGGCTCCGAAAAAGAGGCGAGGATACCGGCCATCTGCTCTTGGGTCATCCACCACGTATTGGTATGGGACTGGTATTCAAAATCCTCGGGAACGGGCTTGAACCGGCTTTCATCCAGCCGACACCGGAAAAAGCGGTTGTCCGGCTTGATCACATAAAAATCGTCGCTTTCCAGGGTGTTGCGGGCCTCATCCCGGCTGATCAGGGTTTCGTGCAGTTTTTCGCCCTGGCGGACGCCCACGGTCTCGATGCGGCAGTCCGGCCCCACGGCCCCGGCCAGGTCCATGATTTTCATGGACGGGATCTTGGGCACAAAGGTTTCCCCGCCCGTCATCCGCTCCAGGCAGGACAGAACAAAATCCACGCCGTGGGAAAGGGTGATCCAGAACCGGGTCATGTCCGGATGGGTCACGGGCAGAACCCCCTGGTCTTTTTTCTTCAAAAACAGCGGAACCACGCTGCCCCGGCTGCCGATGACATTGCCATACCGGACCACGGCGAACATGCATTTTTTGAGTCCCACAAAGGCGTTGGCCGCGACAAAGAGTTTTTCCGCGCACAGCTTGGTGGCCCCGTACAGGTTGATGGGGCTGACCGCCTTGTCCGTGCTCAGGGCGATCACCTTTTTTACCCCGCATTCGGCCGCCACGCCGAGAACGTTTTCCGATCCCGTGATATTGGTGCGAATGCATTCGGTGGGGTTGTATTCGCTGGCCGGCACCTGCTTCATGGCCGCGGCGTGGATGACGTAATCCACTTCCTGAAAGGCCCATTTAAGTCGGTCCCTGTCCCGGATATCCCCGATGAAATACCGGACCGGGTATTTTTCCTTGGGAAACTGCTGGGCCATGTCGTACTGCTTGAGTTCATCCCGGCTGAACACGATGATCTTGCGTGGCCGGTGGCGGCTCAGAATCACCTCCACGCATTTTTTCCCGAACGACCCGGTTCCGCCGGTGATCAGCACTGTTTTATCATCGAACATCCGTGGCATCCATTTTCAATAGGGTTCAACCAAAGCGGTTTTGGTTAAAAAATGCCGGATTTCCTCATCGTCAGGGGGAGCATCCAGATATTCAACCGATTCCGTCATATCGACATCTTCAAAATAGCAGAGCTGTTCCAGAAACAATTTGCCGTTGAAGGCGCCTTTGAATATCTGTTCGCTCTTTTGGATCAGATCCGAAAGGGAGAGGCCTCGCTTAAGCAGAAAATAAATATCCACATAATCCTTCCATTTGCATCTCCTGCCCATGGCATAGGCTTTCATGCTCCCGATGACGGCCGGCTCAGGCATGCCGATGGATGCGCGGGGCCATGGCAAATCCACTGGAACCGGAAAAGGAAACGAGAAATAAGTGAGTTTGACGCCATTTACAAAAAGGGTCAGTTCATCCGTTGTCGATACCATGGTATGATCGATGACAAACCCTCTTTTCACGATTTTATTGATCAAGGCCTGGGGATGAATGGGGTTCGGCATGGCCAGATCGAAATCGACGGATTTTCTGTGCCCGATCTGTAAGGCAAGGGCGGTTCCGCCGCAAAGATAAAACCCCTTGAAAGCGGGGAGAAGCTTTGCGGAAAGATCAAGCTGTTGTATTGTCAGGACGTTTTCATGCATAACGGTTAAAATAAAGCCTGAAATAATGGATGGTCCGAGGATGATAATTGGTTCGCGGTCCGCAGGTCTGCTTCTCGAATATGCCCATCACCCGCCGGATGGGCACCTCGCTGAAAAGCGCCCGCACATCATCCCGATCGCCCCTTCCCAGAATGCCCTCCACCACGCATTCAAGGGACATCCCGGCCTGGTCACCGACCCACCACCACAGATGGGTCCGGGGAAGCACCAGGCGCTCGTATTGTTTTTGTGTCAGCGGTGTGGTCATAAGCAGTCTTGAATGCCGTCCCAATGTTCATAAAATCCGGCTCGCTATCTGATTCAGAATAGTATAATCAAAATTGGATTACAATCCTGATTTTTGGTTTGATTTTCCGAACCCGAGATCCTTCTTGACAGTCGATGGTCTGAACGATAGACTAAATCGAACAGACTAACATCAATGGGGGTCAGGCATGGAAATTATAAACATCCATTACGCCAAAACGCATTTATCCAAATTACTTCTCAGAGTGCATTCCGGGGAAGAAATCATCATCTCAAAAGCAGGTAAACCCTACGCAAAATTAGTCCCTCTGAAACAAATCACAAAAAGAAGCCCTGGCATTGCCAAGGGGAGGGTCACGGATGCGTTTTTTGAACCCCTTCCCGAAGATGAACTCGAGAAATGGGACTGAACCGGAATGATCCTGGACACGCACATTTTTTTGTGGTGGCTCTTTGATGATCCACAATTGCCCCTCGGAATAAAAAAACACATTGAAAGCGTCGATCATTCCATCTTTGTGAGCGCCGCTTCCGTTTGGGAAATCACCACAAAATTCCGTATCGGGAAATTGCCCCATGCCTCTGAAGTGGCTGCAGATGTGCCCGGCTGGATCGTAAAAGCAGGATTTCAGCCATTGGATATCACCCCAGAACATGCCCAGCTGGCCGGTTCCTGGTCAATGCAGCACCGGGATCCCTTTGATCGCATGATCGCAGCTCAAGCTCGTCTGGAGAAACTGCTCTTGGCAAGCATTGATAAATCTCTGACGATTTTCCCCATTGAGGTGATCAGTTCTTAACTTCTTAAAAAGGAACTACTATGAATCAAGAATATCCCGATTATTTTGAATCCAACCTCAGCCTGCTTGAAAAATACCATCCCCAGACCTGGAAACAGATTACCGAAAATCCGCCTGAACCGCTGGGCAATGTTTTTTTCACGCCTGACGGAAAACCCAACCTGATTGTCATGAGTGATCAGGGGAATTCGGTCATCATGCACAATGAAACCGATCCGGAAAAAGACTCGAATAATTTCATCAGCCGGATTCCTTCTGACTACCAGGGGTTTGTGGGGATTCTGGGTATGGGACTGGGGTACGGGGTTTCCAATATCCTGAAAGAGCGACCCATGGTCCAATGGCTGGCTGTTTTTGATCTGGAGCCCGGCATTTTTGTTCAGGCGCTTCGCTATACGGATTTTTCGGATTTGTTTAAAAACCCGAGGCTGATTCTTCGAATCGGCACGCGAACACCGATCAACGAGGCCCTCGCCCCCGCCGATAACGCCATCAAATTGGAGCATTCCTTTATCCTTCACCACCTTCAGTCCTTCAACAGCCATCTCGATGCCTACGAACAACTGAAATCAGACCTGTTCAGTTATGTCAATGCCATGAACATTGAGGGCACGACCGTCAAATTCCTTGGGAAAAGTTTCATCGACAACCGTTTCAAGCATATCAGCACCATTCACCATCACCACATCATCGACCAACTGGAAAATATATTTCGCGATAAACCGGCTATTCTTGTAGCCGGCGGCCCTTCTTTAGACAAAAACATCCATCTCCTGAAGCAGGTCACGGACAAAGCCGTGATCTTCGCCGCTGATACGGTTCTTCCGGCATTGCTGAATCATGGAATTTCCCCGCACTTTGTAACCAGCATCGATCCCAACAACCTCACGTTTGAAAAATTCGCCCATGTGGTATCGAAAACAAAAGATACGTCCCTTATCTGTTCGGCTTCCGTGAATTTGAAAACCGCAAAGATAATGCCGGCCAAAAAAATATTCTGGACCTTTAAGGCCAATTCCATTGAAAGCTGGCTGAACCATTTTTTAGGGGGCAGGCTCAATACAGGAGGAGCCAGTACCGTGGCCCATCTCAACCTTATTGCAGCAGAAATTCTGGGTTGTAATCCGATTACTCTAATCGGTCAAGACCTGGCCTATCCGGGAACCGCCTCCCATGCCAAAGGAACCGTGTTGCATGGCGCCGCACCTTCCGAACTGAAAGGTTCCGGTTCAGAAACAGAGGTTACCATGGGGATAGACGGTCAAATGGTGAGAACGGATAGAGGCTTTTTGAGCATGAAGCGCCATTTTGAAAACATGATCCAAAGCTCTTCAAAAAAATTCATCAACGCCACCGAAGGAGGCGCCCATATCGAAGGGACCGAAATCCTCAAACTTCAGGAGGTCATCAATACCTATTGCACGGAAACCATCCACACCAACCACTACCTCGAAGATCACTACAAAAAGATAACACCGGCCATGACCGAAAATCTGTTTCGGGAATTTCAATCATTGCTGAAAATCATCCAATCAGCCCGGAAAAAAATCAAACAATCCGATGTCATAGCTGATTCCCTTTTGAAAACATTGAACAAACAAAAAAAGGGAAGAACCATTGTCAAATCCTTTAACATGCTCTCCCCATCCCAGCAGAAACAAATCATCAAACTGGACCAATTGCATGCCGCACTGGATAACACTGAAAAGGTCTGGCACATTCTGGAAGAAATCACCATGGAAGGGTTGAAAAAAAGCGAGCGCCAAAAACTGGCCATTGCCCATCTTGAAAAGGACCCTTCCAGATATATGGAGTGGCTGGTCAAAAATCTCAACCGTCTAATCGAAATCAACTCTGTGAGAAATGAATGTCTGAATACATTGGTCCAAAATATCGAAATGATATTTTCTTTCAGGCAACAAGAACAAATCTTCAATGAAAACATCGATGAAGGGAAGAATCCTGCTGAAAATCGAATGAATCTGGCGCGTCTGTATATCAGTTCAGATGATTATTGTCTGGCCAGACCTTTGCTGGACCAGCTGAGATCGGATTTGCCCGGATCAGGAGAAGTATACTATCTCAGCGGCTGCACCGCTCTTCAATCAAATGAATTTCCAGAGGCGGATCTTTTTTTCAAACGGGCGATGGAACTGGAACACGGACTATCTGAACAAATCAAAGACTATCGAAGCAAAATCGGAGATGAATTTCTTTCCTTTGTCCGGCATTTTCAAAGAGTCACAACCCGTGATGCCAGCATTAAATACACCATCTCAAAAGGGCTGTTGTTCTGTCCGTTTCACGCTGGACTGAAAAATGAATTGATTTCGATTCTTAACCGGGATCTCAACAAAACAGAAACCCTTCTGAAGGCTTCCGATTACAGCCAGGCCAAAATGTTGATCCAAGACTGGCATGAAAGGATCACAAATAATGCCCATCTGTTAGATTGCATACCTGAGGAACCATTAACCGGGATTTTTTTGAATGAAGCGAAACTTCAACTTTACGAGAGAGATTATCCCAAAGCCATTGAAAGCTTGAATACCGCATTAAAATACTCTCCAGATGAGCATGACATATACTTCATGCTCATTGACACGTACTTTGTCGCTGAAGATTACACAAACGGCATAGCCATTCTTAACCAGGCTGTTGCAGTGGATGTCAAATTCGCAGGCTACTGGGAAACCATCGGGGATCAGCTCCAAGAAGCCGGACAGCAAGACGATGCCATCCTTGCCTATGAAAAATGTTTTTATTATCAGCCGGAAAACATCCTGCTTCTTAAAAAAATCGGGGATTGCTATATGGCCATGGACCAGCTTGAAGCAGCCAAAGCGGCTTATGAGCATCTCCAATCAAAGCTGTCATCAAATAAAAGCGAACAGACATAATGTCTGAAAAACCGCTGGGAACTTAATCTGATTTTTCCTGTCGGATCAGTTCGAACAATTTGAAATCTTTTTCCGTATCTATATCCAGGATGCGTTCCGCAGATATGATATAACCAACTGTCGAATCGGAATAAAACGACTGATGCTCTAAATACCACTCGGTTTCCGCCATATAAATCGATCCTGTGGGCAAATATACCGGAGGTAGATCCTGTCTGCGCATCTTTAAATATTTCTGATCAAAAACAGGCTCAAGCTTTTTGTCCTGTCCCATTCTGAACATCCAGTAAGGACTTTTTTCAGGCTCGGCCACGGATACAAGCGCTTTGTTTTTTGAATAAATACATGTTGCAATACTTTCATCGATATCTTCTGTTGAAGTCAGAGGAGATGTGGGCTGTAAAACCATAACATAATCATAGCCGGGTAGTTCATTCAGCGCGTGAATAATGGAATCCGATGTGGGGCTGTCATCCCTGGCCAGCTCGGGTGGGCGGACAAAAGGGACGTCGCAACCCAGTTTTTCAGCAATGCCGATAATCTCGGCATCGTCTGAAGAAAGGACCAGTTTATCAATATACCTGGAATTGCGGGCGGCTTCAATGACCCATGCGATCAGAGGCTTTCCGCCAGCCAGTCTGATATTTTTTCGCGGAACGCCTTTGGATCCGCCCCTGGCGGGGATAACGGCAAGAATGCGTTTCTGGTCAAACATACCCAGACTCCTTTTCAATCATCTTAGGGACTCCGCCTTCTTATTCTATCCCCAGAATATTTCTCCAAATTCGCCATCCGCCGTCTCAAAATCAGCCTTATGCCCTATATCCATCCAATACTCTCTGATATGAAAGATCACTGTCTTATAGTCCTTTCCCATCATTTTATCAAAAAGATGGGTCATGTCAAAATATTGGTCATCGGGTATCAGATCGATCATATCCGGCTCAAACACATAGATTCCCCCATTGATGAAAAACCGATGGACCGGTTTTTCGTCTAGATGCACCAGGCGATTTCCTTCCTGCCTGATCACCCCGTATGGGATCTGCATGTTGTATTCCCTGACACACATGGTGGCCATGGCGTTGCTCAGTTTATTATTGTTGACGTGAAATTCCAGAAGATTTTTAAAATCAACCTTGGTCAGCAGATCCCCGTTCATGACAATAAACGGCAAGGTAGGTTTCCGGGGGAGTAATTTGATACTGCCGGCCGTCCCAAGTCTTTTGGTCTCTCGCAAATAGTTTACGCTGACTCCCCACTTGGATCCATCACCGAAATAATCTTCAATCATTTCCGCTTTGTAATTAACAGATAGATAAAAAGTATCAAACCCCTTATCAATAAATCCTTGAAGGATTGTTTCAAGAAGCGGAGTCCCTCCAACTTTCAAAAGCGGTTTGGGACATGATTCCGTCAAGGGGCGAAGTCTCGTTCCAAGTCCGCCGGCCATGAGGATGACAGGATTTTTGTTCTTTTTCCCGGTAAGGATATCTCTGAGAAGGACCAGCTCCACCACCCTTCCATCATGATCGACCACCGGCAGTTGATTAATCGACTGTTCTTTCATGATCCGGTGCAGGGTCTCGGAATTATCGTCGATGGAGGCCGTCAGGGGAGAAACATAAAAAATCCGCTTTACAGGTTCATCCAGACTGACCCCTTTCAAAATGCCTCTTCGAATATCGCCATCCGTAACGGTGCCCAGCAGTTTGTCGTTTTGATCAACCACAAGGGCAATCTGAACCGCACTCTTATCAATAACGGCCATGGTCTCTTTGATACTGGTCTCCGGTCCAACCGATGTCTTTCTCCAGTCTTTCATTTTGTCACCTGTTTCCATCAATTATTTATTATTTAAATCCCCATATCACAAAAACCTTCCAATGAGATAGCAAATTAATCGTCGTTTGAACGAGTTATCTTGATAATTTTACGAGTTGCAATGGACCAGACAAAAAATTTGTCATGATTTTTTAACTTGACAATAAACATTGAGGCATCCTAACAATATTCAAACACAGAAAAAATAAAATACTCGGCAAGAAAAATTCTTTATCAACTTGTCAACTGTTTCAAACAAAGGAAACAAATGAATACCACATTCGAAAAATATTCATTGCCCACCCAGATCAAGCTTGATAATTTTGAAAAATATGTACGGCGCCAAAGTTTAGCGCGATTTCTGGCCCGTTATGAACTTTTTAAAATGCAAATGGATATTAAGGGCTCTATTGTGGAATGCGGTGTACATCATGGCGCCGGACTTATGGCATGGGCAAAGCTTTCCGCAGGGCTTGAACCCTTTGCCTTGCACAGGAGGATTTTCGGGTTTGACACTTTCGAAGGGTTTCCGGAAATAGCAGCTCAGGATATAAGTGCGGAAAGAAATGAATTGAGCCGCATCCAAGGCTTCAGACCTGAATATGACGCTTTCGCCGAATTACAGGAATTAATAGCCGAATATGATCAAAACAGGGTATTAAACCAATATACAAAAGTATTTCTCATCAAAGGAGATGCGACTGAAACCATTCCTCGGTTTATTCAGGAACATCCATATTTATTGGTAAGCCTTCTTTTTCTTGATTTCGACCTTTATAAGCCGACGAAAATCGCTTTAGAATATTTTTTACCGCGCATGGGAAAAGGATCAATCATTGCATTTGACGAAATAAACAATCCATGGTGGCCGGGAGAAACAAAGGCTTTAATTGAGCTGATCGATTTAAAAAATTTCAAAATCAACCGTTTTAATTTTGATCCCAATATTGCTTATATTGTTCTTTAGAGTATCCACGTGAGGCTATGGCGGAACCCGAAAACCGGACAATGAGCAGGGGATTGAAAACTTACAGAGGTCATGACAAACGGCAATAATATCATGAAAATCAGAAGCCATCCGCAAATTACTGATTGCATTCAGAATGGGGGCAAGTCATTTTGGTAAAAATAACAGGATAATATCAAATGCAAAATCATGAAGAATGGAATGAAATTTACAAAAAAAGATTTAATGGGATGTTTTATCCTCGCGAAGCCATCGTAAAATTTTTTTCCAGGTATGTAAAAAGACGCACGGGGTTAGCTTTGTTTGATATCCGAAAGGAACTCGGCAAAGCTCTGGATGTTGGGTGCGGCAATGGTCGCCATGTGAAATTCCTTCTCGAACAAGATATTGATGCTTATGGAATTGATATTTCCCAGGAAGCCATATCCATAGGGAACGCTTGGTTGCAAAATTCAGGCTTAAAATCGAATCTGTCTGTGGGTAACGCTTTGGATATGGACTTTGAGGATGGATCTTTTGATTTGATTATTTCCGACGGGGTTTTGGACCATCTGTCCGCCCAAAATGCCAAAAAAGCTGTGGATGGAATTTACAGAGTCCTTGATGACAAAGGCTATTTTTTTTTAAAATTACGTTCAACGCTGGACTCCAAAGCAAACAGAGGTCAGGAAATAGAAAAGAACACTCGTATATTGGCTGATGGATATGAAAAAGGCGAAATACAGCAATTTTTCGACCAACAGGCAATAGATGAACTTCTATATCAGTTTAAAATATTTGACATTTCCCTAACGATAGACAAATTTCCTGATTTTTTTGGAATCGATAAAGCATTTATCCAGAGCTCGACAGGTAATAAACACTTTATAAATGACATCAAAGAGATTGATATGACATTGCAATACGCTGATTGGTTTATTGCTGCGGAGAAAAGATGAAATTCTTCATCGAAGCAGTTGGAGGCTTGACTTCAGGCTATCTGATAAAAGCGATAAAGGAATCCGGCAACTCAGTAACAGGGTCTGATATCAACGCCGATAATCATGGACGATATTTATGCGATGATTTTGCTGTAGTCCCCCCATATTCCGATCTACATCTGTGGGAAAAAATGGAAAAGATCTTGAAAGAGAAAAACATTGATGTTGTCATACCCTCTTTTGATGAAACATTATTGGGATGGGCAAAAATAAAAGAGGATTTTGCCAATAAAAAAATATCTGTCATTGTTTCCCCCATTGAGACCATTGAAATATTTCAAGACAAATGGAAAACATATGAATTCTTTGTTTCTATCGGCATCCCTGTCCCCAAAACCAGTCTGAGTGAAGAATACGGACTTATCAAACCAAGGCAGGGAAGGGGAAGTGTCGGCATATTCGACAAACCCGAAGGCGTTCCTGTTGACATGGAAGGAAGGATTTCTCAAGAAAAAATAATTGGAGAAGAATATACCATTGATACTTTTTTTTCCATAGACGGGGAACCGATTTATATCGTTCCCAGAAAAAGAATAGCCGTAAGGGAAGGAAAATCCACAGGCGGACGGGTTATCAAAAATACCCACATGGAAAATCTAATCACAACGATAGCCAAACATATCCGATTTGTCGGTCCCATTAATTTCCAACTCATTCTCACCGCGTCCGGGGACATCCTTTTTATTGAAGTCAATCCAAGAATTGCCGGTGGAATGGCTTTAGGATTTGCCGCTACTGAGAATTGGATCAAACTGATTATTGAAAACCTGATTAAAAGAAACCAAATCATTCCCAAAAAAATATGCTATGGGATGCAAATGTTCCGTTACTATGCTGAATGCTTTATATAAACATGTAAACTGGGAGCCTGTTGAATTCATTGGATTTGATATGGATGGAACGTTATATGATGAATTTGACTTTATAAAACAGGTTTATCAAGCCATTTCAAATGAATTGGGGGAGTCCGCGCGCACTTTCATGGAAATGAGGTGGTTGCAGAAAGGAAGTTCCTACACACATATTTTTGAAGAAACATACGATATTTTTTTTGAACATATCGGAAAAACCAGAACTGAATTTATAAAAAACTGTTTGAAGACGTATCGCGGTTTTCAAGCGACACTTTCTCTTACCCCCAGATGTGAATCAATTTTGAATTACTGTTACACCAATTATAGAATATTTCTGGTTACAGATGGCAATGCCGCCCTTCAAAAATCCAAATTCATTTCTTTGGGACTAAGCCGGTTTTTTCATCCCGAACGCGTTGTTTTCACTGACGATCATGGAGATCAATTCATAAAACCCAGCCCGGATTCTTTAAATTTGCTCGAAGATATCGATCCCGAGAAATCTGTTTTTCTGGGTGACAGAGAAGCGGATGAACTTTTTGCAAAGGCTTCAGGTATGCAGTTCCAAAAAGTTTATAACATGATAGGGGTTTGATGGCGATGCTGAAACGGATTCTTGCCTTCACCGCCATTCGATCGGAATATGATCTGATGAGTCCATTGTTCAAACTTTTGGATCAGGATAAGAGCATTGATCTCAAATTGATCGTTTCCGGAGCCCATTTATCACAAAAATACGGGTTGAGCCTCAAGGAGATAGAAGCCGATGGTTTTGGTATCTTGAAAAAAATTGAGACGCTTGATGACAGTGATTTTCGTCCTCTGCGGATAAAATCTGCCGCCAGATTACTTAATGGGGCTATCGACCATGTCCTCGCATTTAATCCGGATATGATCCTTTATGCCGGGGACAGAGAGGAAACCATCATGGCTTCCCTGATGGGCGGTTATCTGGAAATCCCCACCATTCATTTTTATGGTGGAGACCATGTTAAAGATTCTCATATTGACAATCCGGTCCGCCATGCAACGAGCAAACTGTCTTCTATTCACATGGTTTCTACAATCGAGCATAAAAGAAGACTTGTCGCGATGGGAGAATCCCCTGAGAGAATATTCGTCATCGGCAGTATTGCCTTGGATAGATTTGTTGCTCATAAATGTCCTAACAAGGGATCCATAAAAAAGCATTTCGGCATTCAACAGGCCAGGCTATTTGATCAATTCGCCTTGGTTATATTTCACACCATTCCATTGGAAAGGGACAAATCCGGGCAGATCTTTAATAACATATTGATCGCTCTTAAAAAAAAATCTATTAATGCCTTCGTTATATATCCGAATATTGATCCCGGCAGTGACCATATAATAAAAAAAATCGAGCTACATCTTCACGACAAAAATTTTATCTTCTGTAAAAATGTGGAAAGAGATATTTTTCTATCAATCTATAAAAATGCCGCATTCATTATCGGCAATTCTTCTTCCGGCATACTGGAAGCAGCCTCCGTACCCATTCCGGCTGTGAATGTCGGGCTCAGACAATCAGGACGGGCGGCTCCGGCAAATGTCTTTTTTTCAGGCACCGAACCAGAAGAAATCATCGATGCCATTGACAACGTTATGGGAGAGCCTTTCCAATCAAACCTTCAAGGATTGGAAAATCCCTATGGAGACGGCCATAGCGCTTCACGAGCCTATGAACTGATTAAAAACAATGATTTCAAAAAATTTCTGTTTAAAAATGAAGACCCTTTAGAAAAAACGAATGGATTATTATGAAAAAAATTCTGGTTGTTGCTGTCCATCCCGATGATGAAACCCTTGGCTGCGGGGGTACCCTCTTAAAACACAAAAAAAAGGGAGATCGGACATATTGGCTGATCGCCACCGAAGCCAAGGAAGAAGATGGTTTTCCCATGGATTTTATCATCCAACGCGAAAAGGAGATCGAAGCTGTTTCAGCTGCCTACGGGTTTGACGGGATTCACTGTATGAAATTGTCCCCGACCAAAATTGATAAAGAAATGAATTGGCTTTTAATTCAACGCATAAAATCAGTTGTTGACGATATTCAACCGGAAATCATCTACCTGCCATTCCGGCGAGATGTACACAGCGACCATCGGATGGTTTTTGATGCCTGTTTCAGTGCCTTGAAACAATTTCGGGCCAATTTTGTAAAAACGATTTATATGATGGAGGTCTTGAGTGAAACCGAATTTGCCCCGGCCCTCCAGTCGGAAAGTTTTATACCCAATGTTTTCGTAGATATCAGCGAGTACCTCAATAAAAAAATCGAAATTATGAAGCTATATCAAAGCGAGTTGGGCACACACCCTTTCCCGAGGAGTGAAGACAATATCAAAGCGCTGGCCACTTATCGCGGGGCAACGGCCGGATGCAGATATGCCGAAAGTTTCATGCTCCTGAAAGAGATAAAATAATCGGCTCATCTTTTTTAAAGTTTCTTTCTGATTTTTTGCCGACCACTTCATCCCATCTCATCGGACTCATTTCGTTTCCCGGCCGTTTGGTCGTCAGGTTGTCGCTGGTGAACACCTCTCCGACACGGATATCCCGGGCCGCCACAATGCTCTTGCGGGCAACGACCCTGTTTTTTCTTTCCGAAGGACTGGGTTCTTTGAGTCCGCTGCCGAGCGCCGTTTCCACATTCCGGATCGATCTTACCATTTGAGCCAGCTCGTCGGGGGTCAGTGACGCCTCGTGGTCCGGACCGATCATTGCCCGGTCCAGGGTGAAATGCTTTTCAATGACCAGGGCTCCCATGGCCACGGCGGCAACCGGGATTTCCAATCCCGGAGTATGATCGGAATACCCGACCCTGACCCCCGGAAAACTCGATTTCAGGGTTTGCATGGCTCTCAGATTGACATCTTCAAAAGGTGTGGGATATTCCGTATTGCAGTGAAGAAGGGTGATTTTTTCCCGGGGTGTCCCGTGAAAGGTCAGCACGGACAAGGCATCGGTGATTTCTCCGAGATCCGCCATTCCGGTGGACATAATGATTTCCTGGGAAAACCCGGCGATTTTTCTGAGAAACGGCAGGTTGGTAATTTCTCCGGACGGTATTTTCCATTTGCCGATCCCCAGATTTTTGAGCATATCAATGCTTTCCAGATCAAAAGGCGAGGACAGGAATTCGATCCCCTTTGATTTACAGGCGTCGATCAAAGTCAGATGCGCTTTATGGGACAATTCGAGTCGCTTGAGCATATCAAACTGGGACTCACCCGGGCCGGACGTTTTTTTCTGGTAATCGGCCTTTTCAGCCTTCCGGGTGACAAGGCTTTCGGCCCTGAATGTCTGGAATTTAACCGCATCCGCTCCCGCGGCTGCGGCGATTTCCACCATTTTTTCGGCAAGGGCTACCGATCCGTTATGGTTGACCCCCGCTTCGGCAATGATAAAAACATGGTCAGACGTCATGACGATCCCTGATGATTTTTCCCTGGGCCTCGCCCGTCACCAGACTGCCGGCCCTGAAAAA
>CAZQIX010000019.1:0-2692 GCA_964593855.1 uncultured Desulfobacula sp. | reverse complement strand
GGCATGACGTGAAACATGGGCCAGCGGGGAAACAACGACCGGCAGAACATATCCCAATGCTTTCAGACGATCGAACAGTTGTTGTCGGACGGCGGATGACCCTGTCTGCCCAACCGTGACCAGGGCATGGGCATATTGTTTCCGCAACGCCGGAAGATCGCCGTCATCTCCAATGACCGGATACCCCAGGATGTCGCGTGGGTCATTTCCGGTCGTTTTTTCGATGATACCCGCTATCCTGAACCGATTTCCGGTTTCGATGACATCGATGCACGAACGGCAATGGCCGCCGCCGCCGACAAGGAGAATGTCGTTTTCAGACATCCGTCCTCACGCTGCTGGGCAGGTTGACAATTCTTTGAACCAGCCGTCTGGCGTTGTCCGGACTTTCTTTCCCGCAGTCCTTGAACATGGGAAGATCCGTCATCAACTGCCAGGCCGGTCGGGTCATGATACCGGC
Organism: uncultured Desulfobacula sp.; assembly: GCA_964593855.1. Lineage (GTDB taxonomy): Bacteria > Desulfobacterota > Desulfobacteria > Desulfobacterales > Desulfobacteraceae > Desulfobacula. The sequence continues at coordinate 2,232 of CAZQIX010000019.1, read as the reverse complement.
GGCGTTGGTTGTCTGAAGCAGTTCATCTCTTTGTTTTTCGCCGGAAGTGAGGACCGCGTTCAGCCAGTGATTGCTTTGACAACCGGCGGGCTCTTTCACCACAACCGCCCAGTTTTCTTTTTCGAAAAAATCGGCATACGCTTCGGCCAGGCTTCGCTTGTCTTGCAGGAAAACATCCAGACGCTCCAACTGGGCGCATGCCAGCGCGGCATTCAAATTGGGCATCCGGAAATTGTAACCGACATCGTCGTGAACAAAGGCCCAGGGGTGGCTCACTTTGGCCGTGGTCGTCAGATGCCTGGCTTTTTTTGCCAGACCTTCATCATCTGTGACAATCGCACCCCCGCCGCCACAGGTGATGATCTTGTTTCCGTTGAAACTGAAAACCCCCAGCCGGCCCAGGGTGCCGCACTGTCGACCCGAACAGACCGATCCCAGCGCTTCGGCCGCATCTTCGACCACACTCAGGTGCCAATGTTCCGCCAGCTCCAGAATCCCGGCCATTTTGCACGGGTGGCCGAAGGTGTGCATGGGAACAATGGCCTTGATCTTTCGTCCCGTGGTTTTATTCACGCACCCGTCTTGTTTTCTTTCCACATTCCGGTCCAGAAACCGCTCCAGCGATTCCGGGCTCATTCCCAGAGTATCCGTGTCCACGTCGACGAATACCGGATGAGCGCCGTTATAGACAATGGCGTTGGCCGTCGCGACAAAGGTGAGGGGCTGGGTGACGACCTCATGCCCCGGTTCGACACCCGCAAGCCGCAAAGCCACCTGCAGGGCCGCCGTGCCGTTTACCGTCACCACGGCATAACCGGCGCCCACACGGGCCGCCAGCTTTTCTTCGAACCGGTTCACGTATTCGCCCACACTGGAAACAAAGGTGGAATCAATGGCGTCCACCACGTATCGCCGGTCGGTGTCAAAAAAACGGGGCTCGTGCAGGGGGATAAAAGCATCGGTCCCATACCAGTCCCGGATGAATCGGATCAGGTGTCTATACATTATAGATATCCGCTTTGTAACGGGCCAGGTTGGCCGGATCGACAAACCAGTCAATGGTTTTGGCCAGCCCCGCTTCCAGCGCGTATTCAGGGGTGAATCCGGTCAACGTTTTTATTTTGGTGTTGTCGCAGCAAAGGCGCTGCACCTCCGAGTCCTTGGGACGGATGCGTTGGTCGTCCTCGACAAAGGAGACATCCGACCCCATCAGTTTTTTGATCAGGTCGAGGGTGTCGCCCACTGAAACCTCAACCCCGGAACCGATATTCACCACTTCTCCGATGGTTTTTTCCGATTCGGCCAGGGCGACAAACCCCCTGCACGTGTCCGACACGTAGTTAAAATCCCGGGTGGGTGACACATCTCCCAGCTTGATTTGCTTTTTTCCCGAAGCGATCTGGGTGATGATGGTGGGGATGACGGCCCGGGCGCTCTGGCGGGGGCCATAGGTGTTGAAGGGCCGGGCAATGGTCACCGGCAGGCCGAAGGCCAGGTGGTAGCTCAGGGCCATCTGGTCCGCGCCGATTTTGCTGGCCGAATAGGGCGATTGGGGCTGAAGCGGGTGGTTTTCATCGATGGGTACGTATCTGGCCGTGCCGTAAACCTCCGAGGTCGAGGTGTGAATGAAGCGATCGCACCCGGTTTCCCTTGCCGCTTCACACAGATTCAAGGTCCCTTTGACATTGGTATCCACATAACTGGCCGGGGCGACATAAGAATAAGGAATGGCGATCAAGGCCGCCAGGTGGAAGACTACATTCACACCTTTGGTGATTGTTCGGCAGAAATAAGGATCCCGGACGTCACCGGCCACCACCTCGATATCCGCAAGACAGTCCGATTTTTCCAGCCACCCCCAATCATTGAAGGAATTGTAATAGGTCAGGGCCCTGACCCGGGCTCCCTTTCGAACCAGCATTTCCGTCAAATGGGATCCGATGAACCCGTCCGCGCCCGTGACCAGAATCTTCTTGCTTCTCAAATTCAACGGCTTCTTCTCCTTTATGCGGAATACAGGGCCTCGAAACCGCGAAATGCTTCTTGATCAATCAAATGATTATAAAAGGATTTCAGGTTGGCCAGAAAATCCGGATCGATTTTGGAAAGATCCACCTCACAATCCGGCAAATTTTTCTCGACATCCGCGATCTGTTTTTCCAGTTCAGGCGAAGGGGACTCAAGGCTGTAACGGACCGCGAACCGGATGGTCATCAGGGCCTGGCTCACCTG
>CAZQIX010000018.1:0-57761 GCA_964593855.1 uncultured Desulfobacula sp. | reverse complement strand
ACACGCCGGAAACGACGAGACCCCGAGGGGATCACCCCACGGGGTCTTGCGTTAAACAAGCACCGCTGAAATCAGCGGATGGATTTTTGGCTCCCCAGCACGGACTTGAACCGCGGACCCATTGGTTAACAGCCAATTGCTCTGCCAACTGAGCTACTGGGGAGCAGCGCCTTTTTTCAAGACCAGCAGAAAGTATATTAATCCCATTTCTTTGTCAAGTGGAAAAAATAAAAAATTGACTTCATCCCTGAACAGAATTATTCTTGAAGCAAAATCGACATTCAATTGGTTCGGACCCAATTGGCAGCAGGGAGGAACAACATGGAAATAAATTCATTTAGAGGCGCTTCAGTTTATGGAACCGCCCCCTATAGCGCCCCGACCGAGGAAGCCGGACGACTGCGGAAACCCGATATGGAAACACCCGGGATCGAACAGAGGGAACAAAATTCAGGCAACCCGCAGCCGGCGTTCGAAGTCACCCTGAGCCGGGAATCCCGGGACATGATCGCCCAGGAAACCACGGAACCGCCGCCGGCACCTGAAAATCCACCACCGGCGGATGCCAACGCGCCGGCCAATGCCGCCATGGCCTATGAAAAAAGCCGGATCGTAAACATAGTGGCCTGATTCGGACTCATCAATACTACCAATTAATTGTGATGATAACAGAAAACGGCATTGTCACCTTGGCCGATGCCGACACGGCATGGGTGAAAACCGTCCGGGCCGGGTCCTGTGAGGCCTGTTCGGCCCGGGGAACCTGCGGAACGGCCCAGAGCGACGTCAAGGAACTGGTAGTTTGCGTTCCCAACACCCTTCGGGTAAAAGCGGGCGACCATGTGGTCATCGGCCTTAAGAGCGCGCCCATGCTCTTTCTGGCTTTTCTTCTATATGTGTTTCCCGTTATTTTCCTCATCTTCGGGGCCTTTATCGGCAACAGCCTGGCCTTCCTTATTCCTGCGGCAAACCCTTCCCTGATCTCCCTTGCTTCGGGAATATCGTTTTTCCTTCTGGCCTTTCTAATCATCCGCAGACAAAACCAGTCCCTTTCCACTAAGGCCATCTTCAAACCTTTCCTGGTCAGGAAACGCCGCTCCATCATTTCGACCGGATGTTCATTGTCATAAAGTCCGCTTTTTTTGCTTGCCAATAAAATCCCCATGTAATATAAACGCTCCCTAGTTGTGGGTTTGTCGCGTAACCTCTAACCCTTAAGACAAGAGAGAAGTATTATGACATCACAACGAGACCTCAAGATAGCGATAGTGATGATGGTGGTCTTCCTGATCACCGGAATTATCTGCTACGCCTCCTTTACTCCCTCTGCCCCTGAAGAACCGATACGTTTAATGTTTCAGAACAAAGGCGGAAAAGTGCTGTTCACCCATTCCGTACACGCCGGCAACTACACGGGAAGCTGCCAGGACTGCCATCATAACCTCGATTATGATGAAACCTACAACTGCAGCGCGTGTCACGAGGAAACCGGTGATGAAAGCATGCCGTCCAGAGCTGATGCAATGCATTCTCAGTGCATAGGATGCCATGAAGAATACGGCGCCGGTCCGGTAGACTGTAATGCATGCCATTCGTTGTAGATAATGACGTCCACCGCAGTTATCTATAAATCAATGAAAAAGGCTTTTTACTCAACAAGGACTTAGTTATGATAAAACGATCTTTTTTCGCACTCACGCCGCCGAAACTCCATTATGCCGTCCCGGAGCCGGACCTGAAAGACCCACAGCCCATACCCGTCCCGTCCAACCTGATCATTCTGCTGGATGATCAGATTGATACCACCAGGGAGTTTTCCCTGAAAGTCGGGGATACGGTTCAAAAAGGCCAGAAACTGCGCCTTTACGCAGACAGCACGGAATACGCCCTTTCCCCCGTAAACGGCACTCTGCGATCCATCGACACCTATTCGGATGATTTCGGCAACATATCCACCTATCTGGTGATCAAAAGCGATCAAAGCCAGCCGGCCGGGATGACCTATGATCTGAAAGACACGGTTGCGTCGGCCGATGAATATCTGCGCATGCTGCCGGGCAAGCCGCCGCTGAAGACGCTGGCGGACCCGGCCGTCAAAATCCACACCATTGTCGTGACCTGCGGAGATCAGGATCTCCTGTCCACGACCCGGCAGTTCACGGCCCTGAAGCATTCGGATCTGATCAAAGACGGCATTCTGCTGCTGAAACGCATTACAACGGTTCATAAATTCTGCCTCACCCTTCCCGAAGGCATCAACCTGCCGAGCGACATGGACGGGGTTCAGATATTGAGGACATCCGCCCTGTATCCGGCCGGTTCGCCCCCGATGATTCTGAAAGACCATTTGAATCTGATCCTTCCGGCAGGGAAAACCCCTGAAGACCAGGGCTTCTGCTTTATCTCGGCCGAGGCCGTGATCTCGCTGGCCCGTGCTTATCAGACCCGGACGGCCGGTTTTGAGAAGCATTTGACCGTCATCGGAAAGCAGGGAACCGCTTATCGGGTTCTGGCCACCATCGGTACCCCGTTGAGGAGAATATTCAATGCCTTCAGCATACACGTGAATGAACGGGACCGGATCGTGATCGGTGGTCCCATGAAAGGCTTTGCGACCTATACCGTCAACCATCCGGTGGAACCGGATATGGATACCGTCATCATCCAGGACCGGGACCGCATTCCCGAACTCACGGACAACCCCTGCGTAAACTGCGGGAAATGCATCCGGATCTGTCCGGCCCATATCCCGGTCAATATCCTGGTACGGTACCTGGAAGCCGGCCAGTACGAAGAGGCTGCAGACCGCTACGATCTGCTGTCATGTATTGAATGCGGGCTCTGCGCCTATGTCTGCACCGCCAGAATCCCCATTTATCAGTATATCCGGCTCGGAAAACACGAGTTCTCAAAATTGAAATCCGACGTTTAGATTGGAGGCTGAGAATGAACACCAATAAATTAACTGTATCCCATGCGCCCTACTGGCATGATGGAGACAGCCTTTTTCAAACGAACCTGAACATCATGATCGCCACCCTGCCGGCTGTGATTTTCGGTCTGGTTCAATTCGGGGTTCCCGCTTTGGGCGTTCTGACCCTGTCTCTATCCAGCGCCATGGCCTGGGAACTGATCACCTGCCTCGTCTCCGGCAAACGCATATCCATCGGAGACCTGGATGCCGCCGTCATCGGATTGCTTTTCGGAATGATGCTGCCGGCCACAACCCCTTGGTGGCTGATCGTTACCGGAACCTTTGTGGCCGTCGTCATAGGAAAAATGATTTTCGGGGGCATCGGCGCCAACCCCTTTAATCCGACCCTCATTGGAATGGCTATCCTGATGCTTTCCTGGAAAACCCTTTTTGATTTCGACGCCGCCTATATTCATTACGATTTCGACTACACAGCCCTGGCTCCCCTGGCCGCGGTAAAACACCAGGGCGCCTATGCCGTGGCCGATTTTTTTCCGGTGGCCGATCTGATCATGGGCAAACAGGTAGGGGCCATTGGTTCGACATTCGGACTGGGCCTCATCATCGGGGGCATCTACCTGATTCTGCGAGGTTTCATCCGTTGGGAGATCAGTCTGTCTTTTATCGTGGGTATCCTGTTCACCGCCTTCTGCTTCAATCTGGCCAAACCGGAAGTATACGCCGGACCGGCCATCCATTTGTTTTCCGGGTACACCCTGCTGGGAGCCTTTTTTCTGGCCACGGAAAATTCCTCTTCACCGGCCAATCGCATTCCCATGCTGCTATATGGATTTTTCGCGGGGGTCATGATCATCCTGATGCGGAGTATCGGCGTGTATCCTGACGGTACGGTTCTGGCGATCCTGCTGCTGAACCTGGTAAACCCTCTGATTGATACCATTAGACCGAAAGCTTTGGGAAAGGGTGTGCATCATGCGTGAAATGATCCAAATGATTGTCGTGTTAACCGTACTAACGGCGTTTTCCGGCGGACTTCTGGCAGCCATCAAAACCAAGACCGAAGTTCAAATCGAAAATCAGGTGTTGAAATTCCAGAAAGCCCCGGCCCTTAAAGACATTTTTCCCGAAACCACCAATGACCCACTGACTGAACGGTTCACCGTTGAATCCGAAGGAACCGCCGTCCAGGTATTTCCGGCAACCCTCCCGGACGGATCCAGACAGATTGCCTTTGAAACCAAGGGGACGGGATTCGGCGGGCCGGTTGGACTGATGGTGGGCATCGACCTGGAAAAAGATGCCATCGTTCAAGTGAGGGTGACTACTCACGCGGAGACACCGGGTATCGGATCCAGGGCCAAAGATGACCTTTCCTTTGTCTCCCAATTTTCCGGACGCGAGATGGACACCAATTTCGCTTTAAAGGCGGAAGGCGGTGAAATCGACGCCATGTCCGGCGCGACGGTAACCGCAAAAGCCGTCAGCATTGCCGCACTCCAGGCCAAGGAAATCTACCGGAAACTCAAACCTGAAATCGTCAAACAGCTGCAATAAAGCGAGTTATTTGAGGAGAAAAAGATATGGCACAATCCCTGGCAAAAGAATTTACAAAAGGACTATGGGCTGAGATTCCGCCTTTCAGGCTGGTTCTGGGGTTATGCCCCGTTCTCGCCGTGACCAAATCCGTTGAAAACGGAATCGGGATGGGCATTGCAACCACCTTTGTCCTGGTTTTTTCCAATCTTCTGATATCCCTTTTACGAAACATTATTCCTTCCAAAGTAAGAATCGCCTGTTTCATAGTTATTATTGCCACCTTTGTAACCATTGTGGAATTGCTTATGCAGGCCTATACCTATGAACTTTTCCTGAAGCTGGGCATCTTTATTCCGCTCATTGTCGTGAACTGCATTGTTCTGGGCCGTGCCGAAGCCTTTGCCAGCAAAAACGGACCGACATTGTCCGTAGCCGACGGGCTGGGTATAGGAATTGGGTTTACGCTGTCTCTGGCCGCCCTGGGTGCGGTTAGAGAATTTCTGGGCAACGGGACTTTGACCATTTGGGGCGGGGTTCCATTTTTCGAAATGGGCGAGGGTTTTCTTCCTTTCAGGTTCATGATCGAAGCTCCCGGTGCTTTTGTAGGCTTGGGACTCATGCTCTGCCTGATGAATCTGATCGGGAAAAAATAAATAAGGAGACAAGACATGGGTGATCTATTCGTCCTTGCAATAAGCTGTATTTTTATCAACAACATCCTTCTGGCCCAGTTCCTGGGAAACTGCCCCTTCCTGGGTACGTCCAAAAAAATGGAAACGGCCATGGGAATGGCGATGGCAGTCGTTTTTGTTCTGGTCATGGCGGGCATCATCACCTGGGTGGTGGATAATTACCTCTTGAAAGCTCTGGATGTCGAATACCTCCGCACGGTTTCTTTTATCCTGGTCATTGCCTCTCTGGTTCAGTTCGTGGAAATGTTTCTCAAAAAGAGCATCCCGGCCCTGTATGCCGGACTGGGCATTTTTCTGCCTCTCATCACAACCAACTGCGCGGTCATGGGCGTATGCCTGATCAATATCAAGGAAGAATACACGTTTATCGAATCGGTGGTTACATCCTTCTCCTACGCGGTCGGATTCGGGCTGGCGCTGGTCCTGTTTGCCGGGGTCCGGGAACGGATCAGTCTTGCCAGAGTGCCCAAACCACTTCAGGACACCTCCATCGGACTGGTGACCGCCGGCATTATCGCCTTGACCTTCATGTCCTTCAGAGGCATGGTCTGAACCGGACGGATTCGAGACTATGATTAATAAAAGAAACGGGGTGATTATATGATATCAGCGATACTGTTGATGTTGGGTATTGGAGGCGTATGCGGCATCGTTCTCAGCCTGTCGTCTAAAATTTTCTATGTATATGAGGACCCGAGAATCGCCCGGGTGGAAAGCAGCCTGGCCGGGGCCAATTGCGGCGGTTGCGGCTATGCCGGCTGTTCGGCGGCCGCTGCGGCCATTGTGGCAGGCAAGGAACCTCCCAGCCTGTGCATCGTGGGTGGCAAGGAAGTGACGGAAGCCGTGGCCGGGATTCTGGGCATGGACGCCGGCAGCGCTGAAACCCCGCTTTCCTACAATATGTGCGAAGGCGGATACCGGGCCGCCGACAAATACCACTACATGGGCATCTCTTCCTGCAAGGCCATGTCCGTCGTCTTCGGCGGGAGGCGCGTCTGCAGCATCGGATGCATAGGGCTGGGCGACTGTGTCAAAGCCTGCCAGTTCGGTGCACTGAAACTCGGCCCCAATGGATATCCGGTTGTTGACGAGGACAAATGCGTCGGCTGCGGAGCCTGTCAGAAAGCCTGTCCCAAAGATATCATCGAAGTCAGGACCCTGTCCCAGCGTCTGATGAAGTTCAATCAGCAACACGATCCCCTGGCTCCCTGCGCCCAGACCTGCCCGGCCGAAATCAATATTCCCCTATATATCAACCAGCTCAGGGAAGGCAAATACAAAGAAGCGGTCCAGACCATTCGCATGCGAAACCCCCTGCCTCTTGCCTGTGGCCGTGTCTGTCCCCATCCCTGTGAAAACGAATGCCGAAGGGGGATCGAGGATGAACCGGTTTCCATCAATCAGCTCAAGCGCTTCGTTGCCGATTATGAAATGAATTCCGGCAGCCGCATCCCCATCAAGTGTGCACCCGATACCGGCAAAAAAATCGCTGTTATCGGCGGCGGGCCGGCTGGCCTTTCCTGTGCGTTTTTCCTCAGACGAATCGGCCACCAGGTGGATATCTTTGAAGCCATGCCCAAACTTGGCGGTATGCTTCGATACGGCATTCCCGAATACCGGCTTCCCAAAAAAGTTCTGGATTGGGAAATCCAGGGTATTCTCGATCTGGGCATCAAATCCTTTTGTCATGTCAAATTCGGAGTCGATTTCGGCTTGGGGTCTCTCATGGCGTCCGGATACAATGCCGTTTTTCTGGGAGTCGGGGCCTGGGAGGACTATTCTCTCGGTATTGAAGGCGAAAATATGAACGGCTGTTATACCGGTATCAATTTCCTCCAGCGCATCTCCAGCGGTGAAAAAATCAAACTGGGACGGACGGCCGCAGTGGTCGGCGGCGGCAACACGGCCGTGGACTGCGCCCGGACTTTGTTACGACTGGGTCTCGACAAGGTGTACATGGTGTACCGTCGAACCCGCAAGGAAATGCCCGCCAATGAGGTGGAAATCGTCGCGTCCGAACAGGAGGGCATCGAATTCGTATTCCTTGCCGCTCCCACGAAAGTTGTCGGAGATGATCAGAACAACGTGACCCACCTTGAATACCTGAAAATGCAACTGGGTGAACCCGATGCCAGCGGCCGGCGACGTCCCGAGCCGGTAAAGGGTTCGGAAACACTTCTGCGTGTGGATATGGTCATTTCCGCCATCGGCCAGTCGCCGGATTCGTCATTCAAGGAGCAGGACCCCCACTCACGAATGAAAGAACTGGAACTGACCCGCTGGAACACCATAGACAACGATCCGGCAACTCTCCAGGCTTCCATTCCCTATATTTTTACGGCCGGGGATGCGGCCACGGGGCCGTCCCTGGTTGTGGACGCCATCGGCGGTGGTCGGAGAGCCGCACGTTCCATTGATCTGTTCCTCAGAGGCGAAAAAGTGGAACCGGTTAAAGATTCTCTGCAGAAAAAACGCATCCATGAATCCATATTCACCAAAGTCGACGGAATCATGAAAACACCCAGGGCCAAGATGCCCGAACTTCATGTGCATGAACGACTGAACTCTTTTGTGGAAGTCGATCTGGTGCTGCCCGAAGATCAGGCCCATAAAGAAGCCGAACGGTGCCTGAACTGCTGCCGGATCTGCTACAATCCGGATACTGAATTCCCCCTGGCCAAAAAAGGCTGATACGGATTCTGGCCAAACAACTACACCAGACAGCCGAAGGGCAACTGAAACCAGTGGCCCTTCGGCTGTCGTCATTTTGACATGAGCCATCCGCGACGCAAATCTGTTGTGATTTTTCTGACGGGCCTGATCGTACTGATCGGGGCTGGGGCCGTCTATCTCATGGTCGCCTTTTTCTCTTTTACAACCAGCCCGTTGAAACCGGAATACGCACCGGAAACGGTTTTCATGATCCTGCCCGGCCAGGGTCTGAAAACCATTGCGCTAAATCTCGAAAAAAACGGGGTTGTGAAAAACGGCTCGTTTTTTGCCCTGTACGCCCGATACAAAAAGGTCGGAAATCGTCTCCAGGCAGGCGAATACCTTCTGTCCGCAGCCCAATCCCCTGAACAGATTCTGGACATCCTGGCCAAGGGAAGAGTCCGGCTTCACAAAATCACCGTGCCCGAAGGGTTCACTATGAAGGAGGTGGCCGAGCTGGCGGACGCCGGGTCTTTCTGCGGCCGGGAAAAATTCCTGAACCTGTGCCGGGATCCTTTGTTTATCGCCGAACTCGGGATTGATGCCGACACGTTGGAGGGGTACCTGTTCCCCGACACTTATTTTTTTTCGCGTCAGAACACCTGCGAAGACATCATCCGTACCATGGTCCGGCATTTCAACGTCGTTTTCATAGAAGAGTGGCGGAACAGGGCGCGGGAAACAGGGCTTTCCATCCATGAGACCGTCACCCTGGCATCCATCGTTGAGAAAGAAACCGGAGACGCGTCCGAACGACCGATCATATCATCGGTTTTTCACAACCGCCTCAAAAGAAATATGCGCCTGGAAAGCGATCCCACGGTAATATACGGGATCGATGATTTTGACGGAAATATCCGCAGAATTCATCTCCAGACCCCGACCCCTTACAACACATACCAGATCAGCGGGCTGCCGCCCGGGCCCATTGCCAATCCGGGCGCTTTGTCCCTGAAGGCAGCTCTTTATCCGGCCGACACCCGCTATCTGTACTTCGTGTCCAGAAAAGACGCAACCCATTATTTTTCCAAAACCTATGAAGAACACCTCCGAGCCGTAAGGAAATATCAGCTGGAACCCTGACCTTGGTCAAAAGCCCCAAACTGTCTGAGGTAAAGAATTAATGCGCCGCTTACGGATCGGGTCCGGCGATCCCACTCATAGGCCAGCACCCACCCCTGCTGTCTGGCCTGTCTGGCCACATCTTCCACCACATCGGGCAAAACCGGACCCATTTCCGAGTGTCGACCTTTTCCCACGACGATGCGGATCGTGAAAAAACCCTGATGGTGGCAGGAAAGAATAAAAGATCGGGCTTTGACCTCGGCCCCCAATGCGGTATACCCATGCAGATCCAGATCTTTTTCAGGCGGAGGGTATCGCCGGAGCCTTTTTTTCAGGGGTATGGGATGAGGTTTGGGGAGAGGGCGAGACTTCCCGGTCCTGAAATATTCCTCCAACAAAGTTTTAAAATCCTCTTCCGGTTCCAGCGTGTCGGGGCCTTCACAGGGCGATACATCAGAAGAAGCATCCGAAAAAGCCGGATCGAGACTTTCGATCTCGGATTGCCGTATTTTTTCCTCCATGGCTTTTTGAAACGCCTCTTCGGAATCAAAAAACAGAAGACCGTTTTTTGTGCGTTTTGCCAAAAAAACCTCCTTTATCCCATTTCCCCGACAGGATATTTTACGGCATACCCCGCTGATTTTCAAGTTTTCCAATCCGTTAGTTCATTTGACAATGGAGCGCCTTCCTGATATTGTCGTGAACATGATGACGGGGCACATTGTCGAATACATCGACCAGCAGAAAATCATTTCCGCTGTCATTCTCCAGGAAAAAAACGGCCGACTCCGGTTGCTCAACGAGTTCAACAGAGAGGTCAATTTTTCTGAGAACCGCTTGTCACATATATCCCAAACCCGTCTTGACACGAATCTGACAAGGGATTCCATCGTCAACCAGCTCAAACAGCTCACAGAGAACCGCAAAAAATTATCCGAAACCATCGACATCAGAGAACTATGGGAAATTCTGCACGAAGAGACGGAAGATATCGAGCTGTCCACCATGACCCTTTTCTGTTTTGATCCGCCCCTCACACCGGACCATGAATCAGCCGTCATTCGCGCTTTTTTCCGGGACAGGCTCTATTTTAAATTCAACCGAATGATTTTCGCGCCTTATTCCGCTGAACAGGTGGAACTCAAAAAACGGCAGATCCTGGAGGCGGAAAAAAGAGAGAGACGGATTCAAAACGGCGGGGCTTGGATCAACGATGTCATGAACCAGAAAAACGGAACTAGCGTCAGCGTCGACCCGGTTGTCCCGGAAATTCTCAAATCCTACTATCTGTTCGGGGCCGATGCCGACCACGCCGACCAAGCCAGGCAGATGATCAAAAAATCCTGTCTCAACGCGCCTGAGCAGCTCTTTCAGGTATTTGTCAAAGCTGGCATATGGGGTATGGATGAAAATATCCAGCTTCTGTCCCTGCGCATTCCCACGGTTTTTTCCCGTGCCGTTCTTGAGCAGGAACAGCAGTTGATCACCCATCCCGTGGAATTTTCAAATGATCCCCGGCGAACCGATCTGACCCACCTGCCCCTCATCACCATCGACGGTCAGTCCACCCTTGATTACGATGACGCAGTCAGTCTTGAGAACACGGAAAACGGTTATATGCTGGGCATCCACATCATTGACGTGGACGCCTTTATCAAAACCGGTGACCCCATCGATCTGTCGGCCAGGGAACGGGCCAGTTCCATTTACATGCCCGACGACAAACTGCCCATGATCCCCCCCCGGCTGTCCGAAGACCTGTGCAGCCTGAAACAGGATGAAATCCGGCCCGGCATCAGTACCCTCATCAACATGAACCGGTTTTTTGAAATCCAGGATTACCGGATCATTCCCAGCATCATCCGGATTCACCAGCAGATGAGCTATACGGAAGCCAATCTCCTGAACGGCAAAAACGATCCCATCACCACCCTTTACAAAATCGCCACCGTGATGCGGGAAAAACGGCTCAAGGCCGGCGCCGTCCAGATTACCCTGCCGGAAGTCAATGTCTGGCTGGAGGAAAACGGAGAGATCGGGTACTCGAAAATCGACCGGGAAAACCCTTCTCGCATGCTGATTTCCGAATTGATGATCCTGGCCAATTCCCTCATGGCGGAATTTCTGGCCAACCATCAGATGCCGGCGGTATTCAGATCCCAGGCCCCGCCCAAGCAACGCCTTTTCAAGGGTATTGAAACCTCACTCCTACTCAATTTCATGCAGCGCAAACACCTGAGCCGAGCCATCATCGGCACGGACCCGGAAAGTCATTCCGGCCTGGGGGTCAACGCCTATGTCACAGCGACCTCCCCCATCCGGAGGTACCATGATCTGCTGACCCAGCGGCAGATCAAGGCCCTGTTCGGATATCACGATCCGTATTCAAAATCGGAACTGGAAGATATTCTGATGAGCATTTCCACGGCCGTTGCCAATTCAGGCCGGGTCCAGGCCACGCGCAAACGCTACTGGATCATCAAGTACCTGGAATCCAGAAAAGGCACCTCCTTTGAAGCTTTGGTCCTGGAGTGCCACCGGGACCACTACCTCATCCTGATCAAGGAATTCATGCTGGAAACCGGTCTTCCGTCCGACGGCCTGCGGCTCAAGCACGGAGACATCATTCAGGTGACCATTCAGCACGCCGACGCACGCAAAGACCAACTCTCCCTGTTTGTGTAATCCCTTTTTCTGCGATTTATCGATCAGTGCTTGAAACTGCGCTGACCGGTATACACCATGGTAGCTCCGTATTCATTGCAGGCCTGGATGCACTGGTAATCGTTCAGGGATCCGCCGGGCTGAACCACGGCCTGGACCCCCTGCCGAAGACCGACATCGATCCCGTCCCTGAACGGGAAAAAAGCGTCCGACACCATGGCAGAGCCGATGAGCCCCCCTTTGACGGCCTTTACATCCGCCTCTATTTCCGCGATCCGATCCGGGTCCGTCAATTCGGCCATGGGGATTTGGTAGCGCTCGAAACAATATCGATCCGCCAGTTTCCGGTACGCCTTGTCCACGGCGATTTCCGCCACGCCCACCCGATCCTGTTCCCCGGTGCCGATGCCCACGGTCACGTTGTCTTTCACGTAGATGACCGAGTTGGAAGTAATGCCGGATTCCACCAGCCATCCGAACAGCATATCCTCATATTCGGCCTCTGTGGGTTCCCGGTTCACGGCATAGGTTTGATTCTGATATCGGGTGGAGGCCGGGGTAAAATCCGATTTGGACAGGGTTTCGGGCACAAAGGACCACTGGGCCACCAGTCCGCCGTCCATAAGGCTCTTGAAATCCACCACTCTCTGGCCGATAAAGGTTTGCAATGCGTGAACGGCATTGATCCGGATCACTCTCAGATTTTTGCGTGAAGCCAGGATATCCACCACCCCGTCTTCAAAATCCGGGGCCACCACCACTTCGGCGTACTGATCGGCAATGGCCTCGGCCGTGGTTTTGTCCAAAGCCCGGTTGACGGCGATGCACCCGCCGAAGGCCGCGACCCGGTCCGCCATATAGGCTTTGTGATAAGCCTGTTCCAGGCTGCCCGCCCGGGCAGCACCGCAGGGGTTGTTGTGTTTGACGATGACCACGCAGGGGGTATCGGAAAAATACCTTAAAATATTCAAGGCATTGTCCGCATCGGTCAGGTTGGTTTTGCCCGGATGCTTGCCGGACTGCAGCAGTTCGATATCCGATACCAGATACCGGCCCGGCAGAATGGTCCGGGTATCGCCCAGCACCAGGTTTCCGTTAACCAGCCGGTAAAGGGCCGCTTCCTGTCCCGGGTTTTCACCGTAGCGCAGTCCCTTGTTCACTCCGTCGATGACCCAGGACACTTTTTCATAAAGCAGAGTCTGACGCCGGGCCCCCTCCACAAAGGAAATCTCCATCTGAGGCGGGAAATGGTCATCCATAATGGTTTTGTACATTTGTTTAAGGTCGTTGGACATAATCTATGCTCCCCATTGATAGCAGGATGAAACCTGTTCGGCGATCGCATCCTCAAGATAATCGGCAATGGCCCAGTCATAGGCGGCCGTATGGGCAAACGCGGTTTTGGCCAGGGCGAAGCGGTCTTCAAGGCTGAGACAACCGTTTGCGGCTCTGAGCTGCTTAAGGAGGTTCGGATACGATCCCGGATCCACCACGGACGCCACCCGTATGAAATTCTTGGCTGCAGCCCGGATCATAGTGGGACCGCCGATATCGATGTTTCCCCGGGCCTCTTCCAGGGTGACGCCTTTTTTGGCAATGGTTTCACTGAATGGATAAAGATTGACCACCACCATGTCGATGGCTCGGGCCGAAGTCCGCTTCAAGTCTTCCCGATGGGCCGGATTATAGGTTTCGGTCAGCAATCCCAGGTAAATTTTAAAATCCAAAGTCTTGACCAGCCCGCCCTGGGTTTCCGGCTGGCCGGTATAGTCGGATACCTGCTGCAGACAGGAATCGGCCCGTTTTCCCAGAATTTCTTGGAGCCGGCCGAAAGTACCGCCGGTGGACAGGATCCGGATATCCGGGTTGACCTCGACCAGACCGGGCACCAGGGTTTCCAGTCCGGTTTTATCCGACACGCTGATGAGCGCGGTGCGGATCTTTATCTTGTCGTCTATTTTCTCCACAATGTTTTTTCCCATACTATTTCCTTTTCTCTGGATAAAAATCTGTCATTCCAGTGGGATTCATAATATAGTTCCGGCCGTCAAGTCAAGCGGGTTAACACCTCGGACAGACGATGAAGCAGGGGCTGCAGCTCCTTTCGGTGCTCGTGCGGGATCATGAGACAGGGGATTTTTTCGTTTCGGACAAAAAATCCGTCCGGTTCCGCGGGCCGGCCCGACAGCATCCGGCCCAGCATGTCCGAAAGATTTCCCGAAACCCCGTCCTGATCCAGTTGCTCGATGACTTGCAGGAACACTTGGTTCAAGGTCAGCACCAGGGGCGGGACGCCCGCGTATCCGCTCCGATGGCAGCAGGTCCGGGACAACAGGGCCCGGCACCCGAATGGCCGGACCTCGTACACGGAGCAAAGATCCCCATCCAGGAGGGGGCATGCCCCCCAGGACGGATCGTTTTCTTCTTCCGGCCCTTCTTCCTGCGTCCTGCAAAGCCGGGCAAACCCGTTGGTCGTCACTTTCGGAAGATACCGCTTTGATGGGAACCGCGCCCGGATCATCTCGGACACTTTTTCTTTCCTTTTCCGGGAAAGACGATCGAGGAGAAACCGGGCCTCCAGACCCGTCAAAACCACATTGCAGGTGCAGCAGGACGCGCATTTTTCCCCGCAGGCCCAATCATACCGGGCCACTGCCTCTTGGTGCAGATAAAAAAGCGTTTCCAGGGCGTCCAGCCGGGATCGGCCAGAGGGATCGTTCATGTCAAAAACCTTTATTTTTTCATCCCGATTCGCTATGGTTGATGTATTCCTGCGGATCTATCCTATTTTTTGCGTTCCGTCAAACCCAACCCGAAAGGATGGCCATCATGATCCCTTCACGAATGCATCAATTTTTAACGGACACCCTTCCCCGAAGCGTTTGGAAAAACCGTTTGATCCAGGACGGCCCCCTCCGGTTCCTGGAATTCGGGCCCCTGGACGTGGATCGGCTCCAGCGCCTGGGCATCCGGGTGGACCGGCTGGGCCCCCGGCTGGTGTCCTGTATGTGGAACGAAGACAGCCCCCTGGAAATCGGCGGGTTTCTGGTGGTGGACAACCTGGCCATGGGCACCCCTTCCATGGGCGGAACGAGGATGCTGCCGGACATCACCCCCGATGTGGTCCACAACCTGGCCCGGGGTATGACCCTTAAAAACGCGGCGGCCGACCTGCCCTTCGGTGGCGGCAAATCCGGCATCGTCCGCCCGGATCGTCTGAACGAACAAGATCGGCGCTCCGTGATTCTGGGATTCGGACAACTCCTCCACCGCTACAGAGACATTTATATCCCCGGCCCGGATGTGGGCACCAACGACGCGGACATGAAAATCTTCGCCATCTCGAACGGGCTGAACAACGTGGTTTCCAAACCGGCCGATATGGGCGGCAACCGCATCGACGAACTGGGCGGGGCCGCCAACGGGATCGTGGTGGCCTTCAAGGCCCTGCTGGAACATCTGCCTCGGTTGAAACAGCTACCCCAGTTCAAGGATCTGGTCATTCCGCCGCCGGACCGGATGGATGTCCTTATCCAGGGATTCGGCGCCGTGGGCGCCCACGTGACCCGGATCTTCCACGACTATGACCCGGCCGGAGCGCCCATCATCAAAGGCATCAGCGATGAAACCGGTTATCTGCTCAACGGCGACGGCCTGCCCTGGAAAGACTTGTTCGACCTATGGAAACAATCGGGACCCGTGACCCGGAAATATTTTCACGACCGGATCCTGCACGGAGACGCTCATGACGCCGACAGGACCGTTTATTCCAATTCCGCCGACAATCTTCTAACCGAATCGGCCTTCTGCCTGATACCGGCCTCCCCGGTGTTCAACTACCTGGATGTGGACCCGTCCACAAAACCCTCCATGACCACCCGGCGCATGGGCACCTGGCAGATCATAGTGGAAGGCGCCAACACCTATTCCCCCAACCCCCAGCGAAAAGCCGACCGCAGGCGTATGGAACGTCAGGTCTACCGGGACCGGGGTGTTCTCATCGCCACCGACTACCTGGTCAATTCCGGCGGGGTGATTTACGCGGCCCATGAACGGATCATCCCCACACCGGATCGTCTGCTGATTCCGGAAGCTTTACTGGGAAACTCTTCCGCCATTCAGGACTGGCTCGACAAACATCAGGACCAATTCACGACCCTGGCCGAACAAAGGCGAAAAGCGGCGGTTCAAAAGCTTGAAACCGTGATCCGGAGAAACATGGCCGAACTCATTGACGGACTCTGTGCCGACACCGACAGCCTGCCCTGTGAGATCGCCGAAAAAATCAGTGTCCGACGCATCGCCGAACGGGAAAAGGCCAGAACAGCCCGAGACATCATGGAAGACGCCCCCGCCATCGGCGTGGACAAAAGTGTGACCGAAGCGGCCCGGCTGATGGTGACCGCCCAGGTGCCCATCATCAACGTGGTGTCGGAAAAAGGAAAGCTTATCGGCATCGTGACCGAATGGGATATGACCAAGGCCATGGCCATGGGTCTTCCCATGGATTCCCCCCTGACCCGGATCATGACCGCCGATGTGGTCACCCATTCACCGGACGCCGGGATCATCGATTGTATCCGAAGAATGGAACTTCATGAAATCTCGGCCATGCCCATTGTAGAGGATGAAAAAGTGGTAGGGGTGATTTCAGGTGATATCCTGGCCCGCAAAACTCTTTTCCGGCTGCTTCAGACCATGTCCTGAGACTGATTGGAAATCATTCGGTCGGTTTCCTTCGGATCGGCTTCCATTCGGCTTCCATCAGTTTCCGGATCCATTTGAAATACTTGAACGGTGGATACCTCAAAGGCGGATCCATCCGATCCGTGGTGACGGCAATGGCCCGGCGGTTGCTGAAAGCCAGAAAGCTCTCACGGCCGTGGTATTTTCCCATACCGCTGTTGCCGACGCCGCCGAAAGGCAGGTGATGGTTGGCCACATGCATGAGGGTGTCGTTGATACAGCCGCCTCCGGAAGAAGTTTGACATATCACGTCCCATGCTTTTTTCCGGTTGCCGAAATAATAAAAGGCCAGGGGTTTCTCACGGGCGTTGACAAAATCCAGAACCTGGCCGATCCGGTCAAACGCCATGACCGGCAGGATGGGTCCGAAAATCTCCTCCTGCATGACCGGATCGTCCGGGCCGATTCCCTCAAGGATGGTGGGAGATATAAACCGCTCGTTTTCATCCACCCGCCCTCCGGAATGAATCGTCCCTTTGGCCAAAAGGCCCTGCAGGCGCTTCATGGCGCGGTCGTTGACGATGCGCGGGTAAAACCGGCCGGCCTGGATGTCCTTCCCGTACATAAGGATGAAGCTTTCGGCGATTTTATCCAGCAGTTCATTTTTCACGGATCTGTGAACGAACAGGTAATCGGGCGCAATGCAGGTCTGACCTGCGTTGATGGCTTTGCCCCAGGCAATCCGGCGGGCCGCGATGTCGATATCGGCGTCCGCGTCTACAATACAAGGGCTTTTGCCGCCCAGCTCCAGGATTACCGGAGTCAGATGCCTGGCAGCCGCCTGCATGACGACTTTTCCGACCACCGGGCTGCCGGTGAAAAAAATCAGGTCCAAATGCAGGTCCAAAACGATGTCATTCACGTTCCGCCCCCCCTGGATGATCGAAATATAGGCGGGATCGAATGTCCCTGAAATCATGCGCTCCAAGGCCATGGCCACGGCAGGCGTGTACGGGGACGGTTTCAGAATGGCGCAGTTCCCCGAAGATATGGCCCCGACCAGTGGATTGATCAGCAACTGAAACGGATAATTCCACGGCGCCATGATCAGGGCGACCCCCAGGGGTTCATAAATGATTTTACCAAAAGAGGGCCAAAGATGAAAAGGGGTGGGAACCCTTTCGGGCCGGGCCCATTTCCGGACATGCCGGATATGGTTGTCAATTTCCTGGGTCACCATGCTGATTTCAGTGAGATAGGCTTCTTCGGCGGATTTGTGAAGATCGGTCCACAAGGCTTCCATCAATTGGTTTTCATTTTTTTCAATGGCGGATTTCAACCGCCTGAGTTGTTCGATCCTGAAAGCGAGATCCCGGGTCCGGCGGGTGGCGAAAAACCGTTTCTGGTTGTCATACAGCTCCTTGATTCGGGCGGCTGCGGTTTCGGTCATTTTGCACTTCTCCTTTCAAATCGGCCTGGTCTTCCGGATTGAATACGTCCCTGTCCCTTTCCCTTATTTTTTTTCGGATATTTTTTCAACAAGATTTTCAAGATGTAAATCATGATAGGTGCTTTTCGGACAAAAATCAAACCCGCCGCCGGTCGGATCTTTCCCTGCGGCGGCGGGCCTGGTTTCAAACCTGGACGGGTCTTATCTGGAGGTGGACAGGCTGACATTGGACAACGCATTCATGGTCGGATCATACGTATGTCCCGGAAAACTAACGTCGCTGACGGTAAAGGTAATAACACCTTTTTTATTGGTCTGTTTGGAGATCAGACTCACGCTGCCGTCCGAACCAGTGGTTCCGGTGACGTCACCCGATACCAGCCCGGACCAGGCGCCCCGGACCAGCGCACCGGCAACCGGATTGAAATCCGCGTCCACCACAAAGACCGTCACCCGGGCTATGTTCAATTTACCCCTGGATTCAAGGGCGGCCTGCATATCCGACACCCACACCCTTTTGGATGGGTCCGGCAATGCTTCCACCAGCAAAGTGTCCGTATCGGTTGCGCCCATCCCGTCCGTTACGGTCAGGGTGACCGTGAACGAACCTGCCTGTTCATAAATATGGGATACCGCCTCTCCCCCGGTGGATGTGCCGTCGCCGAAATCCCATTGCCAGGAGGCAATCGCGCCGTCATTGTCCCTCGACAGGGATCCGTCGAACCCGACGCTCAACGGAATGGTGCCTGAAAGCACGGACGCCTCGGCCACGGCCTCCGGCGCCATATTGCCGTCGGCGAAATCGTAATCCGCTGCGGCAAAGACCCGGTTCCCGTCTGCCGTCAGGGGCTCATCCAGCAGTGGTATTTCCACATACCCGTTGGCCAGATCGATGAGGGACGCCGCGGACAGAACGGCGGGATCACCGACCGTATCGTCCTCCACCCCTAGATAATAAGTCTTGACCCCGCCGCCTGAAGGAACCAGATCGGAAAAATCCAGGACAAAGGTTCCGTTGACCGCAGTGGTCGTTCCATTAAAGGCATAGGCCCCTCCCTGGTTGTAAATCATTCCGGGAATCCAGACGGTGGCCGGGGAAGACTGGCTGACATCGGAAATGCCCAGGGTCATTCGGAGATGATCGCGCTTCAGATGGTTCAGGGTGAATCGACCGATCAGCCTGGGTTCGTAATCCGCCCTGGCCGTGACCCAGTGGGCCCTGGCCGGATACCAGCCGTAAATCCGACCCGTGGACGGCCCCCCGGACACGGCGGACGGATTTTTCAGGGCATCGTAGGCCATCCAGGCAAAACCGGCTTCTCCCCATCCTGTCCCCCAGGAATTGGCGATGCGAAAGGCCCCTTTTTCACCGCTGTCCACGGAGCCGTTGCCGTTGATATCCACCCAGACGGCATCATTGTAGCCCACCACGGTCATGGCATGGTAGCCCTGGGTGCCGTTGACCCAGCTCACGGCCCGTTTTCCGGCAAAGGCATCGTCGTCCGGTGTGGACGGGTCATTGCCGACGGTCTGCCAGACCCAGGAATTGATATAGGTCGGGATATTGAGTACATACCCATTCAGAAGCATCTGTTTGACCAGGGCGATGCCCGTGTCCTTATGGGTATCGGCCACATATCCGTATTGATCGAACCGGCGGTAGAGAGCATCCTCCCAGGTGGCCGGATTCAGGTTCCATGCCCGGTAATCGGCGTCATAGGGAAATTCGGCCCAGGTGGCGGCTCCGTGTTTCCGACCGATTTCATAGGCTGAATAATACCACACTCCGGCGTTTTCGCCGCCGTTGATCATGTTATAGGCCCATTTGGGGCTGAGCCGATACAAATCCCCGCCGTTTTTCGCGTCCAGGTCCGCGGCCATGGCGTTCATATGGGTCATGGCATAATAGACCCCGTTGAAAGCCCCGCAGGAATTCAAAGACCCCTGGGACCGGATGGGCGGGAAATACATCAGCTCCGAGTTATCGACCCGGCCCGGCATATCGTCGGCCTCCGGCAACGGCAGAGAGGTGTCCTCGGTCACGTTTTCATCGAGGGTGACGTCCAGGTCCCGGTCTTTTTTGCCGGAAGCCGTGACATCGCCTTCCTCCAGGGATTTTTTGCCGTTTTTTTCCCGCCATTTATTCACCCGTTCCAAACCCAGTTGATTGATCTTGACCTTTTTGACCTTCAGCATGTGCTTGTTCTGCCATTCCAGCTCTTCCCGGGTAAGTTCCGGAAGCCCCGTCATCTTCGGATCCGAATCCCCGGCCCATGCAAATCCGGCCATAATCCCCAGAAGGGCGATCGCACATCCCCTGATCAGGGCTCGTCTTGTTTTCAAACCGATGAATTCCATGGCTTTCTCCTTGTCTAAAAAATTAATGGATCATTTCACGACCTGCGCTTTGCATGATCCATACCACTTCAAAAAGACCGGTCCGGAAGTCTTCCGGATTCGGGAAACCCTTTGGTCGATGTCATGGCCGTCGGCTCGGAACCGAAATCACCCGTGATATATCAACGGTTTTTAAATGACATAAAACCGATATGGTTAAAATCCAATGGCCGTTCAGAAGTTCCTGCCTTAAGATTTCCGGGCGATGCACAAATTCTGAAGGAGAGAGTGATTCCTGCATGGGTAGCATCCCGTTCAGGCCGGCGAACGGTTCTCCGCAAGATCCTTGAAGCGCGCCAACTGCTCGGTTTGACCCAGAACACCGGCCACGTCTCCGGCCCGGATAACAAAATCCGGGCCTGGATTGGAAAACAGTTGCCCGCTGCGCAGAATTCCGGCCAGGGTGACGCCGGTCATGGTCCGGATCCGGGATTCCGCGATATTCTTTCCAGCCAGCGGGCTGTCTGCAAAAATGGTCAGCCAGGTCAGGCGGAACAGACGAGCGCTGTTCTGAAGCCGGGATATGGCATGGTACTCCGCCTGCACGTCGTATAAAGGGCGGTACAGTTCATGCCGGATATCGTCGGTGAACTGCTGGATCTGCTCCACGGGCAGGTCCAGATGCAGCAGGGCCTGTCGTGTGAATTCCAGACCGGCCTCGAATTCCGGCTGGACAATGTGATACACCCCTTTGTCGTAAAAATCTTTCATCTGGTCCAGAGACTGGGCCCGGGTAACGATGTGCAGATCCGGGTTCATTTTTTTGACCCGCAGGGTGATGGCCCGGGCAATGACCGAGGCAGGGGTCGTGATCAGGAACAGCCTGGCTTTTTCCACATGGGCCGCCTCCAGGATTACCGGCTGGCCGGCATCTCCGTAAATGATGGGAAATCCCTGGGTCTTGAGCTGATCCACCCGCCTGGAATCAAATTCCAGAATCACGAAAACCACACCGATCCGCTGGAGCACATCGGCAATGTGCTTTCCCACCCGGCCCCCGCCCGCGATGATGATGTGGCGGTTCAGTTTTTCTTCCGGCAGATTGATGGTCTGAAAGGTATACGGGTTGCCCCATCTATTGCGCAACGCATACAGGGGCGCGGTCAGACCGGAGATGAAAGGGGTGAGAAACATGCTGATAATGGTGGTGGTCAGAACCAGAGAATAAAAATCCATGGAAATGGACTGGGTGCTGATGCCCACCCGTGCCAGGACAAAGGAAAATTCCCCGATCTGGGACAGACCCAGCGCCGTGGCCAGAGGAATCACGTTACGGTATCCGAAAACCTTGCTCAGAGTCCCGAATATCAGGCCTTTACCCGTCATGACCACAAAAACGAGAATCAGGACGCTCTGGTAATGGGCCAACAGATATCGTGGATCGAACAGCATACCCACTGAAGTGAAAAACAAGAGGCTGAATATGTCTCTCAGGGGCAGGACGTCGCTCAGGGCCTGGTATCCGTATTCGGATTCACTGAGCAGCATCCCGGCCACAAAAGCCCCGAAGGCGAAAGAAAGCCCGAAAAGCCAGGTCCCATAGCCGATTCCCAGCCCGACGGCCACGGTTGCCAGCAGAAACAGCTCCCTGGAATTCCAGCCCGCGATGCGCTTCATGATCCAGGGGATCACCCGGGTTCCGACAAATACCATCAGCAAAAGAAAAACGACGGCCTTTACCGCGGCAATGCCCATCAGGGGCAGACCGGAGGCCGGGTCACTGAGCTGGGGCAGGATGATCATCATGGGCACCACGGCCAGGTCCTGGACGATAAGCATACCGATCATGACCCGGCTGGAAAGGGTGCCGATCCGGCCCTGGTTTTCCAATGTCTTGAGCAGGACCATGGTGCTGGACAAAGAAATCAGGGCGCCGAACCAGAGCGAGGTCATGGAGGACCAGCCGGACACCTTACCGATGAGGAATCCGAAGGCGATGCACAGAAAAATCTGGATGGGGGTCCCGATCAGGGCGATATTTCTTACCGGCTTCAGTTCCTTGAAGGAAAACTCCAGGCCCAGGGCGAACAGCAAAAGAGCGATCCCGATTTCGGCCAGCATTTCGATTTCGTGGATATCGGATACCGTCACTCCGCCGGTATGCGGCCCCACCGCCACGCCGGCCAGGATATACCCGATCACCAGCGGCTGTTTCAACCTCTGGGCGATCAAGCCTCCGATAAAAGCCGCCACCACAATGACAATGATATCTCCCGCAAGTCCCATAAGCCGATCGTCCTCAAAAACTGAATTCAGGCCAGACAATGCACACAACTATTTTTCTTACCATAGTTTTTTATTTTCCGGTATCACAAATCCATCTCCTTCTCTGCTCGATTCCCTGTCGAACCCGGATCCCGGCAAAACTTCAAATCGGATGATTTTTAAAAGCTGTTCTGCTATGATGCGACGATATGATATCTTTGACGATATAAACCACAGGAGGACATCATGACGGCCGACGTATTTTTCATGGATCTGGAAGCCACATCAAGAGAAAACCTGCCCGATAAGCTGGCCAGGCTGATTCAGACAGCTGGCATTGAATCCATTCTCAAGGAAAACGAGCTGACCGCGGTCAAACTCCATTTCGGAGAGCAGGGCAACACCGCCTATATCCGACCGGTATTCATCCGCAGAATTCTTCAAACCATCAAACATTTCAAGGCCCGGCCCTTTCTCACCGACGCCAACACCCTTTACGTGGGGACCCGGTCCAACAGCGTGTCCCATATCCACACCGCCATCGAAAACGGGTTTTCTTATTCGTCTATGGACGCCACCCCTATCATCATTGCGGACGGGCTGAGAGGAAAGGATGAAACCGAAGTGGCCGTCAACCGGAAAAACTGCACCAGGGTCTATATCGGATCCGAAATCGTGGAAGCCGACGCCCTGGTGTCCGTTGCCCATGTCAAAGGCCACGAGCTGGCCGGATTCGGCGGCACCCTCAAAAATCTGGGTATGGGATGCGCCTCCCGACGGGGAAAGCTGGACCAGCACTCCAACGTCAGCCCGAAAATCAAAAAGAAGACCTGCATCGGGTGCGGGGAGTGCGCCAAACACTGCCCGGCCGACGCGATTTATCTGGAAGAAAAAAAAGCCGTCATCCGCAAGGAAGTCTGCATCGGCTGTGCTGAATGCATTGTCCGGTGCCCCACCGGATCGGTCAGCATCAACTGGAACCAGACCGTGCCGGTGTTTCTGGAAAAAATGATGGAATACACTCTGGGCGTGCTGAAAAACAAAGCCGGAAAAGCCTTTTTCATCAATTTCGTCACGGACGTTTCCCCCAACTGCGACTGTCTGCCCTACAACGCTTCGCCCATCGTGAACAACATCGGGATTCTGGCCGCCACAGACCCGGTGGCCATCGACCAGGCGGCCGTGGATCTGATCAACGGGGAAAAGGGGCTTCCCGGATCCGCCCTCAAGACCCACCTGGATCCGGGAGACGACAAATTCAAGGGACTGTATCCCTCCGTGGACTGGTCCCATCAGCTGGCCTACGCCGAAAGCATCGGGCTGGGCACCCGGACGTACAAGCTGGTTACGATGAAGACCCGGGCCTATAAATCCTGAGTCCTTGTCATGAATTCGGGGTTTCGGCCGTGACGGCCGGCAGCCGGACTCTGGCGGCCACGTAAAGATTGACCAAAGAAAGCGAGGCCGCCAGAAAGAAAATGTACTGAGGGCCCCAGGCCGTCCAGATCATGCCCCCCAGCACCGCGCAGACGATGGACACGATGTGGTCCAGACTCAGGCCCAGGGACAGGTTGGGGGTGATATCCGAGGTTTTTACAGCGATGGATCGGAGATAAACGGTGCGCACCAGACCCATCTGGGTGGACATGCGGTCCAGGATAAAAATCAGATAGGCCGGCAGCACGGACCAGCCGGCCAAAGCCAGCCGGCCCTCATGGTACCCGGCGGCCAGGATCCCGTATACCAGATACACGCCGATAAAGGACAGCGCGTCGACATACAGCATGGTCTTGATGCCGAACCGGTCCATCCACCGCCCCAGGGCCGGGATGAAAAAAATTCCGATGGTTCCCCCGATAATGCCCAGCATGGCGATGGTATCGGCTTTTTTACCCAGCAGATCGATGATCACCCATGGGCCGTAGACCATCATAATCTGTTTCTGAACCCCGAACATGATGACCAGAACGTAATAATACCGATAGGCTTTGCGCACGACCAGCAGGTTTTTGGTGTGAAGACTGCCGGGAATGTTCACTCTTTGGTTCAGTTTCACCAGAAGAACCAGCACGGCCAGTGCCATGGCGCCGGCCAGAAGAAAAGGCCATTTGACCGAAGTTTCGAAACTGAACCACCCGAATCGGAACCCGATGAACACCAGAGCCGCCGCAGCCATCTGAAAAGCGGTGAAAACGCCTTTGAACTGCCCCATCCGTTTTCCTGTTTCCTCTTTTTTGACCAAAGCCAGACCGATGCTGTCCTGAAGGGGAAAAAACAGGTGCATGCCCATGGAATTGATAAAAATGAACACGAGCATAATGCCGAAGGAAGGGGTGAACAGGCCCAGGACCACCATACCGATGATGCTGAGCACCTGGGCCAGAATGGCGATCCGGATGTCCGTGAGAAAGGACAGAAGCGATATCATCAAAATGCACAGCATGCCGGGCAGTTCGCGCGGGAATTCGATGATTCCGCGCTGAAAAGCCGTCACCTGATAGGCGTCTTTGAAATAATTGGAGATGATGTCATTGCTGAATCCAAGGCCCACCGCCGTCAGGGCCACGATGGCCAGGTAGAGTTTCATTTCTGTGCGCATGACAAGTCCGTCTGTTCCGAAAAATTAGAAAATCGAATTATGATCCCATCCCCAGGGTGTGTCAATCAAAAACCCGGAACCCGACAGCTTCCGGAAAAAAACCTTGATATCCCTGCCGGGCCGGGTATAAAAAAAAGATCGGCCCGGGCAGACCGTCGGCCCGAAAATCCGAATTTGCCCGGCCCGAATTTGCCGCCAACCCATGAACAGGACAGATCATCATGTATCACCATTTATTCGGCCCTGTACCGTCCAGGCGCCTGGGCATGTCCCTGGGCGTGGATCTGGTCCCCAGAAAAGTCTGCTCGCTGGATTGCGTGTATTGCGAGGTCGGGAAAACCACCCGGCTGACTCTGGATCGCCGGGAATACGTTCCTCTCAAAAAGGTCCTGGAAGAGCTGACCGATTATTTCAGCCGCCATCCGGACCCGGATTACATAACCTTCTCAGGGTCAGGCGAGCCTACCCTCAACACCTGCATCGGAGAGGTGCTGGCTTTCCTCAAGAAAAAGCGGCCCCGTGTTCCGGTGGCGGTTCTGACCAACGGAACCCTGCTGAACGATCCGGAGGTCCGCAATTCACTGCTGGCGGCCGATGTTGTGTTGCCGTCCCTGGATGCGGCCACCAGAGAGGTGTTCGAAAAAATCAATCGGCCCCATGCCGGCCTGACCCTGGAGGGGCATTTGGCCGGATTGTCCGCTTTCCGATCGGTTTTCAAAGGCCGGCTCCGGCTGGAAGTTTTTATTCTGCCGGGCTACAACGACCACGAAGCGGAGCTGTCGGCCATCAAGGCGGCCATCCGCGAAATAGGGCCGGACACCGTGCAGCTCAACACCCTGGACCGGCCGGGTGCCCTTCCCGACTTGAAAAGCGCCGCCCCTGAAGACCTTCAGAAAATTGCCCGCTTCCTGGATCCGGAATCCGTGGAAATCATCGCCGCGTCGGTTAACCGAAAAGAAATCCGGTCCTACCGCACGGACACGGCGGACGCAATCCTGGAAACCATCTCCCGAAGGCCCTGTACCCAGGA
The DNA here is from genome assembly GCA_964593855.1 of uncultured Desulfobacula sp. GTDB lineage: Bacteria > Desulfobacterota > Desulfobacteria > Desulfobacterales > Desulfobacteraceae > Desulfobacula. Next base: position 31,790 of record CAZQIX010000018.1, on the reverse strand, counting down.
TGATTTGTCCATCATCCTGGGAATGCACGTAAGCGAGATCAACAAATACCTGGATGTCATGGCTGCGGACGGCAAAATCGAAACCGTTGGACGGGAAAGAGGCGTTTTTTACCAGAAAAAAGGCGAGCCATCCTGACCCGGCTCAGAGGACCGCGTCAAAGCCCAGGTGGCATTGTGCAAAATGCACCCCCCGGTCCGTGACCTTCCGGTGCATCTCCGGCTCCCGCGTCCGACACAGATCCATCACGCAGGGACACCGGGTGTGAAACCGGCATCCGGAAGGCATCCGGGCCGGATTGGGGATATCGCCCTGAAGAATGATCCTTTTTTTGCCCCGTTTTTCCGGATCGGGACGTGGAATGGCGGACAAAAGGGTCTGGGTGTAAGGATGGGCCGGATGCCGGAACAGTTCGTCGGTCTGGGCGGTTTCCACGATCTGCCCCAGATACATGACCGCGATCCGGCCGCAGATATGCTCCACCACGGCCAAGTCATGCGAAATAAAAATATAGGACAGGGACAGATCCTCCCTCAGGTCCACCAGAAGATTGAGCACCTGGGACTGGATGGACACGTCCAGAGCGGATACAGGCTCGTCGGCGACTATCAGATCCGGATTCAGGGCGATGGCCCGTGCGATGCAGATGCGCTGTCGCTGCCCGCCTGAAAATTCATGGGGGTACCGTTCCATGGCCTCCGGCTCCAGACCGACCTTCAGCAGCAGATTGCGAACCGTCTCTCTTCTTTCGTCCCTGTTACCGATGCCGTGGATTACCAAGGGTTCGGCAATGATATGCCCGATTTTCTGCCGTCCGTCCAAAGAAGCCATGGCGTCCTGGAAGACCATCTGCATTTTCCGGCGCTGCTTTCTCAGCTCCCCGGCCTTGAGTTTATGGATGGGCTCCCGATTCAGGTAAATCCGGCCCTCCGTCGGCTCGATCAGTCTCAGAATCACTCGTCCCAGTGTGGATTTGCCGCAGCCGGACTCGCCGACCACGCCCAGGGTTTCTCCCCGGGCCACGGTCAGGCTGACGTCATCGACGGCCTTGACCCGGCCTTTCCCGCCTTTGAGGGAAAAGTATTTTTTCAGATGTTCGACTTCCAGCAAAGGTCTATCGTTCATAAGGATTCCAGCAGGCAAAAACATGGGTTCCGTGGGCGGGGGAATCCGGCACCGGTATTTCTTCCTTACAAATGGGCTGTTTTCGATCACACCGATCGGCGAAACAGCACCCCCGGGGCCGGTGGTCCGGGGCCGGCACCATACCGGGAATGGTGGTCAGATATCGGGTCCGTACGCCGGGCCGGGGGATGGACCTCAACAATCCCCTGGTATAAGGGTGAGCCGGGTTCCGGAACAGGCATTTCACATCGGCATGTTCCACGATCCGACCCGCATACATGACCGACACATCATCACAGAATTCCGCCACCACGCCCAGATCATGGGTGATCATCAGGATGGACATATCCAGTTCCTGTTTCAGGCGCATGAGCAGATCCAGGATCTGAGCCTGGATGGTCACGTCCAGAGCCGTGGTGGGCTCGTCGGCGATCAGCAGCCGGGGATTGCAGGCCAGGGCCATGGCAATCATCACCCGCTGACGAAGTCCGCCGGAAAGCTGATGAGGATATTGGGACAACCTTGTTTCCACGGCGCCGATCCCCACCATGTCCAGGAGCTCCATGCATCTTTGCCCGGCCCTGGCCCCGTAAAGGCCCTGATGCAGAGCCAGCACTTCCCCGATCTGGTACCCGATGCTGAAACACGGATTCAGGCTGGTCATGGGCTCCTGGAAAATCATGCCCACGCGGTTGCCCCGGATTTTACGCATATCGGCCGGAGTGAGATCCAGAAGGTTCCGGCCTTCGAACAGGATTCTGCCGGACTTCACAAAAGACGGAGGGGACGGCAGCAACCGCATCACGGACATGGCCGTCACGCTCTTGCCGCAGCCTGATTCCCCCACCAGACCCAGAACCCTGCCCTTGCGGATATCAAAGGACACCTTTTCCACAATGGTCAGGGGCCCGGTTTCCGTGCGAAAACCGATGGTCAGGTCCTCCACCCTGAGAATGGGGCCGGATGAGGGATCCGGCCCTGTCTGACACCCAGGAGCCATATTATTCAAATACGGACCGGGGGAAATTAAAGGAAACGATCCAGTTGGGCATGTCCACGATTTCCGGAATCCTCAGATCTGCGCACACGCTGCACAGCATATAAGCCTCGTCCGGACTCATGCCGTATTTTCCGGATATCAGGTCCACCATTCCGGCGGCAGCGTCTTTGGCGCACTGCATCAGGTCCGGGCCGATGCCGGTGGTCACTTCATAGCCTTTTGCGTCGATGTGACGGCAGACCGGACCCGGGGTCGTGAACCGCGGAAACTTCAGGTTCATCCCCTTTTCCACCTCGATCTTCAAGACGATGTCCATGGGGCTTTCAATGGCCGTACCGCAGATCTCTCCGTCTCCCTGGGCCGCGTGGGCGTCCCCGACGGACAATAGCCCGCCCTTTGTTTCCACCGGCAGATAGAGAATCGTTCCCTCACAAAGGCCTCGGGTATCCATGTTCCCGCCCACATTCCGCGGGTTGACCACGCTGTGGACCCCCGGAGCGGACGGCGCGTTGCCGATGGTGCCGGGGAAAGGCCGGATCGGCACCCGGCCGCCGGGTTTGAATTCCGCCATACTGCCCGGAGCCGTATCATATTTCCAGATATGCAGGGCCGGGGTTTTGAACTGTTCGGCCAAGAGTCCGAACCCGGGGATAATGGCGGTCCAGCCCCAGCCGCTGGGATCAAAGGACAGAATTGTGATCTTCAGGGCGTCGCCGGGCATGGCCCCGTCCACATACACCGGGCCGGTGACCGGGTTGACCTTTCCGAAATCCATGGCGGCCACATCCGCCACGGTGGAATCGGCGCTCAGCTGGCCGCCCGAGGCATCCTGGGCTTCAAAGGACACGATATCTCCGGGAGCCGTCTTCAGGGCCGGGGCCAGTGAGGAATCCCACCCGATATGAACGGTATTTTTCAGGATATAATCCGCAGATGTCTTCATGATGCTTCCTTTTTTTGCAAACAAGGGTTCGGGTTATTGAACGTCCTTGGCATACACGTGTTCATAATTGACCGGAATATGCACCGGATCCACGAAGATAGCGTCCGGTCCGCCCAGACGGGCCGCCCGCATGGTGAACCGCAGCTCGTTGAAAATCGGCACCCAAGGCGCGTCTTCCATGACGGAAATATAGATGGACCGCCACATTTCAAGACGATCTTCCTGCCTGGCCGGATCGCTCAGGGCATCGGCCGCCATGGCCCGCTTGTCCAGGTCCTCGTTCACGTACCAGGCCCAGTTCCAGCCGCCCTTGACCGCACCACCCCCACCCAGGATGGGGCCGTAGAAATTGGACGGATCCGGGAAATCGGCAATCCAGGCCATACCGCCCGACCAGATCATGGGGGCCTGATCCGGCTCGCCGCCGGCCGCAATGACCGTGGACTGAGCCAGTGTCTTGATTTCCGCCTTTATGCCCACAGCGGCCAGATCCTGCTGGATGGACTGGGCGATTCGGGGATTGGGATCGGTGTTGTTGGCATACAGTTCCGTTGTGAACCCATCCGGATACCCGGCCCTGGCCAGCAGCCCCCTGGCTTTTTCCGGATCAAAGGGATACCCTTTGTAGTTTTTGTCGTACCCCGGCATGCCCGGAGGCAGAGGCTGATTGGCCGGTTCGGCGCGATTGTTGATGATCTGGCAGATCCGCTCCTTGTTCACGGCCATGTTCACGGCCTTTCGGACATCCAGGTTGTCGAAGGGTTTCATCCGGACGTTCATGGACACGTATCCGGTGTGAAGCTGGTCGCCTCGGATGATCAGGTCCTTGTTGGCCGGATCTTCCTTGACCTTCAGGAACCGGGCCGGCGGGATGCCGTCGCCGAGGATATCCACTTCGCCTTTCTGAAGCCGGAGAAGGGCCACGGTGGGTTCCTGGCCCACTTCAAACACGATGGTATCCAGCTTGGGAAGACCGGGTTTGTAATATTCCGTGTTTCTTTCGAACACCACCTGCCGGCCCAGATCCCAGGTCGTCATCTTAAAGGCCCCGGTGCCCACGGGGTGTTTGCCGAAATCCTCCCCGTATTTTTCGACTTCTTCTCGGGGAACGGCAAAAGAGAAATTGATGGCCATGATGTGCAGGAACGTGGCATCGGGCCGGGTCAACTCGATTTTTACCACATCCGGGGCCGGAACCGTGATGCCGCTCATTTCGCCGGCCCTGCCTTCGGCCATTTCATCAAACCCCTTGATGCTGGCGAAAAAACCCTGGCCCGGACTCTGGGTCTTTGGGTTCACGGCCCGTTCGATGGAATATTTGATGTCTTGGGACGTCAACAGGCGTCCGTTGTGAAATTTCACGTTTTCCCGCAGCCGGAAGGTATAGACCAGCCCGTCGTCGGAGATTTCAAAACTTTCTGCCAGGTCCGGTTCCAGATTGTAGGTCCCGGGCGCATAATCCATGAGCCCGTTGAAAAGGGTCTTGATCATGGACCAGTTCTGCCAGTCGTAGCCGATGGCCGGATCCAGGGTGCTGATGTCGTCCTTGTAAGTAACGACCATTTTCCCTCCCTGCTTGATTCCGGCGAATCCCAGGGACGCCGGAACCAGAAAGGCCAATGCCATGATGGCCGCACACATCTTTTTTTTCATACGCTCACTCCTTTTTTGTTATTAAACGTTACTCCACCCGCATCCTCGGATCGATAAAGGGCATGATCAGATCCGCCAGCAGATTGCCGATGATGATGCCGATGGCCGCCACCAGGGTCACGCCCATGATGACCGGGATATCCACCATTTGGATGGCCTGCCAGGCCATCTGCCCGATTCCGGGCCAGCCGAACACCGATTCGACCACCACGGCTCCGGCCATGAAAATTCCCACATCCAGCCCGATCATGGCGATGATGGGCAGGATGCCGTTTCTCAGGGCATGGACCATGACGGTTGTAAACTCCGAGAGACCCTTGGCCCGGGCCGTCCGGATATAATCCTGACACAGAACGTCCACCATGCTGGATCGTACCATCCGGGAATACCAGCCGCCCCCTGAAATTCCCAGAGTCAGGGCCGGAAGGAAAAGATGCTGCCAGGTGCCGTATCCACCCAGGGGAAACAGGCCGAACAAATACGCGAACACATATAGCAGAAGCAATCCCAGAACGAACTGGGGTATGGACACCCCGGCAAACGACGCCGCCATCAGAAAATTGTCCCAGGATTTCCCCCTCTGGGTGGCGGCGATGATCCCGGCCGGAATGCCGATCAGAATCTCGAAAAAAATGGCCCCGACCATGAGCAGCAGGGTGGCCGGGAGCCGGCTTCGAATCAGTTCGGTCACCTGGGTTTTCTGCTTGTAGGATCGACCCAGATCCAGATGGGCCAGCCGGTAAAGGTAGAGCCCGTACTGAACCGGCAGAGGTCTGTCCAGGCCCAGCTCTTTGCGGATGGATTCCACGGCGGCGGGGGAGGCGCTTCGTCCGGCGATCATCCGAACCGGGTCGGCGGGCATCATGAAAGACAGGCTGAAGGTGATCAGGGTCACGCCCAGGAGAATCAGGATGGATTGACCGAGTCGTTTGAAAACAATGGACAACATTAGGGGCGCCCCCTTCGCATGGGATCAAGGGCGTCCCGCAGGGCGTCCCCCACCAGATTGAAAGCCAGAGACAGAATCATGATGGCCATGCCCGGGAAAAAAACCAGCCAGGGAGCGTCCAGAAAATAGGACTGACTTTCGTAAATGATGCCGCCCCAGGACGGGGTGGGCGGCCTGACCCCGACCCCGAGAAATGACAGTGTGGCTTCCAGCAGAACGGTGGTGGCGATGCCCAGGGTTCCCCAAACCAGGATGGTGGGCCAGAGATGGGGCAGAATATGAACGAACAGAATTCTGGGCCACGAAGCACCGATGGAGCGGACGGCCTCGATGTATTCACTCCCGGCCAGGGACAGGGTCTGACTGTAGATGACCCGGGCGATCTGCACCCAGTTGACGCAGGCGATGACCAGGGCCACGATCCACAGGCTGGGCTGGAAGATGGCGGCCAGGGCGATGGCCAGAAGCAGGGCGGGAAAGGCCATCATCAAATCCGTGAACCGCATGATAACCGCACCCACCACCCCTTTGGCATATCCGGCCACAATACCGAAGAACGACCCGATCAACAGGGCGATGCCGTTGGCGGCCACGCCGATGACCAAAGAGGTTCTGGCACCGTAAACCAGGCGGGTGAACAGATCCCGGCCCAGCAGGTCCGTGCCTAGCCAGAAACGGGCGTTGGGCGGCAGTGGGGCCCCTTCCAGACTCAGACCGTCGAAAAACTGGGTGTCCGGTTCAAGGGGCGTGATGAGGGGAGCGAACACGGCGGACAGGGAAAACACGAGAATGGCGGCCAGTCCGGTGAGCGCCAGTTTGTTTTTCAAAAAATAAGAGGTCACATCCATCATACGGGAAGAATACGCAATTCCCATACCACACCCGGACTGATTTTTTTCCTAATCATTTCAAAAAGTTACTTAAAAAGGCCGGACAAATAAATTTTGAAAGGGGTGGGACATCCGTCCTCGGCAGAAAGCCGTCAAGGTCCGATTTTGCCTCAAGATCAGCCGCAAAAGGGTGAAAGGAACATTGTCCGTACGGGGACGGATGTCCCATGGGTTGGCCGTCAGCTCATACCGGCCCGCTTCAGGGCCTTGTTCAGCCCGGACCGGGTGATGCCCAGCATCATGGCCGCCGTAATCTTGTTCCCGCGACTTCGCTTCACGGCTTCGGAAAGCAGGAGATGGGGGGCTTCTCTCAAAGTCGGCAACGGATCCACCATGGAAAAAGGATTCATCCGATCGGGCGACCGGATCTCGTCCGTGGCCGCTGGTCCCTGATGATTCTGGATATGCTGCTTGAACCGATCCAGGGACAGCATTTTCCGGCGATGGTTGCTGACGGCGTCAAAAACCATGGATTCCAGTTCTCTGACATTACCCGGGAACGCATACCCCGAAAGCAACCCAGCCAGTTCCGAAGGCGGCGTGGGCTTAGGTTTGCCCAGCGCTTCCGCGGTTGTTTCCAGAAAATAATCCAGAAGCAAAGGGATATCCGAGACCCTTTCCCTGAGCGGCGGAATGTGGATATGGTGGGTCTGGATCCGGTAATACAGATCAGCCCGGAACAGGCGATTATCCATCAATCCGATCAGATCCCGGTTGGTGGCGGTGATAATGCGGGCATCGGTTTCAATGGGAATATCCGATCCCATGGGATAGTATTCTTTTTCCTGAAGAATCCGCAACAGTTTGAGCTGACTGACCAGGCTCAAATCCCCGATCTCGTCCAGGAACAGGGTACCGGCCCGGGCCTTCTGAATCAGTCCGGATCGCTTGTCTTCAGCCGTGGTGAAAGCTCCCTTGAGATGACCGAACAAAGTGTCCGAAAACAGCAGGTCGTCCAATCCGGCCACATTGACGGGGACAAAGGCGCCCTTCAGGCGGCTCAACAGGTGGACGGCCCGGGCGATCAGCTCTTTTCCCACTCCGGATTCCCCGGTGATAAGGACGGGCTTTCCAGTGCCGGCAATGGTTTCACAATACTGAAAAATGGAGCGCATCTGCTTGTTGGCCGTAATGATCCCGGCAAACACCTCGGGATGTTCCAGATCGTCTTCCAGCACTTTTTTCCTGAAATTTCGATATTCCAGGCGTTCTTCCTGAAGCTCGACGGCCCGCCGCACCGCTGAAACCATCCGACTGGGCTCCACGGGCTTGACCATATAATCGAAAGCCCCTTGACTCATGCAGTCCACGGCGGTTTCCACTTCGTTCCGCCCGGTGACGATGATGACCGGAATATGGGGGTGCCGGGCCGCGATCCGGCTCAACAGGTCCCGGCCGGACAGATGGGGCATGGACAGATCCAGCAGAATCACGCTGGGCTCCTGACGGCTCAGGAAATCCATGACGTCCCGGCTGTCCGGGCAGGTCCGGATATGGTTGAAACCGTTGGAATTGAGTATCAGCTCGAACCCTTCGAGGGTCTGGGGTTCGTCGTCCACCATCAGAATCGGAAAATGGGGGGCCGTCGCCGCCATGGGTCAATCCTTTCTGGAATGGTTGTCGGAATGAACGGGAAACTTTACGATCACCTTAGTTCCCTTGTCCGGTCCGGGTTCAAATATCATGGATCCGTTATGGTCGGCCACGATGCGGGAGACGATGGACAGTCCGAGTCCCGTTCCGCCCTTCTCCCGTTTGGTGGTGAAAAACGGGTCCGAAAGATGGGCTTTGTCGGCTTCCGGGATGCCGACGCCCTGATCCGTCACTTCCAGACGGATGCAGCCTTCCGCCCCATCGTAACCGGTTCGGACAAAGACGGCCTCCTCCGGAGAGGTCAACGCCTGGCAGGCGTTCTGGACCAGATTGACCACCACCTGCTCCAGACGGTGATAGTGGCCGGTGACAGGCGGGAGTCCCTGCCCCCGGAAAAACGAAAAACGGCGGGTGGACTGGCGGATCATAGTGGAAACCAGCTTGAGGGCTGACTCCACGATATCGTTGAGGTCCACCTGCTCGCCCACCATCTGGGGCCTTTGGTTCACAAAATCCTTTAGCTCGTCCACAATGGCCTTGATCCGATTGGATCCGGCGGAAATATTGGAAAAGATCCGGGGAATTCGATCCCGGATCAAGGAATAATTGGTGCCGCCCAGTCTGAAATCCCCATATTGTTCATAATAGCGGTCCAGAACCGGGATGGCGCCTTCCCAGGCGTTTTTCAAAGGCTCGATATGGGACAGGATAAACTGGTTGGGATTGTTGATTTCGTGGGCCACGCCTGAAACCAGAATGCCCAGGGAGGCCATCCGATCCGCCTGGATCAGTTGTTCCCTTCGCCTCAAAGCTTCTTTTTCCGCATGCCGGCGCTCCATGATCTGTGTTTTCAGGTTGTCAATGGATTCGTTGAGCTGCCGGGTCATTTCATTGAAAGCCGAACCCAGGCGCCCGATTTCATCGTCCGGGCTTTCACGCGCCGGAATGCCGGGTTCACCGGAAGTGAACCGCCGGATGGCCGATGTGAGATCCAGCACCGGCCGGACCAGTCCGGCGGACCAGCGGATGGACAGAATCAGGGCCGCCATGGCGCTGAAAATGACCGACAGGATGGAAAAGGCCGCGATCACATAGGTATCGGCCTGAAGGTCCGACAGAGATTGTACGAATTCCTTTTTATACCCTTCGAACCGCTTGTCCATCTGATCCGTGAGGCGGTCCTTGGAACGTTTGAACCGTTCCATCGTCTCCTGGTGATGCTGCGTTGCCGAAAGATTCGGCAGGCCCAGCACATCCTTGCCGAGGATGTAAAAGGTCTGGAAACGGCGCTTCTGCTCCCTGATGACCCCGGTCGGATGGGGCAGATCCCTCGACAGGGCGTCCATGATCCGGAAAAAAGCCAGGGCCTGATCATCCAGGTCTCTGATCCGCTCCGGACGGGAGTCCATGTCCAGCAGCAGGGCATCCCAGATCTGGTTGTAAATTCTGTTGATGATGAGATGACCGGACTGGACCTTTTGTTCGATTCCGAACCGGGTTTCCACCAGTTCGTCGATGGCCCTGTTCATCCGAACGAAAAAAAAGAGGTTCAGTGCTCCGGCCGTTACCGGAATGGCCGTCACCAGGATAAAACCGATCAGAATTCTGGATCTGAGGCTCATCTGATTTTTTTCATTTCCACAAGAAACCAGCCCGTTTCCAGAATCGCCTCCCGGACAAACCGATACCGGGTAGCGGATATCTCGAATTCAGCTTCTTTGTGTGGGCCGGAAATCCATGCCCCGATGGCCCGGACAGATTCAGATCCGTTCTGGTCCAGGCGCAGGAAAGGATCCGCGCTCCTGTTTTCAGGCTGCTGATGGAAATAGTGGTATCGTTCCAGCCCATCGAGGTTGACGATCGCCTGGGCCCCCTGATTCACGGCCACGGGAACGGTGCTTCGGGTAACGATCATGAGATTTCTGTCGGACGGAGATAAAAAAGCCTCACTCACGGCATCGGCCGAAATGTCGATGCGCAGGAAGGCTTCGAGAAACCCGCTCCGATAAACGGGTGTGACCACGGAGGTCACAAATCCCCGGCCCAGAGCATCGATATAAGGATCCACCCAGATGGTTGTTCGGTTCGGGTTGTGTCCGGAACCGGCGGCCCGGCAGGTGATCCAGGCCTTAGTCAGATCCAGCCCGGGTGTCATGTAAACAATCATGTCCGAATAAGGATAGGTCATGACAATGGAATCATAGGTGGTCAGAACAAGCGTGTCGACCAGCGCCAGCTTTTGATAGGCTGCTTTCAGCTCCGGGCACAGATGTTCGAGAACCTTGATCCTTTTTTTTTCAGCGGCTCCCACAGGAATGTGACCGGAGGCCCATACCTCGCATTTTCCGTCCTCTTCAGGGGTTTCATACACATGGGTACGGGTGTACCGGTACCGGCTGTCCGGATAAAGGCCGGGATAACGGTCCGGCTCGGACAAAACCTGATGGGTAAGGGTGTTCAGGTCTTCCACGGTCTGTCTGGCCTCCATGAACACGTCGTTGATTCGTCCGGCCAGGGATTTCAGAGATTCCCGTTCGATTTTGGACCCGTGGTCACAGGCAGGAAGGATGCACGCCGACAGAATCGGAAACAACAGCCAAACAATCCGACAGATTCCGATCATAACCGGCCGTCAGGGCGTTTCTGACGATGGCCCGTCCAGGATGGACCGGACCATCTTCGCCATTTCCGCTTTGACAATGGGCTTCATCAACAGCCCCTTGACGCCTATGGTTCCGGCAATGTCCCGGCTCATGCGTTCGCTGAACCCGGTGCAGAGGATCACCGGAATGTCGGGCCGCAGGGCCATCAATTCCCCGGCCAGACGATCCCCGGTCATGCCGGGCATGGTCATGTCCGAAATGACCAGATCAAACGCCCGGATGTCGGATCGGAAGGCTTCCAGGGCGTCCGGACTGCCGGTATATGCAACGGCGGTGTACCCGAGCCGCTCCAGCATCTGTCTGATCAATCCGGCAATGGCCGGTTCGTCGTCCACCACCAGAATGCGCTCGGTTCCGGAAGGCAGGAAAAGTTCGTCAGTCTTCCCACCGGGATCGCCCGCTTCCCCGACCATCGGCAAAAAAACAGTGACCGTGGTTCCTCTTCCCGGTTCACTGGCCACCCGGATATCCCCCTGATGGTCATTCACGATGCCGTAAACCACGGACAGGCCCAAACCGGTACCCTTGTCACGGACCTTGGTGGTAAAATAGGGTTCGAATATCTTTCCCAGATGTTCGGGCGCGATCCCCACACCGTTATCGGACACGGACACCAGCACGCAGGGGATCTGCAGCGGAATGTCGCCGCCCACGGGTCGGGCGTCCATGACGCTTTCTTTCACAGCTCCCCGGATCACACCGTTTGGAACGCTCTCCACCGCATGATAGGCATTGGTGACCAGATTCATGACGATCTGGTGCAGGCGGGTGGGGTCGGCCATCACCCGTCCGCAGTCGGGCTGAAGAGATTCGCGGATGTCGATATCGGCCGGAATCGCCGACCGGCTCAGTTTGATGGCTTCCTTCACCACCTTTTGCACCTGAATGGGAATTTTTTCATACGCATCCTGTCGACTGAAGGCGAGAATCTGTCTGACCAGATCACTGCCCCTTTTTCCGGCCCGAAGGATTTCCTGAAGGTTTTCATGCTCGGGACCGTCCTTGGGCAGATCCTCGAGCAGCATTTCCGCCATGCCGATGATGGGAAACAACAGGTTGTTGAAATCATGGGCGATACCGCCCGCAAGGTTTCCGATGGACTCCATTTTCTGGGCCTGGAGCAGGCGCTCTTCCAGAAGTTTGTGGTCGGTGATGTCCGTCATGGACACCAGAACCCTTGTCGTATCATCGAATTCCAGAAGGTGGGTGGAAATCATAAAAATCCGCGTCACTTCTCGCCCGTCGGAGACGAACACCATCCGGCCCTCCTCCTCGTAATGGGACAGGCCGGTCTCAAAAGTGGACAGGATTCTGGTTCGCACCGGGCACTGATCGCACAGGGGGGTATGACCGCAGCCCAGGCCGGCGGAGGCATTGACGCACCTCAGGGCCTCACCGCACAAAAGCCCGCACAGATCGGATCTGGGTTTGCGGCCGAACCGGATGCCCGTCCGGTTGATGTTGTCGATCCGCGCGTCTTGATCTGCCAGCATCAATATATTGGGGGTGCTGTTGAAAATGATTTCCAGATTGTGGGCCGTCCGCCGCAGAGACCGGATATTGCGGTTGTTGCGCCGGACATTGGCCAGCCAGGCGTCGACCTCGTCCATGGCCTTGTTTTCGCGGAAATGGATGTCCGGGGGAATGTAATGAATATTTTCGAGATATAGTTCATCATTGTAAAATAAAATGGGATGGGCACTGATGGCGGCCTTTATGATTTCAGGCGGATACAGGCGTTTATCGTATACACAGAGGGATTTGAACGGATAATGGGGAAACAGAACCTGATTGATAATGTTTTCGTAATACACCAGTTTGTCGGCCAGATCGGGACTCCCCAGAGAGAAGGTCGCTTCCCCCACCACGCGCAGGGCTTTGAAACCCTGATCCACCGCTTTCCGGGAGGCCTCCTGCCAGATGCGGACGGTATTGTCCGGTTCGAACCCCCCGTTGCCCGAATAAGACTTGCGCACATCGATGACAAGCAGGCGTTCTTCGGTCAGATGAGACTGGAGATTTTCCCCTGCCGCGGCGAAATCCTCCTCGATCATGTCCTGCCGGTAGGTGTCCACGGCCATGATGCATTTTTCGTTTTTGTTCAGCCCTTCAATGATATATCGGCTGGCAATGCGCCGATAGCAGGACAGGTCATCGAAAATGATGCAGGCATGCGGATGGGAACTCTCCCCCACCTGAGAAAACATCTGATCGAAACTTGAAATCATCATTTTCATGAAATACCGTTAAAAACAAATCCAGGTCAAGCAAATTATACTGTTATTGACTTTGGATACCAATGCCGTTATTTTATCCGGGAACGCCGAGTGCTCTTGAAAGCGGGAACCTGACGGCTCTTAAGGAACATTGCCGGAGAATCATTCCATTGGTTTTCGATATCATTCTTTTACTGTTGATCGTTGCCGCCGCCCTGGTGCTGTTCATCGACGGCCGGTTGCGGGTGGATCTGGTGGGGCTGCTGGTGCTGTCCGCCCTGGCCCTGACGGGGCTGGTCAACTCCCAGGAAGCCCTGGCCGGATTCAGCAGCCCGGCGGTGGTAACGGTCTGGGCCTTGTTCATCCTGTCGACCGGCCTGACCCGAACCGGCATCGCCCATCAGATCGGCAAACCCCTGCAGAAACTGACAAAGGGGAGCGAAGCCGCTCTGATGGTGGTTCTCATGGTGTTTGCAAGCCTTTTGTCGGCCCTGATCAACACCATCACCGTTGCCGCCATCCTTCTGCCGTCCACAATGGAACTGGCCCGGCGCAGCGGCCGGCCGCCTTCCCGCCTGTTGATGCCCCTGGCCCTCGGATGCCTGCTGGGCGGACCTTTTACAGGCATTTCCACCCCTCCCAACATCCTGATTACCGACGCGCTTCGAAATGCCGGACTGGAACCCTTCGCCATTTTCGATTTCACACCCATCACCGGTATGATCGTGGCGGCCGGAATCGTTTTCATGGTTCTCATCGGGCGATTCCTTCTTCCCAGCCGTTCGGCCGTTACGGATTCCGGAACCCCTTCAAGTCCGGGCACTTCCTATCAGCTGGACACCCACATCTTTACCACCCGGATTCCCCGGAATTCTCCACTGGACGGCCGGACCCTGGCCGAAAGCCGTCTCGGCTCGGCCCTGTATTTAACCGTGCTGGCCCTCCAGAGAAAAGGGACCCTGATCCTGGCCCCTCGCCCCAACGATCTCCTGGCTTCGGGAGACATCCTCATCGTCCACGGCAGCCTGGAGTATCTAAAACGCCTGCATGCCAGTCAGCACCTTCAGATTCAATCCTCCGACCCGTCACTGACCCTGCTGTCGGATCGCCTGCACATGGCCGAAGCATCCGTAGCCGACGGATCGCCCCTGATCAACGCCACGCTGGCGCAAATCGGCCTCAGACGCGAATATTGCATTCATGTCATCGCCCTGTTCCATCCGGACGGTGAAAGAATCCAGAACCTTCAGCAACACCGGCTCGCACCCGGAGACCGCCTGGTGATCCAGGGCGAGCAGGCCGCTCTGAAAGAAATAGCAACCCGGGGGCTGGTCACGTCTCTTTCCTTTCTGTCAGAGAATGATCCCATCGTTCAAACCGTCGGCGGAACCGACCTTTTGCCCGTCCGTGTGCCTTCCGGATCGGTCATGGTGGACCGAAACCTCATTGAAAGCCGCCTGGGAAACGCATTCGGTCTGACCGTCATCGCCATGGTGCGGGACGAGGAGCTGATCTGTCTGCCGTCTCCCCAGGAAACCATCCGGGCCGGGGACCTTCTGATCCTGCAGGGGGCACCCCGGGATCTTGCCGTTATGGAAGGTCTTCAGAACCTCGAAATCTCCGAGCAGTCCGACCGACTGAGCGCCGAACTGGAATCCCAGCAGATCGGGGTCACGGAAGTCCTGCTTTCCCCAAGGACCCGGCTGGCCAACCAGACCCTGGCCGACCTGCTGTTTCGTGAACGATACGGAATCAGTGTGCTGGCCATCTGGCGCAAGGGCAGGCCCCATCGCGCCGAACTCCAGGATATGCCTTTGCAGTTCGGAGACGCCCTGCTCGTCTATGGTCAACGCCGGAATCTGGAAGCCCTGGCCCGGGACCCGGATTTTCTGGTTCTGGATGAGGCCGCGGCCCAGGCCCCCCGGATGGAAAAAAGCCGAATCGCGGTGGCCATCATGTCGGCTGTGATTCTGAGCGCGATCTCGGGCATGGTACCCATTTCCATCGCCGCCCTGGCCGGGGCCTCGCTGATGGTGCTGACAGGATGCCTGAGCATGGAAGAAGCCTACCGCGCCATTGAATGGAAAGTGGTGTTCCTCATCGCAGGCATGCTACCCCTGGGAGCGGCCATCGAAAACACGGGGGTCGCTCAGATGGGCGCGTCCGCCCTGATCGGCGCAGTGGGGGACCTGGGTCCCCGATGGGTTGTGGCAGCCCTGTTCACGGTGACCGTGATCGGGACCCAGATCATTCCCACGGCCGCTCTGGTGGTTCTGATGGCGCCGGTGGCCCTCAGCACGGCCGACACGCTGGGAATATCGCCGCATCTGCTCATGATGACCGTCGCCATTTCCGCCTCATCGAGCTTTGCCAGCCCATTGTCCCACCCGGCCCATCTACTGGTCATGGGCCCCGGCGGGTATCGCTTCATGGATTACGTGAAAGTCGGCGTCCCCATCACCATTCTGGCACTGCTCATATCCGTCGGCATCCTGCCCGTCCTGTGGCCGCCCCATTGACACCGGGGATGAACGGCCCCATCAAGGTTCTTATTGATTTCCTTTGAGAACCAGGTCATCATATTCCGAGCCGGAAACCTGCGCGTCGACGATGACCGGGCCTGATGCCCCAAAAGCCGATTTCAGAGCGGTCTGGTACTGATCCCGGTTTCGGGCGGATATCACCGGCACACCCAGAAAAGCATCTTTGACCAGACCGGCCGAATCGAACAGACGGGTCCCGTATCCGGCCCCATACCCTTTGCGGCCCTGCTTGATCCGTATCAGGGACAGATCGCGGTCCGACAAAAGAACGAAAACGATGTTCAGACCGATTCGCCTGGCCGTGGCCAGTTCACCGGCCGCCATGAGAAAGCCGCCGTCTCCGGTCACGCAGGTCACTTTCCGTTCCGGTCGACAGAGTTTCGCCCCGATGGCCGCCGGGATGCCGAACCCCATGGAAGACCAGCCGTTGGTCATCAGAAGGCAATCCGGAGACGGGGTGGGCCACATCTGTCCGGCAAGATGAAGGTGAGCGCCCACATCGCAGGTCAGGATTCCGTCCGGGGGCAGCACCAACCTCAGCCCGTGGAGAACGGCCCGGGGACCGAAGGTTCCATCCGGCGGTTTCAGGCGTTCAAGCATGCGGTTTTTCCTTTTCCCAAAGGCTTGAATATCCCATTTGAATTTTTTGAGACCGGACGTCAGAAGGGTTTGCAGGGAAAAAACCGGATCGCCGACCACGTCCGCGGCCAGTTTATGGGTCTGCCGATCCAGATCGGCCGGAACCGTGCTGATGTGAACAATGGGAGCGGACGTCACCCATTCTTCATAATTGACCTCCACCGGATCATACCCGATACCGATGACCAGATCGGCCTCTCCATGGGTTTTCCCCACCCGGTCCGCCAGGGCGTGATTCAACACCCCAGCGTACAAAGGATGATCCATGGATATCAGCCCTTTTGCCATGGGCGTGAGCACCACGGGGACATTCAGGGTCTCGATGACTTTCAGGATCAGCGGAACCGCCAAGGATGCGGCCGCCATCCGTCCCAGTGCCACAACCGGTTTTTCGGCCCGGAAAACGCACCGGCGCATTTGCTCCAGAGCCTGGGGGGTGGGCGGGCAAATTTTCGGATCGGCTGGTTGCGTCCAATGGATTTCGTTATCTTGCATAACCGCGATATCGGATGGGACCCCGATATGAACCGGTCCGGGCAGAGGGTCGAGCGCCAGCCCGGCCGCACGATGAAGCATTTCCCGGGTTTTCCCGGCCGTGAGCCTGAAAAAACCTTTGGTCAGGGGCTTGAACAGAGCCTCATGATCGATGTTCATCTGAACTGTTCGAGACCTTTTGTTTTCGGGCATTTCATCGGTGAAGACCAGAAGCGGCGCCCGGTCCAGCAGGGCCGCGCCCGCTCCGGTGGTGATGTTGGCGGCCCCGGGTCCGAACGTTGCGAAACAGGCGCCCGGAATCCCGGTCAGCCGTCCGCAGACCGTGGCCATGTAGCCGGCTCCGGATTCATGACTGGTCAATATGAAATCGATTCCCGGGGTTTGACGGACAGCCTCTACATAATCAATCATGCTGCCGCTGGGGACGCCGAAAACATAACGAACCCCGAGTGATTTCAGAGTTTGGGCAAATTGTCCGGCCACGGTGGTCATCCGGATGATTTACAGTCAGTGCAAAGATCTTGTCAATGTGAAAATAATTTTCTTTTCATTATTTCCATCTGTTTTTTCTGCTATATATTTGGAAGCAATAATCGTGAATTCAGATTTTCAGAGAAAGGAGAGTGTTTTCATGTCCATTGTCAATTTTCTCGAGCTCAAGGAAAAATTCGAAATTCAATCATTTGGAAAATTTGGAACCTTTGACAAGAAACAACACGTTCCGTTTTCAGGATCCCCCCGAAAACATCCCCATGAAGCGTCCAGACTGGTACTGATCGCCGATCCGTTTTCAGACAACACCTTTTATTATGAATTCCGTATAAAGGACATCGCCTTTGCCGAGGATCTGCCCAGCATAACCAATATCGAGGGGGAGTCCGTATCCATGATCCGGATCTGGGTCAAAAAGCAAAGCATCGCCATCCGCTGCACCCCCTTTATCGTGGACTCCCTGCGGCGCGGCTGACGCCGCTGAAAGCGTCCTCCCGCCTTATTTACGGGATTCAACGGGACGGGTGATGCCATTGAGCCGGATGGACCAATCCCCGTCCTTTTCGTCAATGAATCTGGAAATCCGGACCATGGCCTGGACCGTTAATTTGATCAGATGATCGGCGTTCTGAAAATACAACTGATCATTTCGGATAAAAAATTCGCCCCCATCGGGTCGGATGCGTTCGCCGGTATTCAAAATCAGATCAAAATCAGGGCCGGTCGTTATATTGACCGCGAACAAAGCCGTATCCTCGTAAGGGAAATACACTTTTTCCTCGCACTCATCCGTGGCCTGATAGACATAATACCCGTCCGCATCTTTTTTGATGGATGCGTTGAAATAGCGGATGATCCCGGGGTGCTCGAATTTGCCGTGTTCATTGTGCCAATTGCCGTTGGCATCCATCCGGAAAACAGCTTTTTCCTTTGGAATGACGATGCATCTGCGTTTTCTGTCCGTGTGGTCGTCGGTCATATTTCTTCCTTTCGGGTTCATTGGGCATTGTGTTCGATTCTTACCTATACCGTTCATACCAAAATTGCCACGCCTTTTTTTCCCCGTAACCGGCTTTCAAACGCATAATGGTTGACGGTCCGAGAATAAATATCGTATGATTCCCAAACTTTGGAACCACCAACAGAAAGGAGTGAAACAAGGATGAAAAAGCAACTCTTGGGAATCATGCTGTGCGTTCTGCTCTGCCTGGGTCTGATCGGCCAGGCCGCTGCGGCCGACCAGAAACTGAAGGCCGGGTTCATTTACGTGGGTCCGGTGGGGGACTACGGCTGGTCCCATGCCCATGACCTGGGCCGGAAATTCGCGGAACAGCAGTTGCCCTGGCTGGAAACGGTATATGTCGAAGCCGTGACCGAAGCCGACTGTTCAAGGATGATCGACCGGCTCGTTCAGGAACAGAAATGCGATGTGGTGTTCACCACCAGTTTCGGGTACATGGATGACACCGTGGCAGCCGGCGGCCGTTACCCGGACAAGCTGTTCATGCATTGTTCCGGATTCAAACAGACCCCCAACGTGGGCACCTATTTCGGTGATCTTTACCAGATGTACTATCTGAACGGAATCATGGCCGGGGCCCTGACAAAGACGGACAAAATCGGGTATGTCGCCGCCTTCCCGATCCCTGAACTGATCCGGCACATCGACGCCTTTGCCCTGGGCATAAAGGCTTCCAACCCCAAAGCCAGGGTTCACGTCAAATGGATCTACGCCTGGTACGGGCCGGACAAAGCCAAAGAAGCGGCCGAGGCCCTGATCGCGGAAGGATGCGACGCCATGGCCTTCACGGAAGACACCCCGGCCGTGGTCGAGGTGGGGCAGAGCCATTCGGAAAAGGGCAAACAGATCTATACCTTCAGCCATTATTCGCCCATGCAGCCCTATGGACCGGATTCCGTGGTCTCCGGCCAGCTCATGGACTGGGGCGGAATGTATGTCAAAATCCTGAACGACATTTACAACAAAACCTGGTCCAATGCCGACATGTGGTGGCTGGCCGGGGAAAAAGCCGCCATCCTGGGCGGAAACGCAACCGACCCGGTCAACCCGAAATTCATTGCGGACCTGGAGAAAGTCATGGTGGACACTCCGGACCTGGGCACCCTGTCCGCCTATGATCTGGTCATGAAGCGCTACGACCAGATGAAACAGGGCGTGGACGTATTCGATCCCTTTGCCGGCCCCATCCGCGACAACCAGGGCCAGATCCGTATCAAGGCCGGAGAACGGGCTTCCAAGGAAGATCTGATCAGCATCATGTACTATGTGGATAATGTCGAGGGATCCATCCCTCAGTAATCCAACCCGCCTGAAAAGGCCGGGAACCGATTTCCGGCCTTTTCAAACACTGCCATGACACGAAAAATAAAGCGTCTGGAGGTTCGAGGCATCTCCAAATCATTCCACGGTATTCCAGTGAATCAGGATATCTGTTTTTCCATCGAATCCGGAGAGATTCTCGGCCTCCTGGGGGAAAACGGGGCTGGCAAGACCACCTTGATGAACATCCTCTACGGGCTTTATCAACCGGATTCGGGGGAGATCCGGATCAACGACGCCCCGGTAAGGATTCACACCCCCATTGAATCCATCACCCTCGGGATTGGAATGGTGCACCAGCACTTCATGCTGGTGCAAAACCACTCCGTGATCGAAAACATCGCCCTGGGATACCGACACACTCCTTTTTTCTTTCCCGGCCGGAAAATCAGGGAGAAAGTGACGGCCTTCTCGCAAACCTTCGGCTTCAACCTGGATCCGACCCGGAAAATCTGGCAGCTTTCGGCAGGCGAACAGCAACGGGTGGAAATCATCAAGGCCCTTATGAACGGAGCCGATCTTCTGATTCTGGACGAACCCACCTCGGTTCTGACCCCCCGGGAAATCAGGGAATTGATCGGGATTCTCAAGGAAATGAAATCCAGGGGGCACATGATCATTTTCATTTCCCACAAACTGGACGAAATCATGGATATCTGCGACCGGGTGCTGGTGCTTCAAAAGGGAAAAATCGCGGGGCAGGCCCGAACCGCGGATACGGACAAGACCACTCTGGCAAAGATGATGGTGGGCAGGGACGTGGTGTTTTCCCTTCAGAAGGATAAAATGGCCCGGGGCGACAAAATCCTTTCCGTCGAAAACCTCCATGTCCTTGGCGACAAAGGACTGCCGGCCCTGAATCGGATTTCCTTCGAAGTGTTTGAAAATGAAATTTTCGGTGTGGCGGGCGTATCCGGTAACGGCCAGCGGGAACTGGCCGAAGCCATCACAGGCATCCGGCCGGTCCGGTCCGGCAAGATCCGGATCCATGGCCGGGACATCACCAATCAGTCTCCCAGGCGGATTTACGATCACGGCATTTCCCACGTACCCGAAGAACGGATCCGGTTCGGCATCGCGCCCGGCCTGTTTCTCTATGACAACGCCATTCTGAAACAGCATCACCTCCAGAAATTTTCACGGCGCTGTTTTCTCAAGTACACGTCCATCAAACAACACACCCGGGACCTGGTTGAACGCTTCAACGTGGCCACCCACTCCATCCACAACCCGATCCGGAACCTGTCCGGCGGCAATATCCAGAAACTGATCCTGGGCCGGGAAATCAGCGAGCAGCCGCGACTTCTGGTGGCTTCCCATCCTACCTACGGCCTGGACGTGGGAGCCACGGAATTCATGCGCCACCACCTTTTGGCCCTGAGAAAAAAACACAGCGGCGTGCTGTTGATTTCAGAAGACCTGGACGAAATATTGGAATTGTGCGACCGGATCGCCGTTCTTTTCAACGGTGAATTCATGGCCGTCCTGGAGGCCGACGATCCCCGGCTCCAGGATATCGGGCTGATGATGGCCGGCGCCGGGAGGGCATGACAACGCGATGAAACTCATGGCGGTGGATCGATATGATGTGAGCGCCCTTCGGACATTCTTGACCAATGTGGCCGCCCTCTTGTGCGGACTCTTCGTGATCGGCCTGGTCTTCATGGTGCTCGGAGCCGACCCGCTGTATGCCATGGCCCGGATTTTTTCCGGATCTTTCGGCTCCTGGTACGGTTTCAAGGAAACCCTGACCAAGGCCATTCCTCTGATCCTGATCGGCTCCGGGCTCACCCTGGCCTTTCGCGCCAAATTCTGGAACATCGGCGCCGAGGGCCAGCTCCTCATGGGTGCGGTGTTCGGCACATGGGCGGGCCTTTTTTTCGGCCACTCCCTGCCCGCCTGGGTTCTCGTTCCCCTCATGTTTCTGGCCGGGTTCCTTGGCGGCGCAATTTGGGGAATGATCCCGGCCCTCCTGAAAATCCGGTTCTCCATCAACGAAGTCATTTCCACCCTCATGCTCAACTATATCTGCGCCGAGTTCCTGACCATGCTCATTGTAGGGCCCTGGAAAGGACGCACCCGATTCGGTTTCCCCGGTACCGACAACCTGCCGCCGGCGGCGACACTGGGGTTGATCCCGGGATCCCGGATCCATTATGCCACTCTGATCCTGGCAATTGTCTCTGCCGTGGTGCTGTTCATGGTCATCTACAAGACCCGATTCGGATACGAGGCCCGCGTGGTGGGTGAAAACCCCGATGCCGGCCGGTATGCCGGGATCCATTTTCTGAAAACCACCCTGATCCTCATGATGATCAGCGGAGGACTGGCCGGACTGGCCGGCGTGGGCGAAGTGGCCGGTATCCACCGGTACCTGGGGTATCCGACCTCGGTTTCCTCCGGCTATGGGTTTACCGCCATCATCGTTGCCTGGCTGGCCAAACTCAATCCCATCCTGACCCTGGTCTCAGGTATTTTCTTCGCCGGTATCCTGGTGGGCGGGGACGCCATTCAGATATCTCTCAGTCTGCCTGCGGCCACGGTCAATATCGTCAACGGCGTTCTGCTGGTTTTTCTCATCATGGGCGATTATTTCCTGAAAAACAGAATCATCATTCAATTTTCAACTCCGGGGAAAAAACACCAATGGAAAATATGATCGTGTCGACACTGGAACGGACCATGGTGGCCGGAACGCCTTTGCTTCTGGCCACAACCGGAGAAATCATCTGTGAGCGTGCGGGAATTTTGAATCTGGGTGTGGAAGGGGTCATGGCCATGGGCGCCGTGACGGCCTTTATCGTGACCATGACCACGGGCGATCCCTGGCTGGCTGTCCTGTGCGCCATTGGCGCGGGCATGGCCGTTTCCATGATCCATGCCGTTGCATCGGTCAGCCTCCAGGCCAACCAGGTGGTGTCCGGTCTGGCCCTGACCATGCTGGGGCTGGGTATTTCCGGCATGATGGGCAAACCTTATATTGGAAAACCCCTGGCCGTGAAAATGAACAACTGGGCCATCCCTTTTCTTTCCGATATCCCCTATATCGGGAAAATTCTTTTTTCCCAGAGCCCGTTCTTTTATCTGGCCCTGGTTCTATCGGTCACAGCCTGGTTTTTTCTTGAAAAAACCAGGTCGGGCATTCAGATCCGCTCTACGGGCGAAAATCCCAGAGCCACTGAAACCCAGGGAGTCCGCGTCGCACGGCTCAAATATACCAGCATCGTTATCGGAGGCGGTTTTTCAGCCCTGGCCGGGGCCCATCTGTCCATATCCTATTCAAAATCCTGGATAGAAGGAATGACCGCGGGCCGGGGATGGATCGCCATAGCCCTGACCATATTCGCTCTCTGGAATCCGGTTCGGGCCATCTGGGCAGCCTTTCTCTTCGGTTTCATCTTCGTTGTCCAATACCTTCTGCAGCCCCTGGGAATCTCTCCCAATTTCCTGTCCATGCTGCCCTACCTGGCCACCCTGCTCATCCTTCTGCTGATCAGCTTCAGGGACCCGCGCCGACTGAATGCCCCGGCCATGCTCGGAGAAGCCTACAAACGAGGCGAGCGCTGATTGTCGCAGGAACAAATTCTTTGACATTTGACCCATTTTTATCGATAATTGCACCATTCCTCATTTGCCGACCGAATATAAGGAGACGTTATGCCAAAGCTCCCGAAAACCGTTTCACCATCCAGTCAAACCCCTGTTTCATCCATTGACGAGATATCCAGAATTTTTCTGACCACGGCCCAGCATACGCTTCAAACCGCCACCCGGCAAGAGGTCCACTATTCATCCACCATTCAGAAAATTCCCAAAATATCCATGAAACCGGATCTGACCTGCTTCGTTCCTGTAACCGGAGACTACAACGGACTGGTGGTCATGAATTTTTCGGCCGATGCCGCATTTGAAATCTATCGATCCTATATGGAAACCATGGGAATCCCGAAAGAGGAGCTGGCCGCTACCGTAGCCGCACCCGAAGTCACGGACGCCATCGGAGAAATCACCAACCAGATCATGGGACAGCTCACCAAGCAGATCGAAGACGAATTCAACCTCAACGCTTCATTCGGACAACCCAAAGCCCTGACCCTCAACAGCGTCATCACTCTGGTCATCGATTCCGACTACCGGGAAAACAGACGCCTGTCTTTTAAAATCGGCAACTACAGTTTCCGGACCGAACTGGCCATGGAACACACCGAATTCATCATCGGCTGAGTATGAAAAAGCATGCCGGAATCCCGATTTTTCTTTTCGGCCTCTTGCTGACTCTTGTTTTGTCCGCAAACGACTGCACAGCCATATCCATTCCCGAAGAAAAGGAATTCGGAAAAACCTTCATAGCCGAAATCGAAAAACAGCGAATGCTGCTGCACGACCCCATTGTCACCCACATGGTCGAAGCGGTTGGACGACACCTTCTGTCCTTTCTGCCGCCCCAGCCATTCGATTTTTCGTTTTACGTGGTCGATCACGATGTCTTCAACGCCTTTGCAGGTCCCGGCGCCAATATTTTCGCTTACAGGGGACTGATCACATCACTGGACTCCATAGACGAACTGGCCGGCATCATAGGGCATGAAATCGCCCATGCGGCCAGTCGCCATGTGGCCGAATCCATCGATCGATCCAAATATATTTCCATCGGCAGCCTGGCAGGGGTTCTGGTTGGCGCCATCGTAGGCAGCAAATCCGGGGGGGAGGCCGGGGCCACTCTGGTCAAAGGGTCTCTGGCCGTTGGTCAGACCGCCATGCTGGCCTTTACCCGGGACAATGAAACCGAGGCCGATGAAAAAGGGATCATGTTCCTCAAGCAAAGCTGTTTTTCTCCCCAGGGACTGCTCTCGGGACTGATGAAAATCCGGGAATCCGATTATCAGGGTATTGAGAGCATCCCGGACTATGTCAAAACCCATCCCGGAACCGGCAGTCGTATCGCCCACGTGGAAACCATCCTGTCCGGATACAGTCCGCCCGGCCAGAAACCGCCCTGCCCCGAGGATTTCCGGTTTGACATGGTCAAATACCGTCTGCTGGGCCTGTATGCTGAAATCGAACCAGCCCATGCTCGACTCACCCGACTGCTGGCGGCTGATCCGCAAAATCCGGCACTCCACTATGGTCTGGGCCTGTTGTACAACCGAAAATTCAGAAGGGACGAGGCCCTTTCCCATTTCAGAAAGGCCCTTGCGGCCAATCTTTTTGACCCCATGGTACTTCTGGAACTGGGAAGGCTCTATCAGGAAAACGGGGAGGCCCAGAAAGCCCTGGATATCCTCAAAGGTGTTGAATCCCACTCGTTTATCGGAGTGATGGCTGGTTTTCACATGGCCGGCGCCCATCTTGACCTGAAAAACCTCGATCAGGCGGAAACTCTTTTCCGCTCCGTGATTGAAAAGGCGCCCAAGGCATATCCCATGGCCTACTTCAACCTGGCCAACATCATGTCTCTGCGGCAGAAACCCGGCCTGTCTCATTATTACCTGGGAATTTATTATTCTGAAACCGGAAATGAGCGAAACGCCTTGACCCATCTGACCAAAGCCATGGAAACGATGGAAGACCGGGAAAAGATGGATCAGGTTAAAAAACTGATCGACAAACTGATCCGGGATGCCCGGCAGAATTCGAATCGTAGCTGAAAACAGACGGTCTGTCGACGAATCAAATTGTGTCGAATTTGGAAAAATGCATTGAAAAGGTTCCCCGGCCCTGGCTCGCCGATCTGAGGGCCGTTGAGTAACCAAACATCCTGGCCAGCGGGACAATAGCCCTCAGCACCTGCAGGCCGGACCTGGAATCGATGGATTCGATCTTTCCGCCCCTTGCGTTGAGGTCCGCGATGGCATCCCCCATAAAGGCGTCCGGAACAAAGACCTCCACTTCCATGATGGGTTCTAGGAGGCTGATCGACGCATTTTCCAGCGCGTTTTTGCAGGCCATGGACGCACAAACGG
This sequence comes from uncultured Desulfobacula sp., assembly GCA_964593855.1. Classification (GTDB taxonomy): domain Bacteria; phylum Desulfobacterota; class Desulfobacteria; order Desulfobacterales; family Desulfobacteraceae; genus Desulfobacula. The sequence goes on along the minus strand of CAZQIX010000018.1, from coordinate 6,287 downwards.
AAAAAGCCAGGTCCGAACTCCGTTCGTCAAAGGCACCGCCCTCGACGATCACGGCAATGTCCACCAGGGGATATCCCTTGAGATAACCGCTGTCCAGGCTTTCGCGAATTCCTTTTTCAATGACCGGCAGGTACTGCTCCGGCACCTGGTCGATCCCCGCTCTGGACCGGAACGTCACCCCTTCTCCCCGGCCCAGGGGGTCAAGCGTCAAGCTTAGTTTGGCAAAATGGGCCTTACCGGAAATCTCTTTTTCAAAAACTGCGCCTCCCCTGGTTTTCCCATCGATGATTTCTCTGTAGACCACCTGGGGATTACCCACATTGACATGGGTGTTGAATTCTTTCTGCATCCTTGAAATGATGATTTCCAGGTGGAGCTCGCCCATACCGGACAACAGGGTCTGCCCTGTATCCTCATCTCTCCGTACTTTCAGGGTCGGATCCTCCATGGTGAATTTTTCCAGGACTTCATCGATCTTTTCCTGATCGGAATGGGTTTTGGGCTCAATGGCAATGGAAATCACCGGGTCTTCATATTCCATTTTCTCCAGACAGACGGGATGGTCCTTTGTGCAGAGTGTATCTCCGGTGCCGGAATCCTTGAGTCCGACGATACCGACGATCTCTCCGGCCGACGCTTCTTTCAGGCGTTCGCGCTTATTGGCATGCATCTGAAGAATCCGGGACAATTTTTCCGTTTTCCTGAGCAATGGGTTGTAGACTTCCGCCCCGGTTTCGATGCGGCCGGAATAGATCCGGACAAATGACAACTTCCGGCCCTCGATGATGGAGACCTTGAAAATCAGAGCCGCCAGCGGGCCGTTTTTTTTGGGGGGAAACGCGATCTCTTCACCGGTCTCCGGATGGGTCCCCCTCACCGAAGGAATGTCCAGGGGACTGGGCAGATAGAGCTCGATCCCGTCCAGAAGCGGCTGAATCCCCTTGTTTTTGAGGGCGCTGCCGCAGAAAACCGGAACGATCCGTCTGGCAATGGTCGCCTCCCGAATGGCCCGATTCAGCTCTTCACTGGAAATCTCCTGTTCGGACAGGTATTTTTCCATGATCTCGTCGTTGACCTCGGCCACGGTTTCCAACAGTTTTTCCCGGTATTCCAGGGCCACTGCTTCGAATTCGGGGCGGATCTCCTCTTTGGAAAAACTGGCCCCCTTGGTTTCATCATCCCAGGTGATCTGCCGCATGTCGACCAGGTCGATAACGCCATGGAAGCCATCTTCCGAACCCATGGGAAACTGAACCGCGACCGGATTGGTTCGGAGCTTCTTACGCATGGACTGGACAGCGCCCAGGAAATCCGCCCCTGTCCGATCCATCTTGTTTATGAACGCCAACCTGGGGACCGCGTATTTATCGGCCTGACGCCAGACGGTTTCCGACTGGGGTTCGACACCGCCGACGGCGCAGAAAACCCCGATGGCCCCGTCCAGAACCCGCAAAGCCCTTTCCACCTCCACGGTGAAATCCACATGACCGGGGGTGTCGATAATCTGGATCACCGACTGACGCCACTGACAGGTGGTGACGGCTGAAGAGATGGTGATGCCGCGTTCTTGTTCGTCCTGCATCCAGTCCATGACGGCTTCTCCGTCATGGACTTCCCCTATCTTATAGGATTTACCCGTATAATAAAGGATTCTTTCCGTTACCGTGGTCTTGCCCGCGTCGATATGGGCCATGATTCCGATATTTCTGTATCGGCTGATATTGTTTTTATTGCTGGTCATTTCGGTATCGATCAATTAAGTAAAAATGATATTTGATACAGTATAGGCCCAAGAGTGTCAAGAAAATATCCCTTGCAAATCAAGGAAGGGTTTAATAAAATCGACCATTTAAAAACGGGTATGACAGCAGCCCCACAAGAAAAACGGAGCACCAGACAGCGCATCATGATACCGGGTTTTGAAAAAATTGTTGAGGAACGAATACTGAAAGCACAGCGGGAGGGAGCCTTCGACGGACTGGAAGGCATGCACAAACCATTGACGTTTGACGACCTGCACGTTCCCGAGGAATTCCGTCTGGCTCACAAAATACTGAAAAACGCCGGATTTCTGCCTCCCGAACTGGAACTGAGGAAAACCATCCGCCGGACCGAAGACCTGCTCGAAGCGGCCCAGGTGGGGTCGCCGGAACAAATCAAAATTCAGAAAAAACTCAATTACCTGATCACCAAACTGAACACCATGCGGGGACCCCGCGGGTCTTCCGGCCTGTATTCCCAGGAATACAGGGAAAGCATTATCCGGAAAATGTCATGAACTTTTTCAAACAAGACAAAGACGGACTTTACAAAAGCATTTTCACCGCATACGGCATTCTGCTGTTGCATATTTTACTTCTGGGCGGTGCCGGCCTCATCGTCGTTCTGCTCAAGGGGGTCTATTTCTATCTGCCCTGGATCCTCGCAGGGGTCGGCCTGACCGTCCTCGGACTGGGTTTTGTATTGTACCGGCGAATGGTCCAAAGATCGAACGATATCCGGCATTTTCTCTCCATGCCCGAGCTGACCGGAAAAACCGTCGAGATCAAACTCCTGGGCGGACTGGCCTCTTTTAAACTGTCGCCTGAACATACCGGTCCACCCCGCCTGGACAAATCATCAGACCCTTTATCCGGCAATCTTTTGACCGAAAAAGCAGAAGAGGACACAGAGCGGAAAATGCTCAAGTTGACCACCCTGTACGAAAAAGATCTGATCACCCTGGAAGAGTTTGAAACCGCAAAGGCCAGACTGCTTCAAGGATAACCCCGGGAGATGGACATGAAAAGAATCAGACTCGCCCTTCTGTCCGGAGGTGTTTCCTCCGAACGGGAGGTCTCGCTGAACAGCGGACGACAGGTGTTTGAGGCCCTCGACAAAAAACGGTACGACATTGTTCACTATGACCCCAAAACAGACCTGAAACATCTGGTCATGAATGCCGAAAACATCGATGCCGCCCTCATCATCCTGCACGGACCCTACGGTGAAGACGGAACCGTCCAGGGTCTTCTCGACCTTCTGGACATTCCCTATCAAGGGGCCGGGGTTCTGGGCTCCGCCATGGCCATGAACAAACAGGTGACCAAGACCCTTTATCAGGCGGCGGGAATTCCTGTGCCGCCCTACCTGTGTTTCTCCATGACGGATCGGATCCATCCGGCAGAAATCCAAGACCACCTGGGCCTTCCCCTGGTGGTCAAGCCAGCCTGCGCCGGTTCCAGTGTCGGCATGACCATCGTCCGGACCATCGAAGAACTCGAGCCGGCCATCGCGCTTGGGTTCGGCCATGACGACGCCGTCATCGTGGAGCAATACATCAAGGGACTTGAACTGACCTGCGGGGTCCTGGGCAACGACACCCTGGAAGCGTTGCCCGTGATCGAAATCATTCCCGGAGAAGGATATGAATTTTTCGACTACAAGGCCAAATACACCACAGGCGCCACCCGGGAAATCTGTCCGGCCCGCATCGACGACGAAACCACCCGAAAAGCACAGGAATTAGCCGTCAAGGCTCATCAGGCCCTGTATCTGAAAGGGTATTCCCGGACGGACATGATTCTGGCCGAAGACGGAATTCGGGTTCTGGAAACCAATACCATTCCGGGCATGACGGCCACCAGTCTGTACCCCCAGTCCGCGAGGGTGTCCGGGCTGTCTTTTACCCGGCTTCTGGATAGGCTCATCGATCTGGCAATGGCGGAACATGACAAAAAGAAATTGAGGAGAGCGACATGAACATTCTGGTAATCGGAAGCGGCGGACGCGAACATGCCCTGGTATGGAAAATCGCCCAGAGCCCTTTGGTCAAAAAAATCTACTGCGCGCCGGGCAATTCCGGAACCCGTCTGCTGGCGGAATCGGTGCCCATTGACGTGAACGATATGGACGCTTTGGCCGCCTTTGCCGAGAGCCATGCCGTCGACCTCACGGTGGTGGGACCGGAAGGTCCGCTGGTCCGTGGCATCGCCGATGTGTTCGAAAAAAAAGGACTCAAGCTGTTCGGGCCGAGCAAGGCTGCGGCCCGCCTGGAAGGCAGCAAACTCTTCTCCAAACAGCACATGATGGCGAACAACATCCCCTGCGCCAAAGGCAAGGCCTTCACCGATCCGGACAAAGCCAAAGTCTATGCCGACGCCCTGGGCGCGCCCTGCGTGGTCAAGGCGGACGGGTTGGCCGCCGGCAAGGGGGTCATCATCTGCAACAGCCTGGACGAGGCCCATGAAGCCATCGACGGCATGCTCCGAAAGAACATGTTCGGCGAGGCGGGCTCCACCGTTCTCGTGGAAGAATGCCTTCAGGGAGAAGAGGCCTCGTTTATCGTTCTGACCGACGGCAAAACCGTGCTCATGCTGCCTGAATCCCAGGATCACAAACGTGTGTTCGACGATGATCAGGGCCCCAACACCGGCGGCATGGGCGCTTATTCTCCAGCCCCGGTTATAGATCACATGCTGCGGGAAAAAGCCATGAAAACCGTCATGATTCCTGCGGTTCAGGGCATGGCCAAAAAGGGTACACCCTTCAAAGGGGTGCTCTACGCCGGCCTCATGGTCCACAAAGACGATATCAAGGTGCTGGAATTCAATACCCGGCTGGGGGATCCGGAAACCCAACCCATTCTCATGCGGCTTCAAAACGACCTGGTCCCCCTGATGGAAGCCTGCTGCGACGGGACTCTGCATCATTATTCCACAAAGATCGATCCCAGGGCCGCCGTTTGCGTGGTCATGGCGGCCGGCGGGTATCCGGGCGCCTATGACAAAGGCCGCGCCATCCACGGCCTGGATGAGGCGGCCCGGGTGCCGGACAGCGTGGTGTTCCATGCGGGGACGATCCTGAAAGACGGGGCCGTGGTCACTTCCGGCGGACGTGTTCTGGGTGTCACGGCCCTGGGCGACACCGTGGCCATCGCCAGGGAAACCGCCTATGAAGCCTGCAACCGAATTTCATTCGACGGCTGCTTCCACCGAAACGACATTGCGGCCAAGGCCCTGAAACGCCTGTCCATCACTCCCCGGGTCGGTATCATCATGGGGAGTGATTCGGATTTCCCCGTCATGGAACAGGCCCTGACCATCCTCAAAAAACTGGATATTCCTTATTATGTGACCGTGGCATCGGCCCACAGAACCCCGGAAAGAGCATCGGCCCTGGCCCGGGAAGCCCGGGAAAAAGGCGTCCGGGTGCTGATCTGCGGAGCCGGGCATGCGGCCCATCTGGCCGGGGTCATCGCCGCCCATACCACGCTACCGGTATTGGGCGTCCCCATTGACTCGTCCGCGCTCCAGGGACTGGATGCCCTTTTATCCACGGTTCAGATGCCTCCGGGCATACCGGTCGCCACCATGGCCATCGGCAAATCCGGGGCCTATAACGCCGGTATTTTCGCGGCCCAAATTTTAGGGGTTTCTGATGCGGACCTGGCGTACAGACTGGCGGCCTTCAAAAAGGACATGGCCGACAAGGTGAACCAAAAGGCCCGTTCCTTTGCCTGATCGCTCCAAAGTTGTCCGGGTGGACCCGCTCCACCCGGATCCCGCCGTTATTTCAAAAGCCGGGAACATCATACAAAAAAACGGTGTCGTGATATTTCCAACCAGCTGCCTTTACGGGATAGGCGCCCCGGCACTGAATGAAGCCGCCGTGAAAAAGGTCTTTTCCATAAAGCAACGACCTTTGGACAATCCCATCCTGGTACTTATCCCGGATTTCGATTTTCTCGAAGATCTGGTCACCCACATCCCGGAGTCGGCGGGAAAACTCATGAACGCCTTCTGGCCCGGAGGACTGACCCTGATCTTCAGAGCCAAACCCGGCATTCCCGATCCGCTCACGGCCGGTTCAGGCAAACTGGGCATTCGGATCCCGTCCCATCCCGTGGCCCGGGACCTGGTGAAAGAAGTCGATATGCCCATCACCGGAACCAGCGCCAACCTGTCCGGCCGATCCGGCTGCAGTCGGATCGAGGACCTCGATCCAAGCATTCTCCTATCGTCCGATCTCGTTCTGGATGCCGGAGAATTAAAGGGCGGGGTCGGATCAACGGTGGTGGACGTCACCCTATCCCCGGCCCGGGTGGTCCGGGAGGGAACGATCTCCGTCGACGCCATCCACGGGATTCTTTCGGATGGATCCGCGAAACCGCTATAATTTCATTGACAACGCCCCGATTTTGCCATAAAAAGGACATCCAAGCCGGAGTGGTGGAATTGGTAGACGCAGAGGACTCAAAATCCTCCGCCCGCAAGGGTGTGCGAGTTCAAGTCTCGCCTCCGGTACCA
>CAZQIX010000017.1:0-60499 GCA_964593855.1 uncultured Desulfobacula sp. | reverse complement strand
TCTGTTGTGGTGCCCAGGGACAGAATTGAACTGCCGACACGGGGATTTTCAGTCCCCTGCTCTACCGACTGAGCTACCTGGGCTCAAACAACAGGAGGCTTTATATGCTTTTTGCCGGGGGATGTCAAGAAAATATTTCCTCCAATCCGGATTCACATGTCGCCGAAAAGGTGCTGGACAAGGGTACAGCTTGCCATGGCGGCGGTTTCGGCCCGGAGAATACGCGGTCCCAGGGAGCTGGATTTGAATCCCCGGTTTTTTGCCGTTTGGATTTCCTGTTCGGAAAAGCCGCCCTCGGGTCCGATCAGAATCATGACGCTCCGGCAGGAAAGAAGGGTGTCGGCGATTGATTTCAGAGGCGTGACCTCTTTTTCCCAGAAAGCCAGTTTCAGGTCGCAGGAGCGGTTGTCGGCCAGAAGGTCGTTCAGGGGCAGGGGATGGATAATCTCCGGAATTATGTTTCGGCGACACTGCTTCAGGGTTTCGGCGGCTATCGTCCGCCATCGTTCCAGACGGTTTCCAAGCCTTTCGGCATCCGGCCTGGGAATGGAGCGATCGCTGAAAAAAGGGATCCAGGATTGGATCCCGAGTTGGGTGGCATACTGGATCACCAGATCCATTTTGTTGTCTTTGAGCATGCCCGAGCAAAGTGTTATATGGATGGGGGATTCAACGACGGAATCCAGTTCGGACAGAATTTCCAGCTCGACCCGGTCGGGTCCGGCTGAAAGGATCCGGGCCGAAAATTCATGGCCCCTGCCGTTGGATATGGTAAAACACTGACCTGCGTTCATTCGGAGAACTTTGACCATATGACGGGCGTCCCGGCCCGTGATGGTTCCCCGTGAAGGCGCGCGGTTTATGTCGGGAACAATGAATTTCTGCATGTTTTTCTGTTTAGACCAAACCCGGTTTCATGTAAATGATTTTCTTCGCAAAGGCCCTGAAACCATTATCGATAGGCTGTATCCCTGTGCTTTTTAAATGGTTGACACTTTGATTCGGCTTTGGTATTTTTGGGTTTCCAACAAGACTGGGCAGGGGTTTAGGCAAATATCCTAAATAAAGCGAGGATGTTATGACAGATTGGGAAGATGATCTTTTTACCGATGAAAAAACCGAAGAAGACGTGATCGAACTGACGGATATCGTTGAGAGCTCCCTGGATTCAGGATTGGATATCGGTATGGATGACACTGTTATCGAGCTGACGGATATGGTCGGGCAGGAAAGAGCGACACTGGCTCCAACGGAAACCGATTCGAAAATCACGATTGACAAGAGCCTGTTTGAAGACGTCCCGGTTGTCCCGGCTATGACGGCAGGGGAGGGAGCTCCTGCTCAAGGTCTGAACCTCACCCCCGAACAGATCGACGCGGCTCTGGAACGGGTGATCGAAAAACAATATGCCGACCGGATTCAGACCATTTTGTTTCAGGTTATGGAAAAGGTCATCGAAAAGGAGATTGCCGGAATCAAGGAAAGCCTTCAGAAAGATCTCGATCAGATCGGCACCGTCTGACATCCGGTCAGTCAAAACGGAACAAACGCAATGGGGATTTATCACAATCCCCTTTTTTCATTAATACGGGTTTAGGAGCGGATTATGGGTTCTGATTCTCTGGACAAAGGGTATGATCCACTGGACATTGAAAAAAAATGGTATCAGTACTGGCTGGATAACGGTTTTTTCAAGGCGCGGGACAAAAGCGAAATCGGTCAACAGGCATTTTCCATTGTCATCCCGCCGCCCAACGTTACAGGCGTGCTTCACATGGGACACGCCCTGAACAATGTCATCCAGGACATCATGTGCCGGTATCATCGGCTTCTGGGGCACAACGTGCTGTGGATGCCGGGAACGGATCATGCCGGAATCGCCACCCAGAACGTTGTGGAAAGGGACCTGGCCGCCAAAGGTCAGACACGCGATCAGCTAGGCCGGGAGGAGTTCATCAAGGCTGTGTGGAAGTGGCGGGAAAAGTCCGGAGGCGCCATCATCCATCAGCTCAAACGGCTGGGAGCCTCCTGCGACTGGGACCGTGAGCGGTTCACCATGGATGAGGGGCTGTCCGAGGCCGTGCGCAAGATATTTGTCCGGCTTTACAAGGAAGGTCTGATTTACGAAGACAAATACATCATCAACTGGTGTCCCCGGTGTCGGACGGCATTGGCCGACCTGGAGGTGGAATATGAAGAAAAAGACGCCTATCTGTATTATGTCCGGTATCCTTTCGTGAACAAGAAGCAGGGGTTGACCGTGGCCACCACCCGGCCGGAAACCATGTTCGGGGATGTGGCCGTGGCCGTTAACCCTTCGGACGAGCGATTCAAAGACCTTGTGGAAACCGAAGTAACCTTGCCGCTGACCGACCGACGGATTCCCATTATCCGGGACGAATACGTGGATATCGCTTTCGGCACGGGCGCCTTGAAGGTAACGCCGGCTCATGACCCCAACGATTTCCATCTGGGCGAAAAACACGGGCTGGAAAAAATCAAGGTGATCGATGATGACGGCATCATGCTGGAAGGGGCGGGACCGTTCAAAGGGCTGGACCGGTTCGAATGTCGCAATCAGGCGGTCAAGCAGCTCAAGGAGCTGGGCCTTCTGGTTCGTCAGGAACCCCTCAAACACAGCGTGGGGCATTGTTACCGATGCCGGACCGTGGTGGAACCCTCCTTGTCCAAGCAGTGGTTCGTCCGGGTGGGGCCTTTGGCCAGAAAGGCGGCCGATGCCGTACGCGACGGTCAAACCAGAATCATTCCCGAAAACTGGTCCAAAACCTATTTTGAATGGATGGACAATATCCGGGACTGGTGTATTTCACGGCAGATCTGGTGGGGCCACCGGATTCCCGTGTTCAAATGTCCGGCCTGCAATGCGGTGATTGTTGAGGAGACCGACCCCACGGTCTGCTCGTCCTGCGGGTCGACCGAGATCACCCAGGAAACTGATGTGCTCGACACCTGGTTTTCCAGCGCTCTCTGGCCTTTTTCCACCATGGGATGGCCGGAGCAGACCGATCTTCTCAAAACTTTTTATCCCACCAATGTTCTGGTGACGGGCTTTGACATACTGTTTTTCTGGGTGGCCCGGATGATGATGATGGGCATCCATTTCATGGGGGACGTGCCATTTCACGATGTTTACATCCATGCCCTGGTTCGGGATGAACAGGGCAAGAAAATGAGTAAGTCCAAAGGCAATGTCATCGATCCGCTCAAGGTGATCGACCAGTACGGAGCGGACGCATTTCGGTTCACGCTGGCCGCTTTTGCCGCCCAGGGACGGGATGTGCGGATGTCGGAATCCCGCGTGGAAGGGTATCGTTTCTTCGTCAACAAACTATGGAACGCAGCCCGATTCGCCCTCATGCACGGAATCGGCAAGGAGACCCGGATTCAATACGGCAAACTCACCCTGCCGGAAAAATGGATTCTTTCCCGAAGCGCTGCGGCCTCCCTGGCGGTCAAAGAAGGCATCGAGACCTACCGGTTCAACGAGGCCGCGTCCGCCGTGTACCAGTTCGTCTGGCATGAATTCTGCGACTGGTTCCTGGAAGCCGTCAAGCCGGCCCTTTACGACAAAGAGGGCGGGCATCGGCGGGACAATGCCAGGGCTGTGATGGCAAGAGTTCTGGAGGATGTCCTGATCATGCTGCATCCTTTCATGCCCTTTGTCACCGAGGATATTTATCAGCGTCTGCCCGCCACCCAGGGCTCCATCATGACGGCCGCCTTTCCTTACAATGACGAAGTGTATACCGCCCATCGAAACGAATCCGTAGAAAAAGACATGGATTTTGTGTCCGGCCTGATCACCGGCATTCGGAACATCCGAAGCGAGATGAACATCCAGCCCTCGACCCGGGTCAAGGTCCTGGCCTGCACCGATGATGAACACGAAAAGATCATTATAGCCGAAAACAAGGCTGTGATCGTGAATCTGGCGTCCCTGGAGAGTTTCTATTTCTGCGAGCAGGGAAAGATCCCCCGTTCCTGTGCCGCCTCCGTGACCGGATCCACCACTTCCTTTGTGTCCCTGGAGGGCGTGATCGATTTTGAAAAGGAAATTCGGCGTCTGGAAAAAGAAATCGAAAAAAACACCAAAGAACTGATGACGGTGCAGAAACGACTCAATAATGAAAGTTTTCTTGAAAAAGCACCGCCGGAGGTGATACAGAAGGTCAAGACCCTGTATACCGATCTTGAGGAAAAGAACAGCAAACTCAAGGAAAACCTGGACCGGATTCAGAAAATGAGATAAGAGGCGATGAACACCACTGAAGATATCATCCGACTGGCCTTGTTTGAAGATTCAGGGCTGGGAGATATCACCACGGACGCGATTCTTTCCGAATCTTTTTCCGGCAGCGGGATCATTGTGGCCAAAGAATCCTTCATCCTGGCGGGAACCCGGGTGGCGGCCAAGGTGTTCCAAATGCTGGACCGGGACTGCGAAATGGTCTGGTTTTTCTCAGATGGCGATGCGGTCGCCTCCGGTGAGATCGTTTTCAAGATCCGGGGTGACCTGACCGCCCTGTTGAAAGGGGAGCGGGTCGCCTTGAATTTTCTGCAGAGGCTGTCCGGCATCGCCACCATCACCCGCACTTATGTGGAAAAACTAAGGTTTCCCAATGTTCGGCTTACGGACACCCGGAAAACAACCCCCGGGCTGAGGTATCTTGAAAAAGAAGCGGTTCGGGCCGGGGGCGCCGGCAACCATCGCATGTCCCTGCATGACGGCATCCTGATCAAAGACAACCATATCGCCGTGGCCGGATCCATTGCCAAGGCCGTGGCCGCTGTCAGACAGCGAACTTCTCATCTGATGAAGATCGAGGTCGAGGTTTCGGACCTGGATCAGGTGAAAGAGGCCCTGGAAGCCGGTGCCGATGTCATCATGCTGGACAATATGGGGGTCGCGGCTATGGCCGAAGCCGTGGACTGGATCAAAGGGCGCGCCCTGGTGGAGGCTTCGGGCAATGTATCCCTCAAGACTTTGAACAAAATCGCCGAAGCCGGTGTGGATGTCATATCCTGCGGAGCCCTGACCCATCAGGCGAGGTCCGTGGACATGAGTATGCGCATCAGTGCGGATTGATCAGGGTTTGGCGATCAGGCCCCATTGATCGCGACTGAACGGATTTCGGAACGGGGATTGCGGGTGCGGCGGGCCGACTCAATCCGGAAGGATATAGGTGAGTTTGTTGCGGCCCGTTTCCTTGGACTTGTAAAGAGCCTTGTCTGTCCGGGCGATAAATGAGCGGAAATCTTCCCCTTCCATGAGTTCCGTGGCCCCGATACTGACGGTGACCGATTGTTTGACCCCGGGCTCGGGTTCAAACACCCTGGAGCTGATGTTGTCCTTGATTCTGGCGCCCACCACGCAGGCTTTCGGAAGCCTGGTTTCCGGCAGGAGAATGGCGAACTCCTCCCCTCCGTAACGGTAGGCCGTATCCATGGACCGCATGCAGGAACTGATGACCTGTCCGATGCCCATGAGCACTTTGTCGCCCTCCAGATGGCCCCAGGTGTCGTTGTATTTTTTGAAAAAGTCAATATCCAGAAACAGAAGGGACAGGGCCCGGGAATACCTGTCGTAGCGCTTGATCTCGGTTTTGAGCTGGGTAAAGAAGTGGCGCGAATTGTACAGTCCTGTCAGAGCGTCCGTGATGGCCAGTTTTTCAAGCTCTTTCAACAGGACATTGCGTTCTTTTTTGAGTTCCGCTTCCCTGAGTACCCGTTTGATTCTCAGATCCAGTTCTTCCAATCGAAAGGGTTTGAAGATGAAATCGCTGGCTCCGGACTGAACCGCTTCCTCGTAAGAGTAGGCCGCGCTGTAACCGGTCATGACAATCACGTCGGTTTCATCAAAGGACGCCTTGATTTTCCGGGTGAGATCCAGGCCGTCCATTCCCTGCATCATGATGTCCGTCAAAACGATATCGGCCTTGAACGATTCCAGGGTTTTGAGAGCCTCGTCCGCTCCGGAAGCGATTCCGACATCATAGTTCAGGATGTTCAGGTATTCTGCCACCGCTTCCCGGATGTCGTCATCGTCATCTACAATCAGAATGGCCTTTGCCATAGTCTTTCTCCAGGCCCGCGCGTGAGTACCGATACGGCTTTTCTTGACAGTTTACAGCGCAATTGATACAAGTAATTTCAAAATTTAGCGGTATACGGTATGTTTGTCAATATTTTAGTTTGGAGCGGATTTGAAGGTAGATCAGAAAAATATAAGAAATTTCAGCATCATTGCCCACATCGATCATGGGAAGTCGACCTTGTCCGACAGACTGATCCAGCAGGCGGGAATCATTGCGGACCGGGACATGAAAGAACAGATCCTGGACAGCATGGACATTGAACGGGAACGGGGGATCACCATCAAAAGTCAGACCGTTTCCCTGCCGTATACGGACCGGGACGGTCGGCGCTACCTTCTGAATCTCATCGATACCCCGGGCCATGTGGATTTTTCCTATGAAGTGTCCCGGGCCCTGGCCTCCTGCGAAGGGGCTCTCATTCTGGTGGACGCCAGTCAGGGCGTGGAGGCCCAGACCCTGGCCAATCTGTATATCGCCATGGAACACAACCTCGATATTATTCCGGTGATCAATAAAATCGATCTGCCGTCGGCTGAAATCGACCGGGTGAAAAGCCAGATCGAGGAAGATCTGGGCCTGGAAGCCGAGGACGCCCTTCTGGTTTCCGCAAAAACCGGGGCGGGGGTGGATCGAATATTTGAAACTGTTGTGCAAAAAATATCACCGCCCGTGTCCGAACAGGAAGATCGCTTCAAAGCGCTGATTTTTGATTCCCATTATGATCCGTTCCGGGGCATTATCGTTCATTTCCGTATATTCGACGGTCGGATCCGAAAAGGCGATCGTATTCTGTTCATGTCCAACGAGGCCCAGTACAAGGTGGAAGAGGTGGGTCTGTTCCAGATCGTGCGCAAACCCCAAGATGAGCTGATCGCAGGTCAGGTGGGATATTTCATCGCCGGGATCAAGAATATCAGCGACGTGAAAATCGGGGATACGGTCACCATGCCGGACAAACGCTGTGAAAAGCCCAAGAGCGGCTTTCGGGAGCCCACGCCGGTGGTGTTTTCGTCCATGTACCCGGTGGCGGCCGATGATTACGGCGAACTGACAGAAGCCCTGGAAAAACTCAAGCTCAACGACGCCTCCCTGATCTATGAAAAAGACAGTTCGGCGGCCCTGGGATTTGGGTACCGGTGCGGATTTCTGGGCCTTCTGCATCTCGAGGTCGTCCAGGAGCGGCTGGAACGCGAATACGATGTGTCCCTGATTCTGACCTCTCCCTCGGTCATGTATGAAATCACCTATACGGACGGCACCGTCAAAATTATCGACAATCCGGTCCAGTATCCCGACCCTTCCGAAGTCAGAATGGTCCGGGAACCTTTTATCAATGCCTCCATAATCGTCCCGGACAAATACATGGGCAATGTCATGCAGCTCTGCCACGAATTCAGGGGTGTGAGCAAAAACTACCAGTATCTGACCAGCAACCGGATGGAAATGAAATTCGAACTGCCGCTGGCCGAGGTGGTTTATGAATTCTACGACCGGCTGAAAAGCGTTACCCAGGGATACGGGTCATTTGACTATACCCTGGCCGGGAATCAGGAAACCGACCTGGTCAAGCTGGATTTTCTGATCAACGGGGAGCGGGTGGATGCCTTGTCCCAGCTTATCCACCGGGACAAGGCCGAGACCAGGGCCAGGGTGGCCTGTAAAAAGCTCAGAGAGGAAATCCCTCGCCAGCAGTTCAAAATTCCCATCCAGGGAGCGATAGGCGGGAAGATCATCGCCCGGGAAACGGTCTCTGCCTTTCGAAAAGACGTGACCGCCAAATGCTACGGCGGAGACATCTCCAGAAAGCGAAAACTCCTGGAAAAGCAAAAGCGGGGGAAAAAACGGATGAAAATGGTCGGATCCGTGGAAATCCCACAGTCCGCCTTTCTATCCGTTCTCAAGAACGAATAGGGCCTGAATCCATACTGTTTTCAGGTGTCGTTGTCAAACAATCTTTCACGTTCCACGAAACGCGGGAGGCCGCTTCCTGTCCTTCGCTGTCGGCTACCATCAGATCGACCACCCGGTTCATAACGCTTAGAATCATCAGCTGCTCCCATTCATCCAAGCCCAGAAATGCGGAGGTGAATTTTTCCTGAAGCGGCACCGGGGCCCTTTCCAGTTTGAGTCTGCACATTTCGGAAAGGGTGATCAGAACACATCTTTTGTCCAGGGAAGCCCGCCGTTTCAGGATCAGGGATTTTTTTTCCAGCCGGTGAATGATATCAGTGACCGTGCCTTGGCTGAGGCTCACTTTTCGGGCCAGTTCGGTTACGGTCATTTCACCCTGGGCGAGCTCCTGAAGGATGACCAGCTGGGGGCCGGTCATCCCGATGTGTTTGTTCAGGTGTTTGGAATGCTGTTCAATGGATTGGGTCATTTTTCGCAACAGCGACAGCAACTCTTTGCAACGGCAATTGTCAACCTGTTTCACGATGGTATCCCTCGGCACGAAACCGATCCGCCCGGTTACGGATTTTCAAAAAAGAAGTTTTTTTCACCCATGGCCGGCTTCAGTTCATTGATCCAGCAGGCCTTGTCATCATATTCAGCAAAAAACGGCCGTTTGACCCATTCCGGATTCCGTCCCTGGATAAAGGACATGGAAATACATTCCCGTCCGTTGATAACCGGCAGCCCGTCCAGGCGGATTTTTCCGTAAAAGGCGGACATGCTGGGGCCTCTGACGGTTCTGGCCAGACCGCTCACCCGGCTGTAGGCTTGCTGGAAAATTTCGTAGGCTTTGACCAGGGGAAGGGAGAAGAATCGATGGGACCCGGTGTTGCGCGGAATGAACATATAGTAGGGGATGATTCCGAGATGGACCTGCTCCACCCACATTTTTTCCCAGATATCCGGTGATGCGTTTACATGGTTGAGGATGGGAGACTGGGAACGAATCACCGCCCCGGTTCGACGAATCCGTTGGACCGCTTCTGTGAAGGCCTGGGTTTGCATTTCGCGATAATGGTTGATATGGGCCATGATGCTCAGATGAATACCGGATTGCGTGATTTTTTTGAACAGCTCCAGTATTTTTTTTGAATCCTTGTCCGTAAGAAAGCGATAGGGCCAGAAAGAAAGTGATTTGGTGCCGATGCGGATGTTTTTGAGATGGGGCGGCCGGGATTTTAAAATCGCGTTAATGTAGGCTTCCAGGCGCTTGATGTTCATGACCATGGGATCGCCGCCGGTAAAGAGTACATCCGTGATTTCAGGATGGGCCTCGAGATATTGAATGACCGTGTCGGAATTGTTCAGCGCCATCTTGTAATCGCTCATCCCGGTGAACTGAGGCCATCGAAAACAAAAGGTGCAATAGGCGTGACATGTCTGGCCCTGGGAAGGAAAGACCAGAATGGTTTCCCGGTATTTGTGCTGGATGCCGTTGAGCCTTCGGCCGTTGAGTTCAGGGATGTTGTGCTCCAGCTGCCCGGCCGGATGAGGGTTCAGCCGGTGCCGGATTTCTTGTACGGTTTTTTTGAGGATCGCCTCGTCTCCGGATTGCAAGGCAAAAGCCGCCTGGTCGAAATCGCCCGGATCCAAAAGCTCCTTCTGGGGGAAATTGATGGTGAACAAGGGGTCGTTTTCGTAATCGTTCCAGTCGATGAGTTCATCCACCACATAATTATTGGTTTTGAACGGCAGAACTTTGCCGACCACGGCCATATCCGAAATGACGTTCAAAGGCAGAGCTTTGAGTTTCGGAATTTTTTTGAAATTTTTCAGGGTATAGGGTTTGTACATCATAATGGGTTCCTTCTGTTAAATATATTGATATCAAATGAATTTAGCCAATAATAATATGATTATGGTTTGAGATCAATTTATTTTTAAATTTTAAAACACTTAAAATACAATATATTGAAAAAAAAATCTTGATTATTGTCTTGATTATTGTTCTTATACAAATTATTTGGTTTTAATTAATTGTCTTGATTTGCGTATCATTTCAAAAATGAGGTGGACCATGGAGTACGATTGTATCGTTTATGAAACAAAAGGTGGGGTTGCCATCCTCAGCCTGAACCGGCCAAAGGTCCTGAATGCCATGAATCGGCGTCTCTGGGAGGAAATCCGGGATGCCCTGGAGCAGACCAGGCGGGACAAATCCGTTCAGGTCCTGATCATTACCGGCCAGGGACGGGCTTTTTCTTCCGGGGCGGACCTCAAGGATTCCAAAGACAGAAACATCGAGGATTACCGGATGTATCTGGAATCCCTTCAAGAGGTGTCCCGTGCGATCCTCCGGTTTGAAAAGCCCACCATTGCCGCCGTCAACGGATATGCCCTGGGGTCCGGATATGAACTGGCCCTGGCCTGCGATATCCGCATAGCCGCCGGCCAGGCCATGATCGGATCACCCGAGGCCAGGGTTCATTCATCCGTTACCGGCGGGGCTTTTCGTCTGCTCCAGGATCTCGTCGGACCGGGAAAGGCCAGAGAACTGCTGTTCACGGCCCAGACCATCAGCGGCGAGGAAGCTTTCAGAATCGGGCTGGTAAACAAGGTCGTGCCCCAGGCCCAGTTGATGGATGAAGCCATGGCCATGGCCGAAGCCATTGCGGCCAATTCATCTTTTTCCATTAAAATGATTAAAAAAGGCCTGAACCTGGCACAGGGGGAATGCAGCCTGGAGGCCCTTATGGATTACGAAATCGAAGCCTGTCTCGCCTGTGTGTCCACCCGGGAAAGAGCGGTATCGCTGGATGAATTTGAAAAACGAAAGCATTAAAAGGAGTCGATATGCTGGAAAAAGTTTTGAACGCCGCCTCCGTGGCCATTGTCGGAGCGTCGAAAAATAAGGTAAAGCGGGGATACCAAGCCATTCAGACCCTTTTGCGGGACGGTTTCGAAGGGGAGATCTATCCGGTCAACCCCAATGAGGACATGATCCTTGGAAAACGTTGCTATAAAGATATTACCGAAATACCGGCTCCGGTGGATCTGGCCCTGATCACGACACCGGCCCGGACCATTCCCGGGATTCTGAAAAAATGCGGGGAAAAGCAGGTGGCCGGCGCCGTGATCATCGCCGGGGGATTCAGGGAGCTGGGGGAGAAGGGCAAGGAGCTGGAAGCCCAGACCGTGGAGGCGGCCAAGGCGGCGGGGGTCCGGCTGATCGGCCCCAACACGTCGGGTATCATCAATCTCAAGACGCGCATGAACCTGGTGGGCATCCGGGATGTGCCGCCGGGCAACATCGCTTTGCTCTGCCAGAGCGGCAACATGGCCCTCACCCTGATCACCGAGGCATCCATTCGCAGGCACGAGGGATTCACTTATTATGTGGGCGTGGGCAATGAATCCGATGTCAAATTCCACGAATATTTGGCCTTTTTCAGAAACGATAAGGATACCAAGGCCATTCTCATGTATGTGGAAGGTATGAGCGAAGGCCGGAAATTTCTTCAGGAAGCCTACAAGACGAGTATCGAAAAACCCATTGTGCTGCTCAAGAGCGGGCGGTCGGCAACTGGGAAAAAATCAGCGGGTTCCCATACCGGTTCCCTGGCCGGTATGAGCGAAGTGTCCAAGCGGGCCTTTGAACGGGCCGGCATCATCGTGATCGAAAACTCCGACGAACTTTTCCCGGTTGCCGAAACCTTGTCCACTCAGCCGCCGGTCAAAAACAACCGCATCGCCATTCTGGCGGACGGGGGCGGGCACGCCACCATCGCCGCAGACCTGTTGTCGGATTCCGGTATTCTGCTGCCCGAGCTCTCGGACACGACCCGGGCCAAGCTCAGAAAAATCCTGCCGGAAGCGGCGTCCGTGGTCAATCCGGTGGATGTGGCCGGCGGGACCGATGCCGACCCGGCCCTGTTTGCGGATTGCGCCAAGATCATCCTGAAAGATCCGGCCGTGGGCGGACTGCTCATGGTGGGCCTGTTCGGCGGATACGGCATCCGGTTTGAAAAAGGACTGGCCATCGGCGAGGAAGCCGCGGCCCACCAGCTCGGAGCCATGGTCAGGAAGCGCAACAAACCCATTTTCGTCCATTCCCTTTACAGCTCCCATCCCTCCCACGCCCTGGATCTGCTCCGGCATTACGACATCCCCATCCACGATTCCCTGGACATTGCCTGCAAATGCATGGCTTCTCTGTGCAAATACGGGGATTACCTGAAATCCTATCATACCAAGACCAATTTCGTGTTCAACTGGCGATCGAAAGCCAGAAAAGAAGGGGTCCACATCATTGAAGCCGCGCGAAAAGACGGTCGATCCGTACTTCTGGAGAATGAAGCCAAGCAGCTGGTTCAGCTCCACGGGGCCGAGGCTTTCCCGGGTCAGGTGGCTCGAAGCGAGGACGAAGCCTGGCAGATAGCCGGAACGATGAACGGCCACATCGCCTTGAAAATAGTGTCTCCGGACATTCTGCATAAAAGCGACGCCCGGGGTGTCCTGCTGGATCTTTACACGGAGAACGATATCCGTGACGGATACCGGAGAATCGTTGAAAATGCCAGGGCTTATCGGCCGAATGCGGATATCCGGGGAGTGCTGGTCACCCCCATGGCCGAAAAAGGACTTGAAATCATCATCGGAACCAAGGTAGATGATCAGTTCGGACCTGTGATCATGTATGGACTGGGGGGAATCATGGTGGAAATCATGAAGGATGTGACTTTCTGGGTGTTGCCCGTTTCTTCGGTAGCCTGTCGCAAAATGATCGAAGACACCCGGTCCTCGGTCCTGCTCAACGGGGTCAGGGGTCAGCCCGGGTATGACAAAAAAGCCCTCCGCCGACTGATCGCCACCTGCTCCGAACTGATCGAGGCGTATCCGGAGATCGATGAGATGGATCTCAATCCGGTCATGCTCTATGAAAACGGTCTGAACATTGTGGATGCAAGGATCATTCTGAAAAAAAACTGACGGGGTGCAAACAATCATGTCAAAAACCGTGAAAGTGTCCTGTCCCATGGACTGTCCGGACCTGTGCCGCTTCCTGGTTACGGTGGACAACAACCGGGTTGCGGGTCTGCGAGGAGACCCAGACCATCCCTTGACCCGGGGGGTGATCTGCTGGAAAGCCCGGGACCTGGTCCGGCGCATGGAACACCCCGACCGGCTCAAAGTGCCGCTGGTCCGGACAAAAGGCGGGTGGGAAGCGATTTCCTGGGAACAGGTCCTGGACACGATGGCGGACCGGCTGACCCGGATCAAGGACAGCCTCGGGTTCCTGGCGGTGCTTGATTATGTAGGCGATGGGTACGGCGGTTTGAAGGCCGGTATCCAGACCTTGTTTTTCAATGCTTTTGGCGGGGCCACCCGGCCCGAGGGAAGCCTTTGCTGGGGAGCCGGTCTGGCGGCTCAGAAATATGATTTCGGCGCTGCGAAAGGGCATTTTCCCGATGACGTCCTTCATTCAAAATTGATTCTGGTGTGGGGGCGAAACCCAAGGGAAACGGGCATCCACCTGTTTTCCCGATTGAAGCGGGCCCGGAAAAAAGGGGCCCGGGTGGTGGTGATCGATCCTGTTCGAACCGCAACGGCAAGGGCCTTTGACGACTATATCCGAATCCGGCCCGGCACGGACGGGGCCCTGGCTCTGGCCATGGCCCGGGTCATCATCGAACACGGGATGGCGAATGATGATTTTATCCATGACCATGTGGTCGGATTTGAGGCCTTCCGGGCCCAAGCCGATCTTTTTACGCCGACAACCGCCCAAGCCGTTACCGGTATTCCTGCCCCGGTCATTCAATCCCTGGCCATGGACTATGCCCGCTGCGATCAGGCCGCCATTTATATCGGGTATGGGTTGCAGCGCTATAAAAACGGCGGGAACACCGTCCGGGCCATAGACGCTCTAGCCGCCATCACCGGCAAGATCGGCCGGCCGGGCTGCGGAGCCAATTACGCCGCTTTTTCCCTCCGGCCTTTTCTGAGCGGGAAATCCCTGAGCCGATACTTTCCCGAGCCGTCGGCCCGGCGCGGATTCACCATCGGACAACTTGGAACATTCCTGGAGACGGTTCAGGCCCCTCCCATTGAGGCCGCTTTTGTGTCTTCGGCCAATCCGTTGAATCAGAGCCCGGATTTGGGCAGAACCATACAGGCGTTTTCAAAAATCCCCTTCAAAGTGGTTTTCGATCATTTCATGACGGATACGGCCCGTTTCGCCGACATGGTCCTGCCGGCCGCGTCCGTGTTTGAACAAGACGATATTTTCATCACGTCCATGTATTCACCTTATCTGAATGTTTCACAAAAAGCCCTTGATCCGCCCGCCGGTCTCATGACGGAAGGCGAGGTATGGATCGCCCTGGCCCGGCGAATGGGACTGGACGGCGCTCTGGGCTTCAGTGATCCCGAAGATTATCTGAAAAAATGCATTGCCCCGTTGCTGGATCGATTCGGCCTGTCGCTGTCCGATCTGAGTTCATCTGATTTCTGTGATGAATCCCACAGGATTGCCTGGCAGGATTTTGCCTTTGATACCCCTTCCGGGAAAATCGAGTTGTTCAGTGAATCCGCCCTGAAGGACGGTCTGTCCCCGACAGCCTGTTTCGCGGCCCCGGAAAAGGGAACCGACGGGTTTCCCCTGCGCCTGATTACGGCCCATACGGAAAAATCCCTTCATTCCCAGGGGTTTGCTCTGGTCGACGATATTCCCGTGGTGTATGTGAACGAAAAAACAGGCAGGGATTCAGGTCTGGCCGAGGGGAGCAGGGCATGGGTCCGATCGGACCGGGCCGCTGTCCGAGCAAGGGTCTGCATCACCGATGCCGTGGATGAGGGCACCGCTTTCATGTATCAGGGGTGGTGGCATAAAAGCGGCGCCGTGAATTTTCTGATCGGAGACCGGATTTCGGACATGGGCCGGCAGGCTGCGTATTACGAGACCTTCTGCCGTGTCGATCCGGCGGATTGAATCATTCGACCCGGTGCCAGGTCTGGGTCCTGAAGAAAAAGGCGATATAGCCCCGGACCATGAGGCTGCCGTTTTCCACCCATAATTTGCAGTTGTAGATTTTGCCTTCTTTGGGATCCAGGATGGTTCCTCCACTGTATTCACTCCCTTTTTTCTCCAGATCCTGGACGATGACCATGCCTTTGGTGGGCTGGTCTTTGCGGGGATCGCCGTCCGGGCATTTGTCGCAGACCGGATCGGGATTGTCCCCTTCCTTGATGAACAATTCCTTGACCTGTCCGAAGTATTTGCCGTCTTTTTCAAAGATTTCAACAATGGATTTGGGCTCCCCGGTCTTGTCGTCAATGGTTTTCCATTTTCCGACAATCGATGTGTCGTCGGCAATGACCGGTGCGGCCATCATCAGACCGAACACAAGGGAAAGAACGCAGAACAGTTGAATTTTTTTCATGAAGGGCCTCCTGTTTCAAATTGATATGGATAACAACGTTATTGTTCTTAGTCCCATGTTTTTCAACAGTCAAGCAAATTATGGCAGCCGGAATTTTTCCATGGCCCGGGACATATTCCGGGCCATGGCCGTCAGGTCATTATAAGCCGATGCGTTGGACCGGGCGATGTCGGAATTCCTGAGAACCGCGTCATTGATGTCGGACAGACTTTTGTTGATTTCCGAAATGTCCGCGGACTGGGCCACGGACGAAACGGAAATGTCTTTGACGAGCTGATTTACCTTTTCGACAATGGTGTTGATCTGTTCCAGAACTTCGGCGGTCTGGGCCGCATTGACCCCTCCTTTCTCAATCTCCAGGGACGACTGCCGGATCAGTTCCTCGGTCTGAGACGCCGCATTGGCGCTGTTATCCGCCAGGGTTCGGACCTCTTCGGCTACCACGGCAAATCCCTTGCCGGCAGACCCGGCCCGGACCGCTTCTATGGATGCGTTCAAGGCCAGGAGTTTGGTCCGGGAAGCGATGTCGTTGATCATGGCAATGGCTTCGAAAATCCTGGTACTGGTGTTTTCTATCGTTTTCATGGCATCCACCATCCGTTCCACCTGGAGGTTACCCGCATGGGCCGCCTGGATGGCCTGATGGCTGATGGTCTGAACCTCTAGGGCGTTGTGTTCGTTTTCTTGGGCCCGGTCGGAGATACTGTTCATCCCTTTGGCGATCCGCTCGATTTCATGAGCCTGGTCGCCCGTGTTTTGAGACAGGGTCCGGGCGGTTCCGGACAATTCTTCGGTTTGATGGATCAGGGCGGAACTGACACCCGTGACCTCGGACAATGTCCGCCCCAGAAGTCTGATTGAGTCGTTGACACTGTTTTTCAGATCCAGAAGATCGCCTTTCTGTTCGCTGGTGACATGCCTGGAAAAATCTCCCGAGGCCACTCCGGCCATGACCTGATGGATTTCCGTGATGACGGCCTGGAGAGCATCCATCAGGCTGTCAAAGGCCATGGCGGTTCGGCCGACTTCATCCGTTCCGGTGGAATGGACCCGGATGGCATAGGCCGAGGTCTGTTCCACTTCCTGGACCGTTGTCTGAAGCTTGAGCAAGGGCCGGGTTATGGCCTGGATAATCCAGAAGGCGGCCAGTCCGCCGATGCAGACCCCGATGACGACGATCAGGCCGATATAGATCAGGGCGGCGTTGACGCTTTTGCGTGTGTCAGCCTGGATTTTTCGGTTGATGGTGTCGCTGGTTTCCAGAACATCGGCCAGGGTTTGGCCGACATTGTCCGTGGCTTTGGAAAACCGACTCTGCATGGTCTGGATGGTACGGCCGGCCTCGAGAAATGCCCGGTGGAGATCAAAAATGCCGTTGGGTTCAAGAACACCCTGTTTGAATGTTTCCAGTTTTCGGGTCAGATCCTGAAAGGCTTTTTTCTGTTCTTCGGTGTTTAGCCGCCATTGCATCCGTTTGAGCCGGGATGAGATCACGTTGGCCAAAGATTCGAAGGCTTCCCGGTGTTTGGTGAGCTGGTCCATGTCCTGTTCGGACAGATAGGATTTGAGCAGGTCCTGCAATTGAGCCAGAAAGGTCCTGAGTTGAAGCCCATTGTTCAAAAGATAAAGATCGACCTCGAACACTTCCAGGGAGAGGTCTACCAGCTCTTTCACCGTGGTTTCCGGTATCATGGCCAGTTTCCGGGTCAGGTCCTCTTTGCGACCGATGATGGACTGGGACGCTTCCACGAAAACGGTGAGCGCGGATTCCAGATCGTGTCGCTGTTCTTCGGCTGCCAGGATCCGTCCGTTTTTCAGATCCTGGATGCGGCGCATGTCGGTATGGGCCGCCATGGCCTCGTGGATCTGCTCGAAAAAATCGTTGCCGGAACGTCTGAGAGATGAGATGTCCAGGGGCAGGCCGCCCGCTTTGGAAATCCGCTCAAGTTCGGTGAGATCTTTTTCCATGCCCGTCCGGCAGGCGTCCAGTTCAGGCAGGAGGGTGGGGATACCGGCATCGTCCTTTATTGTCAGAAGGTTCAGAGCCGTGATATGAGCCCGGTCGAGCCGGCCGGTCAGAGAGCCGGAAATGCGGCTGAGCGGCGAGGCGATATCGGAAAGGGTGGACACATGGTTTTTGATGGTCATGATAAAAATCAGACCCGAACAGCCTGCCCCGGCCATCATGATGATGAGAACCAGAAAAGCCAGGATCAGTCTGGTCTTTATGTTGAGCCCTTGGAAATACTCTTTCAGCGTTGTCGTTCCTGATTTTGTCATTCCTGAATACCTCCGTGAAATGATTTTAAACAGAAGATCCGTTTCAGGTCAGGTCGAGTCGTCAGAGGATCAGCAATTCGAACGATCGCTCAGTATATATACGCTTGGATAGTATTATTTGAAAAGAGTGTCAAGACTTATGATGCCGGGAGCCGGGTAACATAGTGCCATCCATCTTTGTTTTGTTACCGGTGTTGATTGTCAGGGGGGGTGTCTCGAAAGCTGTCGTCGCTGATTGATCGTACGTGCCTGAAATCTGATGGCACACTCTTGAGAAACCGAAGGGTGGTGGAGCTGAGGGGGATCGAACCCCTGACCTCATGGCTGCCAGCCATGCGCTCTCCCAGCTGAGCTACAGCCCCACATGCGGAAGATGACACTAAATAATCGATTGCAGGGTTTGTGTCAACAAAAAAAATGGCGGGATTCAATTATTTTGTCCTGCGCCCGCCGTCCGACAATATAAAGATTGACACCTGATTTGATGAAACGTATTATACCTCGTTTGTTTAACTATCTCGATTTATTGAACCTCTGTTTTATCTGTAAGAATTTAAGGAGAGCATGATGCTGCGTTATCTGCGGGAAAACACCGGGAACTGGATCATTAAGATATTCCTCGGGATTATCGTGATTGTGTTTATTTTCCTTGGCGTGGGGTCCTTTGGGTCCAAAAATGAGAACACCGTCGCGACCATCAATGAAGAACCAATAACCCTCAAAGAATTTCAGGACGCCTATAAAGCCGTCGTGAATCAATATCGGGCAAGGTTCGGGCAAAGCCTGAACGAAGATCTCCTCAAGGCCCTGAACGTAAAGCAGCAGGCATTGGATTCCCTGATCAATCAGAAACTGATGAAAGCGGAGGCGGACCGACTGAATATTCATGTATCCGAAAAAGAGATCCAGGATTCCCTGATGAGGATCACGGCTTTTCAACAGGATGGCCTGTTCAGTCTGGACAGGTATCGAAGCGTGTTGAGCCGGGAACAACTGACACCCGAAGTGTTCGAGCAGATGCAGGCCCAGACCCTGCGCCAGGAAAAACTCCAGGCCATCATCCTGAGTACGGTCGCGGTTTCCGATCAGGAGGTCCGCACCTGGTATGAATTCATCAACACCCGTATGGCAGTGGATTACATCGAATTCAGCCCTGAAACCTATACGGATGTCAACCCGGATGAGCCACAGATGAAAGCCTGGTATGACAAAAACAAGGATCAATATAAATCCGAAACCAAGATCAAAGTCCGTTATCTGACATTTTCGCCTGATGACCATAAAGATGCGGTTTCCATTACCGACGCCCAGGTCAGGGATTATTACGATCAGCACATCGCTGAATTTCAGACCCCTGAAATGGTTGAGGCCAGTCACATTCTGATCCGGGTTGCAGAAGACGCGGATGAGGAAACGGTTACGGCGGCTGAAAAAAAAGCCATGGATATTTATGAATCCGCTGAAAAAGGGGAGGATTTCGCGTCCCTGGCCAGGCAGCATTCGGAAGACGCTTCAAAGGAAAACGGTGGATATTTAGGGCGCTTTGACAGAAAAACCATGGTTCAGCCCTTTTCTGATCAGGCTTTTTCCATGAAGGCCGGAGAAATCAGCAAGCCCGTTCGCACCGTTTTCGGATGGCATTTGATTCGCGTGATTTCAAGATCCGATGCAGTGACCCGTTCCTTGGCCGAGATGTCTGAAACCATCCGGCAAAACCTCGAAACTCAGGAACGGATGAATCTGGCCTATTACAAGGCCGGCGAGGCGTTTGACGCCGTGATCGACGGAGATGACCTGGATCAGGTGGCGAACATCGTCAAAAAGACCGTTGCGCAGAGCGGTCCTTTTGATATCAATGGGGAGGGTCTGGACATGACCGGCAGGGCTGATTTCGCCAGAGCCGCCTTTGCAGTGGAGAAGGACCGGATCAGTGATGTTCTGCAGATCGGACAGGCCTATTACCTGATCCAGGTGGTTGAAAAGATCGATCCGGTTGTTCAGGCCATGGATCAGGTTCGGGATCGGGTCGTTGCAGATCTGAAAGCCGAACTTCAGCGTGCAAAAGCTCTGGAAGATGCCCGGGCCTTTCTTGCGGCCGCCAAAGAAAAAAAGACCCTGGAACAGGCCGGTGAGGCTTCCCTTGAAGTCCAGACCACTTCCCTGTTTACCCGGAAGGATCGTGTCGAAGGGCCGGGAGAAGCCCCGGGATTTATTGAGGCTGCATTTTCACTGACCCCTGACCGGAAGATTTATCCGGAACTCATCGAAACGCCCGGACGGTTTTATGTCATCGCTTTCAAATCACAGGAGCCGCCGGACGAATCGAACATTGCCGGAAATCTTGCCGATCTGAAAACACAGCTCATCCGTCAAAAAGAAAATCGCTTTTTCGAGTCCTGGCTTCAGGCCTTACGTACCCGCGCCAGCATAGAATATGATCCCCAGCTGATGAATTGATGGGTGTTTTTAAAATAAAGAGGGTCGGCCCGTTTTTTTTTATCTGTCTGCTGGTAGTCGGATCCTGCTCTCCCCTGCATACTGTTGTATCCAACGGGCAGGGGCTGATCCGGGATCCGGCCGTCCTGCAGGGATCCCTTGCCAACGGTTTTCAGTACCTGGTGCTGGAAAACCGGCTTCCTGAAAAAAAGGTCAGCCTTTATCTGAACGTCTTTGCCGGGTCCGTGCATGAGACCGACTATCAGCAGGGAATCGCCCATTTCCTTGAACACATGCAGTTCAACGGATCCCGGCAGTTTGAACCCGGGGAGCTGATCGCACACTTTCAATCCATCGGAATGGATTTCGGGGCCGATATCAATGCCCAAACCGGCTTTTACCACACCACCTATCAATTATCCCTTCCGGACAACATCCCGACACATCTGGACAAGGCCCTGAGTGTTTTTCAGGACTATGCCTGGGGAGCCTCGCTTTCAGAAAAAGAAATTGATCGGGAAAGGGGAATCATTCTGGCCGAAAAACGGGAACGGGACTCCGTAACCTACCGTTTGTTCAAACAAAAACTGGCATTTGAACTCCCGGGTGCCCGATTGACCCGGCGATTTCCCATCGGGTCGGCCTCCGTGATCGAAAAGGCTGATCGTGCGTTGCTCAAATCCTATTATGACCGATGGTATCGCCCTGATAACATGATCCTGATTGCCGTTGGGGATGTGGACGCCCGGAGTGTCGAAGATCTGATCCGCCGGAAATTTTCGAAATGGCTGCCGCGGACACTTCTGGCCGAGGACATGGGTTCCGATGGATGGAAGCCTCATCCGACAACAAAAGGATTCTATCAGTATGAACCGGAATCCGCAGACACCCGGATCAGTATCGAAACCCTTTCATGGAAACCGGCGGACCCGGAAACCCCGGATGAACTGAAACTGAAAGCCTTGAACCGTCTGGCCCATCGAATGCTTGAAAACCGTCTGTCCGGGATGATCAACCGGCAGGTCTGCCATTTTACCCGGGCTGAGGTGTTTTCCGGCCGTTTTCTGGGGCATGTCGAGGGATCGTCCGTCACGGTTACCTGTAACCCCGGCCAATGGGCCGAAAGCCTGCGGGAAGTTGAAACCGAATTGCGGCGGGCCATTGTCTTCGGATTTTTTCAGAATGAACTGGACAGGGCTTGTTCGGATTTTCTGGCCTCCCTGGATCTAGCTGTTCAGCAGGCTGGATCCCAAACCAGTCGGGAGCTTGCAGATAGGATCCTGGAGGCGGTTCAGGAAAAAAATCTGCTGTTGTCGGCCGCTCAGCGCAAAGAACTTCTGGAACCCTTTATTAAGTCTGTTTCACTGAGGGATATTCGTTTAGCGCTGGCTGACTGCTGGCCTGAAGATCCTCGATTGATTCCGGTGACCGGCAATCTCAAACTTGACGAAGAAAATCCGGAAAACCTGATCCTTGAGGTGTATCACCAAAGTAAAAGTCGACCGGTGAGTGTCTGGATCGAGCCTGAATCCGCTCCCTTTCCGTATCTGACCCCACCGGGCCCATTGGGTTCAAAAATCGATGAGCGGCAGGATAACATCGGGAATCTGGGGATCACGGCCGTTGATTTCGATAACCATGTCCGCTTGAACATAAGGCCTTCCACTTATAAAAAAAATGAAATTCTGTTCAAGGCTTGGTTTGGAGACGGCAGGCATTCCGAACCTGTTTCCAAGCCCGGTCTGGCGATGCTTTCGGAAATGACGCTGGCCGGGAGCGGGCTGGGCCGCCTTAATGCCGATCAGATGGACGAAGCCCTGGCCGGGAAAAAATTGCAACTGGGTTTTGATGTCGAGGAGAACCATTTTTCGCTGTCAGGGTTTACTGATTCCCGGGATCTGGAGCTTTTGTTCCAATGTCTGTATCATTATTTTCAGGATCCGGGAATTCGAACCCAGGCCCTGTCGCTATCAAAAAAACAGTATGAACAGATGTATGAAAAACTTATGCGAACGCCCCAGGGCATCATGCAGATTAAAGGCAGACGTTTTCTGGCGGGCGATGATCCCCGGTTCGGTATGCCCGATCCATCCGTGATCCGGGGATATTCATTAAAAGACGTTCAGGAATGGGTGTTGCCTCAATTCATGTCCGGACCTCTTGAATTGTCCGTTGCAGGTGATTTCGACCCCGAACAGCTCATAGAAATGGCATCCCGTTATCTGGGCGCCCTTGAGCGGAGAAACCCTCCGCCTTCTCCTGAAACAGCCATGCTGCCCGGAATTCGGTTTCCTGAAAATGAAATTCTTCGACTCCGGGTTGACACCCGCCTCGAAAAGGCCATGATAAATGTTGCGTTTTTGACGGATGACTTCTGGGATATTGCCCGGACCCGCCGGCTGTCGGTTTTGTCCAGAGTCATATCGGAAAGGTTGCGTCTTGAAATCCGGGAAGCACTGGGAGAAACCTATTCCCCCTATGTCTACAACGATCCGTCCCTGATTTTCGACCGGTATGGGGTTCTCCATCTGGTATTGAACGTTCACCCGGAAAAAAAGGACGTCATTGTCCAAAAAGTGCGGGACATTGTCGAGCACCTTTCCTTGACTCCGATAACGGAAAAAGAATTGGAAACCGCTCTCAAACCTGTCCTGCATCATCTGGAAGAATATGTTCAAACCAATGAATACTGGCTGAATTCCGTCATGGCCGGTTCGTTTCAATATCCCCGGAAACTGGATTGGGCAGGCGGTTTGCTGACGGATTACAAAGCCGTCAAGCGACAGGAACTGTTTGATCTGGCTGAAAAATATCTGAAATGGGACCGATGCGCATTGATCCTCATAGAATCCGGCCCGAATGCCCCCTGAGAAGGAACAGACCGGAAAAAGGGTTGTTACAGGGAGGGATTCTCTACAGGTTCCGATACATTGTTTCGAATATAGTAATCCAGATCGAAGAGCTGTTTAAAACTCAAATCCGTAAATTGTATGTGTCGTTTTCTGATTTTCATTGAGCTGAAGGAAGGGGCGTTGGTCACTTCGTAGTCGGCTATGGTTTTAAACGGCAACTCTCCCACATAATATCCCATGCTGCTCAGAAAAAGGCTTTCTTCCGGGGCTTGGTCATATTCGGCATCGTTGGCGGAAGTGTCGATATATTTGAATGAAAGCCCGCCCATACTGATA
Organism: uncultured Desulfobacula sp.; assembly: GCA_964593855.1. Lineage (GTDB taxonomy): Bacteria > Desulfobacterota > Desulfobacteria > Desulfobacterales > Desulfobacteraceae > Desulfobacula. The sequence continues at coordinate 37,144 of CAZQIX010000017.1, read as the reverse complement.
TCGATGACCTGACCTAGTTTGTAAGAGTTGGGGCTCACGGCGGCATATGCGCCATCTACGGCCTTGTAGCGTTTGTGCTTTCTTCGGTCAACCGTTCTTTTTCTGCCCACCATGTAAATTCATCCTTAAATAGTATCACTGCCGGTTATTGTCGATATCCGTTCATCTTTGATGATGCGGTTATTATATGCTTGTTTATGACAGAACATGATAACCCACCCCAATGTAAAAAAAACAAGCACAAATCATGCCATTTTCAAGGCTCCATTCCGAGAGGATGACTTGAGTTTGAAAACTATTATAATATCAAACAGATAAAATCAAGATTCCCTCAAGATATTTTTTTATCTTTTTGAAGCATGTCATCAATAGGATGGGGTCCCCGGCCATTTTCCGATTAATCAGTCAAACCCTGGAAACTTTCGTAACAATTTTATGAGTTTTTTTTCTCAAATCATTACATTTTTTCCTCAAATATTTTTTCATCTCGGTTCTTGCGAGCATTGTCCGGCCGAAAAACCCTACCACTGACAGCCAGATATACGCCCGGCGGCAAGGCCTGGACAGCGGCGACGGCAAATCCGATATTGAAAACCGCATCGCTGCTCTTGAATCGGGAAGGTTCCATGGCGCCCGTCAAAACAATGACTTTATCCTTGACGGTTTTCAGACAGCCGGCCGTTTCAATCATGGTGTCGGTGCCGTGGGTGATGATGATTTTCTCATTCGCATCCGTTTCCACCGCATTCACTATCGTCTTTCGATCCTGGTCGGTCAGGTCCAGGGAGTCTTTTTTGAACAGGGCCGCGATCTCATATTCAAAATTGACCCGTGCATTCTGAAGGATATCCTGAATATTGGAATCCCCCACCTCATACCGGCTCATGGCGTCAAAATAGACTTTGTCTATGGTGCCGCCCGTTGTATAAAATTTGATTTTCATACGCCCTTCTTTTTTTCTGTTATTCAGATTCTCGGAGGGTTTCCATCAATGATTGGATCACCTCTTTATGAAACCCTCTGTAAGAAAGAAAATTCAAGATCTTTTTTTTGAATTCGGCGCGATCCAGATTTTGCCAGGATCGAAGCTTTGGTCGAAGCGCCTTCAACGCCATTTCCCGGTCATCGTGACCAGCCAGGGCTTTTTCGATGATGTCCGGAGAAACCCCTTTTCCGCGGAGTTCATATGCCAGGGCGAATCCGGATTTGGGCTTCCGGCGTCTTCGACTGTCGATGAACCATTCGGCGAATGCCTCATCATCCAGATATGCCGCTTGAACGAGTTTTTCGATAACGGCCCGTGCGGAGTCTTCGTCCACCTGTTTCTTTTTCAGATGCTGATTCATCTCGAAAATGGTTCTGGGCCTTCGACTCAGAAAGGACAGGGCCGTTCGGAAAGCGGATTCAATGGTTTTGGATCGGGTCATCCAGGGCCTTGTCTGTCTGTTCGTCATCGGTCAGTTTATCCAGTAATTTGACCGGGGCTTTGAGGATCCCGGTCATAATGTTCACAAGCCCCTGACCTACGGCCGAGGGATGCAGGGGAATAACCAGTGGATCGGTAATTTTTCCGTGCACTTTGAGTGGCATGGATATGAGGTTCCCACTCACAACCGTATTCACCAAAGGAATTTTTTCAACGATCAGATCAATGGTTTTAAAAGGGGCTACCAGACAGGTCAGGTTCATGCTGTCGTTGGGCACATCCAGAGTGCCGCTGAAGAGAAGGGTCATGTCGGTTCCCTCTATGACGGCTCGATTGAGATAAATTATACTGTCCCGGATATCGGCTTCAATGGTGATCAGGCTGTATGAAAATCCCTTCTGGGTAACATCCGGAATCCGGCCTTTTAAAAAGGAGGACACATTGAGAACGGACAGTATGCGTGAGAGCAGGGTCAGTTTGTAAACCCGTCCTTTTCGGGCGGAAAAGAACAGAAATCCGTTGATGTTCTTTGACAATCGGTCAAGGGGCGCATCGATGGTGATTTCGCCTTTCAGTGAATAGGGGCCGTCCATGAAGTCGTTTTTTTTCAGCAGACAGGAGAGCAGGTTCTGAACATTGTCCCTGTCTCCGGTATCAAATGGTATCCTGGCTACAAGGCCGTGTCGTTCGATATTCATCTTTCCAGAAGTTGTCAAGTCGCACAAAAGGGCGTGATTCAAGTGGACAGAAACCCCGTCCGGCTCAAAAGCCAAGTTGGTGTCCACATCGGAAAAAATCAGGTTTTTAATTTCTAGGGCATCGGTCTTGAAAGAAATTTGTGTTGTAAAATCAGGCAGTTCATTCAAAGGCCCAAAACGTTCCCCAAGGATAAATGAATTAAGGTTCAGATGATGGGTCCGGACATGAATCACCTTGTCCTGATCCGTATGAATCAATACGGATTGCCCATCGGTGTATCTGTTTAAGGTCGCCATTGCCCGGCTGTCAGGTGTGAAAATGCCGGAAAAGGTTCGAGTGTCGAGTATCCCATTGAAATCATAAGAAATTTTTTTGTCTGTCCCATAACTGAATATCAGGGTCGCGTCGGAAAATCCGGGGTCCCGGACTCTGATTTGTTTCAGTAAAAGTGATCCGGGGTGGACGCCATCCGCCAGAACATCTATCTGCCGGTCGCCCGGAAAAACCAAACGTCCTCTGAAAGCAGATGAATCCGTGTCAATCCGCAATTCCCCTTTTTCCAGTTGCAAAGGGGTGAGGATACCGGCGATGGTTTGTTTTCCGATTAAAGGTTCCAGCCGGGATAAGTGGTTCAGGGTCGCGGACAGATCCGTCAGAATTATGGTTGAATTGGAAATGAGATAACGGCCGGATAGATTCTGAACGGGTGTTTCTCGGAGGTTCCGGCTCAGGTGCAGGTTCTCGGCCGATCCTTGGATGGTGTAGACCCATTTTCCGGGATCGAGGACGGGTCCGGACAGGGTCAGGTTTTCCAGATGCAAAAGACCCCCGGCCTGCTTGATGGAAGAAAGGATTTTTTCTGTTTCCGGATGGGACAAAAGGAAGGGAAGAAGGGGTTCCATTTCTATTTCAGCCGCCCCGGACCGGATCATGAAACTCTCTGCCCGGCCCACATCCACATGGACATCGAGATCGTGAACCCGTATCCCGTTCCAGGCCCCCTGAATTTGTTGGAGCTGTATGGCGTCGTCCTGATAACGGAACGAAACGCGATCCAGTGCGATCCTGCCCGGAAGGCGATCATATAGCCCTTCAACACCGAAAGGTTCTGTCTCAACCCGCACCTTCAGGTCGGCAAGGTTCCGGGACATGGACAATCCCAGCCTGATTTCCGAGCGGCCTTTGATTTCGTGAACCCGGGTCATTTCATCAGCCAGGGTGGTATCGGGGAGGAGCGATATAAGGGTTTTGGGGACCATGGAAAGATCCGCGTCCAGATCAAATTCCCCTTCGAACGGGACATTTTCGGCGTTCAGCAGATCGATCCGAAGATCTCCGCTTTTCAGGACGGATGTTTCGATCTCTGCGTGGGTCGCGCCGATTTTCAGAATCCCATCCCTTACCGTAGCGCTGCCGGTCACATTTGTGGCTTTCAAGGGCGTTTTCGGGATGTTCACATCTGCCTGATGGATCGTTCCGCTCAAGGTCATCCGGTTTCCGTCCAGCAATTTCCGGTTCCCGTCGGTACGGAAATCAACCGTAACCTCGGGAACAAAACCGGACTGCAGAATATGGAAAAGGGTATCAGCAACCGAAGAGCCTTTAAAAACCGTCAGAGAGGTTTCGGCAGCCTGTTCGACCTGAATCCCGCGACCGACGATCTGTAACTCGGAATGGTCTGAAGTCCCGTCGGTTCTGTAATCGACGGCGATGTTGGCCTTGGGGTGGTTCAGATCGAACGGCATGACCGTGAGCCGTATGTCGGATTCTTTGATGGAAAAAACCGCATTGACGGCCGGGATATCGACAATACTGGCGTTGTCCCGGATCGATATCGTAAGGTCCTTTCCGTCCAGCCGCAGGGTGATGTCCTGTTCCGATCGGGCTTCCAGGAGGCATTGAATCCGTTTCCATCGTGTTGAATACAAAAGGGCCGAATCCGTCGGATGGTCAAAGGTTAAACAGGCATTTTCGATATCGATGCGGGTTTTGTCGACACGACCGAAAAAGGCGGTCGGCAGTTTCACCATTGGTTTGTCTGCAGAATCGGAGGATATCCCGGATTGGGCAGGCAGGAAACGGTTCGACCCGATACGGATGTCCGGCTCTTGTATCAGAACCTGTTTCACGGCGATCCGGGAATTGAGGAAATCTGAAAAATCCATGACAAGTTCCAATCGGTGAATGGACGCATGAACCCCGGGAATGACCGAAACATCGAAATCTTTGAGGATAAGGGTCGGTTGAGGAAAAACGCGAACCGAAATCCTTGATACATCGATCATGATTCCGGTTTCCCGTTGGATCAGGAATGTCAGTTCCGCCTTGATTGAAGGAACCCGTGAAACGGTCACATAAAAGGCGGCGGCCGATAAAAGCACCAATAGAAGAACAAGAAATGTTTTTCGATGGCTCACGGAATGTTCAGCCTGGAAAAATTCATTTGGCCCATGAGAACCCCAGCAGACCGGACCAGTGGATGAAATCCGCCATTACCTCATAGGTCTGGGTCATCAAAATGGTTCTGGCGTCTTCCATGTCGGTTGTTTTCGGATCCATGTCGGTTCCCTCCGGCTTGCCCATGGCTTTGAGGAAGGTGTTGGCGATATCCTGTTCCGCCTGTTCGTATTGTTTTTTTTGTGATTTGCGTTTTTCAAGGTTCAGCGAAAGGCTCGTCCGGGTGTTCAGCTCGTCGGCTATTTCAATCTTTTTTTTCAGGTATATCAGACCCGGATCCGCCTGAGACCTTTCCTCATAGGCCAACTTCAGGTTTTTGTGAATTTCTTCAAGAGACCGGTAGGGACGATAAGCGGTTCGCAGAATCCTGTCCCAGGGCATGGCGCCGTCCAGCGAGCTTTCGCCCGTATCTTCAATCTTGTAGAGCGGGGGATATTCCAGATCGGGAACAACCCCCAGGTGCTGGGTGCTTTCACCTGAAACCCGATAAAATTTGGCACTGGTGATCTTGAGTTTGCCGTCTCCAAGGGGTTGAAGCTCCTGGACCGTTCCTTTCCCAAAACTTCTTTCTCCCACCACAACCCCTCGGTTGTAATCCTTGACGGCACCGGCGAAAATTTCCGAAGCGGATGCGCTCATCCGATTGATGAGAACCAGAAGCGGACCGATGTATTCGATGGACGGATCGTCATCGTAAAGTCTGGAGACTCTGTTTTTGGTCTTGATTTGAACCGTTGGGCCGGATTTCAGAAACAGGCCGGTCAGTTCGTTGGCTTCCTTGAGGGAGCCCCCCCCATTGTCCCGCAAATCCACGATTAGCCCGTCGATCCTTTCATTTTTCAGTTCTTCAAGCAGGTCGCGAACGTCTTTGGTCGTGCTTTTATAGTTTTCGTCACCGTTGTTGTAAGCGTTGAAATCAATGTAAAAATTGGGGACTTCGATGATGCCGATCTTAAATGTCCGATCATCCCGGGTCAGTTCGATCACGTTTTTTTTTGCAGACTGCTCTTCCAGTTTGACTTTGTCCCGCTTGATCTGGATGGTTCGGGTGCTGTGGGTCTGATCCGCCGGGATGATTTTGAGTCTTACCAAACTGTCTTTAGGTCCGCGGATCAACCGAACGACACTGTCGATCCGCTGCCCGACGGTATCTTTGATGTCACCGGTCGAGCCTTCGCCCACACCGATGATCTTATCCCCCGGCATCAGCAGCTTGGATTTGTCGGCCGGGCCTTTGGGTATCAGGCGGATCACTTTGGTATATTCGTACTCGTTCTGGAGAACGGCGCCGATACCTTCCAGCGACAGGCTCATGTGAATGTCGAAGTCTTCTGATGCACGGGGCGGAAAATATTGGGAATGAGGATCGAAACCGCCGGCCACACAGTTCATGAACACCTGGAAAATATCATCCGAACGTGTCTGGTAAAGGTGGTTCAGTCGACTGGCATAGGTTTTTTCCAGGGTTCCGGTGATTTCGGAAAAGTCCTGGTCGTCCAGGATCAGAGAAATGATATGGTTTTTGAGTTCGTTTTCCCACAGTTGTAAAAGGTCCGTCCGGTCGGTTTGCCGGCTGCGGAGGTCGTTATCGATGACCAGGGTGTCGTCCAGGGTGAAATCCATGGTTTTTTCCCAGGTCGGGATCAGGGCGGAAATGTGTTTCAGTTTTTCTTCGGCCCGGGTCAGGTACAGCTGATAAATTTCAAAGGCTGTAAGAAGGTCGCCTTTTTTCAACTCATCATCGAGCAGGAATTGCTTCCGGTTGAACCGGTCGACGTCTTCCTGGGTAAACAATTGTTTCCCCGGATCCAAAAGTTTTACGTACTGATTCAGAATCATGGCGGACAGCTCGTCGTTCAGTTTTTTCCCAAGAAAATGATGTTTTTCCAGTGCGCTGACAATGCTTACGCACTGAGATGCGTGTTCCGGTTTGGGGCTCAGGGTTGGTCGGACACCGGACCAGGCGGATGTGGCCAGAAAAAAAACGGCAAGCAGCGGCACAATGAAGTAGAGTCGCTTGAAAAACTTCGAAAGACAAGGGTCATTGTGATTCATGGTCATACTCCTCTGGGGTTTCAAAACTGATCCTTCCTATTTTACCGGTTCTAAGTTCACGGAGAAATATTTCCGCAGCTTTTTGCAGATGGACGTTGCCGCCTTTTTTCAGACATCCTCTTGAGCGGCCGATCGTTTCAATCAAGAAGATCGGATCTTCCGGGACAGGCCCGGTCAATGAAAACCGCTCCTTCAGCAATCGGGGATACTGCTCGATCAACAGACCGGCGGCAAATATGCCGACCCTGGTATAATCTATGGCCGCATCGGAAATGGCACCGCTGGCAGCCAGAAGAAGGGCTCTGTGGTCGGGCTCGATCACCGGCCATAATACACCCGGGGTGTCGTAAATGTCGATATTGTTTTTCAGTCCGGTACGCTGGAAATGACGGGTAATAGCGGGAACATTGCCGGTTCGGGCGATTTTTCGTCCCGCCAGAGTGTTCAGAATCGTGGATTTGCCGGTGTTGGGAATACCCGCCACCATCACTTTGAGGGTCCTGGCCCGGTTGCGAGGCATACGGTCCACGCAGTATTGAAGGGCTCTTACGGCCTGATCCGGCCGATTGCCGCAGATCGAGACGGCGGGGATGTGTTTTCCGTCCTCGTAAAAGGTCAGCCATCGACGCGTTTTTTCAGGGTCGGCCAGATCGTCTTTGTTTAACACCGTAAGCCTGAATTTGTCCCGACAGAGGGTATCCAACAGCGGGTTGGCGCTTGCGAGAGGTAATCGTGCGTCCAGGATTTCCAGAATCACGTCGATCCGGGATATGTCTTTTTTCAGTCGGGACAGCGCATCGCGCATGTGGCCGGGGAACCATTCGATCATCATGATTTTTTTTTCGTCCAGTTCAATGGGTTGATATTCGGGTAAGGAATCTGGGGCATGTGCTGAAGCAGGTGGGCGAAAAACAAATTAGGAAACGGCCGCTAATCGCATTTTTTTGGGTTTCTGCTGTTTTTTGAAGCAGGTTTTATCTTCTCGTATGATGGCGCATAATTTGTGATTGTGTAATTCTTTGCAGGTAGCGTGGTTATAGAGAGGGCATTCCGGGTATTGTTTGGACATGGTGATTCCTTTATGTTGTATCCCCATAGAATCCGTCATTTATACCCTAATTAAAATGGGCTTTCAACCCATTTTCCGTGACGAACCGGTCCGAGATGCACAGGGACGACAGGCGGAACAGAAAATCAATGAGTTCCGGTACGGATATGGGCTGATTGAATCCCCCCAGGTGGGGGCCTGTATGCAGCACCAGATCGGTTTCACCCCTGCGGATGGACCGGATATGATCGGACCGATAGCCCCGGGACGACAGAAATTTCTGGAATTCCTCATCGTTCATGGCTGTCTGGTCCTGAACCCGCAGAACTTCTTCCATGTGATGATCCATCCCCATCTGATCAATGAGGCGGTCAACCAGATCCGGGATGCAAAAACGATACAGATCGTACCGTTTCAACCCGGTAAGGCCGTAATAATAGGATTGAACCGCTTCCACGAGCAGATCCCGAAACAGATCCCGGTCAAAGAGATACCGGGTGTCCAATGGGTTGCCCTTTTCGTCCCACCCGGTCCGATCAGGGGCCTTGTTCCTGAAAAAACTTCCCATGACCAGAATCAGTCCCAGGATGTGTTCGCCGATGCAATGTCGCAGACCCATGGTATCCTTCAGGATCGAAAGATGCTCAAAATCCCGGAGTCCGGATCGGGCGAAGTTGGGATACCGGCAGGAAGCCAGCCATTGATCCAACCTGCCCCCGTGTTCCCACAGGTAGACGCCTCGATCCCGGCGTCTCAATTGCTGGACCCGATTGTGAAAAAGGGGAATGATGGCGGTATGGATGATACCCATGGCCGTCAGTCGGCCAAGAAGAAAGGCATTGTGCCGGAAAACCGTTTTGAGATCCTGGGTTTTTTCCGTAAAATAGCAGGGCTCGTTGGCATAGTGAAAATAGGTCGGTCCGGTGATGAACGCCACGGCTAGGTGATCGGGGTGAATCTGTTCCTTCTGTCGGATCAGATCCGGGACCCGGCTGAAGCAAAATACGTGGCTGCCGTTGACGTCCACGGGAAAAGGAATCATAAAATCCGGGTCCGAACAGGGCGGACGGGAATTCAGGTAGGCCAGCCACTCGATTTCACGGGCCAGATCCTCGATGTCCCGCCGGGATCTCGCGAATTTGATACAGACCATCTGCCGCGCATTTACGGGGCATATCAGGGTACGGCCCTGCCAGTGAAAATCAGTCCCGTCGTCTGGAATACCGTGGATGGCCGTAAACGCATCAAATGACAAAGCATAAGGCCTGCGGGAAATTGGCTGTTTGAATGTCGGTCCGGAGATTTTCAAGGGGAGCCGGCCAAGGGCTTCGGAAACGGCCCGGTGTCTTTGACCCGACCCATTCATGAGTATTTCCTGAAGTTTGAACACTACGGGGCCGGAAAAAGGATGGCAGGTCCGGATGGCGATGTGAATCAAAGCGTCCGCCGCTTCTTTGTATAGAAAAAAAGCCTGTCTGCGTGATTGGTGGCGGACGGTTTCCAGTACTGAAAACAGGGCGGAAACGGTCTGTTCAGTGATGGAAGGCAACGATTCCCGGACATGAAGAAAAAGATATTGAATCGCCAGATAAGCGGCTGTAAATTCCATTCCACCGTCAAGGACCCGGAGTTCCGTTTCTATTCGGCTTTTGTTCTCTTCCGACGCCATCACCAGATGATCGATGTCCCAGGAATCCGGGTTATTCCGTCAGAGGCTGCTGCTGGATCCGGGTGGGAGCGGATGGCTCGATATGGATCTGGGGTTTGGGTTTGACCGGTTCCGTGACAGTCGGCAAGGGAGCTTTGGCAGGGGCTGCGTTCGTCGGAGCCGTCATGTCTTTTTGCAGTTTGGCTATCTGACCGGTCAGTTTTTTGTCTAGGGCCTGAATCTGCTTTTCCGCCGATGCGATTCCGGCGCTCAGCTCTTCTTTCATGCGTTTGAACTGATCATCCAGGCGGGCCTGGGAAACCATGTCCTGTTCCATGGATTTCAATTTTTTATCCATCAGGCTCAGGTTTTTTTTCAGTTCAGCCAGTTGCTGTTCATATGCGGCCAGTCCGACGATTTTGCCTTCAACCGATTTTTTCAAATCGGTCATACCCTGGTTCATCTGTTTGATTTGCTGATCAACACCGGTTTTTAATCCGGCTTGGGACGAAAGCATCTCCTGCTGGATTCTTTCAATGGTCTGGAAAGCGATTTTGCTCTGACCGGTGTTGTTGGCGACACGGGTTTCCAGTTTGGCCAGTTGGTCCTTGACAATAGCGGCATCTGCTTTGGATGCGGTGATTTTCGTCAGTTGATCGTTCATGGCCGTGATTTTTTTATCCGCCTCCGGCAGGGCGTTGTCCAGATCGAACCGGTTCTTGGCCACTCGGATATCCAGTGCGTTCAGTTGTTCTTCGATTTGCAGGGACATCTGTTCCACCTGGTTTTTTTTGTCCAGATCCGCGTCCGTGACTTTTTCTTTCATGTCCAGATATGCGAAAAAAAGAATCGCACCGACCAGGCAGGGCAGGATGACGGAGATAATGGTCACCCGATTGGACAGTTTGTCGATTCGGAGGCTGTGAACGTTTTCCTGATACGAGGAAGTTCTCGATTTTTCATACTCGCCGGCATTATTCGGTTCATTGTCCGGATCCGGAAGGTCCGGTCTGAAATCCTTTAGATTCATATCGCCCATTCAACTATTGTGTTTGTGTTTCCCATTCAATCATTCCCATTCGATGGTTCCGGGGGGTTTGGATGTGATATCGAAAACGACGCGGTTGATATGATCCACTTCATTGATGATCCGATTGGAAATCTTTCCAAGAAGGTCATGGGGCAGCCTTGCCCAGTCGGCGGTCATGGCGTCGTTGCTGGTCACGGCCCGGACGGCTATGCAGTTGGCGAAGGTTCGTTTGTCACCCATGACCCCCACGCTCTTGACCGGAAGCAGGACAGCGAAAGACTGCCACAATTCTCTGTACAGACCGGCCATGCGGATTTCTTCGAGCAGGATGGCGTCGGCTTCTCTCAGGATATTCAGACGGTCTTCGGTGATTTCCCCCATGATGCGAATGGCCAGCCCGGGACCCGGAAAAGGCTGTCGCCATATCAGATCTTCGTTCAGCCCCAGTTCGGCACCGAGTTTTCGAACCTCGTCCTTGAAAAGGAGCTGAAGGGGCTCGATGAGTTTCAGTTTCATTTTTTCCGGCAACCCGCCCACGTTGTGATGGGATTTGATGATATCCGTGGGTCCGCCGAAAGCCGATCGCGATTCAATGATATCCGGATAAAGGGTTCCCTGACCGAGAAATTCAGCTCCCTGTATTTTGCCGGCTTCGGCTTCAAACACGTCTATAAACAATGCGCCGATGATTTTTCTTTTTTTTTCAGGATCAGTCACCTCCTGTAGTCCGGATAGAAATTTTTCTCGGGCATCCACAAACCGGATGTTCAGATCCAGGTTTTGGGTCAGGCTCTGTTCCAGGACCTGCCTTTCGTTTTTTCTCAACAGACCGTTGTCCACGAAGATACAGTGCAGATGGCGGCCGATGGCTTTATGGATCAGGGTCGCGGCAACGGATGAATCCACCCCTCCGGAAAGACCCATGATGACTTTTTTATCTCCCACGGCCGTTTTGATCTGGGACACGGTGTTGTCGCAGAAGGATTTCATTGTCCAGCTTTTCCGGCATCCGCACACATCGAACAGAAAATGACCGATCATGGCCGATCCATTGATGGAGTGCTCCACCTCGGGGTGAAACTGAAGGCCGTAAAACCGTTTTTTATGGTGGGCAATGGCGGCTATGGGCGTATTGTCCGTGAACGCCGTGATTTCGAACCCGCCCGGCAGCTCTATGGCCGAATCCCCATGACTCATCCATGATTGCAGCCCGTCCCCCATGCCCATGAACAAAGGTTCCGGATTTTTGATGGTCAGGCGGGCGAACCCGTATTCTCTTTTGGAGGCTTTTTTTATTTTTCCTCCCAGGGTGTGGACCATGTAGTGCATGCCGTAGCAGATTCCCAGAATGGGAACGCCAAGGTTGAAAATGGACGGGTCCAGTGTCGGACTGTCCGGTTCATATACGCTGGACGGGCCTCCGGACAGAATGATGCCTTCCGGATCGAGAGCCTTGATCCCATCGACGCTCAGGGTGGATGGTTCGATCTGGCAGTATACGTTGTGTTCTCTCACTCTTCTTGATATGAGCTGGTTGAACTGGGAGCCGAAATCAATGACAATAATCATACCTGTTTTCCTGTTTGAACTTTTTTTCCGAATCATAATATTTCCTATAATAGACCTAAAAAAGCAAGTTGTTTTTAGCCGAAGGTTGCCATTTAACCGTGAATATGATTAAAGAAGGACAATATTTATTTCATATTTTTCGGGGTAGGTTTACTGTTTGATCACGTTTAATGGAGGAGTTTTGAATGTATTTAGCCAGTGATTTGAAAAAGGGTCTTAAATTTGAAATTGACGGAGAGCCCTATGTAATTGTGGATTTTGAATTCAAAAAACCGGGAAAAGGTCAGTCCCTTTATAAATGCAAATTGAAGAACATGGTGACAGGAACCCAGTTCGAGCGCACTTATCGATCCGGAGACAAGTTCAAAAAAGCCGATCTGGAAGAGCAGGATATGGAATTTCTCTACAAAGACAAGGACAGTTACTGTTTCATGAACACATCCAATTATGAACAGCATTTTCTGACCAAAGACCAGCTCGGCGATATCACCGACCTTCTGAAGGACAACACATTGTGTACCATTCTTCTGTTCAACGGGGCGCCCATAGGGGTGACCCTGCCTAATTTCATCAATCTGAGGGTTGTGGAATCCGAACCCTGGGCCAAGGGAGACACGGCCACGGGCAGCACCAAACCCGCTATCCTTGAAACCGGATTTGAAGTGCAGGTGCCGCCCTTTGTAGACAAGGGGCAGATGATTAAAATTGACACCCGCACCCGTGAATATGTGGAAAGGGTGAATGAATAATCCTGAACAGGATCGTCAGACCTGCCCCATCCGCAATATCCTTGTTGTGGATGATGAATCCAGCCTTAGAATGATACTGCTCAGAGCCCTGCGCAAAGCCGGTTTTATCTGCAGGGAGGCCGAAGATGCGGAAACGGCCGCGACCCTTCTGGCATCGGAACCGTTTGATCTCGTGATTTCCGATATTTCCATGTCCGGTATGGACGGGGTCGAATTGATGAAACAGACCAAATCCCGATTGCCTGAATTGGATTTCATCATCATGACCGGATATGCTTCGGATTATTCCTATGTGGATATCATGGATGCAGGGGCTTCCGACTATATGATCAAGCCCTTCAGCATCAATTCCGCCCTGGCCCGGATCAACCGGATCGCCCGGGAAAAAAAACATATCATCAACCTGAAGAGGACCAACCGGGAGCTTCGCCTTGCCATTGAACGGGCCAACATGCTGGCCAGGGAAGCCAAGGAGGCCTCCCTGGCCAAAACTTTTTTCCTGGCCAGCATGAGTCATGAGATCAGAACTCCGCTGAACGGTATCGTGGGGTATACGGACATGCTGCTGGATACGCCTTTGGATGACGAACAGCGGTTCTTTCTCAAAAACGCCCGGTTTTCCTGCGATACCCTTTTGTCGGTCGTCAATGACATCCTTGATTTTTCAAAGGTCGAAGCCGGTAAGCTGACCCTTGAACACATTGATTTTGATCCTGAAGTGCTTTGCTTCGACGCCATTGACGTGGTTCGGCCCCGGGTGGATGAATCGAAAGTGGAACTGCTCTGTTCCGTAGGCGACAATGTGCCGGTGCAGGTAACGGGCGATCCCCACCGGTTCCGGCAGGTGCTTCTCAATCTGCTGAGCAACGCCGCCAAATTCACCGAGCAGGGGAGCATAACGCTTTCTCTGGATTCAGAATTTTTGGATGAAGATCATGTGAAACTCATCATCGGTGTCCGGGACACAGGGATCGGCATTTCCGACAACGAGTTGGAAAAAATCTTCAGCCCGTTCGTCCAGTCTGAAGACGATATCATCCACAAGTATGGGGGGACCGGCCTCGGGCTCGCCATCAGCCGGAATATCGCCGGAAAAATGGACGGCCATGTCTGGGCCGAGAGCCGAATCAATCAGGGTTCCACCTTTTATTTCACCTCCTGTCTGAAGATCACGGAGACCAGAAAAGCCAAAAGGGTTCATCCGGCCCGTTTGAAAGACAAGTCTGTTCTGCTTTCCACCACTTCCGACGAAACCCGGCGGATTCTGTCCCATGACCTGGAATCGGCCGAGACCCGGATCACCTTCGTTCCTTTAAAAGACCTGGAGTCATGGTTGCGCCTCCACCCGGAACAGGTGTTTGACATTGCTTTCATCGATTTCGGGAAAATCGTTAAATTCCCCGAAGAAAAGCATGATCAGGCCATTATTCATTTCCGGCCGAATCACCATCCTTTCCCGTTCATCGCTTGTTCCATACCGGTTCCCGGTATCGCCGAAACCTTCAGTCGAGCTGGATTCAAAGGGTATCTGCCCAAACCGGTATATCGGAAAAAACTGTTTGACATGTTATCCTACATATTGGGGATGGAAACCGGTGAAGTCGGAGCGGATCAACGATCCCATGAAATAGTGACCTCTCACCGGCTTTCGGAAAACAAAAAATATTCCGCATCCATTCTGCTGGCCGAGGACAATCCCGTCAACCAGAAAATGACCAGCCTCATGCTGTCCAAAGCCGGTTACATGATCGACATCGCGGCCGATGGAAAAGAAGCGGTTCAGAAATACACGGCCGCTCCGGATGCCTATGATCTGATTTTCATGGATATCAATATGCCGAAAATGGATGGATTCCAGGCCACCAAACAAATACGGGCCTTTGAAGCCGGCAACGGCAACGCCGCCCGGGCCAGAGTTCCCATCCTGGCCCTCACGGCCAATGTGCTGGAAGAGTTTAAACGCAGATGTCTCGCTGTCGGAATGGATGACTTCCTGACCAAACCCATCCGGCGGGATCTGGTTTTTCAAGCCATCCAGAGATGGTCCGGACAAGAGAATTGACCGTTTATATGGGTTTTTCCTTATGCCCGCAGTCCGGGTTCGGACATTTCAGAAATTTTCCTTCCCTTTTGGTTTCTTTCTCAAGCATATAAGGAGAGCCGCATTCCGTGCAGGAATGATCCACCGGCTTATCCCAGGAAGCAAATGAGCATTCCGGATATCTGGAGCATCCATAAAAAACCTTGCCCCGTTTGGACCTTTTTTCGAGGATAACCCCCCCGCAATCTTTCTCCGGACATGACACACCGGTATGGCCGGTGTTTTTCTCACCGGCGATGGACTCCGTGTGTCTGCATTCCGGATACCCGGTGCAGGCCAGAAATGAGCCGAAACGACCTTCTTTCTGAACCATGGGTTTGCCGCAACGGATACAGTCCTTAACCGGAACCTGTGGTGCCGCCTTTTCCGGCATGATGATGCGGCCTTGTTCATCGCGGGTATAATTGCTGGTGAAAGAACATTCCGGATACCCGGTACAAGCCAGAAAATGACCGTTTCGACCGATTTTGATGTTCAGTGGCCGATCGCAAGAAGGGCATTTCAAATCCGTGTCAATTCCCACCCCTTTTACGCTGATCATCTGTTCTCCGGCTTCATCCAGGCTTTTTTTGAACGAGTCGTAAAAATCCCTGAGCAGTTGAACCTCATCCAGGGCACCGCGTTCGACATCATCCAGGTTGTTTTCCATCCGGGCCGTAAAGGAAATATTCAAAATGGTGGGAAAGGATAAAACCAGAAGGTCGTTGACGATAAACCCCAGTTCGCTGGGTACGAAATACCGGTTGTCCAGATTCACATATCCTTTATCCCGTATGACCGACAGGATGGAGGCATAGGTGCTGGGCCGTCCGATCCCGTTTTTTTCCAGTTCTTTGACCAGGGACGCTTCGGTGAAGCGGGGCGGCGGTTTGGTAAAATGCTGTTTGGGATCTATTTTCAGGACGTTGAGAACCATTCCCACCGTTACATCGGGAAGGGCCTGAATGTCCGGCCCTTTGTCCTCTTCCGGCGGGGCATAAAGGACCATGTAACCGGGAAACCGAACGGTTGATCCGCTCACGGAAAAAAGATATGCGTCAGTGGCCTGAATCTGGATGGTTTTCTGGTCAATGACGGCCTGAGCCGTCTGAGACGCTACAAATCGTTTCCAAATCAGTTCGTAAAGTTTGAATTGATCATTAGTCAGAAAGGGCTTCAGTTTTTCAGGGGTGTTGAAAATCGATGTGGGGCGTATTGCTTCATGGGCATCTTGAACTTTGTTCTTGTTTCGGAAAAAACGGGGAGCGTCCAGGGCATATTCTTTCCCCATGGTCTGCTCTATATAAGCCAGTGCCTCGTGGGCCGCTTCCGGTGCGATTCGGGTGGAATCCGTCCTCATGTAGGTGATCAGCCCTTCAGGACCGCCGGTGCCGATTTCTACGCCTTCATAGAGTTGTTGGGCCAGCATCATGGTTTTTCGGGCCGAAAACCGGAGACGATTGATGGCATCCTGCTGCAATTTGCTGGTAATAAACGGGGGCAGCGGATTTTTCCGGATGGTTTTGGTCTTGATGTCGCTCACGGCAAACACGGCGTTATCAAGATCTTTCAAAATGGCGGAGGCTTTTTGTTCATTGGGTATTCCGGCTTTCCGACCGTTGATTTTAACGAGGTCCGCCTGAAAAGGCGGTGGGTTTCCGGCCGTCAGGTCCGCAGTAATGGTCCAGTATTCTTCCGGCACGAATCTGCGTATGTCCCGCTCTCGATCGCAGATCATCTTGACGGCGACGGATTGCACCCGTCCGGCACTCAGTCCTCTCTGAACTTTTTGCCAGAGCAAAGGAGAGATCTGATAGCCGACCAGGCGGTCGAGTTTCCGTCGCGCCTGCTGGGCGTCATATTTATGAACATCCGGCTTCTGAGTATGTTCCAGGGCGGATTCGATCCCTTTGCGGGTCAGCTCGTGGATGAGCACGCGATGAAATTGTCGGTTTTTCCCCTTTAATATATCCATGATGTGGAAGGCAATGGCTTCGCCTTCCCGATCCGGATCCGGTGCCAGATAGATATCCCGGGTGTTTTCCGCCATTTTTTTCAGGTTTGAAATCACTTTGGATTTGTCTTTGATGTTCACATAACTGGCTTTGAAATCGTTTTCAATATCAATGCCCAGGGTTTTGACGGGAAGATCCCGGATATGACCGGCGCTGGCCGCAATGTTAAAATCCTTGCCGATATATTTTTTCAGGGTTTTGATTTTGGTCGGCGATTCAACGATAATCAAGGGTTTTGTCAATGGTGGACCTCCGAAATGGAATAACAGTTGCCGGGATGACGGTGCACGATTCCTTCCAGCTCCAGATCCAGAAGCTGAGAAGTAATGGTTGAACTGTCCATCCCCGTGGTTTCGATGAGGGCGTCAATATGCACGGGATAGGGTTCGAGAAAATTCAAGACCGGATATTTTTTCTTCAGAGCGTCGGCATCTTCTTTCCGGGCGTGATGGGATTGGGGTTCAGGCACATTGAGGTTTTTTTCATGAATGAACTGGTTCAGCTCTTCAAGGATGTCCGTTTCCGTTGCCGCCAGTTTTGCTCCCTGTTTCAGAAGGGAATGTGTCCCCCGGCTGTTCCTGGACTGTATGCTGCCTGGAACGGCAAACACTTCCCGGCCGTATTCAGCCGTCAGCCGGGCAGTGATCAGGGATCCGCTGCGTTCGGCCGCTTCGACGACAATACTGCCGCAGGAAAGACCGGCGATGATACGGTTGCGTATGGGAAAATGCCGGGGAAGAGGGTCCGCATTCACCTTGAATTCTGAAAAAACCGTACCGGTTTCGGCTATGTCATGGAACAAGCGCTCATTTTCCCGGGGATAGATTTTTTTCAGGCCTGAACCGAGAACGGCAATGGTGCGTCCGCCGGCTCTCAAAGCACCCTTGTGAGCCATGGTGTCAATGCCTCTGGCGAGGCCGCTGACGATTTGAAATCCTTTTCGACAGAGTCGGCAGGCAAGGGTTTCTGCAGTACGGCGTCCGTATTCCGTGGCGTTCCTGGAGCCGATAACGGACAGGCAGGGCGATTGCGTTTCAAGGGTGCCGTAAAAAGTGAGCACGGGCGGCGGATCCTGAATTTGTCGGAGCAGGGGAGGGTAAAGATCATCCGTCAGAACGACCAGTTTGATATCGTGACGAAAGATCTCATCCAGTTCCCGGCGTGCTTCATCCTCAAACCGGTGATGCTTCAGGATTCCCTGCACCGCTCTTCGGGTCAGGGAATCCACGGTAGCCAGCTGGGTTTCGGAAGCAGCCAGAACCGCTTCCGGGGATCGGAATCGACGTATCAGGGTTTTGATCTGGATATTGCCCAGCCAGGGGATTTCCCTCAGGATCAGCCAGGGCAGGTATTTACATGACTCTTCAGGCATTGCGGTTCAACATCGTTCGGCGCTTTTCGGCCGATATCGGCCATGCCTCTATTTTCGGCTCACGGCCAGAACGATGGGGCTGGCCACGAAAATCGAAGAATAGGTTCCGATAATGATACCGATCAGCAGAGCAAAAGCAAAGTTATGAATGATTTCACCTCCCAGAAAAAACAATGCCAGAAGAACGATCAAAGTGGTTCCGGATGTCAGGATGGTCCTGGAAAGGGTTTCGTTGATGCTCCGGTTGAACAGTCCCGGCAGTGCATCCGATGGGTTGGCCCCTTTGATGTTCTCACGGATTCTGTCAAACACGATGATGGTATCGTTCAGGGAATAACCGATGATGGTCAGCAGGGCTGCAATGACCGGGAGTGAAAAATCAAGGTTCAAGAGAGAAAAAATACCCACGGTGATGAGAACGTCGTGCAGAAGGGCGATGATGGCTCCGATGGCATATTGGAACTTAAAAATCCAGAACACCGCCAGAGACACCACCAGCGCCCCGGCAATCAGAAATGCAATACCCACGTTGAACAGGGACAGAAAATAAACCAGGGCCATGATGGAACCGGCGGTGACGCCCGAGAGCAGAAACTTGTTTTCGAATCGTGCGGAGATATAAATGGTGATGAACAACAGGGAATAGAAAATGGCAAGAAGAGCTTTGTTTCTCAAATCCGCGCCCACCTGGGGTCCGACCACCTCAATTCGCCGTATGTCCGGGATGATCCCGGCAGAGGCCTGAATGGCTTTTTCAAGAGAGAGGGACAAGCCTTGTCCGGTCATTTCGGACTGGGCTGTTCTGATCAGGTATTCATGATTGTCCGCTTCTCCGAAAGCCTGTACCGAAGCGTCTTTAAGCCCGACATCGGCCAGCCCGGTGCGGATTTTATCAACGGGTACGGATTCAGGAAATCGGATTTGAATGAGGGTTCCACCGACAAAATCAATGCCGTAATTGGGACCTTTGTGAGCAATGAGAGATCCGATACTGATCAGGATCAGAACGGCAGATAGGATAAAACCGATTTTCTGTCGGCCGATGAAATCGATATTGGTATCCGGTTTTATGAATTGCATGCTGGGATTCCTTTTAAATGCTTAATTTCAGTGACGGTCTGTTTTTGAGGATGGTTTCAAAAACCGATTTTGAAAGAATCAAAGAGGTAAACAGGCTGGCGACAATCCCCAGACACAGAGTGACGGCAAATCCCTTGATGGGGCCTGTACCGAACTGATACAGCACAACTGCCGCGATCAGAGTGGTCACGTTGGCATCGAGGATGGTGAGGGTCGCTTTTTCAAATCCGGCATGAACGGCTGCCAATGCTGTTTTGCCGGTTCTCAGCTCTTCTCTGATCCGTTCGAAAATAAGCACGTTGGCGTCCACGGCCATACCGATGGTCAGAATGATCCCGGCAATTCCCGGAAGAGTCAGGGTAGCCTGAAAGGCGGCCAATCCTCCACCGATGAGAATGATATTGACGATGAGAACCAGGTCGGCGATCAACCCGGCTTTTTGATAATATACGGCCATGAACAGAACCACCAGGATACCGCCCACAACCATGGACATGAGGCCCATCCGTATGGAATCGGCTCCCAGGCTGGGGCCTACCGTTCGCTCTTCAATGATATCAACCGGCGCCGGCAGGGACCCGGCCCTGAGTGCAATGGCCAGGTCCTTGGCTTCGTTCAAGGTGAAATTGCCGGTGATCACGGCTTTTCCGCCGGCAATGCGATCCTGGATCACGGGTGCGGAATAAACGGTGTTGTCCAGAACAATGGCCAATCTTTTGTGAACGTTGTCCCCGGTTATGCGTTCAAAAATCTGGGCCCCTTTTCGGTCAAAAGCGATACCCACCTGGGGTTGTTGATATTGATCGAATTCCACCCTCGCATCGGTCAGCAGGCTGCCGTCCAGAAGCACCCGTTTTTCGATCAGATAGGGAATTCTGGTTGTCCCGCCGGATGCCTGATCCTGCCGGGTCTGATACAGAATTACATCCCCTGCCGGAATGTTGCCGCTCAATGCTGCGTTGACGTCCGTGTCATCATCGACGAGCTGGAATGTCAACTGGGCGGTTTTGCCGATCAGGCCTTTGGCCCTTTCAGGATCTTTGATCCCGGGCAGTTGAAGCAGAATCCGATTGTCTCCCTGAATACGGATGTCCGGCTCACTCACCCCGAATTCATCGATTCGGTTTCGAATAGTTTCCAGGGCTTGACGAACGGCCATTTTTTTTATCTCATCCGTTTCTTCATCAGCAAAAGCCAGGGTATAGGTAGAAATTCCGTCTCGAGTGGATGCGGCATCCACGGTCAGATGATCGAAATATTTTGAAAGCAGGGTTTCAAATCCTGCTTTGGCCTCTCTTCCTTCAAACCGGGCCTTGATCGTATTGTTGTTTTGGCGTGTGATACCGGCATGTTTGATGCTGTCCGCCCGGAGTTGTTTCTTGATTTCTTGAATGGTTCTTTCCACTTCGGCTTCGACGGCCCTGACGCTCTGTACTTCCAGCACCAGATGCATCCCGCCCTGGAGATCGAGACCCAGATTGATCTTTTTATGCGGCCAGCAGTCATAAAAGGTCGGCAACAGGCAGACGATGGCAGCCAGAATCACCCCGATGACGAACACGGATTTCAACGTAAGCGCTTTCAATGAGATTGCTCCTGATTGGTGTTATTTTTTCTTGGAATCATCCTTCTGGGCGGCGTCGCCTTCTGAGACAAGGCCCGCAACGCTGGATCGGGAAATTTTAATTTTTATCTTTTCCGCTATTTCAAGTCCGATGGTCGACTCGTCAATGGTCTGAATGGTTCCGTAAATTCCGCCGGAAGTGATCACCCGGTTGCCTTTTTTCAGCCCGGCGATCATATCCCTGTGTTCCTTGGCCTTTTTCTGCTGGGGCCGGATCAAAAGAAAATAAAAAATGGCGAACAGAATAATGATGGGCAGGAAACTGACGAGACCGCCGGCCTGACCGGCCTGGGAGCCGTCCTGGCCCATTGCGTATGCGATATTGATCAAAATCTTCCTCCTTGGATTAAAGGTTTAACATTATAGTTTTTTTGAAGGAACCCAAATGGTTTTTCCATCAAACTGGATTCGGTTGATTTCATCGAACCGGATATCTTGCAGAAGGGCAAACACTTCGTCCATATTGTAAACGACTATTTTGCTCAAAGGTTCGATCAGATCGATATCGGTATCCATTTTTCTGTCGAGAAGATTGTAGATGATTACCATGGTTTCAGAAAATTTCAGAATTTTCCCGACCCCTGAACTCCGACCCTGACGAGTGGGCTCATCGGCCCTGGGGGACACATTGATGCCCTTGGATTCATAATATTCTTTTAGAATATTGAAATGAATGTTCCAGATATTGTCCCCGGGCTGAACCACGTATATTCCGAAAAATCTGACCTTGGCCGGGACAACCGCGCCGGAGGGATCGATTTTTTCCTCGAAGACCGTTCCTTCCTGAATGAACGCGTCTTCCAGAATATCCCGCATGGAAATGTGAACATCCCCTATTTTAAAGCTTTCGTTGGATTGCACAATCAGATCCAGGCTTTTACGGATCCCAAGACTGTTTTTTCGGGAAATCATGAGGTCCTGGAGCTCCGGGTCCTGTGTCAATTGCTGATAATCGATTTCCGGCAGCATTTCGATATCGCCCTGAACGGTTTCCGGCTCTTTTGTCGGGATGGTTTTGCTGATTTCTTCCGCCTTGGTCTGTTTTTCCGGAGTTTGAAGGACGAGATCAGGCCGATTCGTCTCAGAAGGCGCCAAGAGATAAAGAACCCCCAGAATCAGTAATCCGAAGACTATGCCGGCAATCAGGAATTTTCCTTTTTTCTTTTCACCTTTTTTAGGGACCATGGTTTTGCATTCCCGTCATGATTGAAATTGTTTCAGTCAGATACACAATCGGCGGATTTATGTCAAGTTGGGTCTTCAATCGATTTCTGAGCAACGATGATGCTGGCGTCTCCGGCAACCATGTGCGGATCGGCTTCGATGGTGATAACGACGTTTCTGCGGTGCTCGATTTCAGAGAGTTCCTGCCGTTTCCGGTTCAAAAGATATGCGGCCACATCCGGCGGGACAGAGCCGGACACTTCTTTGACCGTGCTTTTCAGGGTTTTGAGATTCAATTGCCGCAAAAACGCCAGCCCCTGGGTTTCCACCGACGGGATCTGCCCCCTTCCACCGCAGTGACGGCAGGCCTCATAGCTGCCGTAGGTGATGGAATGGCGGATCCGTTGCCGGGACATTTCAAGCAGGCCGAATGGGGTGATGCCCCCGACTTTGCTTTTGGCCTTATCGGTTTTCAGATGTTTTTTCAGGGTCTTGGTGATTTCTGCTTTGTGACGGGAATCTTTCATGTCGATGAAATCAATGACGATCAATCCCCCCATATCCCTGAGACTGAGCTGCCTGGCCACTTCTTCGCAGGCTTCCAGATTGGTGTGAAAGGCCGTTTCCTCGATGTTTTTTTTCTTGGTGGATTTTCCTGAGTTCACATCAATGGATACCAGGGCTTCGGTCTGTTCGATCACGATGCATCCCCCTGATTTGAGGGAAACGTCTTTGCGGTAAATCGACGCGATCTGATCTTCCAGCTGATATTTGGAAAAAATGGGTTTTTCTCCCGTGAACAAACGGACGATTTTCTGTTGTTTGGGAGCGATAAGGCTGATAAATTCTTTGACTTCTTTATATATTTCAGGACTGTCAATAAGGATTTCAGAGACATCGGACGTGAAATAGTCCCTCAAAGACCGAACGGCCAGGGTCTGCTCTTTATACAGCAGGGACGGGGCCGGGCTCTTGATGGCTTCTTTGTCGATGTTCTTCCAGACTCTTACCAGATATTTCAGATCAGCCGTCAGCATGGTTTTGGTGGTGTCTTTGCCCGCCGTGCGAACGATCATGCCGAACCCTTCCGGGATATCCAGCTTTTTGATAATACCTGACAGGCGTTTCCTTTCCGTTTCATCGGTTATTTTCCGGGATACCCCCTTGGTGTCTGTCCCCGGCATCAGAACCGACAATCGTCCGGGAAGGGAAATAAAGGTGGTCAGCATGGCCCCCTTCTGGCCAATGGGATCTTTGGTCACCTGCACAATGAGTTCCTGGCCTTTTTTAATAAGGTTGAACAAAGCTTTTTCACCTTTTTCGACATCCTGAAAATAATCCTTGTGGATTTCGTTTTTCTGGAGAAAGCCGTTTTTGGGAGCGCCGTAATCTACGAAGACAGCCTGAAGGCTCGGTTCCACCCGGGTCACGACGCCTTTGTAGATATTCCCCTGGGTTACCTCCCGGGCCGCTGTTTCGATATGAAATTGTTCCAACTTGTTGTCGACCAAGGTGGCAATCCGGTTTTCGTCCGAATCCAAAGCGTTGATAAGTATTTTTTTTGTCATTAATTCAGCTCTAAGCCTCTATACAATTTACGGTTTGCTTGCCGGTTAAGGTTCAACCATTCAATTTCTGTTTCTGTTTTAGTAGTAAAATGATTGAATCAAGTCAATTTTTTTATTGCCGAATAGCCGATCGGTCACCCTCCTTTGTCCGAAACCGTCCGGCTTTCTTTTTTTTTCAGAATGTCATAATAGGTCAGTATCCGCTCCACATAATGAACCGGTTCCCATCCCCGGGCATACCCATGTCGTGTTTTTGTATGATATCGGGCCTCCGACAGCAGCGGCAACGTGGTTTTCAGGCTCTGCCAGCGTCCGGGATCCATCCCGAGGTCCCGGGCGATTTTGACGGCGTCCAGAACATGGCCGTAACCGACATTGTAGCTGGCCAGAGCAAACAGAATCTTTTCGTACTCGTCGTCGAGGTAGTCGAATTTTTCCATCATTCGATCAAAATACCGAATCCCGGCCCTGATGCTCTGTTCGGGATTCACACGGTTGAAGATACCCATGTCCTGGGCCGCCATTTCCGTAACCTGCATCAGTCCGCGGACATTGGTGAAACTTGTGGCGTCCGGGTTGAAATGGGATTCCTGGTAGATGATGGCGGCAATGAGTTTCCAGTCGAACCCGTATTTTTCAGATTCTTGCATGATCAGGGGTTTGAATTCCGGCAACCGGGTGTCGATCCGCTGGTGAAATTTTTTAATGTCAAAAGGATCGGAATGTTTGATGCCTGAATAGTATTTGTCGGAAATTCTTTTCAGAAGGCCTGATTCACGGGCGAAAAGGAAAAATTTGTTGATTTCTTCCAGCATTTCAGGGTCGTCTTTGCGGACTGCCCAGGCAAGGGGTTCATTTTCCTGAATCGCAATGCCGATACGGATATCCGGATAATATCGCCGGCATAGCAGGGCCACCGTGTTGGATGCCGCGGTAAACCGGATTTCCCGGTCATGTACCATGCGGATGAGTTCCTCGGCCGGAACATTGTCATGAAGAATGAAATTCAAGGGGATGCCGGATTCTTTGAGTTCCTTTAACCGGGAATGGTAGGAACTTCCCCGGCGGACATGCAGGGTGCGGTAGGTCAGATCTTCGATATTCCTGGGGCCGAAGACCAGTTCATGATGAATCACGTGTTGTTGTACGGTCATGTAAGGTATGGAATAATTCACTTTTGCGAGACCTTCCCTGTTGATCACAAGGCCGGAGGCGATAAAATCCCCTTTCTCCTTTGTCAGATGGGTGAACAAATGGTTCCACCCCGGCACGACCACTTCCAGTTCGACGTCCATAAAATCGGCAAAGGCCTTTGCCAGTTCGTATTCAAACCCTGCCGGCCGGCCGGTGTCTTCATAGTAGGCGTCTAGGGCATAGGTGGTGATCATTCGAATTTTTCCGATACGCCGGATTCTTTCAACCGAAGTCCAATCAGACCCGTATTCATTCCGGAGGATCCGGCCGGAATAAACGACCAGCAAAAATAACACAAGGCCCAGAATGCCGGGAATCAGGAAACGATCGCAAGCTTCTTTCATCTCTACCCGTCAACCGATCGTATCATGCTGATCTCCACGCGATCAATGTTTCTGAAGGGCCTCGGCAGTCTTTTTCCCCGCTGTCCTCTCATGCCGGCATAGTCGTTCTGGTTCCCCGGTATCAGTTTTAAACCGTGTTTTCCGGAAGATATAACAATATTCGCAGGTTCCGGCAATATCCGGAGGAATTTTAGCCGGTCGGGAACCGAGGCGTCCAGATCTTTTTTAGGAATGGACATGATTTTGTTGCCTTGTCCTTTTTTCAGGCAGGGCAACTGGTTCAGGGGAAAAATCAACATTCGTCCCTGGCTCGAAACCGCCAGGACTCTGTCTTTGTCCCGGTTTTGAATCAATGAGGGTTCCAGGAGCGTTTGTCCATTTTTTAAATGGACCACTGCTTTACCGTTTTTGAAATTGGTCAGCAAATCTTCAAATCGGATGATAAAACCGTATCCCGCGTCCGAACCGATTACTAAATGGTCATTGTTTTCTGCCGATACCATGTACTGGATCCGGGTATCGGGCGAAAGGGACAAATGTCCGGTCAAAGGCTCACCGTTTCCCCTGGCCGACGGCAGGTTGTGGGAATAGAGCACATAACTGCGGCCGGTATCGTCCAGAAACACGATGGGGCGGTCGCTCTGGATCCTCAGGCAATCCAGAAGGGAATCGCCGGAAAGGAATTTGACGGTTTCCGGATTGATGTCGTGGCCCTTGGCGGCCCTTATCCACCCATTCCGGGACAGGATGATGGATACCGGCTGTGCTTCCATGATATCCGTCACGGACATCTTTCCCGCTTCTTTGCGCTCATGGATGGGTGAGCGCCGTTTGTCGCCGTATTCTCTGGCGTCGGATTGGATTTCGTCCTTGATAAAATTTTTCAGCGCTTCCTCATTTTCAAGAATTTTTTCGACCTCTTTTCTTCTGGTTTCGACCTCTTTTTTTTCTGTTTCCAATCGGATTTCTTCCATTCGGGCCAGCTGGCGGAGACGGATCTCCATAATGGCAGAGGCCTGTTCATCGGAAAGGGAAAAAGAGGCCGTCAATTCTTTTTTCGGGTGGTCGGATTCACGAATGATCCGGATAACGGCGTCCAAATGGCGGTAAACCACTAGAAGACCGTCCAGGATATGCAGCCGGGCATTGATTTTACCCAGTTGAAAGGTTAATTTTTTCCGAACCGTATCGGTTCGGAAGGCCAGCCATTCGCGAAGAAAGGTCATCAGGTTTTTCACCTGCGGCTTTCCATTGATCCCGATCACATTCATGTTCACGAAATAGGATTTTTCAAGGTCCGTGGTCGCGAACAAATGGTCGGTCAGGGCAGTGAGATCCACCCGGTTGGACCGTGGGACGACGACAAGCCGAGTGGGGTCTTCGTGATCGGATTCATTGCGGATATCATTGATCATGGGCAGTTTTTTGTCCTGCATCTGGACGGATATCTGTTCGTAAATTTTTTCGGCTGATGCGTGGTAAGGTAAGGCCGTGAAAATGATCTCGGAATCTTCCACGTGATAGCGGGCCCGCATTTTGATCCGCCCGGTTCCGGAGCGGTAGATGTCCACGATGTCCCGGGTCGGGGTGATGATTTCCGCTTCGGTCGGGAAATCCGGACCTTTGATGAATCTGCATACCTTTTCGATGGTGGAGTCCGGATTGTCGATGAGGTGGATGAGTGCTCCGGCCACTTCTCTCAAATTATGGGGCGGGATGCTGGTGGCCATGCCCACGGCGATTCCGGTCACGCCGTTCAACAACAGATTGGGCAGTCGGGCCGGCAGGATGGACGGCTCGTCAAGGGTGCCGTCGAAATTGGGAACAAAGTCCGTCGTCCCCTGATCCAATTCCATGAGGAGAATGTCTGCGTAACGGGACAGTCTGGATTCCGTATATCGCATGGCGGCAAAGGATTTAGGGTCATTGGGGTCTCCGAAATTTCCCTGTCCGTCCACCAGGGGGTATCTCAGGGAAAAGGGCTGGGCCATGAGCACCATGGCCTCGTAGCAGGCCGTGTCGCCGTGGGGATGGAATTTGCCCAGAACGTCACCCACGGTCCGGGCTGATTTTTTGTGTTTGCTCGTGGACAGCAACCCCAGTTGTCCCATGGCGTAAACGATCCGTCGCTGAACCGGTTTCAATCCGTCGCCGATATGGGGCAGGGCACGGTCCAGTATGACGTACATGGAATAATTCAAATAGGCTTTTCTGGCAAAATCCTGAAAGGGCAGTTGCTCATGGTCTTCAATGGCTGAAGGGAGAAGGTCTGTCATAGGTCGATCTCTTTTATGTTTCCATGGGTTTCGATCCATTTTTTTCTGTCTTTGATGCGTTTCCGGCCCAGCAGCATATCCATTGTGTCAAAAACCCGTGTGTATGCGTCCGGGCATTCCTGGGGAACCGACAGACGAACCAGGCGGCGTGAATCCGGAGAAAGGGTGGTTTCCTTGAGTTGAGCCGGATTCATTTCCCCCAGCCCTTTGAATCGCTGGATATTGATTTTTCCGTATTTGCGTCGCCGTGTGATCCGTTTGATCATGTTGTTTTTTTCCGATTCGTCGAGTGCGTAGAATACTTCCTTGCCCACGTCGATCCGAAACAGGGGCGGCATGGCGATAAATACATGGCCGTTGCGAACGATGGGCAGAAAATGTTTCAGGAACAGAGCGCATATCAGGGTGGCGATGTGAAGCCCATCCGAGTCGGCATCCGCCAGGATGCATATTTTGTGATATCTCAGGTTTGAAATATCTTCGGAACCTGGGGGTATTCCCAGAACCTGAGAAATTTCACGAATCTCTTTGGATTCGAGGATCTGGGAAGCATCCAGATCCCAGGTGTTCAAGATTTTGCCCCTCAAGGGCATGATGGCCTGGAAACGCCTGTCTCTGGCCTGTTTGGCAGACCCGCCGGCGGAGTCTCCTTCCACGAAAAACAGTTCTCGACGTTTCTGGTCCATACTGGTGCAGTCGGAAAGTTTGGCCGGAAGGGTGGTGCCGCTGAAATTTTTTTTCCGGTTAACGGCGCTTGTCTTCCGGACGCGGGTCCGGGCGTTTTCCACGGCCATTCCAGCCAGGCTTTCTCCCTGTTCGACATTCCGGTTCAGAAAGAGGGTGAAGGCGTCCCGCACCTGAATACCGACAAGCCCGGCGCAGTGACGAGAGGAAAGCCTCTCCTTTGTCTGGCCTGAAAACTGGGCGTCGGAAAGTCTGATCGAAAGAATATACCCGATATTGTCCCAGATGTCTTCGGGTGCCAGATTGAGTCCTTTGGGCAGCAGGTTTCTGTATTTGCAGAAATCTCTGACGGATTCCAGCAGGCCGGAACGAAATCCGTTGACATGCGTGCCTCCCATCCGTGTGGGGATCAGGTTGACATAGCTTTCCGCCGGGTTCTGTCCCGGATCGGCGGTCCAATTGACGGCAAAAGAGATATGAACATCCTCGCCTTCAAGCTCTGCCGAAAAAGAGGATGGTAAAACACAGACCCGATCTTCAAGGTATTCGTCCAGGTATTCATTGATTCCCCTGCCGTACTGCCATAAATGTTTTTCCCCCGAGGCTTCATCCAGAAAAGTGGTAATGAGCCCCCTGCATAAAATGGCCTTGGATTTCAAAGCGGTTTGAAGAGCGTCTTTTGAAAAAAAAGGCCGTTCAAAGTAGGCGGGATCAGGATAAAAATGCAGGCGCGTCCCTGTTTCATGAACCGGTACATGGTCGGCGACGGTTAAATCTCCGGTTTTTTCACCGTTGCAGAATTCGATAAAGTATTCCCGGCCGTTACGCTTGATATGAATTCTCAGAAGGGAAGACAGGGCATTCACGACCGACACCCCGACCCCGTGAAGGCCTCCTGAATAACTGTAGTCTTTGTTGGAAAATTTGGCCCCGGCGTGCAGCGTCGTCATAATCAGCTCCACCCCGGAGATTTTTTCGTCGGGATGGATGTCCACGGGCATGCCTCGACCGTTGTCGGTCACCACCACTGAGTTGTCGGCCCTCAGTTCGACATCGATCCTTGTGGCGTGTCCGGCAATGGCCTCGTCCACGCTGTTGTCGATGACTTCGAAGGCCAGATGGTCGGGAGCGGATGTATCCGTATACATGCCGGGTCGGCGCCTGACCGGTTCCAGCCCCTTCAGGATTTCAATGGATTCGGCGTTGTATGAAGTGCTCGAAGGTTTGTGGCCGTTGGCCAGCTCAAATAATGTCATAAATAAATCTGTTGTGGTATAAATGTCAAATCACTATTAAGATAACGAGCGTAATTCTATAGCATTTTTATTTTCAAATGTAAAAACAGGAAAATATTCATCATGGGATCTGTTGGCAATGACCGGTACGCGCACTCTCTGGAATCCCGTTGGAGCGAAATGTCGGAAGCCGAAAAAATCAGGGTTATAAACGAATCGGCTGAAATGGAGCCGGAACTTGCCATTGTGCCGGTCATGGCAGGTATCAGCGCCTATCATTTTTCCGTGAGAAGTGCCGCCAGAAAAGGTCTTGAACGGATTCGACACACCATTGCAAAACTGTTGAACGACCCGGATAACATAAAAAATATCCACAAAGGGATCAGGGCGTCTGCCTCAGTCTGTGCCAGACTCTATTCGCAGATCCAGACCGATACGCCCCGGAAGGAGAAGATTTTTTTTTTAAAAAACCTTCTGGGATTCGAAGGAAAAGGCCCTTTTTTCGCCTACATGACAGTTTACAAAGGGAAAATCACCCTGAATGTTCTGGAGCAGGTCATGTTGTCTCTTCCCGATGCCATGCGTCTGGTTCTTGTGGACCAATATCTCCAGGCAGTTCCCAGTGTCCGGCTGAAATTCGGGACCTCTTTTTTACGGATTGTACGATCCATCCGGCAACGTGAGGCCGTGATGCGTTTTTATGCCCGCCTGTTTGACCGACAGCGGGACGCCGATCCGTTTTTGAACAATTTATCTCAGAACCTCAGGGATCCCGACGTGATCCGATCCACTGAATTGTCGTCTTTGTCTCCGGAAATGCGGATCATGGGATTGAAAGCCCTTTCCATGATAACTTCCCGGATTCCGTCAGACCTTATCCTGAACATGCTGACCAGGGAAAACGATAAAAATGTCCGGATGTGTATTTGTCAAATCATCGAACACTCCTCCATGGGACTTTATGCAGACCTTTCCCCGTCCATTCAGTCATGCCTGTCGACATCCGATCCGGAAGAAGCGTTTCAGGTTTTCAAAGCGCTTGTGGTGTCGGGCGGGATCCCCTTGTATGAGCTGCTGCAGAAGGTCAAGGACAACCATTCGTTCCTTCTGCCTTTGATCAATGATGAACTGTCCCGTCTGTCCCGTCTGTCTTTTTTTATCATTCAGGATATGGCCCTGCACAAGGAAAAATATCTGAAAGACCATTTCGATGTCAATCTTGCCTGTGTTTTGGGAATGATCCGGAAACGGCCGGAACGGGTGGTCGGTATTTTAAAAAAATATGACAATGAAACAAGGGATGATGTTCGTAAAGGTGTGATCGGGTTTATCGAGCGGACAAAAGACCTGCTGTCCCAGGAAAAACAGCAGATTGAAACCGAATTCGCCGCCATTGTCCAAAAGGTGGGCCAGGACCAAAAAAAGGGTAAAAACTTCATCAGGACATTGTTTGCGGACTCGACCGAAAAAAAAATCGAACTGCTCAGAACCAGTCGAAGCCCCTCAGACGTACACCTGAACGGCGAAACCATCAGCGACGCCAACCTGTCTTCAGCGGTTTTCCCCGCATCCCGGATGTTTTTTGTTTTTTGTGTCTTCAATAACTGCAACCTGTCGAGATCCATATTCAGTCAGGCTTTTTTCAACAAAACCGTTTTCTACAACATCGATATGCGGCAGGCCCGGTTTGAATCCGTCTGTTTCGATCATTGCGTATTCATCAATGTGGATGCCGAGGGCGCCCTGTTCAGCCAGTGCAGTTTTCAAAACATTTCCATTTTCAATTCCAGTTTTAATCATGCTGAACTGGCGGATGCGCCTTTTATCCAGGCCACTGTTTCAAAAACCTCATTTCATGAGACCAACCTCTCCTGCTCGTCTTTTGTCAATGCCAGACTGTCGGCCATCTCATTTGTGACATCCAACATCGATCAGGCGGATTTTTCGGGAGTGTCCGCCCGGTTCTGCCGGTTTCCCGCCGGCGTGAGATCCATGGTGCGGCTTGAAAACATTGACTACAACGCCAGGCGGTTTCAATTGTCGTTTGAAGATATGCCCCAGATGGATGAAGTTATTGTGAGCGACATCGATCGGCTGATTTTTTCAGAATTCATCCATTACGGTGAAATGAAATTTTATAAACAGAACCAGTTTTCCCTGCTGACCGCCTTTGATATTTTCAGGAGCAGGCAGGCGGATCTGTTCCAGATCATTCCTTTTCTACTTCATGAAAACTGCGAATTCCCGGGCATACCGTCACTTTCCAAACAGACCCCGGCAGGAATTCATGATTATATGCCGAGCCTGGAAACCCAAACCGTCCTGAGACAATACCTGAAAAAGGAGCATACGGCTGTCCGACGAAGCATTGATCCATGCATCGAAGGCCTTTTTACAATCGGGAGTACGGGTTCTATCGCCCAAACCGTTGATTCGGATATTGATTACTGGGTCTGTGTCCATGAAAATCAACTGGGGAACGGTGGTCTTCCGCTTTTGAAAAAAAAGCTGGAGATGATAGAGCAAATGGCCTGGGAACAATTTTCCACCAAAATCACTTTTTTCCTGGTGGATATTCTCAAGGCCAAAAACAATGACTTTGGTGATTCCACAATCGAAAGTTCGGGATCAGCCCAGTCCAGGCTGCTTAAAGAAGAGTTTTATCGAACCATGATCCACGTGGCCGGCAAAATTCCCCTGTGGTCCGTCCTGCCGGTTTCCGTAAGCATCAATTATTATAACAGCATACTGGAAGATCTTTCGAGTATGCCCAATCCCGGGCGGTACATAGACCTGGGAGATATCCACGCCATCCCCACCAGTGAATATTACGGGGCGTCCATCTGGCAGATGTTCAAATGGCTGAAAAGCCCGTTCAAATCCGTCATCAAAATGGCCCTTCTGGAAAAATACATTTATGATTACGGAAAAGAATCGCTTTTGTGCAATCAGTATAAAGATGAGTGGATGAATTCAGGGACTCAGCTCAAACTGGCCCGAAATGATTCCTATTATATCCTCATGAAAAATCTGATACGCTATTTCAGGGCGGCCGGCGATGAAGAAACGGTTTCCCTGCTGCTCACCTGTTTTTTCCTGAAACTCGGCATTTCAAAAGATTCGGAAATCGAGCACACAGTTTTCGGTCTGAGAAAGATCCTTTTTGAACAGTGTATTCTCAAATGGGGCTGGACCAGGGACACAATCTTCAGGATAGGCAGGTTCAAGACCTGGCACTATGCGGATATCGCCAGGTTGTCCGCCACCATCGAAAAATTCATGATCCGCAAATATAAAACCATAAACGCCGGATTTGAGCGCAATTTCAAGGAACGCTCACTGATCAGCCCGGAAGACAGGACCGTTCTGGGCCGTAAGATCTTCATTGAATTTTCAAAGCAACCCGGCAAAATTCCTAAGGTCCTTCTCATTTCGAGAAGCGATAGGCATTTCCAGGGGCTTCAGCTAAAATATTGCAGGCAGGCCCGGCCAAAGGGGGAGTGGGAGCTCATCAACAGGACCGCAAAATCTCATCAAGGACAGGATGAGTCGCTGATCAAAGCCGACACCATAGAGGAAATCGGCGCCTGGCTGATGTATAACCACCTGTACAACGAGAACACCATTGTTCATCTGGTTCCCAATCCCACCTACGTGACCTTTGACGATATCCGGAAACTCTACAGGGTGATGTTTGATTTTTTCCAGCCCGTTCTGGAGCGGGAAACCCTCTTTGAGCAGCTTCTGCTGAAAAGCAGGGTGACCAGCCTGTTCATTTCCATCAATTTTTACGCTCCCCGGCAACAACGGGCAGTGACATCCTATACAGCCATCTATACCAGTTCGTGGGGAGAGATGTTTTGCCTGTCCTTTGCTTCAGATCAGGGGTTCCCATCCGTTGAAGAAGCCAAAAAAGATATCATGGCCAGGGCCGGCATTAAAAAATTCCCGTTGAATACGGCGTTTTACTTTTCAAAAGGAGCGGCGCGGTAAACCGGATCAGGAGGCTGAATGAAACCGCATGACCGTCTGGACGATTTCATCCGGATCATCGATCATGTAAAAGAGATCCATGTCTTTGTCGGAAATCATTTTTTCTTTTCGCATTCTTTCGTTGATCCATTGAATCAGGCCGTTCCAGTACTCTTCACCGACAAGGATAACGGGCATTTTACGGATCCGGTTGGTTTGAATGAGGGTCAGGGTTTCAAACAGTTCGTCCAGGGTCCCGAAGCCTCCGGGCATAATGATATAGGCCTGGGCGTATTTGATGAACATGACCTTTCGGACAAAGAAGTATTTGAATTCCATCTGAATGGTGGCAAACGGGTTGGGTTTTTGTTCAAAGGGAAGGGTGATGTTCAATCCGACGGAGTCGGCCCCGCCTTCGGCGGCCCCTTTGTTGGCGGCTCCCATGATCCCCGCGCCGCCGCCGGTGATGACGGCATATCCGTTCTGAGCAAACAGTTTGGCGAGATTTTGAGCCTTGGCATAATACGGATGTTCGGGAGGGATTCGGGCGGATCCGAAAATGGAAACCGCAGGGCCTAATTTGTGCAACACATCGATGCCTTCCACAAATTCTCCCATGATTTTAAACAGGCGCCAGGATTCCCCGGATTTGAAATCATTGATGGGGTATTTCCCATTCACATATTGTTTTTCCATATTGATAAATCCCGATATTTTGATTATTCATAAAATCACCATCCGGCATTATGATGTCCTGATGGCGGGTCTTTTGCCGGACCAACCTATCACACAAACACATGACAGTCAATCCGGCTTCTGTTCAGGACCTTCGGCCCGGATTGACATTCATTGTGAAAACAGATAAAGAGAGTACAATTTTTTCATTGGGAAAACAATTATCTTGGAAAAACGCCATGCCATTACGGGTCTTACAGTCGTAAAAAACAAACTCGGTATGCATGCCAGGCCCGCCTCCAGAATCGCCCAAATGGCTGAATCCGCAAAAGCCCCCGTATGGTTGCAGGCCAATGACATAAAAGTGGATGCGGCCAGTATTCTGGATATATTGATGCTCTGTGCGGTTAAAGGAACAAAGGTCGTTGTCGAAGCGGAAAATCCCGATGATTCGGATGTCTTAAATCAAATCGTTGATTTTTTTGAAAATGGTTTTGGAGAAGCATAGCAATGACCTCATCTAACCCCGCCCAGATCACTATCAGGGGTATCGGCGGATCACCCGGCATCTGTATCGGCAAGGCATATCTTGTTGACAAGGAAGGCGTCAACCTGATCAAACGATATCCCATCAGCGATGCCCGGATCCAGAAGGAAATCGACCGGTTCAAACAAGCCGTTTCCAGGGCCGAAAAGGAATATGCCTTGGTCATTGCATCCCTTGACAAGGATATGGAAGACAATCTGGATATCCTTGAAACCCATATCGTCTTGTTCAAGGATAAAATGCTGTATGGGAAAACCATAGAAACCATATCCAATGATAAAATCAATGCGGAATGGGCTTTGAGAAAAGTATCCCGCCAGGCCAAGGCCATGTTCCAGAAAATCGATGATCCCTATCTTCAGGCCAGAGCAAACGATATCGACCAGGTTGCCGACAAGATCATGGCCTGTCTAGTGGGCGCCCAGGATATCCGGATCGCCGACATCAACAAAAGAGTCGTCCTGGTGGCCCATGATCTGTCACCGGCCGACGCCAGCCAGATCCAGCTCGAACGTATCAAGGGGTTTGTTACGGATCGGGGCGGCAAGGATTCCCATACCGCCATCATTGCCAAATCTCTGAAAATCCCTTCCGTGCTGGGACTGGGCAAGGCCACTGTTCATGTCAAAAATGACGATATCCTGATCGTGGACGGATCCGCCGGTCTTTTGATCATCAATCCGGACGAAGATACGCTTTTCCGGTATGAAGAGCGCATGGCCAGGTATGAAGCATATCTGGCCGGGCTTGAGCGGGAGGCCCATCTTCCTGCCGTCACTCTGGACGGAGTGGTCTTGAATCTTATGGCCAACATCGAACTGGTGGAAGAAGTGGTGGCGGCCAAAGATTACGGGGCGACGGACATCGGCCTTTTCCGGACTGAATTTCTTTACCTGGATCTGAAACGATTTCCGACCGAAGATGAACTGCTCTGCAAATATAAAGAACTGGTCGAACTCATGACACCGCACACGGTTACGATCCGGACCCTGGATATCAACGGGGACAAGGTCAATCCGTATCTGTCGAAGGTTGAAGAGGCCAACCCGTCCCTGGGTTTGAGAGCCGTTCGGTTCTGCCTGGAAAACGAGCCCGTATTTATCACTCAGCTCAAAGCCATTCTCAGGGCAGCGGCCTTCGGCAATATCAAACTGCTCATTCCCATGATTTCCTGTGTGGAAGAAGTGATCCAGGTCCGGAAGGTTTTGGACAAAGCGGTTGCCGAGTTGGAGAAGGAAGGCAAGATATTCAACAAAGACATCCCCTTGGGAGCCATGATCGAAGTGCCGTCCGCCGTTCTTGTGGCGGAGCATCTTGCCGAATACGTGGATTTTTTCAGCATCGGCACCAATGACCTGATTCAGTATTCCATGGCCATCGATCGGAGAAACCGACAGGTGGCCCACCTTTATCAGGCATTGAATCCGGCTGTGTTGAGGATGATCAAAATGACCTGTGATGCGGCCGAAAAAAAAGGCATCGATCTGGTCATGTGCGGAGAGATGGCAGGCGACCCCATCAATATTCCGGTTCTGGTGGGCATGGGGTTGACGGATTTTTCCATGAACCCGTCTTCGATTCCTGTGGTCAAGAGCTTGATCCGGAATCTCGACACCCGAAAAGCCGGAAAAAATATGAAAAAAATCATGGATCTAAGGACGGTGAAAGCCATCACGGACTTTATCCTCAATGAATACAAGGAGATTCTTCCTCTCCATGAAGCAGAGGAAAACCAATGAACGATAATTTCATCAAGCTCATAGCAACCAACAAAAAAGCCTGGCATAATTACACCATCGAGGCGGAATATGAAGCCGGAATCGTTCTGGTCGGCTCGGAAGTCAAATCCATACGAAGAGGCGGGGTCAGCTTTCAGGATGCGTACGCCGATATAAAAAACGGTGAGATTTTTCTTCGGCAGCTGCACATTTCACCTTACAAATATGCTTATTTTACCAATCATGAGGCTTTGAGAACACGAAAGCTGCTGCTGCATCGAAGTGAAATCAAAAAACTAATGGCTAAAATCAAGGAAAGAGGATATACCCTGGTTCCTCTAAAAATTTATTTTAAAAATGATACGATCAAAGTTCTGATCGGTCTCGGCCGCGGCAAAAAATTATATGACAAGCGGGAAACCATCAAGCAAAAAGACCTCAGGCGAGAGATGGACAGGGACCACAAGAAAAAATCCCGTTAACCGAACTCTGAACCGACATTGACTTTTCATCGATTTGTAACTATAATAACAACTGATTCGATCTTTTACAATTTGGGGGCGTAATGGCTTCGACGGAGATTTTGAGGTCTGTGGTAGCATACCGAGTCTTTTGTCGGCTCGTAAAACTCGACAAAGCCTAAATATAATCGCAGACGATTATAACTATGCCGTAGCTGCTTAACGCAGCTTCCGTCCCGCTGAAATCCTTTCCGCAGATTTCAGGCCGGGGCGTCGACTTTGCGGAATCGCCGACTGAGGGCTCCTGAACCTCACAGGCTAAAACGATCAGGGTATACTGTCTTGTATCCGGCTCAAGGGAGACACAACAGCGAATTATAAATCTTGAGATAAGTATGTAGAAGCCCAGGTTGATTGTTTTCGGACGCGGGTTCAATTCCCGCCGCCTCCACCA
>CAZQIX010000016.1:57640-60744 GCA_964593855.1 uncultured Desulfobacula sp. | reverse complement strand
AATAAAAAAACCTCTGAGTCCAAGACCCAGAGGTTTTAATTTCAAAAAGAATAAAACGGTTTATTAAATCACAGTCACATTTGCAGCGGCTGGTCCTTTCTGACCCTGCTGAATGTCGAAGGTGACGCGGTCTCCTTCATTAAGAGACCTGAAGCCGGTTGAATTGATGCCCGAATGATGAACGAACACATCTTTTCCCCCGCCTTCCTGTTCAATAAATCCAAAGCCTTTTGACTCGTTAAACCATTTTACGATACCATTTGCCATAACGGCACTCTCCTAAAAATAAAAATTAAAAAAATTGTTTCAACTTCGAGGGGCAAATCGCAGTATTTTTGAGATACACCTTAAGGAGGAAACTTACGCACTTCCATGAGTGCAATATGTTGTCACTATACAGGAAAACTCCTGGAAGTCAACAAAAAACAATGACCCGCGAAAAGTAATTTGCGGCCGGGAAAAATCTGATTCGGGGTTGAAAAAAACGGGCATCCATGTCTTTTTAGAAATCACCGGACCCGGCTAATCGGTTGGATCCGGTTTTCAATTCACCTTATAAACAGAAAAGGATCTTGATGAAAGCCATAAACCTTAAAACAGAGGCCGCCGACATTCAAAATCTGTTTGATTACAAAACCATTGCAAAAATGAACGGTCACGTTTTTACCCTGGTAAAAGCGAAAGACAGGACCCTGGATTTTCATACCCATCCGGCATCGGACGAGGTCTTCTTCGTTGTGGAAGGGCAAATGAAACTCGAATTCAGGGACCGGATGGTTCATCTGAATGCCGGTGAAATGTGCGTGGTGCCTAAAGGCACGGAACATCGGCCTGTCTGTGAAAGCCTGGTGACGGTCCTACTCATGGAAATCGATGGAACCCTGACCCCGGATAATACGGGCGGCGCATTCAAGCAGCAACCTGAGTAAAAAAGCATTTAAATTGACCTTGGATGAAAACATCTATATAAGTATTGCCTGGATGATGAATGATGCATATTACATGAACCTTGCCCTTGTGGAGGCCCGAAAGGCCTCGGATGCCGATGAGGTGCCCGTTGGCGCGATTGTTGTCAATCAGTGCGGACAGGTTATCGGAAGCGGCTTCAACTGTCCCATCGCTTCGAATGATCCGTCCAGCCATGCGGAAATAAATGCCATCCGAATGGCCTCGAACCATTTGAAAAATTACCGGCTCAAAGACACCACCTTGTACGTGACCATCGAACCCTGCATCATGTGTATGGGCGCCATTATTCATGCCAGGATCAAGCGCGTCGTATTCGGCGCGGCCGACCGGAAATGGGGGGCCGCCGTTTCGCTATACTGCCTGGCGGCGGATCCGCGCCTGAACCATCATCCGGAAATCGTTCCAGGAATATGTGAAGAACAGACCAGAGACCTGATCAGAGATTTTTTTATTCATAAAAGGAGTCAGTCGTGGGAAATACAGTAATCGTCGGCACCCAGTGGGGAGATGAAGGCAAAGGAAAAATCGTTGATATGCTGAGCGAACATGCGGATTATGTCGTCCGGTTCCAGGGCGGCAACAACGCCGGTCATACCATGGTGGTCAACGGTAAGGAAATTATCAGTCACCTGATCCC
Source organism: uncultured Desulfobacula sp. (assembly GCA_964593855.1). GTDB lineage: Bacteria > Desulfobacterota > Desulfobacteria > Desulfobacterales > Desulfobacteraceae > Desulfobacula. The sequence continues at coordinate 59,138 of CAZQIX010000016.1, read as the reverse complement.
TTCGGGCATCATTCAGCAAAAAAAATGCTTTATCGGGAATGGTGTGGTGGTGGATCCCTTTGTTCTGCTGGAAGAAATCGATTACCTGCGTTCCAATGAGATCGACACTTCCCCGGCAATGCTGCGCATCAGTGACCGGGCCCATATCATAATGCCCTATCACCGGATGATCGACAGTGCCAGAGAGATCAGCAAAGGCGACCAGAAAATAGGGACCACCGGACGAGGCATCGGCCCATGTTACGAAGACAAGGCCGCGCGAAGAGGCATCCGCTTCAGCGACCTGCTGGACTTTGACCTGTTCCGGGAAAAGGTGGAAACCGTCCTGGAGGAAAAAAATTTCTACCTCAAACACTACTTCAAGACCGAAACTCTCGATCCCCAGGCCGTTGTCCATCAATTCGAACAGGTCCGGAATCGTCTGACCCCCTATATCGATGATGTATCCGTGCTGCTGTACGATGGTATCCAGAAAAAGAAAACCATTTTATTCGAAGGGGCCCAGGGAACCCATCTGGACATCGAGCACGGCACCTACCCATTTGTCACCTCCTCTTCCGTGGTGTCCGGAAACGCCGCCAACGGGTCAGGAGTGGGGCCGAGACATCTGGATGAAATCATCGGCATCGTCAAGGCCTATGCCACCCGCGTCGGGTCCGGACCGTTTCCCACGGAATTATTCGATGAAATCGGCGACAAACTTCAGAAAACCGGTTCTGAATTCGGGGCCACCACAGGCCGAAAACGCCGATGCGGATGGCTCGACATGGTTGTGCTGCGCAACGCCGTCCGTCTGAACAGTCTGACTGGACTGGCCGTCACAAAGCTGGACGTCCTGGATGATCTGGATGAGATCAAAATCTGCACGGCCTATGCTTACCGGGAAATCAAACTGGCTCATTTCCCGGCGGAAATCAAAATGCTTCAGGAATGCACCCCGGTGTATGAAACCCACCCCGGGTGGAAACGAAATATTTCCGGGATCAGACGGTATGAGGATCTACCGGAGAATGCCAGAAAATACCTGGAAAGGTTGGAAACCCTGTCCGGCGTGCCGATCAAGATTATTTCCGTGGGACCGGACAGAGAAGCGACAATTATCAAAGAGCGCATTTTCAGTTAGACTTTTTATTTTTTTTTGTGTATAACGCTTTCTTGCAGTCGGGATGTGGCTCAGTCTGGTAGAGCACAGCGTTCGGGACGCTGGGGTCGGAGGTTCAAATCCTCTCATCCCGACCATTCCTTTCCCCCAATCCGTTCAACAATTTCCTTGCACTCGGCTCGGCTTCCTGCTACTCCATAAGCATGGCCAAATCGCCCCCCCAGAATCTTTTTCCCGGCATTCAGGAAGGTTTGATATGGATACCTATTTTGCTCCGGCACCACGCACTGAAAGAAGAAAATTTCAGAATCAGCTTTACGACGTCAGCCACAACCCTGTGATGGACACCCTTTTGAAAACCGCAGCCGGGCTGTTGATCGTGCTGAACGAAGACCG
>CAZQIX010000016.1:0-57540 GCA_964593855.1 uncultured Desulfobacula sp. | reverse complement strand
GATGAACAAACCTGCGCCCTGCTCAAGGACGAATCCGGACAAATCACCCACACCTGTCTGCTGATCAAGGCCAATCCCATTCAGCTGGATCGGCATCGATGGATATTGATCTACGCCCAGGACATCACCCAGCATCACTTTCTGGTCAACCTTGAACGCATTTTTTTCCATGATATCAATAATATCCTGACCGCTTTATCCGGAAACGCCCAGCTCCTTGACATGGATCTGCCGGGAAACCGTGAAGTCGCGGCTCTGAAAACAGGAATCAACCGGATCATCCGTGAAGTGGACATGCAGAAACTTTTTTCCCGGCACAAGGAATCGGGGAAACTAGTTATTAAACGGAAAGTCGATCTCAGTGAGATACGGCAGGAAACCCGCATGATTTTCATGGGTCATCCGGCCCTTGAAAACAAACGCCTGGATGAAGAGTGGCCGGATAAGGATCTCCCCCTTCGAACGGACCCTATCCTGGTATCCCGGATTCTGGGGAACATGGTCATCAACGCCCTGGAAGCGTCGGAGCCCGGAGGCGTCATCCGGTTGACCGCTGTTTCCGGACCGGGTGACATCACCTGGAAAGTGTGGAACCGGGGCTGGATCCCCGGGCCGATCCAAAAACGTGTTTTTCAACGCCATTTCAGCACCAAACAAGGGGCCGGGAGAGGTATGGGAACCTATTCCATGATGCTTTTCGGAGAGAAATACCTGAACGGCCGGGTGTGGTTCACCTCTTCGGAAACGGACGGCACCGCTTTTTTTTTCAAACTGTTCCATTGAACCTTTGTTCTTTCCGGAAATAAAACCGGAGGGATTGAACCTTCAAGTCGGTTTAACCGATGACATCGGAAACGAAATAAGGGATGGGAATGAGGGCACTGTTTATTCAGCCCGACAGCAGGCAAAAGCGTAATATGTATCCTTCCTACCCGCTGGGGATAGGGTATCTGGCCTCAGAGATTGCCGATAGAGGCCATCAGGTTAAAATAATCGATTTGCGCATCGAGTCGTTTGACTCGCTTTGTGAAACGGTCAAACACTACCAACCTGAAATAATCGGCATGTCCATATTCACGAATACAGTGACAAGTGCATTGAAAACGCTTCATGACATCAGACACCTGTCGAATGCCGTTTTGATATGCGGCGGAATTCACGCAACCGTCTTTTATAAAGATATGTTGCGAGCCGGATTTGATTATGTGATCGGCGGAGAATCAGAAAATGCCATGGTTGAATTCATTCAAACCCTGGAAAGCGGAAAACTTGTCGCCATGCCGGATGTCCGTGATAAAAACGGCACTGACGCAACTCGGCCGGAACCGTCTTCCATTCCGGTCGATATCAACAGGCTGAGTTTGCTGAATCGTTCATTTTTCAACCTGAACCTATACAGGCAGCATACACTCATCGCATCCCGGGGGTGTCTGTATTCCTGCAAATATTGCGGTTATTCATATCATAAACCGCTTCGGATACGCCGGGTGGAAGATGTATTAAAAGAACTGGTCTCAATCGTTGAAATGAATTGTCCCAAAGAAGTATTCTTTGTCGATAATATTTTATTGGGATCGAACTGGAAGAAAATAAAAGCATTGTGCAAAGGTATTTCAGCACACGGGATCAAGATCGACTGGGTCGCCCAGTTACGACCCGATCATTTAGATGAAGACGGATTAAGCCTGATGAAGCAGGCCGGCTGTTCAAGCATCTATTTTGGAATCGAATCCGGATCACAAGCCGCATTATCCCGTATTGGACGCCAAATGGATATCAACAAGGCCATTGACGGCGTTCTTATGGCCAAACGCCACGGCCTTTTCGTGAAAAGCGGCTTTATTATCGGGTTGCCGGGGGCATACGCCGAACAATTGAACTCTCTGGAATTGATTGACCGCGCCCGTCCCAATTCCGTCTCTTTTCACATGCTGGTTCCGTATCCGGGGACGGAGCTTTTTGAAGAAAGGGAAAAATACGGCATCCACATCCGACAGATACGAAATTGGGACACCTATGACCTTTATCAGGCGTCACCCAATATTGTTTATGATTATCTTCCCCCTGATAAAATCAAATCATTGATTGATACCATCCAAAAGCACCTGGAGTCACTGGCGTATCAGAGTGGGCACAGCAGTTCTCATCAGGAAAAGGGAATCGAGAATTATTATTATTCCCTTCCCTACTGTTACCATGGGCACTAAAAAATCTGTTCCCAAAAGACTTTCAAGGCTTAGGGCAAAGGCGTGTCCGAAAAAACCGGATATTTGCCTTCTCAGACAAAATGCCCTGATCCAGAAGGGAATCAAAAAACAGGGCCATGGCCCGGACCTTTTGTTCATCCAGATCGCAGAGCAGAAGATCAAAATACTGTTTGATAATGCTCTGCTCCAACCCGAGCTTTCTCGCCCCGGCGTCAATCACCTGGTCCAGGTGGCGGTAACCCTTGTCCTTGGAGGCCAGGAGCAGCTCATGAACGGCTTGAACGGTTTCGGGATATTCTCGGGCAAAGGCCTTGCGAACCACCCATACCGCAAACACAAACGGAAGACCGGTCATGTCATGCCAGAACAGGCCCAGGTCGATGCAGTGCCTGAAACCCAAATGCCAGGGCTGGACCAGGGCCGTGTCGCCGATGACCAGCACTGCATCCACCTGATCGGGTATCGCCTGAATCCCTGTGACTTCGCCTACCAGATATTCGGGGGTGATCTTTTTTTTTCTGAAAATCATTTTCAAAAAAGAGGCGGCCGAAGCCGATTCTTTTGAAAACAGAACGGTTTTCCCTTCTAGGTCTTCCAGGGGATACCGGCTGGCCAGAATCACGCTCAAAACCCTTCCGTTGCAGGAAATGGACAGATCCGGCAGGAGCAGCAGATCCCGATGGTTCATGGCGTAAAACGCGGCGGATATGGGGCTGATCTGGATCTCTCCGGTCATGATTTTTCGGTTCAGGACGGCCGGAACATCCGGGACCATTTGCAGCCAGGTCGGCTGAAGTCCGTGGTCAAGCCCGTAATAAACGGGGGATGCATTGATATAACTGATTTTTCCGATTTGAACAGAATCAGGTGTCATGAAACAAAATGCTTTCAAAAAGGGTTTTGGAATGAAGGGCATGGACGTCCAGGTAGATAAAATCCGCTCGTTTCCCTTTGGACAGGGTTCCGATAAGATGGTCCAAACCAAGGGCCCGGGCCCCGTTGCGGGTCGCCATGGAAAAAACCAGGCCGGGATCCAGCCCCGGATAATGCCGGCCCACGAAAGCCGTTTCGTCCCGCATATTCAAAGAATCGCAGCTGGCCAGACTGTCCGTGCCGAGGGAGGGCTCCAGACCGATTCTCACCATGGCCTCGATATCCGGCAGACATTTATGAAGGTTCCGGTTGCTGCGCGGGCACACACAGGGAACGGCGCCGGACCGGGCCAGAATGTCCAGATCGGCCGGGGTGATTTGCAGAAGATGCACGGCAATGGTTTTTTCATCCAGAAGCCCCAGGTCATGCAGATAAGCCACCGGAGTTCGGGATCCGATCTGCCAGTCGGAATAATCGATGCCGCGGGAGGTCAGAAAATCCGCCCATTCTCCTTTCCGACGCTCAATGAATTCCGATTCCGCTGAAGATTCGGCCACATGAATGGAAAACGGCAAGCCCAGGGCAAGGGTTCGGCTCTTCAGGGCTTTGAGAAGATCCGGCGAGGTGGTATGGGGGGCATGGCCGGCCAGGGAAAAGGAGAACCTATCGTTCTTGCGGACATCTCCCTCTGCCTGCCCGGCCCCGAGATATTCCTGAAAAAACACCCCTGACCATTCGGATGACGAGAACAGATCCCGTGTGATGCCCAGGGTCGAGACTTCCCCAATGGTGAAAGTTCCTGTCCGTCGCAGATCCGCCAGGGCAGACCGGGCTTTTCCGATCATCACGTCCTGCCCCATGGCCTGCCGTTTTTTTAGAAGCGCCTGGACCCAGGCCTGGAATCCGTGATCGAACGGCAATCCGTTTTTCAAGGCCGACAGCTCCAGATGCAGATGGGTGTTGACAAAAGCCGGCATGAGTACGCCCGGTCCGTGGTCCACGTGATGTTGCCGGGGGATCCCCTTGTGAACGCCCGTGATCCAACCGTTTTCCGTTTCCAGATACCCGTCTCGGATCACGGTGGAATGATCCGCGATGATCCATCCGGCGCGGTGGATCTGTTTCGCCGGCAATGATCCGGACGGAGCGGGCATGGACCGGGAAATCATAACAGACGGTAATGGCAGTCCCGCTGCCGGGGCTGGAACCCGGCTCTTTCAATCAGCCGGACCAACTCTTCCCTCGGCAGCATGAAATCCACGCCGGCCGAGGCCACGACGTTTTCCTCGATCATGGTGCTGCCCATGTCGTTGGCGCCGAAAAAAAGCGCAACCTGGGCGATCTTGTCCCCCTGGGTCACCCAGGAAGCCTGGACATTGTCGATATTGTCGAGAAAAATCCGGCTCAGGGCAAGAACCCGGAGATAATCCATGCTGGTCTTCTTTTCGACCTGAAGCTTTGTGTTGGTCGGCTGAAAAGTCCAGGGAATGAAGGCGGTGAACCCGCGGGTTTCATCCTGGAGGCCGCGAATCCTGTCCAGATGTCGAAATATATGAACGGGAGTTTCCAGATGGCCGAACATCATGGTGGCACTGGATCGCATTCCCTGCAGATGGGCCTCGCGCATGACGGCAAGCCACTGATCCGCCGAGCATTTCCGGGGAGAAACCTGTCGGCGGATCTCATCACACAAGATTTCCGCACCCCCGCCCGGAATGGAATCAAGCCCGGCGGATCTCAGGCGGGTAAGGGTTTCACCGACGGACAGAAAGGCGTTTTGTGCCATGAAATGAATCTCGGGCGGGGAGAACCCGTGGATGTGGATGTCGAATCGGGACTTGATGTCCTGAAGCATGTCCAGGTAAAAATCCAATGTCAGGTCCGGGTTCATGCCGCCCTGAAGCAGAATCTGGGTCCCTCCCAGATCCAGGGTTTCACGGATTTTATCGTACAGAACTTCCCTGGACAGAACATACCCGCCCTCTTCCTTCGGCGGGACGAAAAATGCGCAGAAACGACAGCCCGACATGCAGATATTGGTGTAGTTGATATTCCGGTCCACCACATAGGTTACGATCCGGTCCGGATGCAGCTGAAACCGCCGGCGGTTGGCCCGATCGGCCAGAGTCAGGAGATCCGCCTCCTGAAACAGGATCAGGGCCTCATCCGGGGAGATTCTCTGCTGGTTGTCGATTTTTTCAAGGATCGGGGGCAGAAGGTTCATGGTATGTATAGTTCTTCCTGAACGGGGTTGTAGAAAGAATCCCGCTCAACAGGTTCAAATCCGGCGTTTCGAATCAGGGTCCGCATCTGGTTGCGGGTATGTCCCTTGGCCGAGGTCGCACCGGCCGTGTGGGTGATTCTCTCCTCCATGATGGTGCCGTCCAGATCATCGGCCCCGAAACTCAGGGCGAGCTGGGCCAGGCTTTCCCCGATCATGACCCAGTAGGCCTTGATATGATCGAAATTGTCCAGGAGGAGCCGTGCGACTGCCACATTTTTCAGGTCGTCCACGGCCGTGGTCGCCGGAATATGGGACAGTTCCGTGTTCTTTGAATGAAAAGCGAGCGGAATAAAAGCTGAAAATCCGCCGGTGTCGTCCTGAACCGCTCTCAGGGCCAAGAGGTGCTCCACCCGTTCTTCCAGGGTTTCAATATGCCCGTACAGCATGGTGGCATTGGTTTTGATCCCGGCCCGATGGACGGCCCGAACGATTTCCAGCCACCGCTCATGATCGATTTTCCGGGGAAACAGGGCGTCGTGAATCCTTGAATTGAGGACTTCGGCTCCGCCGCCCGGCATCATTTCGAGCCCGGCCGTTTTGAGCCGCTGAATGGTTTCATCCAGACTGAGTCCGGCCAGGTTGGACAGATAATCGATTTCCACGCAGGTAAAGGCTTTGATGGCGGTCCGGGGGCGGATACGCTTGATGGTAGTCAGAAGATCGATAAAATAATCAAAGGTCAATGCGTCATTGAGGCCACCAACAATGTGCAGCTCTCGAATGGGTTCGTCCAGGTTTTCGAGGAGTTTTTTCTCGATCTCCTCAATGGAAAAGACATATGCGCCGTCTTCGCCCCGGTCTTTGGCATAGGCACAGAACCGGCAACGGTTTTTACAGATGTTGGTATAGTTCAGATGCTGATTGTAAACATAATAAGCCCGTTTTCCATGGCGGGACTGCCGCACCCGGTCTGCGATCCAGCCTAGACCGATCAGGTCCCGGGTGTCATACAAAACAATCCCGTCTTCTTTTGAAAGACGGGTATTTTCCCGGACTTTGGCATAAATGCCCGGAAGTCTTTCATCCATAAAAGAGTAATGCATCAGTGTCTCTTTCTTCGAATCACTTTTCTGACCTTTTTAACACCTGTTGCGGTCGCCGCCTGGGCCATACTCTGCCGTGGGTCCAGAAGGTTGCCCTGACGATAGGAACAGGAGGCGCGGGGGCATTTCAGACCTTTTTCGCCGGTTGACGTGACGGTTTCGACCAAAAATGCGTTTTTGCACAAAGGACATTCCAAATGATAGGGCTTTTCCCAGGACACGAACCGGCAGGACGGATGGGTGCAAGTGTAATATTCCTTTCCCTTTTCCGTTGTGCGGGTCACCACCTCTCCCTTGCCGCATAACGGACAGGGCATGGTCAACTCGTTTTCGAGCGCGGCGATCCGGGATTCAATATCTTCATCGGACAGGATGGTGTCTTCCGATTCAGCGCCATCCGACGCGTCCGGTTCCTGAATGTCCATGGACGACCGGGTCCGGGCCGCCTCCTGCCTGAGTGTTTCTTCCTGTTGTTGGAGTTTTTCGTCCTGTTTCAATTTTTCTTCGAGGGCTCTGAGCTCTTCCTCTTTTTGAGCCATCATCGCTTCACGGGCCTTCAACTCTTCGATTTTCAGGCGGGCCTGTTCCGCTTCGGCCTGTGCCTCCAGCAGTTTTTTCTCCCTTTGTTCGATTTCTTCCAGCTGCCTGGCCGCTTCCCGGGCCGATGCTTCCGCTTCTTTGATCCGCTCTTGCTTTTCCGCCAGTTCCCTGGCCAGTTCAGCCGCTTCCCGGGCTGCTTCCTCTTGCGCTTTCCGGATCTCGGCTTTTTCCTCGGCCTGTTCTTCCGGGCGGAGCCCTTTGTCAAAAACAGAGGTGACATTCAAGGGCGATCCCGCATCCAGGGTCCTTTTTTTCCTGGTTCGCACCAGCCTGGACAAGCGGTCCAGGTTGTCTCTCTTGAGTTGGCGGGAGATTTCCCGGGACCGGCCGGACCTTCCCCCTGCCCCGGAAACGATTTCAGACGCTTTTTTTTCCGCCTTTTCTATGGAAACGGCCACTCCACGACTTTTGAGAGTGGACTTGAAAGCCTCTTTTGCCGTTTCGAGTTTTTTCCGGCCGGAAAGAACCTCATCGTTCATCTGGAGAATAAAAGCGATCAGGTTCATGCCCTGCATTCCGGGAAACATATTGTCCAGGAAACCGATCATCATGAAAGCCGGCATTTCCGCCCTTAATTCGCCTCTTTCATCAACGCTGATATATCCCTGACCGATGACCGAATCAACCGCCTGTTCGAGGGATTGTCCGGTTTCCAGTCCGATGTCCGCCAGTTCGTCGAGAAAGGATTTCCGGGTATAGCGTTCCGGCGGAAAATCTGAATATTGCTTGATTTCACGCTCTCTTTCGATGATCAGGGTGATGCAGGAGATGTTGACCAGATTAAAAGACATCATGGCCGAATCCGTATCCACATCCAGAAGGGCCGTGATTTCCCCGGCCAGTATTTCATCCAGTTGATCTCTCACCCAGGCAGGATCCGGGAGCTGATCTCCGGCATTCAGTTCCATCATGCATCTCCCTCGTTGATCTCGGTGATCATATCGGCAATGCTGGATGCCATGCGGGACACCTTGTCCTCTTTTTCATTCCTGGGAACCGGGGAGTCCTCCGGCTCAAAATCGTTTCTTCGAGTCGAAATATCCAGGCATTCACCTTCCCGATTGAAAATTACGGACAGGGGAATTTTAATTTCGAAATCTAGTTTATAGGCGATTTGACCTTGATAAATCGTCAGGTCTCCGTTTTTATAGTCGATTTCTTCTTTCAAGGTGAGATTGTGCTTTTCAAACAGGATTTTTTCAATGGCTTCCCAGTCCAGTTCCGCGTTGACGGCATCGATGAATTCTTTTTCACTTTCCTTGATGGTCTCCGGGTCGGTCAGTTTCATGGGCACCTCTCTTAATTGAGAAAACTGTGGATTTCCTGGGCCAGACGCAGATAAGCCGCTGCGGCGGGACCTTTTACGTCATTAAGGGCCGCAGGTCGGTTCATGTTCATAGATGTCCCCACTCGGTCGTCACTGGGGATAATGGTTTGAAAAATCAGGCGGTTCAGGTCCGACAGGACCTGCCGGTCCAGAAAGGATCGGATGTCCGACCGGTCTTGGGAGCGATTGAAAGCGATTCCGGCTATTTTCAATGGAATCTGATGAGCGGTCCGTATATGTTTGACCATCCTGAGCAGGCTGTGAAAATCGCCGGGTATATTCCGGCGAACGGACATACAGACCACCAGCCAATCGGCTGCGGCCATGGCCATGGTGCTTAAAAAGCCGCAGGAGGACGGGGCATCGATGATGATATAATCGAAACCGACCGTTGTTTCCCTCAAAACACGGCGAAGGCTCCCGGCATTGGCCGGATCGGTCCGAAGCCGGAGAGCCGTTCGGAACAGGTCGAACCCGGAGGGCAGGACCTTGAGACAGGATGGTTCCACCTGGACCGCGGCATCTTCGATCGTGAAATTTCCAGACAGAACACCGGCGATATCCTTTCCGGGTTCGGTATTCCGGACCCCGCTCCATTGCGTGGCGCTGCCCAGGGGGTCGCAATCCACCAGAAGGGTCGTCCGTTCCAGCAAGGCCAGTGAAGCCGCCAGATTGACGGCGGTGACGCTTTTTCCCGTTCCGCCTCTCGGGCCGGCAATGGTGATGATTCGGCTCATAATGTCCTATCTTTAGCACACTTGTTAAAAAATTCAATCTTTAATAACGGCCTGAACCAGGGTGTAAAACATATTTCATAAGGTTGCAGCCGGCCGGGCATTCATTTTTCCAAAGTTGAATTATGTCAACGAATATATCATAATGCAGAGGCGTGAAACCAATCAAACAGGAGATTCATTCTTTTGGCAAATATTTCCATTACACTGGAAGGCATCGACCAGGCCATCGCTGAGCTGAATTACCGGGAAAACAGCGTCAAGCATAAAACTTTGAAGGCCGTCCGCTCTTTTTATTCTTCGCCCGAATCCCTGAAACAGCTTGAATCCGTCGATACCGATCAATTGATCCAAATCATCTGGGATTTGGGCGACGATCCGATGCGGATCAAATCCAGACGAAGGAATTTTTTCAGCGTCAAATCATCCATTGTCGCAGACCTGTCCGCCCAGTCCCGGAAAGGCCGAAACCCTGAAAACATCACATTGACGGATTCAAACACGTTCGACATGACCGAGGAAGCCAAAAACAATCTGCTCATCGCTTTTTCAGATGCCGTCAAAACCGGAGACATGGATCTGAATCAGGCCGCCGATGTGTTAAAAGCCATCACGGATTTTCTCGAAACCGTTGACATAGATAATCAGAAACCGGCATCCGACGATCTGATCGCCCGAATCAAAAAGGTTCTGGAACGAATCGGCACCTCCTTTCTGTCCGATGAGGCCCAACCCTTTGCCGACGAATCGGGACAGGCCCAGGAACCAATGGCGGCCGTTGATGAAGAAAGTGCCATTCCGGAAGACATCGAAGAGATAGAAAAAGACGAAATTTCGGAAGAAGTGGAGGAATCGCCGGAAGACGAAATTCTGGAAGAAGTGGAGGATCTGCCGGATGACGAAATTCTGGAAGAAGTGAGCGAAGAAGATGAATTGGATGAGCTGGCCGAATTGGATGAGCTGGCCGAATTGGATGAGATGGCCGAATTGGATGAGCTGGATGAAGTCGTTGAAGTTGAAGAGCTCAATGAGGATGAGACAGGGGAGGTAGTGGAGGAACCCGATGAGATTGAAATCCTGGAAGACGATCAAAAGATAGATGAAGTTATGGACATGGCCGAGGACGAGGTGCTGGGAGAACTGGAAGAAGTTGAAGAACTGGACGATGTCGAGGAACTGGACGATGATGAACTCAAGGCCCTTCAGGAGTATCGGGAGAAAAAGCAGAGGGCGGATTTTTTTGATGAAATCCTCGGGGAACGGGAAAAAAAATACAACCGGTATGTTACCGTGCCCGAGGGCGTTTATACCGTCGGCACATCCGGAAATCTCAGATCCAGCCTTGAACTTCAGCCCTTTGACATGCCCAGGGTATATATCGGGGTGTATCCCGTCACCAATGCCCTGTTTGAAATCTTCATCGACCAGACAGGATATCTGACCACGGCTGAAGAAAAAGGATTCGGAAGGGTTTACCGGTCCAGGTTCCGGAAACATGCGGACGGGTCCGCCTGGAAAAAACGATCCGGCTCGGAAGATGTCAAGGGCGCCTGCTGGTATCAACCTTTCGGTCCCGGGTCCACCCTGCACGGGAAGCGCAATCATCCCGTGGTCCAGGTCAGTGTGAAGGATGCCTCTTTTTTCGCTTCCTGGATCGGCCGTCGCCTGCCCACGGAGGCCGAGTGGGAAGCGGCCGCCCGCACGGACACAGGTTATCTTTATCCATGGGGAGACATCTTCGACACCCGGGCCTTGAACATCGAAGCGAGCGGGAGAGGCGACACCTGCGCCGTGGATCAATATGACCGTTATGCCAACGCCTTCGATATTGTCGACATGCTGGGCAACGTCATGGAGTGGACATCCGATATGGAAATACCGTCCCACCTGAAGTCCGGAACGCGCCGATACTGCATTGCCAGAGGCGCGGCCTGGCATTCGAGAGACGATGTGTCCATCAGTTCCAGGGCTTTGTTCAAACCGGATTTCACATCCAACACCATTGGTTTCCGCTGCATATCGGAAATCGCTCTCTAATCTTATGGACAAGCTCGTTCAACAATACCTGGATTTTCTCATCATTGAAAAGGGCCTGTCTCCCAATACCCTCATGTCCTATTCTGCGGACCTGGCCCAGTTTATTAATTTTCTGGAAGCCCAGCGGATCCAAACCCTGAAAGAAGTGGACACGGCCGCTATTCTTGCCTGGCTCATTGCTATGACGCGGAAGGGATTGTCGGCCAAATCCCGTGCCCGGCATCTCATTGCCGTGCGCGGGCTTTTCAGATATCTGCAGAATGAATCTTTGATTTCAAGCAATCCGCTGAAACATGTGGACATCCCCAAAACCGGTCTGAGTCTGCCGAAAATCCTGACCGTGCAGGAAATCGAAAGGCTTCTGGATGTGCCGGACGTCCGGAACCCAAGGGACCTGCGAAACGGCGCCATGATGGAACTTATGTACGGCTCCGGTCTCAGGGTATCCGAGCTGATCGGTCTACGGCTCCAGGACATCAACCTCGAAGCCAATTTCGTCAGAGTGATGGGCAAAGGGTCCAGGGAAAGGATCATTCCCTTCGGAACCCAGGCCGCCGCCGTCATCCGTGAATGGATAAGCCGGGGACGCCCTGTTCTCCTGAAACAGCAAAACACGCCGTTTCTTTTCGTGGCAAGGGCCGGCAAACCCATGACCCGGCAGTCCTTCTGGAAAATACTGAAAAAATACGGCGCGGAAGCCAACCTGCCCCGTAGCCTGACCCCCCACACCCTGAGGCATTCCTTTGCCACCCACCTTCTGGAAGGGGGGGCGGATCTGCGATCGGTCCAGACCATGCTCGGCCATTCCGACATCTCCACGACCCAGATTTATACCCATATATCAAAGGAATATCTCATCCAGATGCATCAGAAATATCATCCCCGGAAATAAACCGGCAGAAGATTCCCCAATCCGGTGAAACCGTCCGTGTTCAAGGAAATGGCTGTGAATGCAATGAGTTCTCTGTTGATTCCATGATCCCTTTTGTGCTAAAACCTCCCGCATGACAAATCCGGGACACATAATGCCGACCGATACGTCGGAAGACTTTAAAAACCTGATCCTCCGGGTCAGAACCCCGATATGTGTGTTCAAAACGGATCAGGGGATCATGTGGACAGCCTCTACCATTCAGGATCTCACGGACTCATCCCGTTGCTGCGGATCGATACGGGCCCATATCCCCGCCATGGGACCCGAAGACCTGGGCGACCGACGGTTCATGGAACGGCACGGACTTGCCTTTCCATACATTGCCGGAGCCATGGCCAACGGAATCGCCTCCACCGCCATGGTCAAAACCATGGCTGAAAACAAAATGATCGGTTTTTTCGGTTCCGGCGGGCTTTCCCCCGATCAGATCGAAGCCGCAATCGTGGACCTGAAATCAAGCCTGCCCGACAAACCTTTTGGATTCAACCTCATTCATTCCATGGGCGACCCGGACCTTGAAATGACGACCGTCCGCCTGTATCTGAAACACGGAGTGCGCCGGATCAGCGCCGCCGCCTTCCTTCGCATCACCCCGGCCCTGGTCTATTACCGGCTCAAGGGCCTGCACCGGAGGCCGGACGGCTCCCCCTCGGCACCCAACCATATTTTGGCCAAGGTGTCCAGAGTCGAGGTGGCCCGACAGTTTTTTTCACCTCCTCCGGAAAAGATCGTCCAATGGTTGCTCGACAAGCGTATGATCACGGATCAGGAAGCCGGTCTGGCCCGATTGATTCCCATGGCCCGGGACCTGACGGCCGAAGCCGATTCCGGCGGGCATACGGACAACCGCCCCGCCATTACCCTTCTGCCCACCCTGCTGGCGCTGAAAAACGAACACATGGCTCGATACGCCTATCATGAACCTCTATGCGTAGGCCTGGCCGGAGGGATCGCCACCCCCGAGTCCGCTGCCGCGGCCTTTCAGATGGGAGCCGCTTATATTCTCACCGGGTCCGTCAATCAGTCCTGCGTGGAAGCCGGGATCTGCGAAGAGGTCAAAAAGCTTCTCTGCCAGGCCGATCCGGCCGACACGGCCATGGCGCCCTCCGCCGACATGTTTGAAATCGGTGCACGGGTCCAGGTTCTCAAGCGGGGGACCCTTTTTCCCGTCAGGGCTGAAAAACTCTACAGGCTTTATCAGTCGCACTCTCGCTTCGAAGACATTGACGAAAAAACCCGGCAGGAAGTTCAGGAAAAAATTCTTCAGGCCCGTTTCGAGGATGCCTGGGCATCCACCAGAGCGTTTTTTCTGGCAAGGGGCCTGTCCGGAGAAGTCGATAAGGCCGAAGCCGATCCACACCACAAAATGGCCCTTGTTTTCCGATCTTATCTGGGGCTTTCCTCAAAATGGTCCATCCGGGGCCAGGCCCAGCGAAAAATGGATTACCAGATCTGGTGCGGCCCCTCCATGGGCGCGTTCAATCAATGGGTGAAGGGTAGTTTCATGGCTTCTCCGGAAAATCGGAAAACTGCCGAGGTGGCTCTGAACCTTCTTTTCTGGGCCTGTGTGTGCACCCGGATCTCATTTCTGAGGATTCAGGGCATCCGCCCCGATCCAGGGCCTGATTTCATCAAACCCATACCCGGACAGGAGATTCTGTCGTTTCTGAACGAGCCCGCGACTGTGTAAAACTTTTGTCAAATCCCCCGCCATCGGATGTCTCCGCCTGTACCGGATAGTATATTGCCTGTAATTTAAATCGTTTACCCATGGATAACCCTTTAGCCTATGATCCATCACGCTGACATCAATTATGACACATAACGAAACCATGAGCCGGGAACAATCGGACACTGCAAAGATCCGCATCGCCATAGTCGGAATGGGCTGTATCTTTCCGGGATCACCGGATCTGAAAGCCTTCTGGCATCTGCTGTATCAAGGGAAAGACGCCATTGAGGACATTCCTGAAACAACCCACTGGCGGATTGGAGATTATTTCGATCCGGACCCGGGCAAAGCCGATCACACTTACTGTCGCCGGGGCGGATTTCTCCCGCCCGTGACCTTCGATCCCATGCGCTACGGTATTCCGCCCAACAACCTGGAAGCCACGGACACCTCACAGCTGCTCGGCCTCGAAGTGGCCCGCATGGCTCTGGAAGACGCCGGCTATCCGCCGGGGCATCCCATGCTCCAGGAAAAAAAGGTCAATGTCATTTTAGGCGTTACCGGCACTCAGGAGCTGGTCATTCCCCTGGGCGCCCGCCTCGGACATCCCATCTGGAAAAAAGCCCTGGAAGACGCGGGCATCGGCGACGACAAAAAAAAGGAAGTGATCTCGCGCATTTCAGATGCCTATGTCCAATGGCAAGAGAACTCGTTTCCAGGCCTTCTGGGCAATGTGGTGGCAGGCCGGATCGCCAACCGCATGAACCTGTCCGGCACCAACAGCGTGACAGACGCCGCCTGCGCCAGCGCTCTGTCCGCAGTCCATACGGCCGTCATGGAGCTTGCGGCCGGGAAATGCGATGTGTCCATCACCGGGGGCGTGGATACCCTGAACGACATTTTCATGCACATGTGCTTTTCAAAAACCGGTGTGCTGTCCCATAGCAGTGACGCCCGACCGTTCTCCCGACAGGCGGACGGAACGGTCCTGGGCGAGGGGATCGGCATGCTGGTGCTCAAGCGTCTGGAAGACGCCGAAAAAGACGGCGACACCATTTACGCCGTGATACGGGGAGTGGGCACATCCAGCGACGGCCGGACTTCCGCGGTTTACGCACCGGATGCCGGAGGGCAGCTCAAAGCGCTGAAAGAAGCCTACCGGGAAGCCGGCATCCATCCGTCGACGGTGGAACTGGTGGAAGCCCACGGCACCGGCACCCGAGTCGGCGACAAGGTGGAATTCGAAGCCTTGAACCAGTGCTTCGGCCCTGTCGCTCCCCGTCACTTTATCGCCCTGGGTTCCGTCAAATCCATGATCGGCCACACCAAGGCCGCAGCCGGAGCGGCCGGAATGATCAAGGCGGCCCTGGCTCTCTATCACAAGGCTATCCTGCCCACCCTCAAAGCCGAAGAACCGGATCCCGAACTCAAAATCAACCAGTCCTGTTTCTATCTGAACGCCGAATCCAAGCCCTGGATTCCCGAGACCGGGCACCCGCGACGCTCCGGAGTAAGCGCCTTTGGATTCGGGGGCAGTAATTTCCATGTGGTTCTGGAAGAATACCGGCCCGCTAAAGAGCATGTTTCCTGGGACGGTTCCATCGACATCATGGCTTTTTCCTCGGATACCCGGAAAGATCTGGTCCATGCCGTCCAGAAAATCAGGACCCGGCTGAATCAATCGGCGGACGCTTTTTCCCTTAAACGGGAATCCGCACTCCTGGCCCGTGCTTCCAGATCTGCCTTTTCTTCGGCCGGGCCATTCAGGCTCCTTATGATTCATCGGACGGACAGGGATATTTTTCCGCTTCTGGACAAGGCCCTTGAATGTGTCGAAACCGGAACCTCCCAGACCGACATCTTTTTTTCAGATCAGGCCGATAATGGAAAGCTGGCCTTTTTATTCCCCGGCCAGGGCAGCCAGTACCCCGGGATGGGAAAAGATCTGATCACTCTGTTTCCCGAAGGACTGGCCGCCCTTGAGGAGGCCGCTCTGGTTTTCGCGGCCGAAACGGAAGGCTTTCCCGACATCCGGCCCCTTCAGGAGTATATTTTTCCCCCGCCCGTTCATGTCCGGGAAAAAACCCGTTCCGAAGCGCTGCTGCGCGATACCCATGTGGCTCAGCCCGCCATCGGAGCCTTGTCCTGCGCTATGGTCCGAATCCTGAAACGATTCAACATCGCACCGGATGTCACCTGCGGCCACAGCTTCGGCGAACTGCCCGCCCTGTACGCGGCCGGATGGATGAATGAACCCACCCTGTTCCGGCTTTCCGCCGCCAGAGGGCGTTACATGGCCGAGGCGGCCGGTTCGGGGGACACAGATCCCGGCGGTATGCTGGCCGTTCAAGCCCCCTTGGAAACCATAACCCATCTGATCGCCGAAGAAGGGCTGGACCTGATTCTGGCCAACCGGAACAGCCCTGACCAGGGCGTACTGTCCGGACCCACCCGGGAAATTCTCAGAGCTCGGCAGATCTGCAGACTCAAAAAGATAAAAGCCGTCAAACTGCCTGTGGCAGCGGCATTTCACAGCCGAATGGTGGAAACGGCCGCGGCTCCGTTCCATGCCCGCCTCCGGGATCCGGACCTGACGCCTACCCCCATTGAAGTGTATTCCAACACTACGGGCCGACCCTATGACCGAAATCTTTCAGCCGTCAAAGACCTTCTCGGTCACCAGCTGATCCATTCCGTGGACTTTGTCGGCAGCATCGAAAACATGGCCCGCGAAGGCGTGAAAACCTTTATCGAGCTTGGCCCCAGAACCGTTCTCTCGGACCTGACCCGCAAAATCCTGCCCTCCGGCGCTTTCACCGCCCTTTCCCTTGACGCCTCGTGCGGAAAAGCATCGGGCCTCGAGGACCTGGCCCGGGTTCTCTGTTCACTGGCGGCAAAAGGATATAACGTGAACCTGACCCATTGGGAAGACCCCATTCCACCCCACACACCCCAGCGGATGAAGGTGCGTCTGACGGGGGCCAACCCCAGGCCCTCAAAGAAGGACACCCCGCCGCCGTCACCGCCTGAACCGGCTGAACCCGCAAACACACAGGATGCAAACCCGGACAGACGGGTTCCGCCTGTATCCAAAGGCCCGAGCATGACCCTTGACCGACATTTCGAGCAACGCCAGAAAACCGATCGGCCCGCGTTTGAAGCCATGAAAATGGTTCAAAAAGGCCTGGAAGCCCTGCAACAGCTCCAGGCCCAGACCGCCAGAGCCCATGAAAAATTTCTTGAAACCCAGACCCAGGCCGGCCGTACTCTTGCCGCCATGCTGGAAAAAACGCGGCTTCTCGCTTTTGATGAATCGCCCGAGTCCGAGCCCGTATCGATTCCTCGAGAATTGGACAGCTCGAAACCCTTGCCGGTCGTCCAACCAGACTCGCCAAAAATCCTTCAGCCAAAACCGCAACCGGAAATTGTGCCGGAAGCGCGGCCGGAACCTCAATCGGTTCACCGGCCTGCTTTCCCGCCCGCGCCTGTTGTCTCTCCGGAGGTTCCGGCAGACACCGGACCCGACAACCGATCCCTTCTTTTCGATATCGTCGGCCGCCTGACCGGCTTCCCGGTTGAAATGCTGGAGCCTTCCATGAACATTGAATCCGATCTGGGCATCGACTCCATCAAAAAAGTTGAAATCGTATCGGAACTGGAAAAGCAGTTTCCCGGCACCGAAGCCGTTTCAACCGACCGCATCGGCACTGTTCAAACCCTCCAGGACATCCTGGACGCGATGTGTCCGGTATCGGAGCCGGTATCCGCAAACAACTGCCTTCCGGAAGCCGAAGCAGTGTCTTCCGCCTCTGTTTCGCACCAGCCCGTCGCCCATGTTTTGATGGCCACCATCAGTGAACTGACGGGATTCCCATCCGAGATGCTGGAGCCTTCCATGAATCTTGAATCCGATCTGGGCATTGATTCCATCAAACGGGTGGAGATTTTTTCCCGCCTGGAACAGGAACTGGACGGCGCCATGAAAATATCCACGGACGATCTGGCCGGATTGAAAACCATCGGAGAGATTCTGGACAAATTGTCCAAAAGTCCTGATACAAAAACGTCTTCCGGCCAACCACAGCCAACGGTTGCCATGAAGGAAGGGGCGGACTCCGACCGAAAAATTTTTCAGCAAGATATTCCGACACGCCGGGTGGTGACGCTCAAATCCTATCCCACCCATCAGATCCGTTTCTACAACGGAGCCCGAATCCAGTTGCCGGGCCGAAAAAAAATCTACCTCACCCGGGACAAGAAAGATCTGGGCCAATTGTTTCAGGCGGAATTCCAAAGAACCGGCATGGCAGCCGAGCTCATCGACATCGAAACTGTTCCGGATCTGACTGACGCAGCCGGACTGGTCATCATTCCCGACGACCTGGGAAACAGCGCCCATGAAACCGCGGTTGAATTCCTGAAATCGACTTTTGAGCTTATTCGGAAAAACGGTCCCCACCTCATGGACGCGGGCAGGGAAAAAGGCGCCTTTCTGGCGGTTATCTCCTTTTTCGGCGGCGGATTCGGGTTTGACGGTCGATCTTTTGACTGCAACCCGGTTTACGGCGGACTGGCCGGGCTGGTGAAAACCGTTCGCCTGGAATGGAAAAATGTTCTGTGCCGGGTCCTGGATCTGCCGGTCGACATTGAAAAAATCAGAAAAACCGCCGAAGCGGCCGCATCCTTGATGATGACCCAGGGATCCGTTGAAATGGGATTGGACGAAGACTGCTGCAATATTCCAACCCTGGAGGAACAGGCCATTCACGACATTCACCCCGTGAACCTGGGTCCGGACGATGTGGTGGTGATCACGGGCGGGGCCAGAGGGGTGACTGCTGCCTGCGCCGTGGAACTGGCCAGACAATACGCGCCGACCCTGGTGCTCGTCGGACGCACTCCCATTGAGGCCCCCGAACCGGAATGGGCCGAGAATCTACAGGACCCTTCCGATTTAAAAAAAGCCATTCTGGTTCATCATTTCAAGGGACAGACGCCCAGACCTCTGGACCTCGATGACAAATACCGGCAGATCATTGCCGTCCGGGACATTCAGCGCCATATCCGACAAATGGAAACCTTTGGCGCAAAAGTGCGCTATATGCCGGCCGATGTCCGAAGCCCTGAAGACATGGACCGGGTGATCAGATCCGTGAGAGACACATTCGGACCGGTTTCAGCCCTGATTCACGGTGCCGGCGTCATTCACGACAAACCCATCCTGGACAAAACGGTCAAAGACTTTGCCCGAGTTCTGGAAACAAAAGTCAACGGCCTTTCAGCCCTGCTGTCCGCTTTGAAACAGGATCGCCTCAAATTTCTGATCCTGTTTTCATCGGTGGCGGCCCGAACCGGAAATCCGGGCCAGTGCGATTATGCCGCGGCCAACGAAGTCTTGAACAAAACCGCGCATCGACTGGCTGCCGACCGGCCCGGCTGCAAGGTCCTGGCGATGAACTGGGGCCCCTGGGAAGGTGGAATGGTGAATGAATCACTGAAGCGGGAATTCATGAAAAAAGGGCTGGCGCTGATCCCGCTGAAACAGGGTGCCGCCCATCTGCTCAAAGAAATGGGCAATCCCATGGCCGACGGCCCTGAAATCATTGTCGGCGCCCATCTCCAGGAACCCCGCAAAACAAGGGGACCCGTCCCCAAAGCCGCCCTGAGCATGGCTTTGGACAAAGACAGCGCCCCGATTCTGCAAGCCCATGAAATCAATGGGGAACCCGTCGTTCCTCTGGCTATGATCATGGAGTGTCTGGCCCTGGCGGCGGAAAAAAACAATCCCGGCCTTGTTTTCGCAGGCATGGATGACATGCGGCTGCTCAAAGGCATCAAACCCGGGCAGGGATCTGTAAAAATGCACGTCCTCCTGGAAAAATGCCGACCTGAAGGGGACCGGTATGCGGTGGTCGGCCATGTCACGTCGGATGACGACCGGGGCGGCCATGTCCATGCCGGATGCCGCATCATTCTCAAAGACCGCCTTCCCAAAGCACCGGTCCTTTCCCGATCCGCCGACATGGACCTGCGCCCCTGTTCCCTGTGCCCGGACCGTGCGTATTCGGATGTACTCTTTCACAAAGGGTTCATGCAATGTATAACATCCATCAACGGCTGCTCGGAAAAAGGGATCGAGGTCACAGCGGCCGTTTCCGGCACACCGGATGAATGGGTCAGGGATTTTCCGGCGTCCCGCTGGACCCTTTCCCCCCTGATGCTGGATGCGGCTTTCCAGGCAGCCATCCTATGGAGCCACGAAATCATGGGCCAGGTCTGCCTGCCGTCTTTTATCGCCGGATTCAGGCTGTATTCGCCCTTCAAAACCCTTGCCGGGCCGGTCCGAATTTTATTCACCGTCAATGAACGGACCCGTAACCGGATTACCGGCTATTTCACTTTTCTGGACGAAAACGAGGCTGTCGTTGCCGGCGTCATGGGATTTGAAGCCGTCACCGATCCGTCCCTGTCCGACAAATTCAAACCCAAACCCCTGTTTTCCAGGGACCGGATCCTGGCCTTCGCCCAGGGGAACCCCTCCGAGGCCTTCGGCAAACAATACGCGGTGTTTGACAATGAAAGAGAAATCGCCCGTCTTCCGAGGCCGCCCTATTTTTTCATGGATCGGGTCATGAGAGTCGACCACCCCCAATGGGAAATGGTACCCGGCGGCTGGATCGAAACCCAGTACGACATTCCCCCGGATGCTTGGTATTTCAGGGCAAACCGAACGGGAACCATGCCCTTCTGCATTCTCCTGGAGGTCGCACTACAGCCCTGCGGCTGGCTGGCCGCATACGCGGGATCCGCTCTTCACAGCCTTGAACGCCTGCATTTCCGGAATCTGGGCGGGAAGGCAATCCTTTACCGGACGCCGACCGGAAAGGATGGAACGGTGACGGTTCGATGCCGGATGACCGATGTGTCTCAGGCCGGGGGCATGATCATCCAGACCTTTGATATGGCCGTCATGACACAAACGGCAAAGATCTATGAAGGCAACACCCGTTTCGGTTTTTTTACCGGGCAGGCCCTGTCCAATCAGATCGGCATCCGAAACAGCCGTTTCGCCCCGGACGGATCGGCCGGCACACCCGACCCCTTTCAATTCACATTTCAAAACGATGCGCCCCTCACACCGAACGACCGTGAAACCGGACATCTTTCCGGCATGCCGTCCAAAGCCCTGAGAATGATCGACGGCATCGAGCTTTTGTCAATGGACCAGGGGACTCATGGACAGGGATATGTCCGCGCCGTGAAAATCATCGACCCGGCTGAATGGTTTTTCCACGCCCATTTTTATCAGGACCCGGTATGCCCGGGTTCCCTGGGAATCGAATCCTTTCTCCAGATGATCCGATTCTTCCTGATTCAAAAATACGATATGGATCCGTCCCGGTTCAGCCCCTGTCTGATGACCGGCCGACCCCATGAATGGATGTACCGGGGACAGATCACGCCGGGCCATTCCATGGTCCGGGTTCAGGCTCATATCAAAGAACACGCTTCCGACAAAGAAGGGTATTCGGCCTCAGCCGACGGCGCTCTCTGGGCCGACGGCCGATGCATTTATGAAATGACGGATTTCGGGGTAGTGTTTTCCAAGAACCGGAAAAAAGTCACCCGGCGATTAAATGTGTTGCCGTAGAATTGTTTCAAGGGATTTGGACAGCCGGTTCAACTGTTTGTTGATGTTTTCGATGTCAAAAACCTCGGCGAATCGCAACAGGCTGTCCCCTGATTTTATCAGAAGGGCGTAATTGAATTCACTGCCCAGGGATCGAAGGGTCTTGGCAGTTTCCTGAACCGTGCTGATTTTAATGCCTTCCTGTAACTCTCTGAGAGTTGGAAGGACATCTTCGCGAATCTTTTTTTCCAATTCGGGATCGACGGGCACATCGTCGACGGATATCCCATCCGGTGCCGATCCGATTCCGTCCGAATACGGAGATTGTCGGTCGGCCGCCTCGTCCCGGGCAGGCATGGGATGGTTCAGATAACCGGTTTCAACATCCGGCAGGACAATCTCAAAACAGCTCCCTTTGCCCGGAACGCTTTGAACCGTAATGCGACCGCCCATCATTTCGACCAGTCGTTTACTGATGGAAAGCCCCAGACCGGTTCCCCCGAATTTCCGGGTAGTCCCCGCCGACGCCTGTCGGAAGGATTCAAAAATCATCTCCCAGTTCTCTTTTTCGATACCGATGCCGGAATCTTCAACCCGAAAGGTCAAATCCACCCGTGTCGGGTTATGGCTCCCGGGCCGGGTCGAGGCAGACAACCGAACAAATCCTTTGTCCGTGAATTTGACGGAATTGCCCACCAGGTTCATGAGAATCTGCCTGAGCCGGACATCGTCCGCCACAATGGTCTCCGGAACGGAGGCATCCAGGTTTTCAGCATAAACCAAGCCTTTCTCCGCCATACGGACTTTGAACATCTGCCGGATTTCCTGGAACAGCAGGGTCGGATTAACGGGGACCCTGTTGATTTCAATCATATCCGCCTCGATTTTGGACAGATCGAGGATGTCGTTGACCTGTCTCAGCAGATTTCTTCCGGCCGTCCGAATGGCCTTCAGGTAATCGGCTTGCTGAGTGTCCACCGCTGTTTTCATAAGCACTTCGCTGAAACCGATAATTGAATTCAAAGGCGTTCGGATCTCATGGCTCATATTGGCCAGAAATTCGCTTTTGGCTTTATTGGCTTTTTCCAGCGCCCGTTCTTTTTCCTTGCGGATCTTGATTTCCCGGATCAGATCCTTGTTCAGGCCGTATAATTCCCGCGTTCTTTCAAACACTTTCTGCTCGAGCATCTGATGGGATTTCTGCAAGGCCTGTTCAAAACTCTTTCGCTCCGTTATGTCCCTGGCGTTCACGACAACTCCTTGAACCGCCTCATGATTCAGCAGATTCCGGTTGGTGGATTCGAAAACGCGAAAAGACCCGTCTTGATGCCGAACCCTGAATTCAATGGATGTCAGTGATGTCTCCGGGTTTCTGATTTTTTCGCCAAACTGGGTACGGCACCTGTCCAGATCTTCGGGATGAATGTAATTAAAAAGGCTGTTTCCGACGATCTTTTCTTGATCATAGCCCAGAATCCGGGTGACGGGCGGACTGACATAGGCGAACCGGGCTTCTGCGTCCAGGATGCCGATGATATCGGATGCGTTCTCGACCAGAGATCTGAAATAGTCTTCCCTGTTTTGGACCTCTTTGAGGGTCTGTTCGAGTGCCGGGGCCATCTGATTGAATACCTCTGCCAGGCGGCCGAACTCGTCTTTCGATGTAATGGGGATGCGGGTTGACAGATCTCCTTGGCCGATGCGGGCCGCACCGTCCGTCAGGGACTTGAGCGGAAGGGTCAGATACCGGGTCACCCCGATCAACACCACTGCGATGACAACGGCACAAATAAATCCCATAACCATCAGCTTGGGTTTCATGGTTTCGGCCACCCCATACACCTCCGCTTCCGGTTCGCTGACGACGATAAACCACTGCCAGGGCTCGAAATACTGATAAAGGGACAGATAGCGTTCCCCCCGGATTTCGTGGATCATCCGCCCCCGGCCGTGGGTATGCTCTTTGTACCAAAGGGACTTGCTCAGATCCTGCCCGACCTGGGACGGATCCGGATGAAAATCCACTTTGCCGCTATGGTCGACGGCAAAGACAAACCCTTTTTCTCCCACCTGGATGGCGGACATGTTTTTCCCCGCATCCATCTTGGCTTTTTCAATGCTGGCGGGAATGCTTTCCAACCCGTAAACGTGCAGGATCTTCTCCTGACGCTCGGCGATCTGGACCGCCTCGGACAACCGCGTGTCAAGCCAGGTTTCCGCCAGGTTGTTCAGGGCGCTGTAGGAATAATAATAGGAAAGAGCCATGGCACCGGAAAGGGCGATCACAAATAGCGGCAGGGTGATGATCAGAATTCTGGTATAGATATTCACGCCGTCGGTTCCTGTTCAGCTGCCATGGGATTGCGGAAAGTTTCTACCGGTCTTCGACAAACCGGGTTTTTTCCGTAAACTGGGGATAGAGCGCCATGCTCGACACAAGAACATGGCCGTAATCCACCCTGGCTTTCCGGGCATAACACTGGGTGGTGCAGAGAATGGGCAGAGCGGCCATATCGCTCAATATCCGGATCTGGGCCTGAACCCATAGACTGATCTGTTTATCCGGATCTATTTCAAGGCGGGCCGCCTCGATGAGCTTGTCGATTCCGTCATAATGAGAAAAATTGGTGTCCGGCCGGCTTCCGGTCACCACAATGGCGTCTGAGTGAAAAAACTGGGTCAGATAAACGTCGGCATTGGGCCGCCACGCTGAATAGATCACGATGGGTCTGGGATCCCGGCGGATTTCCCGGTGCATCTCGGAATGGGGCAGCACCTTGATCCTGCAATGGATGTTGATGGCGGCCAGATGGTCCTTCAAGGCCTGATAGTAAGCCTGAAACAGTCGTTTTTCCGAAGTCACCAGATCGAGGGAAAACCCTTCGGACAGACCGGCCGCCTGCATCAGCGCCCTTGCTTTGTCCAGATCCTTTTCATACTCCAGTCCCAGCTCTCCGGCCTCTTTCTCGGATATGCCGCCGGGCAGGAACTGGTCCGGAACAAAAGACCAGGCGTTGGCGGCCATTCTTCGGCTGACCGCATCCTGGAACACATCCCGGCCCAGGGCATAGGCCATGGCTTTGCGCACCCGGATATCATCCAGAGGTTTCTGACGGGTATTGAAATAAACGGCGGAGACCTCGCCGGCGCCATGAAGGTCCACAACGATCTCTTTGATTTTTTCCGCTTTTTCCACCCACCCCTTTTCACCGTGCCCCACGATCACATCCAGGTCTCCGTTCAGAAAAGCCGCTTCCCTCGCCTTGAAATCCGGAAAAAACCGAATTTCCACGCCGTCCAGCAGGGGCTTTCCCCGGAAATATCCGTCATGGGCCGCAAGGATCAACGGACCGTCCTTTTCATAAGACTTGAACATAAACGGGCCGGTACCGACGGGGTGGTGTTTGAAATTTTCATATCCCATGGTTTCCATAGCTTTTTTGCTGACGATGAAACCACCGGCGTAATCGGAAATCTTGGGCAAAAAAAGAATGGAGGAAAGCGGCTGCTCCAGAACGATCCGGATGGTGTAATCATCCTTTTTTTCAAAGGTCATGCCTTCGTAATCGTTGGCATAGGCGCAGAATTTTTTGTCGGCGGATTTTTTCAGGGAAAAGATGACATCATCCGCCGTCATTTCATATGCCGGGGTTTGGGGGCCGGGATGGAACCAGACCCCTTTTCTGAGGTTGACCGTCCAGACCTGGCTACCTCCTTCCATGACAAAGGTGGGAATGCTCTCCGCCAGGTCCGCTTCCATTTTCGGTGCATTGCCCGGCTCATACCGAAGCAGCCCGTTGAACACCATGTCGGCAAAGGCCCGATCCTGAGATGCGGAGGCGAAATGAGGATCGAGCTGATTCATGGCGCTGACGTGGACGCCGAATTTGATCACATTGGAGCCGGATTCAGCCGAAGAATCGAATCCGAAACAACAGACCCCGAAAAAAATAACGAGAAACCATATTCCGGATTTCATGAATGAACTCCTTTCATCTGTCTCAGGTTTTCAATGGCCTGTTTCCATGGAAAATGATTCTGACATGTTTTTCAGGATAATGCATTCATTTTTTACACAACAAGTGTTTTTTACCGGGCACCCTGCCAATTTGTTTCTATAAAAAGAAACATTTTCCTTGACTCCTGCTTCAAACGCGGCTATTTTGTTCGAAATTTTTTTGCCCGTGCGTGAAAGGAGCGCATATAAATGAGACTGAAACAATTTCCCTATAAAGACCGGTTTTTTGAACTGGCCGGAACCAGCAACGTCGTCCCGGTTTGCGAAGAGATACTGGCCGACACCCATACGCCGGTATCCGTGCTTCAGAAATGCTATTCTCAGGACCGGGAATGCTTTTTGCTGGAAAGCGCCGAAGGCGGGGAACAATGGGCCCGGTACAGCTTTCTGGGGGTTCGCGCCCATGGCGCCGTCCGGATCTTTGACAAAGAAGTCGGCATCACCATCGCACAAGAAACTTGCACTGTCCCGCATAACGGAGATCCACTGGCGGCCCTCCGAACCCTGACGGCCCGGTTCAGGCCGGCCCAGATGCCGGAACTTCCCGGATTCTGGTGCGGTCTGACGGGATACGCCACCCATGAGATGGTTTCGTTTTTCGAAGACATCCCGGGTTCCCTGCCCCCCGAGGTCCCACTGGCCCATTTCATCATCCCCGGGGAAATGATTATTTTCGACAATCGCCGCCAAACCTTGATCTGTATGAAAATCTGCTATATCGAGGACGGCGTCGACCTGGACACCCTTTTCAACCAGGCCCGTAACGATCTTGAAAAAATGGTGGATATGGTCAGAAAGCCCGCCGGAGATGTCCCTGAACCCGATCCGTTTCCCGGGGCGATCCGTCTGACACCGGACACCCGTGACCGGGACTATCTGGCCGGTGTGAACACCATCAAATCCAACATTCGCGAAGGAGAGGTTTTTCAGGCCGTTCTGTCGCGGGCATTTTCCTTCCACCACCCTGTGGACCCCATCCGGTTCTACCGGGCCCAACGGTATGTCAATCCTTCTCCCTACCTGTTTTTCATGAATTTCATCGATTTCGTCCTGGCCGGATCGTCGCCGGAAACCATGGTGCGCCTGGACAACGGGTCGGCCACGCTCCGGCCCATCGCAGGCACCCGGCCCAGGGGCCGAAATGAGCAGGAGGACCGAAACATGGCCGACGAATTGTTGAGCGACGACAAGGAAAAAGCCGAACATGTGATGCTCATCGATCTGGGGCGGCACGACCTCGGCCGGGTGGCCGAACCCGGAACCGTACAGGTCACGGACACCATGTTCGTTGAACGCTATTCCCATGTCATGCACCTGGTGTCCAACATCACCTGCGACCTGAGACAAGGCCTGGATGCCTTTGATCTTTTCCGTTCGGCTTTTCCGGCCGGGACCCTGACCGGAGCCCCCAAGGTGAGCGCCATGAAAATCATCGCCGGGCTTGAATCTTCCGCCCGATGGATCTATGGTGGGGCCGCGGGATATATTTCCTTTACCGGCAACATGGATTTCGCCATCGTTATCCGGACGGCGGTGATCCATCGGCATGGGCTCACGGTTCGGGCCGGAGCCGGCATCGTTCATGATTCCGATCCGCAGAAGGAGCTCGCGGAATGCCGGAACAAGGCCAAAAGTGTGGAAACAGCATTGCGGGTTGCCCTGGGCAGCCATACGGGAGGTGAGTAATGCGGGTCGCTGTGATCGACAATTATGATTCCTTTACCTTCAACCTCGTTCATTACCTGCTCCATGCAGGAGCCGAGGCGGAAGTTTACCGAAACGACAAAATCGACATCGACGGCCTCGAAGCCCTGAATCCGGACGCCATCGTCATTTCCCCCGGACCCGGGCGGCCCGAGGACGCCGGCATTTCTCTGGATGTCGTCCGGCATTTCTCCGGAAATCTGCCGATCCTGGGCGTCTGCCTCGGCCATCAGGTCATTGCCCGCCATTTCGGCGGAACCATCGTGCACGCCCAATCCATCATGCACGGTAAGACGTCACGGGTAACGGCCGACGGAGAATACATTTACTCCGGCCTGACCCGGCCGTTCACGGTGATGCGCTATCACTCCCTGGCCGTCCGGGAATCGGATCTGCCCGCCTGCCTTAAGGTCACGGCCCGGTCAGATGACGGGGAAATCATGGGCATCCGTCACAGACACCACCCCACCCAGGGGGTCCAGTTCCATCCCGAATCTTTCATGACCTCTGTGGGAAAGAGGCTGATCCGGAATTTCATTAAAGGAGTATCTTCCGAATGTTCACCGAAAACCTGAAACACATTCTATCCGGACGAGACCTGGACGAATCCGGCTGTACCGACATGATGGACGCCATTTTTTCCGGAAGCGTGTCCGACGCCGGTATCGGAGCCTTCATGGCGGCCATGGCGGCCAAAGGGGAAACCTCTGAGGAACTGGCCGGAGCGGCCCGGGCCATGCGGCGCCGCGCAAGACGGATTCAAACCCGGGGACGAAAAGTGATGGACACCTGCGGAACCGGTGGAGATGGTTGTGAGTCTTTCAATATTTCCACCACCACCGCCTTTGTGGTGGCCGGAGCAGGGGTGACAGTCGCCAAACACGGAAACAGAAGCGTTTCCAGCCGATGCGGCAGCGCCGATGTACTGGAAGCCCTGGGCGTCAACCTGAACACGGACCCCGAAATTGTGGAAGAAGCCATCCATGAAATCGGTATCGGGTTTCTTTTCGCACCCCTGTACCACGGATCCATGAAATACGCCGCCAGGGCGAGGCAGGAGGTCGGTATCCGCAGTATCTTCAATATGCTGGGGCCTTTGACCAACCCGGCCGGGGCCGAATACCAGCTGCTGGGGGTCTATGCCCCGGAACTGACGGAGATGTTCGCCCGCACCCTCTGCCTGCTGGGGGTTTCCAGAGCCATGGTCGTTCACGGCCATGACGGTATGGATGAAATCACAACCACCACTCTGACCCGAATTTCCGAGCTGAAAGACAGCCGGGTCCGCACCTATGATCTGGATCCCCTGACCTTTTTCGAAGATTATGCCGACCCTCGGGATCTCGCAGGCGGAGACATCCGGCACAATGCGGACACAACCCTGGCCGTTCTGAACAAAGAGAGGGGCCCCGGCAGGGATATCGTCGTGCTGAAC
Source organism: uncultured Desulfobacula sp. (assembly GCA_964593855.1). GTDB lineage: Bacteria > Desulfobacterota > Desulfobacteria > Desulfobacterales > Desulfobacteraceae > Desulfobacula. The sequence goes on along the minus strand of CAZQIX010000016.1, from coordinate 29,042 downwards.
GCCGGAGCCGCCCTAATGGTAGCGGACAAAGCCGCTTCGGTTCAGGAAGGGATGGCGCTGGCCGAGCAGGCCATCGATTCCGGAGCGGCCCTGGAAAAACTGAACCGACTGGTTCAATTCACACAGGAGGTTTCCTGACATGGGCGTGGAGGGTTTTCTGAAAGTTATACGGGACATTACGCGCCGGGATATGGAAGCGGCACGGAGCTCTCTTTCTTTGAAAACCCTGCGCAGGGAAGCGGAGCAAACCCCTTCGGCGCCGGATTTTCTGGAAGCGATGAAACAAAGCGGTCCCCACGATATCGGAATTGTGGCGGAATTCAAAAAAGCCTCTCCGTCCCAGGGGGATATCCGGCCTGACCTGGACCCGGCCCTTTATGCCGAGGCGTGTACGAAGGCAGGTGCCCGGGCTCTTTCCGTTCTCACGGAACCTCATTATTTCAAAGGCGGATTGACCGATCTGGAAATCATCTGTCGACACACGGACCGACCGGTTCTCAGAAAAGATTTCATCATCGACGAATACCAGATTTATGAGGCCCGGCGCGCCGGGGCGGCCTCCACCCTGCTGATCACCGCCCTGCTGTCCAGAAACCAGCTAAAGGACTATATTCTGCTGTCAAGGGAGCTGGGCATGGAGCCTCTGGTGGAAATCATGTCGGAACGGGAACTGGAAATCGCCCATGCCTGCGGCGCCGCCGTGGTCGATATGAACAACCGGGATTTAAAAACATTGAAGGTGGATCTCACTGTATCCGAAAGAATCGTACGGATCCTTCCGCCCGGCATCATACCCGTGGAAGCCAGCGGCATCCGATCGTTCGAGGATATTGAAAAAGCGCTGACGTTTCACATCCACAATTTTCTGGTGGGAGAAAGCATCGTCCGGGCCGAAGATACCGAATCCTTTATCCGGGAACTTCGAAATGTCGGATAAATTCCTTTTTCCGAACCCCTCCCCTGCTCTTCGGCCCTGGATCAAGGTCTGTGGAATGACGGATCCGGACAATGCCAAGGCCTGCGCTGCTGCGGGCATAGATGCCCTGGGACTGGTATTTTACGGCAAAAGCCCGCGAAATGTGTCCGTGGGGCAGGCTGTCGCGATTTCCAAAGCCGTCGAAGGGTCCATACCGATCATCGGTGTATTCGTGGATGCGGACTTCACGGAGATCGCCGATATGGCAGACCGTTGCGGCCTGGCCGGCGTCCAGCTTCACGGCAGGGAGAGCCCCGACCTGGCGGCGGAATTGAGAGAGCGGCATCTGGTGGTCATCAAGACCCTTTTTTTATCGAGAGAACCCGGTCCGGACCAAGCCCCCCTCTATGACCGGGCTTCCTTTTTTCTGCTGGAATGCGGCACCGGACCCCTGCCCGGCGGAAACGCCCGGGCCTGGCCCTATGAACAGGCAGCCCGGTTCCGGTTCCGTGTCCCCCTGATTCTGGCCGGAGGCCTGGATTCAGGCAATGTCGCCGACGCGATACAAACGGCCCGTCCCTGGGGCGTGGATGTGTCTTCGGGGGTTGAAAAAAGCCCCGGCATAAAGGATCCGGACAAGATCCGAACCTTTATCGCCGGGGCCCGATTGCGAAACGCGACTGGAAAGTGAGTCGTCTCCGGAATACTAGTCTTTGTATTTAAAAGACAGCCGGAGATTGGCTCTGAACTGGATGGGCTTGCCGTCTTCCACCTTGATGTCCAGCTTGCGGACCTCCGCGATTCTCAAATCCGTCAGAGTGGCGGCGGCTTTTTGAATGGCTTTGGTGGCTGCGTCCTCCCAGGATGTGTTGCTGGAACCGACAAGATCGATAATTTTGTAAACACTGTCAGTCATGATTTCCTCCTTGGTTTAAAATTGGTGGTTGGATAAAACCAGCGGGGATGTATCAGGTCTTTGAAAACCGGACAGCATGGGGTGGGGTATGTGAACGATTATATCGTATTATCCGGGTTTGTCAAAAATATTTTTAGGCGGTTTAACATCCCAGAATTTTACTGTAAATGGCTTTCCCGTCTCCGGGTGAATAGAAATCTTCCAGGATCACTTCGCAATGATAACCGCACCGTTCATAAAAAGAACGGGTCGAAGCATACCGGCTCTGGGTCGATGTTTCCACATAGACCCGCCGCCCCCGGGAATCAGAAATCAGACGCTCCATCTCCGTGATCAGGCTTTTTCCCAGCCCCCTGCACTGGATATCCGGCGATACGGCAATCCAATAGATATCGAAGCTGGTCAGGGTGCAGGGAATGGGTCCGAAACAGCCGTACCCGGCCAGTTGCCCCTTTTTCTCCAAAATGACGAATTCATACCCGCTTTCCGGGCCTTTTGACAGACGTTCGTCCACCAGTTCCACGGCGATATCGACCTCGTCCGGCCTGAAAAAACCGGTCGATTCCACCAAGCGCCCGATCGCTTCCCGATCCGAAGGCGTCACCTCACGACGCAGACGAAAGCCTTTGTGCGCAAAATCATGCCGGGATGCCCCGCCGGTGCCCCTGAAAACCGCTTCTGCCATACCTTGAAAAAACCACCGGGCGTTGGCGCCGAGGCTCCGGGTCCGGTACCCGCCCTCCTGAATCACCAGAACAGGCAGTCCGAGCTGCCCGATCATGCGGCCGTTCACCCTGAAGTCCGAAGAGGTCAGGGACCAGGTGCCCGTCGGGTCATGCCGGGCTGTGTCCAGGCCCAGCGCAAGGACCAGAAAATCCGGCTCAAATTCTGAAATCCGCTTGAGTGCCGTGGAGAGAGCCCTTCGATAAGCCTCCCCGTCAACCGATTCCCCCAGAGGGATGTTCAGATTGAAGCCCTCTCCTTCTCCGGCGCCGCATTCATCTTCAAATCCGGTGAAATAAGGGTAGGCAAAATCAGGATGCCCGTGAATGGAGACGGTGAGGATGTCCGAACTGTTGTAAAAAATATCCTGCTGACCGTTCCCATGATGGTAATCGATATCCAGGATGGCCACCCGCCCCTGCTCTCTCAGATAACGGGCCGCCACAGCCGTGCTGTTCAGATAGCAGAATCCACCGAAGGCCCGTCGTTCCGCATGATGGCCGGGCGGCCGCACCAGCGCGTAGGCGATCCGCCGTCCTTCCAGAAGGGTCCGTGCAGCCGTGAGGGCCGCGTTGACCGCGCCTCTGGCCGCGGGATAGGCATTTCGGTGAATGGGAGTGAAGGTGTCGATGCAGTAATACCCGGGAAGTACGGTGGGGTCTGCCGGTGGTCTGGTTTTGTTTCGAATGGGGAACACATAGGGATAAAGGGATTTGTTATCGTCCATCTGCTCGCAGGCCCGGGACAGATATTCGATGAAATCCGCGTCATGAATGCTGTACAGATGAATGTCCGGAAAAGAATCGGCCGCAACCGTTTCGAACAGCCCGCTTTTTTCCAGCATCGACAAAATGCTCCTCACCCGGACCGGCGATTCCACGTAGCCCCGTTCATGGATGTGATGGATGGTGTGGCGCTCATTGACCACAAGGGCGATTTTTTCCCCGAATTCGTCCGGGTTCAACGCGGTTCCGGCATGGGCGGGTCGGACATACCGGAAAGGCCTGAGCCGGACCGGATTGTCCCGGATGGAACCCACCACCCGGTTCACATACTCCGGGGGACAGAGATGGGCATACTTTCTCTCAAGGATGGCGCGGACCACACGCCGTGCATGATTGCGGCCGGGCGGCCGGTCCCGGTCAAGACCGTCGTATACCAGAAACGGCAGGCAGGTGTCTTCCGGACGGACCGGCGTTTCATAACCGGTATTCACTATGGGTCGTGCCCCGTATCGCTCGTAAAATCGGAGCCTGGCCCGGTTTTCTTTCAAAAGCGCGGGCGGGCAGGACGGATCGGTATCCGGCAGACATTCAAAAAACAGCCCCCTGACCCCCAATGAGGCGCATTCTTTCCGGATCCGGGCGTAGAGAGCCGAGCCGAGCCCACCCCGCAGACTGTCTTTGGCCGTGGCGATCCAGTCCAGAAAACAGAAATTGATGTCCGGCTCGTGCAGCACCATGGCAAATCCAAGGACCTTGTCTCTGATGTTTTCCGCCACCAGCAGAATCGGCCGGAAACGCATTTTGAAAGGATTTCTGAGTTTATCCCCGATTCCCTCGATTTCCTCTGGGGAGACGGCCGGAAAACGCTTGCGCAGGATATTCCGAACCTGGGCCAGGGCATTCTGGTTGACCGGGATCACATCATCGAAAATTCTACGGATTCGGAACATAAGTCTCTCTGTTGGACGGTGCCGGCCGGTTGGGGTGATTTAAAATGGCCTGGATGGCCTGGGCATAAGATATCCCGGCCCTTTCCAGAGCTGCGGCAAACCCGGCGTCCGGCGAAATACAGGGATTGGCGTTGACTTCCAGAATAAAGGGCCGGCCCTGCTCGTCCACTCGAAAATCCACCCGCGCATATCCTTTGAGATTGAATATCCGCCAGCACCGCCGGGCCAGGTCTACGAGGACTGACAACAGAGCCTTGTCCCGGGTCCGGAAATCAAAACTCCGGGGAGTGCTCTGATATTCAATGGACGCCGGATCCCATTTGGCCCGATATCCGACCATCCTGAACCCCGCGCCCTCCCGGTCCTGAAACCGGATTTCGGCCGGGGGCAGAACCTGCATCCCTTGATCGGTTTCCAGAAGAGACAGATTGAATTCCCGGCCTTCAATAAAAGCTTCGGCAAAAAAAGCCCCAGTCATGTCCGGCCGTCCTTTCTCCAGGCGATCCCGGATCTGAGCGGCCGTTCCCCGGATCAGGCTGTTGTCGTCCAACCCAAGGGAAGCGTGCTCCCAAAGAGATTTCATGATCCACAACCGATCCTGTCCGTCCTGATCCGAAACGGCGCCTGTCCAGGGCAAATCCGGGGGGAACGGATTGATCCAGTCCGGAGTCGGCAGGCCGGCAATTTTCATCCGTTCCTTGGCCCGAACCTTGTGTGAGGTTTCGGCAATCACTTCGGCCGGGCATCCGGTATACGGCAGACCCAGGGTTTCCAGAAAAGACGGTACCACATGAATCAGGCGACCATTGCCGCCCATGGATTCCGTCAGATTGAACACCATTGAAGGCCGCAGCGCTTCCAGAGCCGAACCCAGTTCCCCCAGATCCAGATCACAAGGCACGGCGGCCGTGACATAGCCCAGACGATCCAGGGCCTCTCCCACGGCCCGAACCTGGATCAGGACATCGGCCTCGTCGGCCGGGCCGTCTTCATCGGCAGCATTGTAAACAAGGGCAACGGCCTTTGTCATGCAGCCTCCCGGATCTTTACCCGACCAATGGCCGATTTAAGGATCATCTCAATTAATCGGACATATGGTGTCCTGAAAAATCCGCACAGCAGAGGCAGGTCCGAATACTCCGGACGAAGACCCGCCAGGGGGTTCACCTCGATGAACATGGGACATCCGGCGCTATCGCATCGAATGTCCATTCGGCCGGCGTCCCGGCAGCCGAGAACCTTCCATGCCCGGAGGGCAAGAGTTTCCACATCTTGAATCAACGGATCCTGTTCGGGCCTGACCGGCCGGTAACGGACTCGGCCTTCCCATCCTTCCTTGTTTTCCAGAGAATAGATGCCGTTTTCTGCCGTGTCCGGCAAAAGGATTTCCATGGTACCGATGACAGAGGCGGCTTCCCCCGTTCCCAAAAGCCCCGTGGTAAATTCACGTCCGGGCAGGAACGGTTCGATCAGCACCGGCTGACGGAACTGCTGAATCAAACGCCGACACTCGGTTTCGAGATTCGGCCGGGAGTGGACGACCGATCGCTCCGTGATTCCCATGCCGGTTCCTTCCGCCACCGGCTTGACGAAAAACGGAGGAGAGAAACAGACCCGGGAAGCATCTTCAGGGGACTGGGCCACTACAAAATCAGCCGTGGCCAGACCGGCACCCCGGATGATCTGTTTGGTCATTCCTTTATGGAGACACAAACTCATCACCAGGGGGTCTGAAAAAGTATAAGGGATTTCATACAGATCCAGGATGGCCGGGACCTGGGCCTCCCGACCGATCCCGTGAAGCCCTTCCGCGATATTGAACACCAGATCCCAGCGCTCTCCCAGTACCAGCCGTTCGGTAAGCCGTCGTCCGTTTCCGATGCGGACGGGTTCATGCCCCAGGTCGGCAAGGGCTTTTTCCAACCCTTCAATGGTTTCGACAGCATCCATCTCAGCAGTCTCCAGCTCGCTGTACCCCATGGCCAGATAATCCCCGCGCAGGTCATAGGTCAATCCGATTTTCATCACACCTCTCCTGTCCGCCCGAGTTTCCGGGTAGGGGGTCCGGGTAGCGGAACACGTTATTTTCATAATTGATCAAAACCATATCGTCGTTCGTGTGACCAGCCACATAATCCGGTGTCAGGGGTATTTTCCCGCCGCCGCCGGGGGCGTCCACCACATAGGTGGGTACGGCGTAACCCGATGTCTTTCCCCGAAGTCCGCGGATGATTTCCAGGCCCTTGTCGATGGGTGTCCGGAAATGCCCTGAACCGGAAATGGGGTCACACTGATACAGATAATAGGGCCGGACCCTCATTTTCATCAGTCCATGCATCAGCCGGGTCATGGTCTGCACGGAATCGTTGATATCCCTGAGCAGAACGGTCTGGGAACCCAGGGGGATGCCGGCATCGGCCAGCATGGTGCAGGCCCGTGCGGTTTCGGGTGTGCATTCATCCGGGTGGACAAAATGCAGACTCATCCACAAAGGATGGTATTTTCGGAGCATTCGGATCAATCCGGACGTAATCCGCTGGGGCAGAACCGTCGTGACCTTGGTGCCGATCCGGATGACTTCCACGTGGGGAATGCGTCTCAGGCGGGCCAGAACCCATTCCAGGCGTTCGTCGCTCAAGGTCAGGGGATCTCCCCCGGACAGAAGGACATCCCGAACCGTCGGCGTTTGTTCGATATAGTCGATGGCCTTTTCCCATCTGGCCCGACTGGCGTGAATGCCGCCGCGTCCCACCATCCTGGAGCGGGTACAGTACCGGCAGTAGGTGGAACAGAAATCCAGGAGCAGGAACAGCACCCGATCCGGATATCGGTGGACCAGGCCGGGGACCGGGCTCTGGTTGTCTTCTCCCAGCGGATCATCGGATTCGCAGGGCATTTTGATCCATTCCCGAATGCTGGGAATTACGGACCGTCGAATGGGCTGGCCGGGATCATGGGGCGAAACCAGACTCAGATAGTAGGGCGTAATGCTCAGCGGCAGCTGGATACCATGGTTGACAATGGTCTCATCGGGTGACAGAGTCAAAACCCGACTGAGTCTTTCATAAGTCCGAATCCGGTTCCGAACCTGCCATTGCCAGTCGTTCCATTCCTTATCCGTAACGGAAGAATAGAAGCGGCGACGAAACATTCGGGTTTCAGGGCGGGTTTTAAGGGACCGTCCCCGGAATTGGATACCGGAAACCGGGAAAATCGGGGCGGGATTTGCATAGACAGGATATGAGTCGGCTTTCAGAGTCGATATGGCGGGCGTTTCAACAATCCGGCGACTGGGAGGCTCGTCGTCTTCCAGTGCCAGGGTCGCTGCATTGGGTGAGTCTTGTCCCTCTTGCATGGGGTCTCCTTTTCACTATATTCAAAGGTTATGAACATCTGCTGAAACCATCAGGGCGTGGATGCCCCCTCCCTGATGTCAAGGACAGGCCCAAGCAAACATCATACCGGATTCAGGTATTGGAAGGAAGGGGGGATGGATTTTTGAAAATCTGGGGGGAATCGGGTATCTTTAAGGCGGTTTGGACGCAGCCTCCTGTAGATTGATGGGGGTCAAACAGAAATTACAGGTCCGATACCCCCGGACCGGTGGAATCGATAAAGACGCAAAATGTCCGAATCTTGAGAACCGCCTTGCCTGTCAACGGATGAGAAGATTGTTCCCGGGATGAATAACGGATTTCTCAGAAAGATTGTTCAATTTTCGAAGGGTTGCGACGCTGGTATTGTACTTTCTGCTGATACTGAACAGAGTTTCTCCCTTCTGTACGGTGTGAAAAATGGATTCTTTTTTCACGGTCTTTTTTTCCGGTGAGGGCGCGGCCGGCTTGGGCTTTGTTTCTGCCTGTCGAGGTGCGGATACCGGTTTTGTCATAAGATGGGAGACATTCTTTTCCAGATTGCCCAGTCGTTCGACCATGGAGTCCATCTTGACGGAAAACGCGGTTTCAAGCCGGGCAATCCGCTCTTCAAGCAGGCGGGTGTCCGAAGCTTGTGTTTGCTCGGAGCCGGGTTCGCCTCCCGCAGCAGACCCGGCATCTTGAAACGCCTGCTCCAGTTTTTCAATCCGAATCTCCAGATCATTGGCCGATGACACGGAAGGAGTGGAATCCGCCGGCGGCACCGCCGGATCGGACGACCTGAAAAAAAAGAAAAATACGATGAGGGTCAGCACCATAGCCCCTCCCAGAATCATGGCGAATTCGTTTTTCTTTAAAATCGAGAGGTCGGGTTTAGGTCCGCGTCCCTGTTCTTCCGCCATTTTCTTTTTATTGGTATTGTTTTTCGTCGTGGGTATTCTGGATTCAGAATTCTCTTTGTTGGTGTTCATTGTCATTCTCCTTTGATCATAACGAATTCTGATTAAATATCATCTGTCTTTATTTTTCAACCATTGCCCCATTTTTTTGTCGACTTTCTTTATTGAACTTAAATTGGATTGTATGGTAGAGTTCGTTTGTCCCAAATCGATTCAGCCAGGCAAACCGGTCAATTGAAACAGGAACGTCCATGAAAATGCATAGGATCTTATTGCTTTCAATATTGATTTCTTTTCTTTTCCCGGGCTTGGCCCCGTCTTTGCGGGCGCAACCCGATGTTTTCACCAACAAATTGGGGATGCGCTTTATCCTCATTCCTGCGGGGAGTTTCATGATGGGCAGCCCTGAGTCCGAAATGGGCCGGCAATGGAACGAGACCCTTCACCGCGTCGTGATTTCAAAAAGTTTTTACATGGGTGAAACCGAAGTCACCCAGGGGCAGTGGGAAAAGCTGGTGGGATTCAACCCCTCGGCCTTCCCGAATCTGGGAAAAAATCATCCCGTGGACACTGTTTCCTGGCACGAATGCGTTGAATTCATCAAAGTGCTGAACCAATGGGAAAAAATAGACAAATACAGGCTTCCAACCGAAGCGGAATGGGAATATGCCTGCAGAGCAGGGGCCTCAAGTGCCTTTGCCCAAGGTCCGGTCACCACTTTTTCCTGCACTGAACCCGAACCGGCCCTGGTCCGAATGGCCTGGTACTGTTACAATTCAGGCGCACAGAACCCGCCCGGAAATTTCAAGCCCCATCCGGTCAAAACCCTATCACCCAACCAATGGGGGCTTTACGACATGCACGGCAATGTCCAGGAATGGGTCCAGGATGCATGCGAAGGGCGCAGCATCTGGAAACTGAAGGTGGGTGTCATCACAGACACTTACAAAGACGGGATCATTGATCCATTGAGTATTTCCGGATCACATCGGATCATTCGAGGGGGGGGCTGGCATCAAACCAGCAGATACCAGCGTTCAGCCTACCGAGGGTATTACAAACCCGGGGCGCGCCGCAACAGCCTGGGCTTTCGAATCGTCCGAATGCATCATTAGGAAAGCCTCTGCCTGATCTTGATAAAATTTTTGAGCCGCTGACGCAAAACCATGAGCAGAAGCCATTGCTCAAATAAATCCGCGATGCCGGCCTCTGGAGAACGATCATCATCTCTTTCTGCGATGCGTGCCTCGACTCGCCGGATGCCTTCCCGGGCAGCCTGCTCACCCCCTGCCCCTCCAAGATCCACATACATGTCCAGCGCGTCCCGGTAATATCCCTGTTGCTCGTGCAATTGGGCCAGAGAGAGCGTTTTGATGGATTCATTCATTGATGTCGCTCCTTCGGGTGATCCACCCGTACTTTAAAAACCAGTTCATCCGCCTCGATCATATCGTGTTCGTGTTTGGCCAGGTGTCTGATATAGTCCATATCTGTCTTCAAAGTATGAATCGCGCCTTCCAGTTCTTGATTTTCATGGTCAACGGTTTGAATCTGAACCCGAACCGCCTCTTCCTTTTGTCGAATGGCAAAATAATCCACCAGCCCGTTTTCCGAGAACACGATCAGGAAAAACAATATCCCCATCAGGACCACGGACCCGTAAAGACCTGCTTTTTCCAGAAGGGTCACGATACATTCCTTTTCAAAAGAACCCTGAACCATCCCAATTCAGGATTTGAAACCAGTAGATGGATTCCCAGGTAAATCAAAACACCTCCCCCGATACTCCCCGCGACGCCGGCGGCAAACAGATATTTCTCAGTCAACACCGGCAGAAGCAGTTCGGCTGAAAGCTTCACAGGAATGAACATTATAGCAGATATCAAAAAAGATCTGCAAGCGGAAACCAGAATCCTTTTCTTATGTATAATCAATCCTCCCGGGACATGCGTCATCAGGAAGAGAAGACCGACGCCGGACGACAAAGAGACGGACAGCATGATCCCCTTAAGGCCCCAAAGGACGGATAGAAGGGGAGCGAGCCCCATGTTCGTCAGTATGGCCGTCATCCCTGCCCAGAACGGCAACCGAGGGTGATTCAAGCCGTAAAACAGGGTCGCCAGCAATCGCATGCCGGTGAAAGCCCATAATCCGGATGCCAGGAAAAACAGGCAATCGGCCGTTTGCTGGACAGCCGGGTCGTCAAAAGCCCCATATCCGAACAAAACGGAAACAATGGGTACATCCAGGGCCATCAACCCGCTCATGGCCGGGATGGTAACGAAAAATACCATTCGAACCCCCCGGGAAAACTGTTCGGAAACCTCATGCATTCTTCCCAGAGCCGCCTGACGGGATATTTCCGGGAGCAGGACCATGGCCATCGAAACCGCAAAAAGCGCCAAGGGAAACTGCACCAGCCGATCCGCGAAATAAACGAATGACACACTGCCCTGGTCAAGTCGGGAAGCAAAACAGGAGGCGGCCATGATATTGATCTGATAGGAAGCGGCGCCGATCATGGACGGCACCATGAATTTACCGGCCCGGATCACTGCCGGATGGAACTTTTTCAGATGGGTCGGGAAACGGGACAGCGGCAGAAGGCCCAAGCGGATCAAGACTATCACCTGAATGCCGACCTGCAGAATACCTCCCGCCAAAACGCCCGCCGCCAGTCCGATGACCGGAATCGCCAGATAAGATGACGCAACGATCGCAGAAAGAATGATCACCAGATTGAATATCAGCGGTGTCACCGACGGTGCGCCGAAATGGCCGAAAGCGTTCAATACCCCCATACAGACGGCTGAAATGCAAATCAAACCGATATAGGGCAGCATGAAGGAAAGCAGTGTCAGCGTCAGTCCGTAGGCATAGGTTTCCCGCCCGAACCCCGGAGCCAGGAAAGGCATCAGAAAAGGAGCCGACAAAAAACCCAGCAATACCAGAAGAACCCCTGCCAATGAAAAAAAGAAAAAAAACGACCAGACTATGACCAGAGTTTTATTACGCCCTTCCTTTTCCAGGGTTCTGGAAATCCCGGGTACCATGGACAGGCTCAGGATTCCTTCGGAAAAAAGCTTTCGAGCCAGATCAAAGGGACGAAATGCGATGAAAAAAGCATCTGTCTGAACGGATATGCCGAAACAAACGGCAATGACTGCATCCCGGATCACCCCGAGAACCCTGCTGACAAAGGTCAGCAAAGTGATAAAAATGGTCTTCTGAAACATTCCGGCCCTCAAGTTTTCCTTGACAAAAATCAACAAACCCTATATGGTTCAAAATTCAAAATACCACTTGAATTTGAACCATATTTTGACTGCGTTTTTGAATTGATTACACTTATAGTAGAAGGAGACAGACCAAGTTGGCAAATCATAAATCCGCAATAAAACGTGCAAAGCAGAGCCAGGTTCGACGAATGAGAAACAAATCCGCCAAAACCGCTCTTAAAACCCTTGAGAAAAAACTTCGCATCGCCAAGGAAGACGGAAGCGACAACACTGGGGACCTTCTGAAGCAGACCCAGGCCGCGTTTCACAAGACAGCCAAAAAAGGCATCATTCATCCGAGGACCGCTTCCAGAAAGATTTCCAGATTGTTCAAGCTGATCAATACCTAACCCCCGCGTTTTCCTGAAAGATTCACGATAAAAGGCAGGATGCCGTGCGCAATGACGCTGATCCTGCCTTTTTATGATTGTCCCGGCGATCGGACAGCCGTCAAAAATGGCTGATCATCCTGAGCACCAGACGCTCCGCACTTTTTGAGGCAATTTTTCCCATTGCTGTCGTTCTGCCGTCCCTGTCATCGGAAACAAAATAATCCTCTTTTAAACTGAAATTGGGGGCGGACCAGATTGTTTTCCCGTCCCGGCTCCGCATCCACAGATCCAGCGTAACCCAGACCCGTCTTTCGGAAACCGATTCAATGGTAGATCGCGAAACCACGTCAAAGGTAACGGATTTAATGGTTCCTTCAAGAACGGCATCGGCCGTTTCCACATCCACCACCCGGGTATCGCTTTTCTGCTGGATCTCCCGGATCAGAGCATTGGTAAACAGGATATCGGCGCCTGTTTCCGTACTTTTGTTATCCAGCACCTTTACGGCCACACGCATGATCTCCGGATGGACGGGGGCACTTCCTTCCAGTCGATAACCGCAGGCGCAAACCATGCACATCAGGGCCAGACATGTCGAGAGAGACAGGCTTCGCATCACACCACGATATTGACCAGGATCTGTTTCTTAGTGATCACGATGACCTTGCGGGGGGCCTGCCCGTCCAGATGTTTTATGATTCTCGGGTCGGTCAGGGCAGCTTTCCGTATTTGATCGGTACCGCTGTCTGCGGCCATCGCTATAGTCGAGCGCAGCTTTCCGTTAATCTGGACCACCACGGTGATTTCATCGGTTTGAAGGGAATCCTCACGAAAAACCGGCCAGGCTTTTTCCATGACCGATTCATTGCTCCCTAACCGCTCGAAGATTTCTTCGCAGAAATGCGGAATGATAGGAGATAACAGCAACAGCATGTTTTCCAGACAGAACATCATGACCTGCCGCATTTCCGGATCCGCCTCTTCCAGAGACACCCCGTACATATCGTTGACCAGTTCCATGACGGCTGAAACGGCGGTATTGAAATGGAAGCTCTTGTCGATGTCTTCCGTCACTTTTTTGATGGTCTGGTGGGCTTTTATGTAAAGACGCTTCGCATCCGGAGATATCAGATCGGATGCCGGGCCGTCAAAGGCCTGTTCATGTTCCATTTTTTCCATACAGTCCATGGCCAGCCGCCAGACGCGGTTGACAAACCGGTAACTGCCCTCGATCCCTTCCTCACTCCACTCCAGATCTCTTTCCGGGGGCGCGGCAAACAAAGAGAACAGCCGGGTGACGTCGGCACCGTATTGATCCAGCAGTTCGTTGGGATCAACGACGTTTTTCTTGGATTTGGACATTTTGATCACCCGCCCGATGTCCACCGGCTGCCGGCATCTGGAACAGACCACGGTGCCGTCATCCGACTTCACGGCCTCTTCAGGGAAAAGATAACCGTGATCCGGACACATCATGGTTTCCTTGCAGACCATACCCTGGGTCAACAGTCGCGTGAACGGCTCTTTGAAATCAATCATTCCAAGGCTGTTCAACACCCGCATGAAATACCGGGAATACAGCAGATGGAGAACCGCATGCTCCACCCCGCCGATGTACTGATCCACGGGGGCCCAATATCGAACGGCGTCCGGGTCGAACATACCCTTGTCGCAGTGCGGAGAACAATATCGCAGGTAATACCAGGAAGACTCCACGAAAGTATCCATGGTGTCGGTGTCTCGCCGGGCATCTTCCCGGCCGCAACGGGGGCAGGCGGCTCTGGCGAAATATTCCAGAGTGGGCAGAGGGGATCCGCCTTTTTCCAGAAGATTGGCCTCTTCAGGCAGACGGATGGGCAGATCCTGTTCCGGTACCGGCACCACTCCGCAATCCGGGCAATGGATCACCGGAATGGGCGCTCCCCAGTAACGCTGTCGGGAAATGCCCCAGTCCCGCAGACGATAGGAAACGGTTTTCTTTCCTCGGCCGACGCTTTCAAGCCACTCGGTAATGGCGGTCATGGCGGTTCGGTTGTCCATGCCGTCAAAAGGTCCGGAATTGACCAGCAGGCCGTCACCCGTATAGGCCCGGGTCATGGTGGCGCCATCCAGGGAGGGTTCGTCGGACGGCTGTACCACCACCCGGATCTCAAGTCCGTATTTTCTTGCAAAATCAAAATCCCGCTGATCTCCGGCCGGGACCGACATGATGGCCCCGGTGCCGTAGCCCATGAGGACAAAATTGGCCGTATAGACCGGAATTTTTTCATTCGTGGCCGGATTGACGCACCAGGCGCCTGTAAAAACCCCTTCTTTTTCGTATTTTTCAAGACCTTCGGCCGATCTTTCCTGCCGGGAAACCTTTTGCACAAAAGCGGCCACTTCATCCGCCGCAGCTGTCCCTCTGGACAGGGTCTCCACCAGTGGGTGTTCCGGGGCAAGACACATGAAAGTTGCGCCGAAAACCGTATCCGGCCGAGTGGTAAACACCTCGATATCTTCGTCCATGCCGTCCACTTTGAATCGAATCTCGGAGCCCACGCTCTTTCCGATCCAGTTTTTCTGCATCACGGTGACTTTTTCAGGCCATCCGGGCAACTGATCACAATGGATCAACAGATCTTCGGCATAATCCGTGATCCTGAAAAACCACTGCCACAGTTTTTTCTGCTGAACGGACTGGGAACATCGCCAGCACCGGTCATTTTCAACCTGTTCGTTGGCCAGGACGGTCTGACATTTATCACACCAGTTGACATAGGATTCCTTTCGATAGGCCATTCCTTTTTCGAGCATTTTCAAAAAAAGCCATTGTTCCCATCGATAATATTCCGGCTTGCAGGTCGCGATCTCTCGATCCCAGTCATAGGAAAACCCCATTCTCATGAGCTGTTCGCGCATGGTGCGGATATTGTTGTAGGTCCAGGCCGCCGGATGGGTGTTGTTATCTATGGCCGCGTTTTCCGCAGGCATGCCGAACGCGTCCCATCCCATGGGGTGCAGCACGTTGAACCCCTTCATTCGCTTGTATCGAACCACCACGTCACCGATGGTGTAATTCCGGACATGACCGATATGAATTTTTCCCGAAGGATAAGGAAACATTTCCAGAAGATAATATTTTTCTTTGGCCGGGTCTTCGGTGACCCTGAACAACTGCCTGTCTTTCCAAAAAGTCTGCCATTTCGGTTCGACTGATTCGGGACGATACCGATCCTCCATGATCTTCACTCCTTGTGCAACTTCAATCCAAAATTGATGACGCATTAAACTTAAGTTTTCATAGATGCCACAAACAAACCCAAATAGCAAGACGCGCAAAGGAAATTTACCGCAAGGTGGATATTGACCGGCGCGATTGAAAATGATATAGAGAATAGTTTTAATTACCTGACCGGCAGGTAATGAAAATTTTTAATCCTTGCTCCGGCTGTAGGCCGGGGCTTCATATCCGTAAGGAGAAACAATGAGGAAATATGAAACAATTTTTATTTCTGACCCTGATCTTCAGGATCAAACACGTGCAGACCTGTTTGAAAAAGTCAGAAATATCATTGCCAAAGAGAATGGTTATCTCATCGATTTTGACGATTGGGGAAACAAAAAGCTGGCCTATGAAGTCCGAAAAAAACAGCGGGGTCATTATGTCTGCCTCATCTACGGCGGAGACGGCGGGCTGGTGCGGGAACTGGAAAGAAACTTTCGCCTGAGTGACGATGTCATGAAATTCATGACCATCCTGCTGGCTGAAAACGTCACCGTGGAACAGCTTGAAAAAGAAGCGGAAGAAGCCCGCACCAAGCCCAGAAAACAGGATGAAGCGGAAGAAGCGGCCGAGGGCGCCTCCGATGACGAAAAGGATTCGGATGAGGATGAAACAATGGAAGATGCCGCGGACACTTCCGATGACGACGATGATGAATCAGAAAAATGATGAATGATTGGAGAGACTGACCATGTACAATAATCGGAAAAACACGAAAGGCCCGGGAAAGAACAAATTCTATCAACGTCGCAAAATATGCAGGTTCTGCGTGGATAAAGAACTGGAAATCGATTACAAAAACCCCAAGGCGCTCCGACTGTTCATCACGGAACGGGGAAAAATCATTCCCCGCCGGATCACGGGAACCTGTGCCAAACATCAGCGCGAACTGACCCTGGCCATCAAGCAGTCCAGGCAGATCGCCCTGCTTCCGTTCATCGGAAAACCCATGTACTGATTCATCCGTTCTCAGGACCCGTGGAAAGGACAGACATGCCGACGATATTCGCACCATTGATCAGGGACATTTTGACAGGTGTCCTGATATATCTGATGGCCATCGCCTTCATGTATGTTCTTCCGCTGGCCGGCGCAGCCACCTGGCTGATTCTGCCCTTTCCCATGCTGTTTTACAGGCTGAAAATCGGGAGGCACGGAAGCATCGTGATCATGGCTGTAAGCCTTGTGGTCATGATGGTGATTGCCCGCAATCTGGAGGCGATTGCGCTTTATTTCGGGTCCCTGCTGCTGACAGGCCTGATTCTGGGAGAATGCATCGAAAAGCACCTTTCCATTGAAAAAATAATGTTCTACACGGTGCTGTGCGTATTCGGGGCCTGCCTGACGGGGATATGGATATATGCCGTTTCCCGGGGTCAGGGTATAGAGCAACTGGTCGTTGATTATGTGGAAAGATACCAAGCCGTGTCCGACCATTTTTTTTCTGAACTGGAAAAACTTTATCCCGAACTGAATCTGGACCGGCAGGTGCTTGAAAAGGAAAATACCGTCATGCTGATGGTTCTTCCGGGGATTTTCATCGATTCCTATCTGCTGATGGTTTGGCTCAACATCCTTTTGATGAAGAAAATATTGCTCAGAAAAGGACTCGTCGTCCAGACCATCGACCATCTCAACCGGTGGAAAGCTCCTGATCTCCTTGTATACGGTCTGATCGCCCTGTCGGTATCCGCTTACTTTGCATCGGGTATTGTCCAGTGGGTTTGTGTGAATGGATTGATTGTTTTGTTATCGGTTTATTTTTTTCAGGGAATTGCGGTTGTATCTTTCTTCTTTCAAAAAAAAAACGCGCCCTCGGCGCTTCGGTTTTTTTTTTACTTTCTGATTGCGATTCTGCCTCAGTTCATGATTCTCGTCGTTGGATGCGGATTGTTCGACACTTGGATCAATTTCAGAAAATTGGGTACAACCCCATCATAAATTGAAAGCCGTCCTTGGAACAGATCCGGGATGTGCTTTTCGGGAGGTTTTACATGAGAGTGATATTAAAAGAAACCATCGACACTCTGGGCATTGCGGGAACCGAATGCAATGTGGCGGAAGGGTACGGTCGGAATTATCTGTTGCCCCAGGGGAAGGCGATCATTGCGACACCTCAGAACAGAAAAGTCATGGAGCAGGCCAAGGCCAAGCTGGAGCTTCAGATCGCCAAAGAAAGGAAAATAGCCGAAGAACTGGCTGAAAAAATCAAGAATGTGGTCTGCACCATCAAAGGAAAGGTTCACGAGGATGTACACCTTTACGGATCCGTGACTACCCATGATATCAAAGAAGCCCTCAACAGCCAGAACATCGAGCTGGAAAGACGAGCCATCCTGCTGGCCGAGCCCATAAAGGAAATCGGCGAATATAAAGTGCCCATCCGTTTATATAAGGATGTCGAACCCCATATCACGGTAAACGTCATTCCTGAGGAAAAACAGGAAAGCTAACGATCTGGCGGATCCGGAAGAAAGTCGCCGCTCTCTCCCGGATCCGCCGATATCCGATTGATGAAAGGGGCAAAAGTGGCAGGGGGAAAAAAAATCAGCTCGGATCCATTTCTCAACAAAACCCCGCCCCAGGACCTCGATGCGGAAGAATCTCTGTTAAGTGCCATTTTTATCAATAACGACAGCTTGAATGACATTGTCGCCTTTTTATCGCCCGAAGATTTTTATAAAAACGCTCATCAGAAAATTTTTCAGGCCATACTGGAGCTGAATCAAAAACAGCAACCGGCCGATCTCATAACCGTGGCCAGCCGACTCAAGGAGGCCGGAAACCTGGAGAATGTGGGCGGCGCCGCCTATCTGGCCACTATCTGCGATGTCGCGCCCATTGCCGTCAATGCCGTCCATTACGCCCAAATCATCAAGGGCAAATCCTCTCTGCGGCAGTTGATCCTGGCATCCTCCAACATTATCGAGCGATGCATGAAAGACCAGGGGGACTTCGACGACATTCTGGATGAGGCGGAAACGTCCATTTTCAATATTTCATCCAAAAAAGCCGAAAAATCTTTCAAAAGCCTGGGTCAACTAATCAACCTGAACATCGACAAGCTGGAGGCCCAGCAAGGAAAAGACGGGGGGTTGTCCGGACTTTCCACCGGATATGCACGGCTCAACCGAATCACCTCAGGGCTGCAAAAATCCGATCTCATCATTCTGGCGGCCCGTCCCAGCATGGGAAAAACCGCCTTTGCCCTGAACATCGCACGGAATGTGGCCTTTATAGAACGTAAGCCGGTGGCGGTCTTCTCCCTTGAAATGTCCAACGAGCAACTCTCCATGAGACTTCTGACCTCCGAGGCCCGCATTGATTCCAACCGGCTGCGTACCGGGTTCATTTCCCAGGAAGACTGGCAGAATGCCACGGATGCGGCCGGCGTTCTCAACGACCTGCCCATCTTCATCGACGATACCCCCCACATCACGGCCATGGAAATCCGGGCCAAGGCCAGAAAACTGTTTCAGAAACACAATGACCTGGGTCTGATTGTGGTGGATTACCTCCAGCTCATGAAGCCGCCTTTTCGGACCGACCGGCGGGACCTTGAAATCGCTGAAATATCCCGATCCCTGAAAGCCATGGCCAAGGAACTGGACGTGCCCGTTATGGCATTGTCACAGCTCAACCGCATGCTCGAACAGCGATCGGACAAACGGCCCATGCTTTCGGATCTGAGGGAATCCGGAGCTCTTGAACAGGACGCCGATATCGTGGCCTTTATCTATCGGGATGAGGTTTACAACAAAGAGCCGGACAATCCCAAAAAAGGAATGGCTGAAATCATCGTTGCCAAAAACCGAAACGGGGCTACGGGAACGGCCCTCATGCATTTTCTCGGGCAATACACGCGGTTTGAGGAGCTGGTCCCGGACGGATTCCAGGATCTGGAATGAAAAAACAACTATACGGCCACACCGAGGGCCTGAGAGCCACCCAGATCAAAGCACTGGAAACTCTTTATCAATACGTCACCCAACCCGAATGGATTGCCGACCCTGAACTGGTTCGTCTGCTCGTCCGATTTTCCCATGACATCAGACGCCAGATAGGCCTCTTGATCGACCGAAACGGAAAAATCGTTCATGTGATCGTTGGAGATGCTCAGCGGATAATGATCCCCGTGACATCGGATTACATGGTTCATCCGGGAAAACTGAAGGGTCTCAGGCTGGTTCATACCCACCTGAAAGACGAACCCCTGACCCGGGACGACCTGACCGATCTGGCCCTGTTGCGACTGGATTACCTCACTGCGGTTTGCATCCGGCCCGATGGGCATCCCGGACCGGTCTACTCCGCACACATCCTTCCTGATAAAGATTTAGATCCCTACAAAGTCCTGGATCCCGCATCCACGGAAGACCTCGATATCAGCTGCCTCAGCCGGATCCTGGCCCTGGAATCGGAACTCACCCGTAAAAATTCCCTCTACAAGCCTTTGTCCGGTATGGAGAACGCTTTTTTGATCAATGCGGTCACGCCGGAGCACAATGATGCCCAGGCTTCAATGGATGAACTCGAGGAATTGTGCAAAACAAGCCGAATCCAGGTCATCGGAACCGCTATCCAGAAAAGGAAGGTCATTGACCCCAAATACGTGGTGGGACGCGGGAAGCTCTCCGATCTGATCATCCGGGCCATTCAGAAACATGCCACCCTGCTGGTGTTCGACAGAGAACTGACCCCGTCCCAGATCCGCTCCATCACTGATTTTGTTGAAATGAAGGTCATCGACCGCACCCAATTGATTCTGGATATCTTCGCCAAACAGGCAAAATCACGGGAAGGGCAGTATCAGGTGGAACTGGCCCAACTGGAATATATTCTGCCCCGACTGGTGACCAAAAACACGGCCATGTCCCGCCTGACCGGAGGCATCGGGGGGCGGGGACCGGGAGAGACCAAACTGGAAATCAACCGGCGACGGGTTCGGGAGCGAATCGACCGACTGAAAAACGAAATCGCCCGGATTCGAAAACATCGACGCCAGCAGAAATCCAAACGCAACAAAAAAGGGCTGCCGGTGATCTCCATCGTGGGCTATACCAACGCAGGCAAATCAACCTTGCTCAACACCCTGACCCAGAGCAGCATCATTGCCGCCGATCGACTGTTTGCCACACTTGACCCGTCCTCCCGGCGGCTCCGTTTTCCAAAGGACAAGGAAGTCATTATCACGGACACCGTGGGTTTTATTCAGAATCTGCCCAGGAACCTGATGGAGGCGTTTCACGCCACCCTGGATGAACTGACCGACGCCGATGTCATCCTTCACGTCATCGACATCAGCAATCCCCGATATCGACAGCAGAAAGAAACGGTGGAACAGATCCTGAAGACCCTGAACCTGGATCAGACACCCACCCTGCTGGTGTTCAACAAAACAGACCGGGTCGATCTCCAATCCTTTGATGATCCCTGGCTGCTGACCCAGGGGATCCAAATCTCCGCCATCCGGAAACAAAGCTTGAATCTTCTTATTGACAAGCTGGAATCCATGATCATGCTTTAGAAAAATAGAGGTTGACCAAAGCGTATTTTTGACTTACATAAGAAAAAATTAACCCGATTATGGAATGAATATGGAAATTAAAAGACTAGATCAGATTGTTATCGATACCCCGATGAAAAAGGACTCCATAGACATCCCCGATTGTTTCGGAGAGTTTAACAAAAAGAACAAACTCTGTGCACAATATTGTTCGATTTCCATTCGATGCTGCATTATGAGAAGCAGACATCCCAAAATCGATATTCTGGAAAAACTTTTAATTCATAACCACTACGCCATCAAATTGCACTGATTCCTTGTGATGGTTTGCACCACGAGGCCGAGGAGACTGTCAGGAAGGATCAATCAAATATCTTGCCGGGGTTTAAGATGTTGAAAGGATCAAACACCTTTTTGATGCCCTTCATCAATTCCATCTGAACAGCGTCGATCTCCCGGGGCAGATATTTTTTTTTGGTGATTCCCACCCCGTGTTCACCGGTGATGGTTCCTCCCAGGTCCAGGGTGGCGTGGAAAAGATCCGAAACCGCCTGTTCGGATTTCAGGGCCTGCGCAGGATCCGATCGATCATACATGATATTGCAGTGAATGTTACCGTCTCCGGCATGACCGAAACTAACCACCTTCAATCCGGTCGCTTTCTCTATCCGGTCCGTAACAGCTACCAACTCCGGTATTTTATCTATGGGTACCACGATGTCTTCATTGATTTTATGGGGCGCAATCTTGAACATGACCGGAGATAGTGCTTTGCGCGCTTCCCACAGACGGATCGCCTCCGCCTCGGTTTCCGCCACTCTCACTTCCAGGGCGTGACCGGTGCGACAGATTTCCTCGACCCGACCGGTATCGGAGGAAACCGACACAGGGTCTCCGTCCAGCTCAATGATAAGAAGAGCTCTGGCGTCATGGGGGATGGGAAAACTCAAACGATCACGGACCAGATTCAGACTCCCTTCATCCAGATATTCGACACATCGCGGAAGGACAGCCTTTTTCATGACGGTTGAAACCGCCTGAGCCGCCCGGGTCGCACTGTCAAACAGGGCGGCCATGGTCCGGACCGCCTTCGGTCTGGGCAGAAGTTTCAGAATGATCTCGGTGACCACGGCCAGGGTTCCTTCAGACCCGACGATCAGTCGAGTGAGGTCATAACCGGCCACTCCCTTGGCCGTGGCTGTTCCGGTTCGAATAATGTTTCCCGACGGCAACACGGCCCGCAGACCTAGGACGTAATCCCGGGTGACCCCGTATTTGACCGCTCTTGGTCCGCCCGCGCATTCCGCCACATTGCCGCCGATGGTACAGATGGACGCGCTGGACGGATCCGGAGGATAAAACAGACCCCTTGATTCCACCTCTTTGTGCAGATCCGCCACGATTACGCCCGGCTGGACCCTGGCAACCAGATTGGCCTCATCCACGGACAGAATGTGGTTCATTCTCGTGGTTACCAGAACCAGGCCCCCATATATCGGCACTGACCCGCCGGTCATGCCCGACCCTGTTCCTCGAGGGACGACGATACACTTTTCCCTGGAAGCCAGTTTCAATATATCGGCGATTTCCTGCTCGGAACCGGGAAAAACCACCACGTCCGGCAAATGGGTCTTTCCGGTGGCGTCATAGGCATAACAAAGACGCTCTTCCATTTCCCGGGCAACATGATTTTTTCCTGAAATATCCTGAAGCGCTTTGAAAAAAGCTCCGGAAAGACCCATTTATAATCTGCCTGATTCAATTTTCCCGGACAGATACTTTATCTGTTCGAACAGAACGCTTTTGTTCCGAATTTCTTTCTCAATTTCGTTGACGGCATAAATGGCGGTGGCATGATATCGGTTGAAACTTCCGCCTATTTTCTTGATGGGTTGATCCGTATATTTCCGGGCCAGGTATATGGCAATCTGTCGGGGCTTTACAATGCTTTTTTTCCTGGATTTGGACACAATGTCGGCTTCCGATACGGAAAATTCATCACATATCAGTTTTTTGATGGATTCCACGGTGATTCGCTTCTTCCCATTGGTCAGATTGGTTATCACGCTTTTGGCCAATTCAAGATCGATATCATATCCCATCAACTGGCCCTTGGCGGCCACCCCGAACAAACCACTCTCCAGCTGCCGAACATTGTCATTGAGTTCCTGAGCGATATATTCGGTCACTTCCCTGGGAATCGCACATCCCAGATTTTTCGATTTCTTTTTTAAAATCCGCACCCGGGTTTCATAATCCGGAACCGAGATTTCCGTGATCAACCCAAGGGTCAGACGGGATTTCAACTGTTCGTTCAGTTTGGGGATCTCATCGGGCAGTTCGCATCCTGAAAAAATAATCTTTTTATCGGCTTCCAACAGGTAATCCAGCGTAATGGCCAATTCCTTCTGGGTGGCATCTTTTCCTGCCAGGAAATGAATATCTTCAAGAATCAGAACATCGCATTTTTTCCTGTATTTTTCCTTGAAATGATCAATGGTATGGGTCTTGATCGCATAAATCATTTCATTGGTAAAATCTTCCGCCGTTACGTAATAAACGCTTCTGGACAGATTGTGGGTCAGAATGTGATGCCCCACGGCCTGGGACAGATGGCTTTTCCCAAGCCCGGTCCTGGCCAGCAGATACAGGATGTTCGACCCGTTGCGTTTTCCATGAGCCAGAGAAAGAGATGCCGAATAAGCGAAATCGGAATTGTTGCCCACTACGAAATCATCAAAGGTGAATCCTTTTTTCAGCAGCCGTCCATTGTTGAAACGAACATCCATTCCCGGCAGACTCATCTGCCGGGGTGTTTTCAGTTTGACCGATGTGGCGGGGTAAAAACCTGAATTGTCGTTGGTTCTGGTTGATTTGAATTTTTCTCCGGCTTTGACAAAAAACTCGATTTCAACATCGGAACGCCCCAATTTTGAAAATTCCTGTTTGAACAACAATAGATAATTATCTTTGAGTCGTTTCATGGAATAGGAATTGGGGCTGGACAGTTTCACATGCCGCCCGTCGTATTCCAGAAGCTCCACGGGATCGATCCACATTCTGTAGCAATGATCAGGCAGTGTCTTTTTGATTTGGCCTTTTACTTCTTCCCAGAACAATTCTAAATTTTCCAAAGGAACCCTCTCTAACGATTATCACAAACAATTAAATTCAGATGACTGGTTCGTAAAGCAAATTTTACCGGAAAAAAACTGAAATTCAAAAATTCTTGTTTTTTCTATTCAAATATCTTCCATCGGTCAAACCGGATCATGACTCGTGTTCAAAATATCGATCTTTTTCTGGCATATTTTTTCAACCGATTGATTTCATATTGCTTTATTTGTGAAACAAGGATTTTTTTATAAAATTCCAACCACTTCGACAACTCTTTAGTTTTCCAAGATTTTTTACCTCTCAGAGCTTTTGTCCCTTTCGGCGAAAAAATTATTTTCTCAGTATTCCTCCTGTTTACTTTGAATTACTTCATTTTCGACAAATATTGGTGGAATTTTCCAAACCTGATGATAACAAGGGTTTCACATTTCCCTAACACAAATGATATTTACTCTTTGATAACCCGATAGTATATTGCCCATAATTTGCCTATTTCCAATCCCAAAGGAGTTAACGCACCATGCAGGCAACATTTGCGACACGCCCGATCATCGGCATCACGATGGGTGATCCGGCCGGAATCGGCCCTGAAATCGCCGTCAAGGCCCTCAACGACCCGGCTATTCATGAAATCTGCAGGCCCCTGGTCATCGGAGATGCCCAAACTCTCAAACAAGCTCTGACTCTGACCGATCACCCACCTTTTTTGCACATAGTGGACGATCCCGCTCAGGGAGAATTCAAACCCGGCACCCCGGACATTCTGGACAGACCTGATGTCCGGATCCGGAACCTTGTCCCGTCCATTCCATCGGCTGAAAACGGCAGCGCCATGCTGGATTATATACATAAAGGGATGGATCTGGCTCTTCAAAATCGCATTCATGGCCTGGTCACCTGTCCGATCACCAAAACCGCGCTGAAAATGGCCAGCTCTGAATTTCATGGACATACCGAACTGCTGGCCCACGGCACCGGGACCCGGAATTATGCCATGATGCTGGCCGGCACCAGGCTCAGAGTGGTACTGGTCACTATCCATATCCCCCTGGCAAAGGTCCCGGGCTTTCTGAACAGCGGAATCATTCAGGAAAAAATCCGACTGACGCATCTGTCTTTGCAAAAACGGTTCAACATCGAGACCCCCAGGATCGCGGTAGCGGGTCTGAACCCCCATTCGGGAGAAGACGGACTGTTCGGACAAGAGGAGGCCGACATCATTCAACCGGCCGTCCAGGATTTACGGCGGGAAGGAATTCTTGTTCAGGGGCCGCTGCCTCCCGACACGGTATTTTATCATGCCGCACAGGGTAGATTTGACGCCGTGGTGTGCATGTATCATGACCAGGGTCTGATTCCGTTTAAACTCCTGCATTTCAGGGATGGGGTCAATACCACTCTGGGACTTCCCATTGTCCGGACCTCAGTGGATCACGGCACAGCCTATGATATCGCGTGGAAGGGGATAGCCGATCCGTCGAGCCTCAAAGAGGCCATTCGGATGGCCGCCTTTCAGGCAGGCAACCTTCAGGGAAAAAAATGACTGTCGATCATATTATCATTGAGGGAGCCCGCGAAAACAATCTCAAGAACATCAGCGTAACCATACCCAGAAACAAACTCACGGTGATAACCGGCCTGTCCGGGTCCGGAAAATCCACCCTGGCCTTTGACACCTTGTTCGCCGAAGGCCAGCGAAGATATGTGGAATCCCTTTCCACATATGCACGCCAGTTCCTGGGCCAAATGAGCAAACCGGATGTGGATGCCATTATCGGATTGAGTCCGGCCATTGCCATCGAACAAAGATCCGCAAATCACAACCCCAGATCAACCGTGGGAACTGCCACTGAAATTTACGATTATCTCAGACTTATGTTCGCCAGAGTCGGCAAACCCTTCTGTCACGTTTGCGGCCGGTCCATTGCAGCCCTGTCCATTGATCAGATGATGGACAGAATAATGGAGCTGGCTGAAAACACCCGAATCATGGTTCTGGCACCGATTGTCACCGCCCAGAAAGGCAGTCATGAGAAACTCTTCTCAAAACTCAGAAAAGACGGATTTGCCCGTGTCCGTGTGGATCAAACCCTTTTCGGATTGGAAGAACCCCCGAAATTGGACAAAAAACGACCCCACACCATTGAGGCGGTTGTCGACCGGCTGATGATCAAAAAAGAGGTGGGAAAAAGACTGTTTGATTCCTTGGAACTGGCTCTGGGACTAACCGGTGGACAGGCCATAGTGGCGGATCTCACCAGGTCGGAAGACATATTGCTCAGCGAATCAGCTTCCTGCCCGAACTGCAACATCAGCTATCCGGAATTCTCCCCGGCCTCCTTTTCCTTTAATTCTCCCCAGGGTGCCTGCCCGGACTGTGACGGTCTGGGGGCTGTCACAGACTTTGATCCGGATCTGATCGTTCCGGATAAGCGGCTTTCGTTGCGGCAGGGGGCCGTCCTGCCCTGGGAAAACCGCCATTCCATCCAATTCGTGGAATTTCTGGACGCCTTGGTCACCCATTACAAAGAAGATATTTACAAACCCTTCCAGGATCTTTCCCCGCAATTTCAGACAGTGTTGTTGCATGGTTCCGGCAGGGAAGCTATTTCCTTTTATGTGGAACGAATGAACAAACGGGTGGTGTATCAGAAACCCTATGAAGGCATCATTCCCAATCTGAAAAGACGTTTCCGGGATACGGAATCCAAAACCGTCAGAGAAAACCTGAAACCGTTCATGAGTTTCAGAGCCTGTCCCACCTGTCGCGGCAACCGTCTCAACCGGGCGTCATCCATGGTCCGGGTAGGTGGTCGAACCATCTGGGAAATTACAGCCATGTCCATCGAATCCGCCCGCAGATATATAGGATCAGTCGAACTGGACGAAAAAGAAACGGCCATTGCCCGGAGTATCATCAAAGAATTGGGAAACCGCCTGGGTTTTCTGGAAGATGTGGGGCTTGGATATCTGACCCTGGATCGATCCACCGCCTCCCTGTCCGGCGGGGAAAACCAGCGAATCCGGCTCGCCACTCAGATCGGCTCTCGACTGACCGGAATCCTCTACGTTCTGGACGAGCCCAGTATCGGGTTGCATCAAAAAGACAATGCCCGGCTCCTGACCACCCTCATGGATCTCCGAAATCTCGACAACACGGTCCTGCTGGTCGAGCATGATGAAGACACCATCCGATCGGCCGACCATGTGATCGATATCGGACCGGGAGCGGGCGTTCATGGAGGGGAAGTACTTTTTTCAGGCACACCCGAAGATCTGGCCGAACATCCGAAATCGCTTACCGGACTTTATCTGTCAGGACGTAAACGCATTCCGATTCCTGAAGAAAAAAGACAAGGCTCAGGAGAATTCCTGATCGTTAGAGGGGCTTGTGCCAATAATCTCAAAAACATTGATGTGTCTTTCCCGCTGGGATGTCTCACCTGCGTGACCGGGGTTTCCGGTTCAGGCAAATCCACCCTGGTATTGTCTACCCTTTATCCGATCCTGACCAATCATTTCAACCGAACCAGGAAACCAACCGGACAATATAAGGATATCCAGGGACTTGAACACCTGAATCGAGTGGTACATGTGGATCAGTCTCCCATTGGAAAAACGCCCAGGAGCAATCCCGCCACCTACACCCAGGTATTTAATTCGATACGGGACCTGTTCGCTCAAACCAGGGAAGCCAAAGCCAGAGGATATCAACCCGGGCGATTCAGTTTCAATGTTCGCGGCGGACGGTGCGAATCTTGTGCGGGAGACGGTATTATCAAAATCGAAATGCATTTTTTGCCGGATGTATATGTTGTCTGCGACGTATGCAAAGGCCGGCGCTATAACAGAGAGACGCTGGAGGTTCGATACAAGGGCAAAAACATTGCTGAAGTGCTGGACATGACAATCAATCAGGCGATTTCATTTTTTGAAAATATTCCATGGATTACCGACAAACTATCGACCCTGAATGAAGTAGGGCTGGGGTATGTGAAGTTGGGTCAGCCCGCGACCACCCTTTCCGGCGGAGAAGCACAGAGGATCAAACTGTCCAGAGAGCTGGCAAAAAAAGGAAGTGCCAAAAGCATCTATATCCTGGACGAACCCACCACAGGGCTTCACCCGGATGATATCCGACGGCTGTTGTCTGTTTTGAATCAGTTGGCGGATGCCGGAAACACCGTAGTAGTGATCGAACACAACCTGGATGTGATTCAGTGCGCTGATCATATCATCGACCTGGGCCCGGATGGAGGAGACAAGGGCGGGGAAATTCTGGTCCAGGGCCCCCCGGAAAAAGTCATTTCCCATAAACGATCCTATACCGGCTTTTATCTTAAAAAACGATTACAGTCTGCAGATATCCGAATCACAGGGACAGGCCCCCTCCACTTCGCAGGCGAACACAATCCGGGAAGCCTGATCGAAAACAGTTGATGAAATCAATTTGAAGGAAAAACCGGTCCAGCGATTCAAGACCATATCCCGGTTGGGTATGGAATCAAATCCCTGGTTCAGAACCTTTCCGGTCTCACCATCAATCAGTTCGGCATCCTCCCCGTTGGTCATTACGACCAGAGGAACCTGATAGGGTCGAACAATTCTGGACAAAGCAAGGGCCGTCAATCTTCTAGTTACTAAAGACCCTGGGGCGTATTTGATCATAACCACCGCCCGTTTGTTCTCGTTAATCAGGAAATCAACCTTGAGACCGGCTTTTTTTCCCCCTGCCGTCACCTCAATATATAGGTTGGATTCTATATCTCTTTTATGGAATTGATTATTTATCACAAGTTTTCTTGCGACTTTCTGGCGGTATCGTTCATCATGGGTATCGGCGAGAACGGCTCCGGTTAAAAAATCCTCAATTTCACCCATGACCAGATGATGGTCGTTGGCAGTGGGTTTCATAATCCTCCCGATTTGTTGGGGTCAGGTTATAACAGGTAATATAGGACCGGAAATGTAAAAATAAAGAGCCGCAACGCAAAAAGGCCCTGAGCGTTGAAGAAACGCTCAGGGCCTTTTTAGAGGGATA
>CAZQIX010000015.1:53533-62880 GCA_964593855.1 uncultured Desulfobacula sp. | reverse complement strand
CCCCTTCCTTATTCGACGATTTCCAGAATCACCCGCTTCTGTTCCTTGGCGGACGCGCAAGACAGGATGGTTCTCATGGCCTGGGCCGTCCGGCCTTTTTTGCCGATGACTTTTCCAAGGTCTTCTTTGGCGACTCTCAGTTCCAGCACAAGGGTCTGTTGAGCTTTAATTTCCTTGACTTCAACCTGATCGGAATGATCAACCAATGCCTGAGCAATGTACTGAATCAATTCTTTCATAACCTTCTCTCCTTTTCCCTGCCAGATGGTGGAAGACATATCTTCGGAGCTGGAGCAATAATTGCCGCACCCCTTGAACCTCTGCTGAATCAAGCCGAACCCTTTGAATCGCAGAATACCACAGCCAGTGATAATCTCAAGCACAATTTATTAATTTCCATTTTGCTTGACATAAAAAAGAAATTCATTATTTTAGGTCACGTAACTGGATATTTGACAATCAACATAAGGGATACACAAAGTGCTGAACAAGATCGTATCATCGGACGCCGAAAGAAAAATGCTTTCTGAAGCCGGATATGCCGAACCGGCCATCAATTACTATATTGAAAAAAAATACATGGGATATATCGAAGATGCGGATCAGGTATCGGAAAACGTCGGATCCTGCGGAGACATCATGAAAATCTACCTGAAAATAGATGAAAATGACGTTATCAAAGATGCCCGATATGAAATAACCGGTTGCGCAGGCGCCATTTCCGCCGCCATGGCCGCCGTGGACCTGGTCAAAGGTAAAAATATGGACGAAGCCCTAAAAATAAATGACGGACATGTTTTCAAAGTGCTTGAAAACATCCCGGAAAAAAAGCATCATTGTATTCAATTGGCCGTGAAAACCATGCACAAAGGCATTCTGGAGTATAAGAACAGATCGTCTGCACAGAAGGCTTGACCGGGGGCCCGACTCGGCGGACATGATCCAGAGGAGGCAGCCGTATTCATGATGTTCGAAAAATAGCAAGTTGCGCCATCTGCTCAGTGGTCTTTCTTTTTTACGGATGCGGGGGTTTTTCTCAGTTCCGGATCCGGGACCTGGCCAAAACGGATATTGACCGGGTTGCGGAAATCCACCGGCTCCAGGCAACGGAGCAACTGAAATCCCTGACCGAAAAATTATACAGAAAAAATCCCTCCGAATTACACAAAGCCAAGAACCGGACCATTGATTCCCGCGTTCAGCAGATTTTTACCTGCCCACCCCGCAAATTCGCCGAAATTCACAACCAGGTCGGCACGGATGCCGTTTTACTGGGATTGGACCCGGATTTTAAGGGGGATCGGGTCTTTGCCCTGGTGTACGGCCTTTACACAATGATCCACAATGCTTACAACGGCAAATGTGATTTGTACATGCTGGATTATCTGAGCGCCCAGGACCTTTACAACAGCGCCAGAAACATTGAAATCTGCGTCTGGCGGCTGAGCCATCGGCACAAAGAAACCGGCGATCTGCTGATTCTGACCAACACCCTTGAAGGAGATATAAAAAATCTGAGCTATGAAAGGCTTTTCGGCAAACTCATCTGCCTGCAGGACACCATGGCTCGGATCATCTCCGACAGAACCGGCCGGGTCATCAAGGAAGTGGCGTTTTTCGCCGGCATGGCCTTTCTGCCCATCGGGATCTGACCCCCGGGCCGGATCAGCAGGCTTTCAAATCGCTGCAACTGCCGTTCATAGTACACCCTGTTTTCCTTTGCCCGGCCAAGTGCCGTGCGGGCCGCCCGAACGGCAGCTTGAATGTCATGATTGACGAACAGGGCTTCGGCATAGGTATCCCACACATGGGCCGCATCCTCCAGAGCCAGTGCCCGTTCGGCATAGGAAAGGGCTTTCCCCCCGTCTCTGTAACGCTCTTCCGGACAGGTGGAAAACAGCCAGGACAGGTTGTTGAGTACATGAACATGGTCGGGATCGATTCTCAGAACGTTTTCATAGGCATCGATGGCCCGGTCATAATGATTCCGGCTGTAGTAATAATCTCCCACCAGAGCATACATGTCGGAATCGGACGGGTCCAGATCCAACTCCTGCAGAAGAATCCGTTCCGCTACGAAATGGTCGAAAACCGTTTGCGCCGGGCCGTAGCTGACGGCGTACCCGACGGCAAACAGTCCGCCCATCACGGCAACATAAACGGCGATCATTTTTTTGACCCTGGCATGGTGACTCCGGATCAAAGAAGGATCGAATTCGCATTGCTCCAGAAACCGAACCCGTTCACCGATGCTGTAATGGTGCCAGTTGGGCCGATCCGCATCCTGCCGGGTGTGAAAGGCGATTTTTCGAAAAGTGGTGATAAGGGCCTGGGCCGAGCCTGAAAATTCATATACGTGAAGATCCGCCTGCCGCTCGAAATTTCTCATGAAATAACCGAAAATGAATCGAAAATACAGGACAAACCCGGCGATCATGACCAGACTGACCAGAACCGGCAGAGCCGTGGCCTTGTCCATTCCTATCCATGAAAGTACTTGATAGGCGGGTGAAAACAGATACAGCAGAAGCATGACGGGCTCGAAAAAAACAAAATTACAGGCCATGAACCCAGCGAAAAACAGGAGATAAAACACCATGTGATACCTCTGGACGTGTCCGATCTCGTGAAGGATCACCGCTTCCAGCTCCTCATCGTCCAGGGCGCCCAGAAGGGCCGGCGTTACCAGCAGATAGCGGAATCTGCCCACAAACCCCATGACCCCGGCGGTGATCATGTTTCCGCCGAACAAATCCCATTTCAGGATATCGGCATAGACCAGTCCGGCTTTCCGGCATACGGTTTCGATCTGTTCGCGCCTATATCCGGCCGGAAGGGGACGGCAGCGCCAGAGGGTGCGGATAAAAACCGGACCGAACACCGCGACAGCCGCCAGAAACAAGGCAATGAACCCGACTTCGCCAAGGGGAGAAGCCAGGGCCTGCCTGACCGGCAGCCAGGGGATGAGCCCGAGCAGGTCGGCGGACAGAGACAGGCAGAGCCAGGGCAACAGAGCGGGCAGGGAAAAAGAGATATTGGACAGGATATATTCTTTTCGGGAGATTGTGCCGGAAAAAGACCGATTCTGCAACCGGAACGCTTCATTCCAGATTATCAACAGGTATATCAGGTACAAACCGATGAAAATCAAGGCTTTGAAGGTGGGGAACAAATCGAAAACGGTGATGCCGGACAGAGCCAGGGGCAGCTTCAAAAAATAAATGTCGATCCCGAAAAGGATCAGGGCCGCCACGGACAGACCCGATATGATCCGATTCACCCGGTCATCGATATATTCACGGGAATACAGTGCGCTTTTACCGTCCAAACGTCTGAAAATCAGATGGCAGACCAGACCGAAACCGGCCAGGATGCCCAGGGCGGCGGGCAGGGCCGTTAATTTGAAGGAGTCAGTGTTTTTGAACAGTTCCGACGGGGTGTAGATCACCAGGGCCATCAGAAAATACAGTAAATTGGAAAACATTCAGAGCCTTCCCCCGAGAACGAAAAAATGCAGCGCGATCCAGGTCTTGACGTCAAAACGGGCCAGGGGGTCGGACATCAGTTCTTCGGCTTGCCGAGGGCTCACCATGAGGATATCGATATCTTCCGACGCCTCATTGTACCGGTTGGTCGCGACCCCTTCACATTCCACGAACATCAGAGAAACGGATTCATCCGTCAATCCGGAGGATGAAAACACCGGCGGGCTGCATGTCAGAATTTTTGTGACGGTCAATCCGGTTTCCTCGAACAATTCCCTTTTTCCGGCCGTCTCGACGGATTCGCCCGGATCCAGCAGGCCGGCTGGAAATCCATACTGATAATCACCCAGGGCCACCCTGAACTCCCGTATCAGAACCAGTTTCTGCAGATGGGTGTGATAGGGGACAAGAACCACGGCATCGGGCCGGGAGCGGTCCCGTTCAAGCGGGTTGTCTCCGGAAAAACGAGATGCGAAAATCCATTGCTTCTCTTTGTTTTCCCGATCATTGTAATCAATTTTATACAGATTGACGGGCTTGAACTGCGTTAATTTCCGGATATCGTTGATTTTCATTGCGGCTCCTGATCCTGATCCATTGGCGACACGCCATCCTAACCGCAAATCGTTTTTTTTACAATTGAAGAAATATAGTCCGGCCGGGCTTTCCCGTTAACCGGAGCCGGAAGGAATCCGGGATCAGACGGGATGGACCTCCATGAGGTGCCGGAAAACCAGCCAGAAATGCGAGGCGCTGCCCAGGAGTACGAATCCGTGCCATATCTCGTGGAATCCCAGGACGCCGGGGAGCAGATCGGGTTTTTTCAAGGCATATATGACGGCCCCGATGCTGTAAAACAGACCGCCAAGGGCCAACCAGAACAGACCGGCCGGGGTCAGGGAGATCACCAGCGGATAGACGGCAATGAGGCAGATCCAGCCCATGAGCAGATAAATCAGGGTGGAGATCCATCTGGGCACATTCATGGACACTATTTTCAGTCCGATGCCCAGAAGGGCCATGCCCCAGACGGCGCCCAGAATGCTCCATCCCCAGGGGCCCCGCAGCGGCACCAGGCAGATGGGTGTATAGGATCCCGCAATCACGGCAAAAATCATGATATGATCGATCCGTCGAAAAATCCGGATGGCGTTTTCCGACAATTTAAGTCCGTGATACAAAAAACTGGCCGTATACATGAGAATCAACGTGGTTCCGAAAACAGCGAACGAAACCACATGCCAGGCATCGGCCCGGACGGCGGCCACGGTCACCATCAGGGTCAGGCCCGCGACGGAGGCGATTGCGCCGGCCATGTGGGACAGGGCATTGACCGGCTCTCTGAAGACTCGGGTACAGGATTTCATGCCATCCCCAATACCCTCTTACACAAAAAATGAAAATCCCGACGGATCCGATTTTACACTATTTTTACCTGAACGGGTTTTATTTGCTGGTCGATATTTACTAAAATACTTGAAAAAATTATCTGATGTGTTTATTACAGTCTGAGGTTGAATCTACAGCATGGAAAAGCGGATGATCTCTTGGGGAGGCATCCCGGATCGATTACTTTAATGCAGGAGGGAAGAATCAATGAAGTTACTCAAAGTGTTGGCAATTTGTGTGACCGTGGTGGCAATGGCCTCTTTCACCATGGCGGGAACGCTCCAGGACGTCAAAGCCAAAGGGTTTATCCAGGTCGGCGTCAATGGAGAACTGTTCGGATTCGGTAAGCCTGATGAAAAAGGGGTCTGGCGGGGCATTGATGTGGACTGCGCCCGGGCTCTGTCCGCAGCCGTGTTCGGAGATCCCGACAAGATCAAATACACGCCGCTGACCGCAAAAACCCGTTTCACGGCTCTTCAGTCCGGTGAAATCGACGTACTTTTCCGAAACGCCACCCAGACCCTGAGCCGGGACACGGACCTGGGGCTGGACTTCGGCATGGTCAACTACTATGACGGCCAGGGCTTTCTGGTGCCCAAGAAACTGGGCGTAAAAAGCGCCAAGGAACTTGACGGGGCCACTGTCTGCGTACTTCCCGGAACCACCACCGAACTCAACGTGGCGGATTATTTCCGATCCAATGGCATGAAGATGAATCCCGTGGTCATCGAAAACAACGCCGAGCTGGCCCAGGCCTTTTTTGCCGGCCGCTGCGACTGCCTGACCTCCGATGCCTCCCAGCTGGCCGGAACCCGGGCCGTTGCCCCCAATCCCGGCGACTACATCATCCTGCCTGAAATCATCTCCAAGGAACCGTTGGCCCCCGCCGTCCGCCATGGGGACAACCAGTGGAAAGACATTGTGACCTACACTGTCTATGCGCTGATCGAAGCCGAAGAACTGGGCATCACCTCCCAGAACGTAGACGAGATGCTGAAAAGCGAAAACCCGGTCGTTCAGAGATTTCTGGGCGTCACCGAAGGTAACGGCAAGGCATTGGGCCTGGATGAAAAATTTGCCTACAATATTGTCAAAAAAGTCGGTAACTACGGCGAAGTTTTTGAAAGAAACGTCGGGGTCAATACCTCCCTCGGTATTGAAAGAGGTCTGAATGCCCTCTGGACCAACGGCGGACTGATGTATTCGCCTCCGTTCAAATAACCCCGGGCAGAGTTTTGCGGCGCCGGTGTCCAGGCCGGTGCCGCAAGCCGTCGTTTCCTGACCCCTTATTTTTGCACCCGGACCATGACCATGACCGCACAGACTAGCAATGCCCGGCATATCTCTTTCTGGTATGATCCGGACAAACGAGCCATCCTGTATCAGGTCGGCGCCGCCTGCCTGTTCGCCTTTGTCGCCTGGTATCTGATCTCCAATACATTGAGCAACCTGGAACGGCAGTCCATCGCCACCGGGTTCGGTTTCCTCGGAAGAGAAGCCGCCTTTGAAATCGGTGAATCCATTATTGAGTATTCAGCCGTGAACAGCTATTCCAGAGCTCTGACGGTCGGTTTTTTAAACACTCTTCTGGTTTCCTTCATCGGTATTGTCCTGACGGTCATCCTCGGGACATTCATCGGCATCGCCAGATTGTCCAAAAACTGGCTGGTAAAAAAGGCGGCCGCAGTCTACATCGAGGTATTTCAGGATATCCCCATCCTGCTTCAGCTTTTTTTCTGGTACGCTTTTTTTTACGAAATGCTGCCCTCGCCCAGAGATGCCGTTCATCTATTGCCCGGCGTGTTTCTCTGTAACCGGGGGCTGATTTTCGGCATTCCCCAGGCCCATCCGGTCCACCTTTATATGGGCCTGGCCGTCATCCTGGCCGCCGTCCTGATCTTTTTCATGAAAAAATGGGCGCACAAACGGCAGAACCTTACCGGCCGGTCTTTTCCCGTTTTCCGAACCTCAGTGGCCCTGATCATCGGCCTGCCCCTGGTCTGCTGGCTTTTTGCGGGAGCCCCGACGGAAATGAACCTGCCTGAACTCAAGGGATTCAATTTCAAGGGAGGGATTTCGGTAAGCCCTGAATTTGCGGCCCTCCTTCTGGGGCTGGTTCTGTATACGGCTGCCTTTGTGGCTGAAATCGTCCGGGCCGGCATTCAATCCGTGTCCAAAGGCCAGACTGAAGCGGCCCTCGCCATCGGCCTGAAATCCGGACAGGTGCTCAAGCTCATCATACTGCCCCAGGCCCTGCGGGTGATCATACCCCCGTTGACCAGCCAGATGCTCAACCTGACCAAAAACAGTTCTCTGGCTGTGGCCATCGGCTATCCGGACTTCGTGTCCGTGGCCGGAACCACCATCAATCAGACAGGCCAGGCCATCGAGGGAGTGGTTCTGATCATGGTGGTCTATCTGATCTTCAGCCTGTCCACCTCGGCCTTCATGAACTGGTACAACAAAAAAATGGCTATTGTGGAACGATGAAAACGGGAGTACCCAAACCATGACCCAGAGCGCGACACAGAAAGATATCCACGGTATTTCCCACGATATCAGACCGCCCATCTCAAGCGTGGGGGTGCCGGGGTGGATGCGAAAAAATCTGTTCAGCAGCCCGTTCAACACCCTGCTCACCATTGCGATTCTCTGTCTGGTCTGGTTTTCCATTCTCCCTTTTTTAAAGTGGGCCTTCATCGACGGTATATGGGCGCCCAACGTGAATTGCAGGGAGGTGGACGGAGCCTGCTGGTCCATTATCTCCAGCAACTACAAAATGATCCTGTTCGGCTTTTATCCCCAGGATATTCTCTGGCGGCCCATCACCGCCATCGTCCTGCTCATCTCCCTGCTCTTCGTCAGCCGGAACCGCAGTTACTGGAAGCCATGGCTCGGATATGCCTGGGTCATTTCCCTGGTGATTATGGGCGTACTGCTGCGAGGCGGTCTTTTCGGACTGACACCCGTTGAGATCCAGAGATGGGGCGGCATCATCCTGACCCTGCTTTTGTCCGTTTTCGGACTCACGGCGGCCTATCCCCTGGGGGTTCTGCTGGCCCTGGGCCGGCAGTCCAGAATGCCCGTCATCAAAACTTTCTGCATTTTCTACATCGAACTGATCCGGGGCGTCCCCCTCATCAGCCTGCTTTTCATGTCCTCCGTGGTGTTTCCCCTGTTTCTGCCCGAAGGCGTTTCCATTAACGCTGTCCTCCGGGCCCAGGTGGCCATCATCCTGTTCACCGCCGCCTATATTGCGGAAGTGGTCCGGGGTGGATTGCAGGGCATGAACAAAGGCCAGTATGAAGCCGCCGAATCCCTGGGTCTGAATTACACCCAGACCATGCGGCTCGTCATCCTGCCCCAGGCCCTGAAAATAGTGATCCCGCCTTCGGTCAGCATCCTGATCTCGGCCTTCAAAGATACGTCCCTGGTTGTCATCATCGGGCTCTACGATCTTTTGAAAACCACCAAATCCGTTCTGTCCGACCCTAAATGGATGGGCTTTGCGGCAGAAGCCTATATTTTTCTGGCCGTTGTCTATTTTCTATGCTGTTTTTTCATGTCCACCTACAGCCGGAAACTGGAGCGGGAACTGAGCACGGACCTGGAGCACTGATGGTTAACCCCCTTTTAGAGAGCGATGCATTATGAATTCAGAAAACAATCACAAAATAGACATTTCCGATGAAGACATCGTGATCAAGATTGTCGACATGCACAAATGGTACGGGGATTTTCACGTTCTGAAAAACATCAATCTATCCGTGAAACGAAAGGAACGCATCGTGGTCTGCGGACCTTCCGGATCCGGCAAATCCACCCTGATCCGATGCATCAACCGACTCGAAGAACACCAGAAGGGGCAGATCATCGTGGACGGGATCGAGCTGACCAAAGACCTCAAAAACATTGAAAAAGTCCGCTCCGAAGTGGGTATGGTGTTTCAGCACTTCAACCTGTTCCCCCATCTGACCATTCTGGAAAACCTGACCCTCGGCCCCATCTGGGTCCGGAAAGTCCCCAGAAAAGAAGCGGAAGAAACCGCCATGTATTATCTGAAAAAAGTGCAGATCGCCGAACAGGCGGCCAAATTCCCCGGCCAGCTCTCCGGAGGCCAGCAGCAGCGGGTCGCCATCGCCCGCAGCCTGTGCATGAAACCCGATATCATGCTGTTTGACGAAGCCACATCCGCCCTGGATCCCGAAATGGTCAAAGAAGTGCTGGATGTCATGATCAGTCTGGCCCAGGAAGGCATGACCATGATCGTGGTCACCCATGAGATGGGATTTGCCAAAAGCGTTGCCCACCGGGTCATTTTCATGGACGAAGGTGAAATCATCGAAGAAAACAACCCCGATGATTTCTTCAACCATCCTCAAAACGAGCGGACCAAGACCTTTCTGAGCCAGATTTTGTATTAGACCGGCACATGAAAAGCTCCAGGCAACCTTCTATTGCCTGAAAACTTTC